>JAYRPZ010000099.1:0-4351 GCA_041910915.1 Acidovorax sp.
CCAAGTGACTGAGCTGCAGGTGCGGGTGGCGTTGCTCAACCGCTTCACGCTGCTGGGTACGCCCGAGACGATGGCTATTGCATAGCTGCGTCTGGGGTCAGGGGAATGCCGTCTTGGGCGGGCTTTGTGCAACAAAGCCGGTGAGACTTAATGATTTGATCCGTATTGGCTCAGGCGATGGATTGACTGCTGCACAGATGACGCCAGGTGGAGTTATTCCTGTTTTCGGGGGTAATGGTATCAATGGCTATCATGATCAAGCAAATGTTTATGAGCCGACATTAGTTATTGGACGTGTTGGCTACTACTGTGGTTCGATACATCTCACCCCTGCTCAAGCATGGGTTACAGATAATGCCTTTATTACGCGGTATCCAAAAGATTATTTGGATATGAAGTGGTTGTATTGGTTATTGCGTGGTACAGATTTAAAAGAGAACGATTCTGCGACGGCGCAGCCAGTTATCTCAGGCAGAAAGCTGTACCCAATTGTGGTTGCGCTCCCCCCCCTCGCCGAACAATCCCGCATCGTCGCCCGCGTCACCGAACTGCGTGCCCTGTGCCAGCAATTGCGGGAAAAGCTCTCCCAATCCCGCACCACCCAAACCCAGTTGGCGCAGGCGTGGGTAGAGCAAGTGGCAGAGTAAGAGGTAGAGGCCCAGATGGCAGGCTACGAAAAACCTTGGAGCAGCTATGCCAAGCAGTTGCAGATCTTGCAGCAGCGCGGCATGCAGGTGTCTGACACAGCCAAGGCGCTGGAGTATCTGGAGCGCATTGGCTACTACCGCCTCTCGGGCTACTGGCACGACATGCGCATGTGGCAGCACGATGCTGCAGGCAAGCGTGTGGTGCTGGACCAGTTCAAGCCCGGCACGCAGTTTCAAGATGTCGTGGCGCTGTATGTGTTTGACAAACGCCTGCGTCTGCTGGCGCTGGATGCGCTGGAGCGCATTGAGATTGCGCTGCGCGTCGATCTGTCTTACCGGCTAGGGGAAAAAGGGAGATTCGCCTACCAAGATGCCGCCAACTTCAACGTCACCTTCACCCAGAAAAAGAAACGTTCGGGCTTCACTGCGCATGAGGATTGGCTGAAGAAGCACGACCGCTTGATTCAGCGCAGCAGCGAACAATTTATTGAGCACAACCGCAAAAAATATGGCTTGCCTTTGGCGATCTGGGTGGCTTGTGAAGTATGGGACTTTGGGTGTATGTCATTACTGTTCTCAGGCTTGCAAGAGCCCGAGCAAAACGAGATTGCCAAGTCCTACGGACTCCCCGCTGACAGCGGCAGTGTGCTGGGCAGTTGGCTGCGCAGTTTGAATTACCTGCGCAACGTGTGTGCGCACCACAGCCGCTTGTGGAACCGCAACGTGGTGGACCAGCCAAAGTTACCCAAGCAAGGTACGGTAGCCGCATTGGATGCGTTTCATGGATCAGCTTTTTTAGTGTCCCGTCCGTTTGTGTTGCTGTGTATTTGCCAACACTTGATGCAGCAAATCAACCCAAACTCCACCTGGAGCCAGCGCGTGCACACACTGCTGCATGATTTCCCCCAGCTCAGTCATGTAGGGCTGACGCTGAGAGGTATGGGAATGCAGGAGCAGTGGCTTCAAGGTTCAACGGAAGCAAAGGCCCCTTATTGGGCAACTCTTTTTGCCCAGGGATAGGCAAAGAAAAACCCCCAGCAGCTAGTGCAAGCACATCACTGAAGGGGGCCGTGTTGGGGTGAATTCTAGTCCGTTTACGGCATGGTGGTAAACAAACTGTGTAATTGCGTGGGCCAGTGTGGGGTTGAGGCTTGCAGCAACCACTAGCTGTACCGAGGCGGCGCGTGTGCCCATGACTTCATGACTTGCATGACTTGGTTTGCGCTCTCAAACACCTGTAGCCGCCCAACCTGTTTTTGCCGTTGGCATTTCTCACCCATGTTTGGAGCCTTGGCAAAGTCTTAATGTCATGAAGTCATGCGGCTGGGGGGCGCGTCAGTCCGCTGAGCCCGCGGTGCGCCGCAGCGCCCAATGCACCTTGCCGCCAATGTTGCCCATGCTCTTGCACTCGATGCCCAACTGGCGCAGGGCTGGCGCTGCCCGGCGCAAGGCGTCGCCCAGTCCTTTGGGGCTGCGCGGCCAGGCGTCAGCGCCCATCGGCTTGAAGTCCTCCAAGCGGCGCAAGATGACCTTCACGGGCGCATCAATGCCCTGTGGGTTGCACTCCAGAAACTCCGTCACAGCGCAGGCCACCGGGCTGGCATCCAAGGTGCGGGCCACGGCTTCAATGCGGGTCTTCTTGAACTGTGCCAGGAACTCGTTGGCGTCCTCTTCGTTGGCTTGGTGCATGGCCATGCCCAAGGTGACGTACTCCACCAGGCGCGGGCGGTCGGTCTTGGCAAGATGTACGCGCGGCAGCTCGTGCAGGGCAGCGGCGGCCAGGCTGTAGAGCGCCCCCAGCAGTTGGGGTAGCTGCGCCTCAAACGCTTGCCACTGCTGGCTGCTGGATTGGCGCACCTCGATGACGGGGCATTCCACCGAGATAACGCGGTCCACCAAGTCTTGCTGGGTCACGCAAATGGAGATGCCATTGACCAGCCAGGGGCGGCGCACGTTGATGACGTGTTCGTCCGCGTCGGTGAACAGTTGGCGTTTGGCAAAGCCGCCACCCGTGGACAAGATGGCCAGCGCATCTTGCATGGGCGCTGTCAGGTGGCTGATGTTTTCGTAGGCCACCACATGGTTTTGCCCGGCAGCAACGAACACATCTTCGATACTTTTGGGGGCGCTGCGCAGGTTGCAGCCGCTGGGGTCAATGAGGCGGCGCAGCGCTTCGGCGGTGGTGCTTTTGCCGCAGCCTTGCTCGCCCACCAGCTCCAGCCCCGGAAACGGTGTGTCCGGGCGCAGGCAGTCCAGCAGCCAGGCCAGCACCAAAGGGCGCATGGCTTCGGGCACGTTGGCAATGCTCCACAGCGCGTCGATGCTGCCCCCATGCACGGGGTCTGGCATGGGCTGCATGGATTCGCTGCGCACAAACACCACGGGCGCGCGCTGCACGATGCGCCAGCCCTGGGCGTCGATTTCTACGGCGCGGCTGTTGCCCGGCTGGCACAAGTCCACCCAGTAGCGCCCATCGCTGCCCGCCACGCGGATATGCACCGCTTGCAGCTCGCCTTCGTAGCGCGCCAGTGCCTGCACGGTGGTCAAGGCTTCGCGCCAGGCCTGCTCGCGCACCGCCAGGCCATGCTGCTGAAAAAAAGCAGCGGTCACGCGGTCTTTGAACTGGCGCCCTGCGGTGCGCGCGACTTCGCCTGTGCCGTGGTCTTGCGCGTAGGTGTCGCCGTTTTTGTCGTGCATCAGGGCAAAGCGCTCGCGCACAAAGGCCACCAGCAAATCAGTCTGGCCACGCTTGCGCCCGCTGGCTTCGTCCTCGGCTTGTTGCGTGGCGCTGGTAGCTGCATCGGTGCTGGCCAGCGCCAGCAGTTCCTCCAACGTGCCGCCAGCATCCAGCCAATCGCTCACATCACCCTTGTCTGGCAGGCCGGGCAGCACCAGGGTTCGCACTTCAGCGGCAATGCCGCGCAGGCTGCGCTCTACTTGCTGGGCGTGCTTTTCTCCGGCCTCGTCGTTGTCTGGCAGTACCACTACGCGGCGCGCGCGCAGGTGCTCGCTGTGTTCTTTCTTCCACTTACCAGCGCCACCAGCATTGCAGGTGGCCACCAGCCCCAGCGCGGCCAAGCGGTCAGCATCCTTCTCGCCTTCCACCAGGAACACCGTAGCCGCAGGGTCGGCTAGCAAGGCAGGCAGGCGGTAGGGCAGCACGCGCACCCCTTTGACGCTCCAGCTCCAGCCACTGCCCTCGGGACGGCGCTGGCGAAAGGTCTTGGGCTCGTAGCGCAGCACCTGAAACACCAGCGCCCCGGCTTCGTCGCAGTAGTCGTAAGTGGCCACCACAGTGGGAGCGCTTTGCGGCTCGGCGGGGCATGACTTTATGACGTCATGACGTGGGCCTGGCTCTAAACATGGATGCGGTGTTTTTGGTGGATGTGCGGGTTTGAAATTTTGGTTGTGACCATTGGATTTTTTACCCTCCGGTACAAAGCCACAGCGCTCTAGCCACTTGGCGGCATCGGCGCGGGTGGAGCTGCTGCCTTCTTTGAGGCGCACCAGGTCAAGCACGCCCCCGCCTTCGTTGGCTTCGTGGTCGTAAAAAGTGCCATGGACTAAGGAATTATCCGTAAATAATATTAACGGGCAACCTGATCTTGCGCAGCGTAATGATGGCAGCGGCCAGGTGGTTGAGCGCCAAAAAGGTGTGCTCCAGCTTTTCGTAGCGCACCAACAGCTTGCGAAACCGGTTGAGC
>JAYRPZ010000100.1:0-16717 GCA_041910915.1 Acidovorax sp.
AACCGGTGCCCACCACGTCACCGACGTAGGCAACCAAGTGGCCCTTCTTCTTCAGGTCTTCGATGAACTGCATCGGGCCGCGCTTGCCGTCTTCCTCGGGCTTGAAGGCCGCGTCGGGGCGCGTGTTCTTCAGCATGGCCAGGTAGTGCAGCGGAATGTCGGGGCGGCTCCAGGCGTCGGGCGCGGGCGACAGGTCGTCGGTGTTGGTTTCGCCGGGCACCTTGAACACGGTGACGGTGATTTTTTTCTCAACTTCGGGGCGGCTGGTGAACCACTCGGCGTCAGCCCAGCTCTTCATCACTTCCTGGGCCTTGGCGTTGCCGGCCTTGGCCTTGGTGGCGACGTCGTTGAAGAAGTCGAACATCAGCAGCGTCTTCTTCAGTGCTTCAGCAGCCACGCCAGCGACTTCAGCGTCGTCGAGCAGCTCGATCAGCGGGTGCACGTTATAGCCACCCACCATGGTGCCCAGCAACTCGGTGGCCTTGGCCTTGGAGATCAGGCCCACCTGGATGTCGCCATGCGCCACGGCAGCGAGGAAAGAAGCCTTGACCTTGGCAGCGTCGTCCACGCCCGGGGGCACGCGGTGCGTGAGCAAGTCCAGCAAGAAGGCATCTTCGCCTGCGGGCGGGTTCTTGATCAGCTCGATCAGCTCGGCCACTTGGCTTGCATCAAGGGGCAGCGGCGGGATGCCCAGGGCGGCGCGCTCGGCGACGTGGTCGCGGTAGGCTTTCAACATGGCGTGTTTTCTCCAGTCGGTTTCAATAGTGGGGCGAAAAAGAAGCAGCCGGCATCCGTGCACAAGGCGCGGATGCGGCGCGGTGGTTACTGGTCAGCAGGCTTATCGAGCAGGCTGGGTGGCGGATTGATCTTCATGGCCTGTGCCACCTCGTACTGCTGCGGGCTCATGCACTCATCAGCCAGGCGTTGCCCCAATTTTTGGTTCATCAGCATGGACTTGTTGGCAATTTGCAGCCACACCGCACCACGTTGGCTGTCTTCCAGGCGCACGGCGCCGGTTTGGCTGGCCACAGGCACCATGTGGTAGGCAAAGCCTTTACCTTTCACGTGAAAATGCCCGGGTGCGCTGCTGTCTGGGGTGACTTGTACGGAAGCGCCCAGCTCGCATGCCATCTGGCCGGTATGCACCAGCTCGGCAATGGCCATTTGCTCAGGAGCCAACTCGGGCCCAGCCTGCGACACAGCGGCCACCGCAGCGGCGGCAGCTCCAGCCGTGCCTGCGGCCACGGCAGCACGCGAAGATGCCTTGGGTGCGGCCTTGGCCACCGTGGTTTTTTTCGGCGTGCTTTTGGCAGCAGACTTGCTGGACTTGGAGGCGGCCTTCGCAGAGGCCTTGGGCACTGCGGCTTTACCGCTGGGCTGGTTGGGTGCGGACCACACCAGAGCGGGAATCAACAACAAAGTGCAGGCGAGAAACTTTTTCATGACTGAAGCGACGAGAGAGAACAAGAGTCCACATCATAGAACCAGTGCTGCACCCCCTGTGGCAGAGGGCGGGCGGTCTGGTGGGCACGCTCCAGCAGTTGCCAGTAGTAGCGGTAGCTGGCGCGGTCGTGCAGCACGCCATCGACGCTGATGGGCGCCCAGTCGGCGGCGGCAGCGGCCAAAGTGATGCGCGCAGCAGCGTCAATTTCGGTTTGCGTGGGCGCAAAGGCGGCCAAGATGGGGCGAATTTGCGCTGGGTGGATGCTCCACATGCGGGTGTAGCCCAGTTCGGCAGCGGCGCGGTGGGCTGCGGCCTGAAGGGCAGCCTGGTCGGTGAACTCGGTGACCACACAGTGCGAGGGCACTTTGCCGTGGGCATGGCAGGCGCTGGCAATTTCCAGCTTGGCGCGCAGCACCAAAGGATGGCTGAACTGCCCCGCCACACCCATGGCCGCAGCCGGGATGGCACCGCCATGGGCGGACACAAAGTCCATCAAGCCAAAGCTGATGCTTTGCACACGCGGGTGGGCGGCAATCTCGAAAGCACGGTGAACGGCGGCGGGCGATTCAATCAGCACATGCAGCGGCAACTGCGCGGCACCTGCGGCCAGCAAGGCATCTTCGGCGCGCAGCACGTCTTCCACCGACTCCACTTTGGGCACCATGATGTGGCACAACTGCGCTGCCGCCTGGCCCGCAATGGTGTCCATATCCGCAGCAAACGACGGGTGGTCCACCGGATGCACACGCGCCGCCACGCGCGCGCCGGGCTGCGCTTGCACGGCCTGCTGCGCCAGTTGCGCCACCAGCGCGGCGTGTTCACGCTCTTTGCCCACGGGCGCACCGTCTTCGCAATCGAGCGTGACATCGAACACGCAGTGACCGTACTCGGCCATCAACTCGGCCTGCAATTGCAGGCTTTTGCGCATACGCACTTCCACGCCGCTGTAGTGGTCGCACACAGGCAGCGCCTGTACGCCCGCCTGGGCGCCAAGCAAAATTTCACGGGGATGGGGTGCGTGCGTCATGAATGGCAAAAACAAAGACCCTGGGTGGGAACAATCTTGTGGCCTTTGCCTGGATGGCAAGGGCCACAGCATGGCTCTCAGCTATCAAAAAAAGAGCTGCTCGCGCTTGGCTGGCAAGGATTTGAGGCTTTAAACCACCTCAAATCCTTATCTAGCAAGCGCTAGCAGCTATGCTTTTTACAGCAAGTGCTTGACGCCGTCGGCTTCGCCTTGCAGCTCAGCCAGGGTCTTGTTGATGCACTCTTGCGAGAAGGCGTCGATTTCCAGACCTTCGACGATCTTGTATTCGCCGTTTTCGGTAGTCACAGGGAAGCCGAAGACGATGCCGGCAGGAATGCCGTATTCGCCATTGGAAGGCACGCCCATGGTGACCCATTCGCCGTTGGAGCCCAGGGCCCAGTCGCGCATGTGGTCAATCGCTGCGTTGGCTGCCGAAGCTGCCGAGGACAGGCCGCGTGCGGCAATGATGGCGGCGCCGCGCTTGCCCACGGTAGGCAGGAACACTTCAGCGTTCCACACTTGGTCGTTGATGGTTTCCTTGACCGACTTGCCGTTGACGGTGGCAAAGCGGTAGTCGGCGTACATGGTGGGCGAGTGGTTGCCCCACACGGTCAGCTTGCGAATGTCGCCCACGGCGCAGCCGGTCTTGGCAGCGATTTGCGAAGCAGCGCGGTTGTGGTCCAGACGCAACATGGCAGTGAAGTTCTTCGCTGGCAGGTCAGGAGCCGACTTCATGGCGATGTAAGCGTTGGTGTTGGCGGGGTTGCCCACGACCAGCACCTTCACGTTGCGCGAAGCCACGGCGTTCAGTGCCTTGCCTTGCACGGTGAAAATGGCAGCGTTGGCAGCCAGCAGGTCAGCACGCTCCATGCCGGGGCCACGCGGACGGGCACCCACCAGCAGGGCGTAGTCGGTGTCTTTGAAGGCGGTCATGGGGTCGCTGTGGGCTTCAATGCCAGCCAGCAGGGGGAATGCGCAGTCTTCCAGCTCCATGATCACGCCCTTGAGCGCGTTTTGAGCTTTTTCGTCAGGAATTTCCAGCAGTTGCAAGATGACGGGCTGGTCCTTGCCCAGCATTTCGCCAGAGGCAATGCGGAACAACAGGGCGTAACCAATTTGGCCAGCAGCGCCAGTAACGGCCACGCGGACGGGCTTTTTGCTCATGGTGAGACTCCGATCAGGGGTAAAAAAAGGTGGGGGGCAAGGCCGCACCAGCGTCTGTCACCAGCAGCACGCGCCCTGCAAAACAGGCGCGGAGTGTAGCGCCGAAATCAGACCTGCGTCAATTTGTCTTATGTCTTATATAAGATATGATTAGCCATTTCCACGGCCATTCCAGTGCCTGCACTGCGTGCCCGCCCGCCCACGCCATGTCTCACACTCCGCCCAGCTCCGCCGAAGCCGGCACTGCCGCCAGCAGCGCCAGCCCGGGCACGCCCGCCTTTAGCCCGCTGTACCAGCAGATCAAAGGGTTGATTTTGCAAAGTCTGCAAGCGGGCGAGTGGAAGCCAGGCGAGGCCATTCCCAGTGAAATGGAGCTGGCGGCGCGCTTTCGCGTCAGCCAGGGCACCGTGCGCAAAGCCATCGATGAACTGGCGGCCGAGCATTTGGTGGTGCGCCGCCAGGGCAAGGGTACCTTCGTCGCCACCCATGCCGAACAACAGGTGCAGTACCGCTTTTTGCGCCTGCTGCCCGACCAGGGCGACGCCAACGAGGAAGGCCCTGCACAGCGGCGCATCATCGAATGCAAGCGCGTGCGCGCCAGTGCTGATGTGGCGCGCGCGCTGGCCTTGCGCACAGGCGACAGCGTCATCCAAGCCCGGCGGGTGCTGGACTTTGCAGGAACGCCCACCATTTTGGAAGATATCTGGCTGCCCGGCTCTGCCTTCAAAGGTTTGAGCGCGCAGCACATGGCCAATTACCCCGGCCCAGCGTATGCCATGTATGAATTGGACTTTGGCGTGCGTATGGTGCGCGCAGAAGAGAAACTGCGGGCCGTGCTGGCAGATGCGCAGCAGGCCCAGTGGCTGGGTATTGACTGCCACACCCCATTGCTGAGCGTGGAGCGCATTGCCTACACCTACAACGATGTTCCCATGGAGTTACGCCGTGGCCTGTACCGCACCGACACCCACCACTACCACAACACGCTCAATTGAGCGTAACGGGCCCCCAGCAAGGGAAAAGACAGCCCCGCCAGGCCACTTTAGCAATGCACCCACAGCAAAAGCCACGTTTTTGTAAGCCCCGGTTTATTGCATTGCAATAGAATTTTGGGCTGTTCGCCTGCGGGGAATTACAACGCAGTTACATCCACGAGAAAGCACTTCACATGACTGAGCTTGCCAAAAAGCGGCCTGAGTACCGCAATATCAATGTCTTCACTGACGTGAGAACCTACCGCATGCCCATCGCTGCGCTGGTCTCCATCTTGCACCGCATCAGCGGCATGATCATGTTCGTGCTTCTGCCCTTCGTGGTGTGGATGCTCGACACCTCGCTGTCGTCGGAGTTCTCTTATGCGCGTTTTACGGCGGCTTTTTCTTCTGGCCTGGGTTTTGTGCCGGGCTGGATGGTCAAGCTGGCCACGCTGGGCCTGATCTGGGGTTATCTGCACCATCTGCTGGCAGGTCTGCGCCACCTCTGGATGGATATGGATCACGACGTAGTTTCGAAAGAATTTGGCCGCAAAACCGCAGCTGTCACGCTGGTGCTTAGCGTGGCCCTGACCCTGGTTCTGGGTGCCAAGCTGTTTGGCCTGTACTGATTGTTCGCACCAAGGAAAGAACTCCCATGTCTAAAACCTATGGTTCTCATCGCACCGTGGTAGGTGCCCACTACGGCGTACGCGACTGGCTGGCCCAGCGCGGCACGGCCATCGTCATCGTGGCTTTTACCCTGGCCCTGCTGGCACAAATCCTCTTCAGCTCGGGCCCCATCGGCTACGACGTATGGGCCGGCATCTTTGCCGCCCAATGGATGAAAGTACTGACTTTCGCCACCATCATCGCCGTTGCCTGGCATGCCTGGATTGGCGTGCGCAACGTGTGGATGGACTACGCCAAGCTCGACGGTCTGCGCTACGTGCTGTACATGCTCACCCTGGTGTGGCTCGTTGGCTGCACGGCCTGGGCTTTCCAAGTGCTGTGGCGCCTGTAACCTCTTCGCTGCCCCCGATTGAAAGAACACAATGAGCTATACCAAAGCCAATATCACCAAGCGCAAGTTTGACGTCGTCATCGTTGGTGCCGGCGGCTCCGGCATGCGTGCTTCGCTGGAACTGTCACGTGCAGGCCTGAACGTGGCCTGCCTGTCCAAAGTTTTCCCTACCCGCTCGCACACTGTGGCAGCGCAAGGTGGCGTGTCGGCATCGCTGGGCAACATGAGCGAGGACAACTGGCACTACCACTTCTACGACACCATCAAGGGCTCCGACTGGCTCGGCGACCAAGACGCCATCGAGTTCATGTGCCGCGAAGCACCGAACGTGGTGATCGAGCTGGAACACTTCGGCATGCCGTTTGACCGCAACCCCGACGGCTCGATCTACCAGCGCCCCTTCGGCGGCCACACCGCCAACTACGGCGAAAAGCCCGTGCAACGTGCCTGCGCCGCTGCCGACCGTACCGGCCACGCCATGCTGCACACGCTCTACCAGAAGAACGTCGAATCCAAAACCAACTTCTTCGTGGAATGGATGGCGCTGGATCTGATCCGCAACACCCGTGGCGACGTGGTGGGCGTGACAGCCCTGGAGCTGGAAACCGGCGACCTGTATGAGCTGCACGCCAAGGCCGTGCTGCTGGCCACGGGTGGCGCAGGCCGTATCTTCGCTGCCTCCACCAACGCCTTCATCAACACCGGTGACGGCCTGGGCATGGCTGCGCGCGCTGGCATTCCGCTGCAAGACATGGAGTTCTGGCAGTTCCACCCCACCGGCGTGGCCGGCGCGGGCGTGCTGCTGACCGAAGGTTGTCGTGGCGAAGGTGCCATCTTGCTCAACAGCAATGGCGAACGCTTCATGGAGCGCTATGCGCCCACGCTGAAAGACTTGGCACCGCGTGACTTTGTGTCGCGCTCCATGGACCAGGAAATCAAGGAAGGTCGTGGTTGCGGTCCGAACAAGGACTACATCCTGATGAAGCTGGATCACCTGGGCGCCGACACCATTCGCAAGCGCCTGCCCTCGGTGGAAGAAATTGGCCACAACTTCGCCAACGTGGACATCACCAAGGAACCGATCCCCGTGGTGCCCACCATCCACTACCAGATGGGCGGCATCCCCACCAACATCAACGGCCAGGTCGTGGTGTGGGACGGTCAGCAAAACAACGTGGTCAACGGTCTGTACGCCGTGGGCGAATGCTCGTGCGTGTCGGTACACGGCGCGAACCGCCTGGGCACGAACTCGCTGCTGGACCTGCTGGTGTTCGGCAAGTCGGCGGGCAAGCACATCGTGCATTACGTCAATGGCTATGGCGACCACCAACCCATGCCTGCAGATGGCGCCGAGCGCACTTTGGTGCGCCTGAACCAACTGCAAGACTCCAAAGACGGCACCTACGCGCAAGACGTGGCCAACGACATCCGCGCCAGCATGCAGCAACACGCCGGTGTGTTCCGCACGCAAAAAGGCATGGATGAAGGTGTGGTCAAGATCAACGCCATTCGCGAGCGCGTGGCTTCCGTCACCCTCAAAGACAAGTCCAAGGTGTGGAACACCGCGCGCATGGAAGCGCTGGAAGTGGACAACCTGATCGAAGTCGCTCAGGCCACCATGACCTCGGCAGCTGCACGCAAGGAATGCCGTGGTGCTCACACGGTGTACGACTACGAACACCCTGCCGACCATCCCGAGTGCCCACTGGGTCGTAATGACAAAGAGTGGATGAAGCACACGCTGTGGCACAGCGCCAACAACAACCTGACTTACAAGCCCGTGAACCTCAAGCCGCTCACGGTGGACAGCATTCCGCCCAAGGTTCGTACCTTCTAAACCCTTGCGGCCCTCAGAAAGATAGACACCATGAAGCGCACTTTCCAGATTTACCGCTACGACCCAGATAAAGACAGCAAGCCGTACATGCAAACCGTCGAAGTCGAACTCGACGGCCATGAGCGCATGCTGCTGGACGCCCTGGTCAAACTCAAGAAGCAAGACCCGACCATCTCGTTCCGTCGCTCCTGCCGTGAAGGCGTGTGCGGCTCCGACGCGATGAACATCAACGGCAAGAACGGCTTGGCCTGCCTGACCAACATGAACACCCTGCCGGGCACCATCGTGTTGAAACCACTGCCTGGCCTGCCTGTGATCCGCGACCTGATCGTGGACATGACGCAGTTCTTCAAGCAATACCACTCCATCAAGCCCTACTTGCAAAACGACACGCCTGTGTCGCCATTCAAGGAGCGTCTGCAATCGCCCGAAGAGCGCGAAGAGCTCAACGGCCTGTACGAGTGCATTTTGTGTGCCAGCTGCTCCACCAGCTGCCCGAGCTTCTGGTGGAACCCCGACAAGTTCGTGGGCCCGGCCGGTCTGCTGCAAGCCTACCGCTTCATCGCCGACAGCCGCGATGAAGCCACCGGTGCGCGCCTGGACAACCTGGAAGACCCCTACCGCCTGTTCCGCTGCCACTCGATCATGAACTGTGTGGACGTGTGTCCCAAGGGCCTGAACCCCACACGGGCGATTGGCAAGATCAAAGAGTTGATGGCCCGTCGCACCCTGTAACGCCATGGCAGACGATCCCCTGCTCGACGAGCGCGAGCGCAACATCATTCGCTGGCGTTGTCGCCGCGGGTTGGTGGAAAACGACTTGTTCGTTGAGCAATTCTTTGCTCGCCATGGGGGCAGTCTGACCCGCAGCCAGGCCGATGCGCTGGCTGCGCTGATGGACTTGTCTGACAACGATCTGCTGGATTTGCTGCTGCGCCGCAAGGAGCCCCAGGACGCCCTGGCAAGCCCGCAGGTGCGGCAGCTTCTCGAACTCATGCGCCGCCCGCCTGCGGGCGCCGCCCACCCGGGTTAACTCACGAAGGAAACTGAAATGAAACTGGCCGACAACAAAGCAACCCTCTCGTTCAGCAATGGCAGCCCCAGCATGGAGCTGCCCATTTACCAGGGCAACATCGGCCCGGATGTGATCGACATCCGCAAGCTGTACGGCCAAACCGGGATGTTCACCTACGACCCGGGCTTCCTGTCCACGGCGTCGTGCCAATCGGCCATCACCTACATTGATGGCGACAAGGGCGAGCTGCTGTACCGTGGCTACCCCATCGAACAGCTGGCCACCAAGTGCGACTACCTCGACACTTGCTACCTGCTGCTCAAGGGCGAACTGCCCGACACCCAGCAACGTGCCGACTTCCACAAGCTGGTGCTCGACCACACCATGGTCAACGAGCAAATGCAGTTCTTCCTGCGTGGTTTCCGCCGCGATGCCCACCCCATGGCTGTGCTCACGGGCCTGGTGGGTGCCATGTCGGCCTTCTACCACGACAGCACCGACATCAATAACCCCGAGCACCGCGACGTGGCTGCGATCCGCCTGATCGCCAAGATGCCCACGCTGGTGGCCATGGCCTACAAGTATGGCAAGGGCGAGCCTTACATGTACCCGCGCAACGAACTGAGCTACGCCGGTAACTTCCTGCGCATGATGTTCGGTACGCCGTGCGAAGACTACAAGGTCAACCCCGTGCTGGAACGCGCGCTGGACCGCATCTTCATCTTGCACGCTGACCACGAGCAAAACGCCTCCACCTCCACCGTGCGCCTGTGCGGCTCGTCGGGCACCAACCCGTTTGCTGCCATCTCCGCTGGTGTGGCTTGCCTGTGGGGTCCTGCCCACGGCGGTGCCAACGAGGCCTGCTTGAACATGCTGGAAGACATCCAGGCCATGGGCGGCGTGTCCAAGGTGGGCGAGTTCATGGAAAAAGTGAAGGACAAGAACTCCGGCGTCAAGCTGATGGGTTTTGGCCACCGCGTGTACAAAAACTACGACCCGCGCGCCAAGCTCATGCAAGAAACCTGCGACGAAGTGCTGGCCGAGCTGGGCCTGCAAAACGATCCGCTGTTCGCCCTGGCCAAGCAATTGGAAAAAATTGCCCTGGAAGACGACTACTTCGTGCAGCGCAAGCTCTACCCGAACGTGGACTTCTACTCCGGCATCGTGCAGCGCGCCATCGGCATCCCCACCAAGCTGTTCACCGGCATTTTTGCCCTGGCCCGCACGGTCGGCTGGATTGCCCAATTGAACGAAATGATCGGTGACCCCGAGTACAAGATCGGTCGTCCCCGCCAACTGTTCACTGGCTCGCCCCGCCGCGACATCAAGTAAACCACGCACCCCTGCCAGCACTGGAACCATCCCCGTGCTGGCACACTCCAACCCGCAGTCTCGTGCTGCGGGTTTTTCTTTTGGTTTAATGCATCTTTTAGGCCTCTAAGCCTTACCAGATAAGCGCGAGCAGCTCTTTTTTTAAGAGCAAATCTCCCTCCCTTCCCCTGCCTAGCTTTCACCCATGTTCACTGCCTTGCAGCGCCTGCGCTCGGCGTTTGCCCGCCCTGCCCTGCCCCCTGCCACCAGCCCCTCGTTTGCTGCCGCAGCACGCCATCCGGCGCTGCTGGTGGCGGGCGTCAGCCTGTGGCTGGCGGTGTTTGGCAACCTGCCGTTGTGGCTGAAACTGGCCCAGCTGCCAGAAATCAGCGGCCTGCGCGGCTGGGGGTTTGGTCTGGCCTTCGCTACGCTGGTGGCGGCAGGCAATGCGCTGGTGTTCGGCCTGCTCGCCTGGGGCTGGTTGCTCAAGCCCGTGCTCGTTGTGGCGCTGCTGGCGGGTGCCAGCGGGGCGTATTTCATGGCCAGCTACGGCATCGTGATTGATACGCCCATGCTGGTGAACGTGCTGCAAACCGACCCCAGCGAAGCCACCGACCTGCTCAACTGGCGCATGGCCGTGGCCCTGCTGCTGCTGGCGGGGCCGCCGCTGTGGTGGCTGCTCACGCGCCCGGTGCGCCCCCTGGGGCCATGGCGCCACCTGGGCCACAGCCTGGCGCTGTGCAGCGCAGCCCTGCTGCTGGCCGTGGGCAGTGTGCTGCTGGTGTTCCAAGACTTTGCCTCGGTAATGCGCAACCACACCCAGCTGCGCTACCTCATCAACCCGCTCAACAGCCTGTACGCTGTGCTCGACCTTGCCGCGCAGCCCCTGCGCATGGACACCCGCACGCTGGCGCCTGTGGGGCGCGACGCCCAGCGCGGCCCCAGCTACAGCGCCAGTGCCAGTGCCTCCACGGCCCCGCCCCTGGTCTTGCTGGTGGTGGGCGAAACCGCACGCGCCGCCAACTTTGCCCTCAACGGCTACACCCGCCCCACCACACCGCGCCTGTCGGCCCGCACCGACTTGCTCAACGCGCCAGATGCCTGGGCCTGTGGCACCAGCACCGCCGCCTCATTGCCCTGCATGTTTTCGCACCTGGGGCGCGAGGACTACCAAAAGCGCCAAAGCAACGCAGAAAACCTGCTGGACGTGCTGCGCCACGCGGGCCTGGGGGTGCTGTGGATTGACAACCAGTCCGGCTGCAAAGGCCTGTGCGCGCGGGTGGGCGAAATCAACACCCGCACTCTGAGCGACGCACAGTGGTGCAGCGGGGGCGATTGCCAAGACCCCATCATGCTGCGCGACCTGGCCAGCCATCTACAAACCCTGCCTGCCGAGCAACGTGCCCATGCCACCGTAGTGGTGCTGCACCAAATGGGCAGCCATGGCCCAGCCTACGCGCGCCGCTCACTGCCCACGCAAAAGCAATTTCAGCCGGAATGCCAGACCAACGCCCTGCAGCAATGCTCACGCGAGCAGGTGCTCAACGCCTATGACAACAGCATTCTTGCCACCGACGCATTTTTAGACCAGGCGATTGAGTGGCTCAAAACCCATGCCGCTGACCGCCCCACGGCGCTGCTCTACGTCTCAGACCACGGCGAATCGCTGGGCGAAAACAACCTGTACCTGCACGGCCTGCCCTACGCGATTGCACCCGACGTACAAAAGCACGTGCCCTGGATTGCCTGGCTCTCGCCCGCGCTGCAGCAGCGCGCGGGGCTGGACGCCGCCTGCCTGCAGCGTGACTGGGCGCAGCGGCGGCTCTCTCACGACCACTACTTCCACTCTGTACTGGGCCTGCTGGACATTCGTACCAGCGCTTACCAGCGCACCCTGGACGCCTTTGCACCCTGCCAAAGCGCCACCCTTCCCCGTTGATGAAAGAGACTGCACACCATGGCTACACAAAAACCACCCATTACCCTGTCCTCTCTCGACCTGGACCGCATTGAAGCCCTGATAGCAGCTGTGCCTGCCAGCGCTTTTCCTGGCAAAGCCGATCTGCAAGCTGAGCTCGACCGTGCCGATGTCCTCGCCCCTGAAGAAATCCCACCCACCGTGGTCACCATGAACTCCACGGTGAAATTCACCATGCTGGAAAGTGGCAAAGATTTCTGCCTCACCCTGGTGTACCCGCGTGACATGGACGGCAGTGCCGACCGGGTGTCCATCTTCGCACCCGTGGGCAGCGCGCTGCTGGGCCTGTCGGTGGGCGATGAGCTGTCCTGGCCCGGCCCAGGGGGCAAGGCCATGACCGTGCGCGTGAAAGAAGTTCTCTACCAACCTGAAAGTGCGGGCGAACTGCACCGCTGAAGCGCTAGCGGCACGTCGCGCCGCTGCGACACGGCGGCCTTTTTTTGCCCGCCACACCGCCAATGCAAATGAGAATGAAGCTCATTTGATGTAGGATGCAGCCTTCGGCCAGGCACAGCCACGTTCATTGCCGCTAGCCACTGCCAGTAGCCGGTTCAACGCCCCCGCATGGGGGCGCTTTGTTGTCCCTACTGACTTTGGAGAAGCGTTTTGTCCGCTGAAATTTTGTCCGCTGAAAACTTGCTGCCCGGCTGCACCACAGCCCTTGCCGCCCCTGCCGCCCGCCACCTCGGCACCCACACCCCTGCCGCCCCGGAGCACAAACCCCTCGTGCCGCTGGGCGCGCTGCTGCTGGCCGCCTCGGTCAGTAGCTGGGCGCAAACGCCCCCGCAAGCCACCCTGCCCACCGTCACGGTGAAGGAAAAAGCCGAAGTCCAAAGCAAAGACACGGTGCTCACGCGCAAGACCACCATCGGCAAGGGCCAGCAAGACATCAAAGACATTCCCCAATCGGTCACCGTGTTCACGGAAAAGCTCATGGCGGATCGCAACCAGGACGATTTCCGTGAAGTGCTGCGCTCCACCGCGGGCGTCACCTTCCTGGCAGGCGAAACCGGTGAAGAAGATGTGCGCCTGCGCGGCTTCTCGCTGTTTCAGGCCGGTGACATCTACACCGACGGCATGAAAGACGCCCCCCTGCAAGAGCGCGACACCTTCAACCTCGACCGCGTCGAAGTGCTCAAAGGCTCGGCCTCCATGCTGTTTGGCAAAGGCTCCACCGGTGGCGTGGTCAACCAGGTCAACAAAGCGCCCCTGCTGATGAACCAGCACGAGGCCTCGTACACCTACGGCACAGGCCAATACCACCGGCTGACGGGCGACTTCAACTTCGTCACGGGTGAAAACGCCGCCCTGCGCCTGAACGCCATGGTTCACGACGCCGACAACCACGGTGCGCGCCAGAAAAAACAGGGCCTGGCGCCCACGTTTTCCTGGGGTGTAGGCACACGCGACGAGTTTTCTGTGGGCCTGTACTACCTGAACGTGGAAGGTCGCCCGCTCTACAACCACCCCTGGGTGCTGGGCCAAGACGGGCAAATTCTTCCCACCCTGCCAGCGAAAAACTACTACGGTCTGGCCAGCGACTACCTCAACACCACCACGCAGTACCTCACCCTGGGCCACACCCACCGCTTTGACGATGGCGGCGAGCTGCAAACCCGCTTGCGCACAGGCCGCTACGAACGCGACCTGCTGGCCAGCACCATTGGTTTTATGCAGCCACGCCCCACCAGCCTCGACCAAATCACCGACAGCACGGTACTCACGCGCGGCTCCAAAGGCCGCGTGGCGCGCAGCGACATCACGCAAATCCAAAGCGACTACAGCAACGCCTTCACCCTGGGTGGCCAGCAGCACAAAGTGATTGCAGGCATCGACTACACCGATGAAGACGCCGAGCGCAACAACAGCTACGCCAACACCACGCCGCGCCCCAACACCACCGTAGGCACGCCTGACGACGGCGCCTGGGTGGCCGATGGCCGTGCCCCGGCTGCATTCAACACCTTCAAAGCGCGCAACCTGGGCCTGTACGTGCAAGACACCCTGGCCTTGACGGGCAGCGTGAAACTGGTGGGTGGCCTGCGCTACGACAACTTCAAAGCCTCGTACCGCAATGCCGATGGCTCGCTCAGCAACGAACGCTCCGACAGCCTGTGGAGCCCACGGGTGGGCCTGATTTTTGAGCCGAACCCGGCCAGCACCTACTACGTGTCGTACGGCACCTCGTACAACACCTCGGGCGACACCTACCAATGGGGTGTGAACCTGGGCAGCACCACCGGGCGCGCGGCCAACACGCCGCCAGAAAAGAGCCGCAACGTGGAAATCGGCGGCAAGTGGGACTTGTTCAACAACCGCGCCCTGGCAGGGGTGGCCTTCTTCTACAGCGAGAAATACAACGAACGCAACACCGACCCCGATGTCGCTGCGCAGCAAGAGCTGCTGTCAGGCAAGCGCCACGCCTCGGGGCTGGAATTCAATCTGGCTGGGCGCATCGTGCCGAAGTGGGAAATCTTCTGGAACCACACCTGGATTCCTGACGCCACCATCGACAGCAGCAACGTCGTGCTCGCCGCCAACGGCGGTGGGGCCCAGGTCGAAGGCGACCGCCCGGCCCTCACGCCACACCACAGCGGCAGCCTGTGGAGCACCTACGCCGTCCATAGCAAGCTGCGCGTGGGCGCGGGCCTGAACTACCGCAGCAAGCAAAACCCGGAAGGCTCGCGCCAGACCTACGCCTCCGGCTTTGCCACCATCGACGCCATGGCCGAATACAGCTTTGACGACCACACCTCGCTCAAACTCAACGTCACCAACCTGGCCAACAAGCTCTACGCCGACTCGCTCTACCGCGGCTTTTACGTCCCCGGCAGCGCACGCGCGGTGCAGTTGACGCTGAAAACTCGCTTCTAACCCGCTTCTCACCCAGGGCACACGCTATGTTCCTCCACCTGAAAAACATCCTCACCGCCGATGAACTGGCCCACGCCCGCAGCCTGCTGGGCGAGACAGCGCCGTGGGTGAACGGTGCGCGCAGCGCGGGGGAGCAGGCCGTGCAGCACAAAAACAACCAGCAACTCGCGCAAGACAGCGACGCCGCGCGCGAGCTGCAGGCCCTGGTGCTGCAGGCCGTGCAGCGCGATGCGCTGTTTTTCTCGGCCGCGCTGCCCAAACGCATCTTCAACCCGCTGTTCAACCGCTACAGCGGTGCCACCAACTTCTACGGCGACCATGTGGATGGCGCCATCTTGCACTCGCGCGCCACCCAGCAATGGGTGCGCACCGACATCTCTTGCACCCTCTTTCTGGCCGACCCCGACGAATACGAAGGCGGCGAACTCACCGTGCGCGAGCACGAGGGCGACAAGCGCATCAAGCTGCCTGCGGGCGACGCCATCCTCTACCCTGGCAGCACCGTTCACCAGGTGGCCCCCGTGACGCGCGGCGCCCGCCTGGCCAGCTTCTTCTGGGTGGAGAGCATGGTGCGCAGCACCGAACAGCGGCGCCTGCTGTTCGACATGGACATGGCCCTGCTGCAACTGCGCGCCAGCGCCGGGGAGCGCGATCCCGCCGTGGTGCGCCTCACGGGCACCTACCACAACCTGCTACGCATGTGGGCCGACAGCTAAAAAACTCCTTTTTTCATAGCTGCTTGCGCTTGCCCCGTAAGGCTTAGAGGCCGATTTTGATGCCAAACACTCCCCCCACAGCGCTGCAGCGCGTTCCCCCCCACATCGTCTCACTGGCCGACCACGAGCGCCATGCCCAGCAGCACCTGAACGCCAACGCCTGGGCCTACTTCGCCGGGGGCGCCGCCGACGAAATCACCCTGCAGGCCAACAGCCAAGCGTGGAACCGACTGCCACTGGCGCCGCGCGTGCTGCGCCCGCTGGCGGGTGGGCACACCCGCATCGAGCTGCTGGGGCGCACCTGGGCCCACCCGGTGCTGCTGGCGCCCATCGCCTTTCAGCGCCTGGCCCACCCCGATGGCGAACTGGCCAGCGCCTACGCCGCCGCCGCGCTGGGTGCCGGGCTGGTGCTCAGCACCCAGGCCAGCGTGGCGCTGGAAACCATTGCCCAGGTGGTGCTGGCCGACCCAGGGCGCGGGCCTTTGTGGTTCCAGCTCTACCTGCAGCACGACCGGGGCTTCACCCACGAGCTGGTACAGCGCGCCGAGGCAGCAGGCTACGAAGCCCTGGTGCTCACCGTAGATGCTCCCACCAGCGGCGTGCGCGACCGCGAACGCCGTGCAGGCTTTCATCTGCCGCCCGGCATTCGCGCCGTTAACCTGGCGGGCTGCCCCCCGGCCCCGACGGCCACGCTCTCCAGCGGCGAAAGCGCTTTGTTCGATGGCCTGCTGCACCACGCCCCCACCTGGGACGATGTGGCGTGGCTGCAATCCATCACCCGCCTGCCGGTGCTGCTCAAAGGCATCTTGCACCCGCAAGACGCCCGCCAAGCTGCCGCCCTGGGCGTGGCGGGCGTGATTTGCTCCAACCACGGCGGGCGCACCCTGGACACCAGCCCCGCCACCGCCACGGTGCTGCCGCGCATCGTGCAGGCTTGCGCCGGGCAGCTGCCGGTGCTGGTGGACGGCGGCATCCGCCGGGGCACCGATGTGCTCAAGGCCCTGGCCCTGGGCGCCACAGCCGTGCTGGTGGGCCGCCCGGCGCTGTGGGGCCTGGCCAACGCCGGTGCGGCGGGCGTAGCCCATGTGCTGCGCCTGCTGCGCGACGAGCTGGAAGTGGCCATGGCCCTGACCGGCTGCCGCACCCTGGCCGAGGCCGCGCAGTGCCTGGACGGGCCTGGCGAGCCATTGGCCCTCCCCACCTTGCAGCAGCTGCGCTAAGAGCGTGTTCACGATCTCGCGCGAAGGGGTGCAGGATGCGGATCGGGATGGGCTGCTAGGCGCAAACCGCAGCAATAGCCTTGCTATTGCGAGGATTTGCAACAACGCAGACCGCCCGATTCCGCGCCTGCACACC
>JAYRPZ010000101.1:0-2573 GCA_041910915.1 Acidovorax sp.
CGGAATGTCGGCCAGCGCAGCGTGCGGGCTGGCAGTGCTCTCCAGCAGCGCCAGCGCCGGCGCCTTGCCCAGCAGCAGGGTCAGTGCATTGGTGTCGAGCGCGCGCTGGCGCTCCTGCTGCGCCAGGGCGACACGCGCCGTGGCCACCAGCGATTCGGCCTGGCGCAGATCCAGCGCGGAGGCCACGCCCTGCCGGTAACGCATTTGCACCAGGCGCAGCGACTCTTCGCGCGTGGCCAAGGTGCTGCGCGTCAAGGCCAGCAGCTCTTCGTCGGTCTGTAGGTTCAGCCAGGTGCTGGCCACGGCGGCCACCAGGCTGGTTTGCACCGCACGGCGCGCTTCCTCGCTGGCCAGGTACTGGGCCAGCGCGGCTTCCTTGAGGCTGGCAATGCGGCCAAAAAAGTCGATCTCCCACGATGCAAAGGTCAGCCCTGCGGTGTAGGCGCTGCTGATGCTGTCCTGGGATGTGGTCTGCCTGCTGCCCGTGGTGGCCAGGTTGACGGTGGGTGTGAGGTCGGCCGCACGGATCTGGTGCTGGGCACGGGCCTGCTCGATGGCCAGCACGGCCACGCGCAGGTCGCGGTTGTGCTCCAGCGCCTGGGTGATGAGCGCACGCAGGCGCTCATCGCGCGCGAAGTCCTGCCAGGGCAGGGCTGCCACTGACGCGGCGCTGCCCGCTGCCGTTGCCAGGCCGGGCCATTGCTCGGCCACTGGCGCGGCAGGCCGCTCGTACACCGGCATCATCGAGCAGGCACTGAGCCACAAAGCCGCCAGTGCCGCCGCCACCGGTGCGGGACGAAAGGCCAGCGGCCTGATCATGGATTTACGCATGGGAATCCTCCACACCCGCCTGGTGCGCATGCTGCGCATCGAATTGGCGCTGGCGTGCACTGCCCTTGAACAGGCCACGCACCAGCACAAAGAACAAGGGCACAAACACCACGGCCAGCACCGTGCCGGTGAGCATGCCGCCGATCACGCCGGTACCGATGGCGCGCTGCGATGCCGAGCCCCCACCAGAAGCCAGGGCCAGCGGCAGCACACCCAGAGTGAAGGCCAGCGAAGTCATCACAATGGGGCGCAGGCGCAGGTGGGCGGCGGCCAGGGCGGCCTCGATCACGCTGCGGCCCTGGGCCTGCAGGTCTTTGGCAAACTCGACGATCAGGATGGCGTTCTTGGCCGACAGGCCGATGATGGTGATCAGGCCCACTTGGAAGTACACGTCATTGGAGTACCCGCGCAGCAGCGTGCCCAGCAGCACACCCACCACACCCAGGGGCACCACCAGGATGACGGCGAAGGGGATGGACCAGCTCTCGTACAGCGCCGCCAGGCACAGGAACACCGCCAGGATGGCAAACGCATAGACCACCAGCGCCTGCGAACCCGCCAGCTTTTCCTCGCGCGACTGGCCGGTCCATTCAAAGCCAAAGCCCTGGGGCAACTGGCCGGCCAGGCGCTCCATTTCGGCCATGGCGTCGCCCGTGCTGTAGCCCGGTGCGGCGCTGCCGGTGATGCGCATGGCCGGGTAGCCGTTGTAGCGCACGGCCTGCATGGCGCCCGTCACCCAACGCGTGCTGGCAAAGGCCGACAGCGGCACTGCCTGGCCCTTGTTGTTGAGCACCGTCAGGCGCAAGGCATCCTCGGGCTGCATGCGGGTGGGTGCATCGGCCTGCACCACCACGCGCTGCAAACGCCCCGCGCTGGGGAAGTCATTGACGTAGGTGGAACCCAGGCCCGTGGCAATGGCTGCGTTGATGGCGTCAAACCCCACACCCTGCGCCTGCGCCTTGTCACGGTCGATGTCGATCTGCAGCTGCGGCGCATCCTCCAGGCCGTCGGGCCGCACCTGGGTAAGCAACTTGCTTTGCGATGCCATGCCCAGCAACTGGTTGCGCGCGGCCACCAGCGCATCGCGTCCACGGCCAGCGCGGTCCTGCAGGCGGAAGGTGAAGCCCGAGGACGATCCCAGCTCCGGAATGGGCGGCGGGCTCAGCGGGAAGATGAAGGCGTCGCGCACCTGGGACAGCGCACCGAACGCGCGCCCCGCCAGGCCCTGCGCCGAGCTGGCCTCGCCGGGACGCTCGGACCAGTCCTTGAGGGTCACGAAGGCCAAGGCAGCGTTCTGCCCCAGGCCCGAGAACGAGAAGCCCAGCACGCTGACCATGCTTTGTACCTCGGGCTGCTTCAGCACAAAGCCCTCCACCTGTTGCATGACCGCCAGCGTGCGCTCCTGCGTGGCACCGGGGGGCAACTGCACGTTGACGAGCATGGTGCCCTGGTCCTCGTTGGGCAGGAAGGACGTGGGCAGGCGCTGGTACACCACAGCGGCCGCCCCGACCACGGCCAGGTACACCAGCATGGTGCGCCCGGCTCGCGGCAGCCAACGCCCCAGCCAGCCCTCGTAGCCCTTGGCGGTGCGGGCAAAGCCTCGGTTGAACCAGCCGAAGAAGCCGGTCTTCTCGTGGTGGTGCCCGGCAGGCACCGGCTTGAGCAAGGTGGCGCACAGCGCAGGCGTGAGCGACAGCGCCATCAGCGCCGAGAACGAAATGGACACGCCCATGACCGCCGCA
>JAYRPZ010000102.1:0-86283 GCA_041910915.1 Acidovorax sp.
AGCAGCTCGCGCACTTCCATTTCCACCAGTTCCAGCAGCTCTTCGTCGTCCACCATGTCGCACTTGTTCAGGAACACGATGATGTAGGGCACGCCCACCTGACGAGCCAGCAGGATGTGCTCGCGGGTCTGGGGCATCGGGCCGTCGGCGGCAGAGCACACCAGGATAGCGCCGTCCATCTGGGCAGCGCCGGTGATCATGTTTTTCACATAGTCAGCGTGGCCGGGGCAGTCCACGTGGGCGTAGTGGCGGTTGGCGGTTTCGTACTCAACGTGCGAAGTGTTGATGGTAATGCCGCGCGCTTTTTCTTCGGGGGCATTGTCGATCTGGTCGTAGCCCTTGGCGTCGCCGCCAAACTTCTTGGCCAGCACGGTAGCGATGGCCGCCGTCAGGGTGGTCTTGCCGTGGTCCACGTGGCCGATGGTGCCGACGTTGACGTGCGGCTTGGTCCGCTCGAATTTATCTTTTGCCATTTTTCGACTCCGAAAAAACTACTACCCAAATCAACAGAAGTGGGCGCACTCCACACAGGAGTGCGCCCAAAATTTGGTGCCCTTGGCGGGAATCGGACCCGCGACCTCTCCCTTACCAAGGGAGTGCTCTACCACTGAGCCACAAGGGCAAATGATTTACCAAAGGAAATCATTCAACCAACCACACAAACACACATGGAGCGGGAGACGGGAATCGAACCCGCGTCATCAGCTTGGAAGGCTGGGGTTCTACCATTGAACTACTCCCGCACACGCAACGCGTTTATGCTTTATTTTGGTGGAGAGGGCTGGATTCGAACCAGCGTAGGCGTAAGCCAACAGATTTACAGTCTGCCCCCTTTAGCCACTCGGGCACCTCTCCAGGGAAAGCGCTATTGTAGCACGCTTTTTACCGAAAAACGAAACCTTCGTGGCTGGCGCGGCTGGCGGGGATCGAACCCACGACCCTTGGCTTCGGAGGCCAATACTCTATCCACTGAGCTACAGCCGCCAAACCAAGAAGGTAAGCCGCAGGATTATGGCACGCCACAAGCGCCCAACGAACCACGATTCACCCACTCAAATCCCAGGCCACGCAGATACACATCAATAGTCACATGGCCAACAGCCAGCAAATCAAAATCGCGCTGCCTCAGGATCCAGCCCTGCAACAAGCCATCAAACAAGGCCCACAAACCAAGGGCCGCCACTTCGCAAGGCACCACCAGCGCCACCCCCTGTGCACGCGCCGCAGCAAGCAACGCCACTTCTAATTTGCGACGGAAACCATCGCACACACCCACATGCCGGTCACGCACAGCCAAGAGCTCCTGCGCATATTCAACCTTGTACAGCGCAATTTCAAAGACCCGCCGGGCTCTTTCGTCATGAACGACGGCATGCAAAGCATCGTGCAACATCGTGCGCAGCTGCAGCACAGGATCGACCCCCAGCCCCACGTTATCCTCTCCGTGAGACTGCTCCAGCGGCAACGTGACCCGCTCCAACATGGCCGCAAACAAATCCACTTTGTCTTTGAAGTGCCAGTAAATAGCCCCACGGGTTGCCCCCGCCTCACGCGCAATGTCATCCAAAGAGGCGCGCGACACACCCTTGTCGTAAAACACACGCTCTGCCGCATCCAACAAAGCGTTGCGAGTGGCATCGGCGTCTTCTTTAGTGCGGCGAGCCACAGCAATTACCCCCTGTCATACTAAGAGCCCTTCTCATTTGACCCTGTCATTTATTATACATTCATGAATGTATGTAAAATGCAGCATCCTCTTTTTGTGCTGCCATACGCCGTGCCGCCGTCGCCTCAGACGGCGTCCGCGCGTTTTTTCTTTTCTAACGCAAGGACTTGCTATGCACCGCAAGCGCGCTTTTTTTAATTGCTTGTTTCTGCCTCCACAACCTATTGCACTGCTCGGCATAGCCGGACTATCACTTGCTCTCACTGCCTGTGGCGGCAAGGGCGATGCCCACACAGCCACGAGCGCTGCAGGACAAAAACCGCAGGTACAAGTCGGTGTGGTCACGGCGACGACGGGTGATGTGGGCGTGCTCTCGGAGCTACCTGGTCGCATCGAAGCCGTACGCACGGCGCAGATTCGCGCCCGTAGTGCAGGCATTTTGCAAGAGCGTACGTTCCGCGAAGGCAGTGACGTGCGGGCGGGACAATTGCTGTTCAAGATTGACGCGGCACCTTATGCCGCTGCACTGGAAAGCGCACGAGCTCAAGTGGCACGCGCAGAGGCGCAATTGGCACAAAGCTTGGCTCAGGTTGAACGTTTTCGCCCCCTCGTAGCTGCCAATGCCATCAGCAAGCAGGACTTCGTGAATGCCGAAGCGGCCTACAAAGCAGCACAAGCTGACGTTGCAGCAGGCAAAGCAGCCGTGCGACAAGCCGAAATCAACCTTGGTTACACCCAGGTCACCTCGCCCATTGCGGGGCGTATCGGTCGGGCCTTGGTCACCGAAGGTGCGCTGGTAGGCCAGGGAGAAGCCACACAGCTGGCGGTGGTGCAGCAAATTCACCCGGTGTACGTCAATTTCACACAGTCTTCCACCGATTTGCTGCGCTTGCGCCGCGCCGTGGAGGGTGGGCAGCTGAAAAAAGCGCCAGGTCAGGAAGGCGTGAATGTGCGCATCGTCCAGGCTGACGGTAGCGAATACCCGCTGCCAGGCAAGTTGCTGTTCACCGACCTCTCGGTGGATCCCAGCACAGGCCAGGTGCTGCTGCGCGCAGAAGTACCCAACCCGAAAGGCGAGCTGCTGCCAGGGCTGTATGTGCGTGTACGCATTGAACAAGCCCAAGCCAGCAACGCCATCACCCTGCCCCAACAAGCTGTCACACGCACACAACAAGGCGACGTTGTGAACGTCGTGGACAAAGAGGGCAAGGTCACGCCACGCACTATCAAGGTCAGCTTGGCTCAAGACAACCGCTGGGTCGTGCAAGAAGGGCTGCAAGCGGGCGAGCAGGTGATGGTCGATGGCTTCCAAAAGCTGATGATGCTGCCCCCCGGCACGCCCGTACAGGCCGTGCCCTGGCAGCCGCCCGGCACAACACCAGCGCCGGCTACTGACAAAGCCTCTGCGCCCGCCGCCAGCTCTGCGGCGAGCGCGTCTTAAAGCGAGGCCCCGACCATGGCCAAATTTTTCATTGACCGCCCCATTTTTGCCTGGGTGATCGCACTGTTCATTGTGGTGCTGGGCTTGGTGTCGATCAAACAGCTGCCTGTAGCGCAGTACCCTCCGGTGGCACCTCCCACCATCGTTATCAGCACAGCCTATCCAGGCGCTTCGGCGCAAACTCTCGAAGACAGCGTGCTGTCGGTGATCGAACGCGAGATGAACGGCTCGCCAGGGCTGATTTACATGGAGTCGCTGGCCCAGGCCGATGGCACGGGCAGCATCACTCTCAGCTTTCAGACCGGCACCAACCCCGATCTGGCGCAGGTGGACGTACAAAACCGCCTCGGGCGCGCCACGCCGCGCTTGCCATCGGTGGTAACGCAGCAGGGTGTGCGTGTGGATAAATCAGGCTCGAACATCCTGCTCGTATCGATTTTTTCCTCTACCAATCCAGACATTGACACCAGCGCTCTGGGAGATTACGTCGCACGCAACGTCGTGCCGGAAATCCAGCGCCTGCCCGGCATTGGGCAAGTACAGCTTTTTGGCTCTGAGCGCTCCATGCGCATCTGGATTGATCCGGCCAAGCTAACGGGTTTTCAGCTTGCCCCCAGCGATGTCACGGCAGCCATTCGGGCACAAAACGCCCAGGTAGCCAGCGGCGTGATGGGCGACTTGCCCATCACTAACGGCCAAGCCATCAGCGCCACCGTGGTGGTGCAAGGCCAACTCAGCAGCGTGGAGCAGTTTGGCAACATCGTGCTGCGCGCCAACCCAGACGGCTCCACCGTGCGGCTGCGCGATGTCGCACGCATTGAACTGGGCAGCCAGTCCTACGCCACCTCGGCACGCCTGAACGGCAAACCGGCTGTGGGCATGGGCGTGCAACTGTCCCCCACGGGCAACGCTTTGCAGGCATCGAAAGACGTGCGCGCAAAAATTGCCCAACTCGAAGCCCTGTTTCCCCAGGGCGTGACGTGGACGGTTCCCTACGACAGCTCCAACTTCGTCAGCATCTCCATCAGCCAGGTGGTCGAAACCCTGTTTGAAGCCGTACTCCTGGTGTTTTTGGTGATGTTCTTGTTCCTGCAAAACTGGCGCTACACCGTCATTCCCACCCTCGTGGTGCCCATCGCACTGCTGGGCACCTTTGGCACCTTGCTGGCGTTGGGCTTCTCCATCAACGTGTTGACCATGTTTGGCATGGTGCTGGTCATCGGTATCGTGGTGGACGATGCCATCGTGGTGGTGGAAAACGTCGAGCGCATCATGAGCGAAGAAGGCCTGCCCCCACTGGAGGCCACACGCAAAGCCATGCGCCAAATTTCGGGCGCGATTGTCGGCGTGACCGTGGTGCTGATCTCGGTGTTCGTGCCGCTGGCCTTTTTTGCCGGTGCCACCGGCAACATCTACCGCCAGTTTTCTGCCGTGATGGTGGCCTCCATCGGTTTTTCTGCCTTCATGGCCCTGACCCTCACACCGGCCCTGTGCGCCACGCTGCTCAAGCCTGTGCAAGCAGGCCACCACCATGAAAAGGGCGGCTTTTTTGGCTGGTTCAACCGCACGTTCAACCGCACCGCCAAGCGCTACGAAAACCTGGTGTCGCGCATCTTGCAACGCGCCGTCCGCTATCTGGTGATCTACGCCGCCATCATCGGCGCCGTCGCCGTGGTCTATCTGCGCCTGCCCACCTCCTTTTTGCCAGGCGAAGACCAGGGCTACATCGTCATGAATGCGCAATTGCCTCCAGGAGCGACCCTGGAGCGCACTCTGTCGGTGATGGAGCAGGCAGAATCGTTTGTACTCAAGCAGCCCGAAGTGCAGAACATGATCAGCATCTTGGGCTTCAGTTTCTCGGGCCAAGGGCAAAACGCCGGTTTGGCCTTCATCACGCTCAAAGACTGGGATGAACGCAAAGGCCCCGGCCAAAGCGCCGACGCGCTGGCAGGACGGGTCACGGGGGCCCTGATGGGTATACGCGACGCGTTCATCTTCGTCGTCAGCCCACCGCCCATCTCAGAGCTGGGCAATGCATCGGGCTTCACCTTCCGTCTGCAAGACCGCAGCGGCGCGGGGCATGAGGCCTTGATCAACGCGCGCAACCAACTGCTTGGCATGGCGGCACAAAGCAAAGTCCTGGCCCAGGTGCACCCTGACGGCCTGGAAGACTCACCACAGCTGCAGATCGACATTGATCGCGACAAGGCCAGCGCCCTGGGCGTGTCGTTTGATGCCATCAACGCCTCCTTGTCCACCGCCTTGGGTTCGGCTTACGCCAACGATTTCCCCAACCAGGGGCGGATGCAGCGCGTGGTCGTACAGGCTGATGCACCCGCACGCATGCAAGAGAGCGATCTGCTCAACATCCACGTGCGCAACACCCAGGGCCAGTTGCTGCCGCTGTCCACTTTTGCCACGACGCGCTGGGTCAAGGGCGCACAACAAACCGTGCGCTACAACGGCTATCCGGCCATGCGTATTGCGGGCACAGCAGCGCCGGGCTACAGCACGGGCGATGCCATGGCCGAAATGGAGCGCCTTGCCACGCAGCTACCACGGGGCTTTAGCTACGAGTGGACAGGCCAATCGCGTGAAGAAAAGCTGGCGGGCTCGCAAGCACTGATCCTGTACGGCTTTGCCGTGCTGGCCGTGTTCCTGTGCCTGGCAGCGCTGTACGAAAGCTGGTCGATTCCGCTGGCGGTGATCTTGGTGGTGCCCCTCGGCGTGCTCGGGGTGGTGCTGGCCGTGTTGCTGCGCGGCTATGCCAACGACGTGTACTTCCAGGTGGGCCTGATCACGGTGATTGGTCTATCGGCGAAAAACGCCATCTTGATCATCGAATTTGCCAAGGACTTACAAGCCCAGGGCAAAGGCTTGCTCGCCGCAGCCATTGAGGCCGCTCACCTGCGTTTCCGCCCCATCGTCATGACCTCCATGGCCTTTGGCCTGGGTGTGATGCCCCTGGTGCTGGCCTCGGGTGCAGGCTCGGCCAGCCAACGCGCCATCGGCACCGGCGTGCTCGGTGGCGTGCTCACCGGCACCGTGCTGGCGGTGATGTTCGTACCGTTGTTTTTCGTCGTCGTGCGCAGCTTGTTCAAGGGCAGTGCACGCCAGCAAGAACTGAACCGGCGCCATGCCGAGGAAGCAGGGATCGAACCCCATGCGTAAACACCTTCTTGCCACTGCAGCCACAGCCCTGCTGCTGAGCGGCTGCTCCCTGATGCCCACCTACGAGCGCCCCGCTGCGCCCGTGCCTGCCACCTATGGCGCCAGCGCCACAGACAGCACCAGTGCCCCGCAAACGCTGGCGCCACCGGCGTGGAAGGACTACTTCACCGACCCCCGACTGCAGCAGCTCATCGCTCTGGCGCTGGACAACAACCGCGACCTGCGCATGGCCACCCTGGCCATCGAGCAGGCGCGGGCGCAATGGCAAATCCAGCGCTCGGCCCAATGGCCGCAAATTGGCCTGGGAGCCAACGCGGCACGCGCGCCCAACAGCAGCGGCAATCTGAGCAACACCTACAGCGTGGGCGGCATCCTCTCGGCCTGGGAGCTGGACTTTTTTGGCCGCCTGGGCAGCCTGAAAGAGCAGGCCCTGGCCCAGTACCTGGCCAGCGAAGAGGGACGCAATGCCGCGCAGACCAGTCTGATTGCCGCCGTCGCCAGCGCCTGGCTGGCGCTACAGGCCGATGAGGAAGGGCTGGACATCTCGCGCCGCACCCTGGCCACGCGAGAAGAGTCGCTTGCACTCATGAAGCTGCGCCTGGATGTGGGCACAGCCTCGGAACTGGACTACCGCCAGGTGCAATCGCTCACCGAAGCAGCCCGCGTCACCCTGGCGCAGCAGCAGCGCCAGCGTGCCCTGAACGAAAACGCCCTGGCACTGCTGCTGGGCCAGCCGCTGCCGCCCGAACTGCGCGCCAGCCTGCCAGGCAGCCGCCTGGTCGAAGTACCCAGCATGGCCGCCCTACCGGCCGGTTTGCCCTCGGACCTGCTGGCGCACCGCCCCGACATCCGCCAGGCCGAGCTGCAGCTCAAGGCGGCCAACGCCAACATCGGCGCGGCACGCGCGGCCTTCTTCCCGCGTATCAGCCTCACGGCCCAGGCCGGCACGGCCAGCAGCGAGCTGTCCGAGCTGTTCAAGAGCGGCACCTGGGCCTTCTCGCCCACCTTATCGGCACTGCTGCCCATTTTTGATGCCGGGCGCAACCAGGCCGGGCTGCAAGCCGCCCAGGCCGGGCGCGACATGGCTGTGGCGCAGTACGAAAAATCCATCCAAAGCGCCTTCCGTGAAGTCTCGGACGCCTTGGCCAGCCAGGGCACGCTCGATGAACAGCTGCGTGCCTCGCAAGCGCAACTACAGGCCGAACAGGCACGGCTGCGCCTGGCGCAACTGCGCTACGACAACGGCGTGGCCAGCTACTTAGACCTGCTCGATGCCCAGCGCTCGCTGTTCAGCCTGGAGCAAGCCGTGGTGCAAGTACGGCTGCAGCAGCTGCAAAACCAGGTGCAGCTGTACAAAGCGCTGGGCGGTGGCTGGCCCGCACCCGAGGCACAGGCCCTCCTATAATCGCCCGCTGCTTTTACCGCCGTTACCAGGAACAGACATGCGCCCCCAGCAGAACCACGTCGCTTTTGCCCACCCGCTCGCCTCCACGGCCCAGCGTTTGACCTCCACCACCCTGGGCCTGGCCGCTGTGGCCCTGGCGCTGGTGTGTGCGCCCGCCTCCGCCAACATGGATCCTGAGCTGTCCAAGGCCCAGCGAATCCAAAAAGTGGGGCAGGTGGTGCTCAAGGTAGAGAAAAACACCAAGCTGCGCACCGGCGAAGAGGCCTACAAGGCCCAGTGCTCGGCCTGCCATGCGGGCGGCGTGAGCGGCGCACCCAAGTTTGGTGACGCCGCTGCCTGGGGCCCTCGCCTGGGCGCAGGGTTTGAAGCCCTGGTGCAATCCGCCCTCAAAGGCAAGGGTGCCATGGGCCCACAAGGAGGTGGCAACCTGAGCGACCTGGAAGTGGCACGTGGTGTGGCCTACATGGCCAACGCAGCGGGCGGCAAGTTCAACGAACCTGCTGCGCCCGAAGCTGCCGAAAAATAAAGCCCCAGGCCAGCGCCTTGTGCGCAGCCTTGGCGAGCTGACCGACCCAGCGGGTCGGTTTTTTTATGCCTGCAGCGCCTGCGGGCTGCGCACAAAGGGGTAGCGCTGCGCCAGCACCTGGGCGGTGACGCTCTCTAGCGGCCACGCGCCCTGCTCCAGCGCCTGGGCCACGGCGGGCACATCCAGGCTGTGGACCAAGCCCAGCACCGGCTGCCCCTGCCACGGCGCCACCAGGTACACGTGGCCCGCCTCGTCGCTCAGGCACTGCGTGGCGGCCAGCGCCTCGCCGTTGGGCGCCTGCACCTGGTGGCCCTGGGCGTCTAGGCGCCACACCACCGGGCTCGTCTCCAGCTCCACATACACGCGCTGCGGGCCGTTTTGGAAGAACCAGCAGCCGCGCGCATCCACGCTGTAGTTGCGGGTGATGAAGGCGCGCAGCTTGTCATGCTCAATGCGCTCGCCTTTGGCCTGGGGAAATGGCCCCGCCGCCTGCGTAGCCGCGTCGCGCAAGTACCAGTCGCCACGGGCATCCAAGCCCAGCCAGCCATAGCAGTGCGGCACGTGCGGCCACTTGGCCATGGCTTGTTTCACGATCTCATCCATGGGGCGCTCCTCGCGTTCTGTTGTCTCGGCTCATGGCCCACCACCCCCGCTGCTGCGCTGCCGCCCTGCCGCCCTACGGTGACAGGATCAAGAGGGGGAATTTTGCTCTCTTTTCAGTAGCTACTAGCGCTTACCCAGTAAGGCTTAGAGGCCAATTTCATCATTAAAACAAGCCTCTTCCCAAGGCGTGCAGCGCGCCACGGGCGGCGGCGCGGCCTGCCAGGGCCTGGGAGGGCGTATTTTAGGCATCAAAACAGCTTCTAAGCCTTGCTGGATAAGCGCAAGCAGCTATTAAAAAAGGAGTCATCTGAGCACCACTCTTTGCGCGCTTTCCCCCTCGATGGCGTGGAAGATGCAGCGGTTGCGCCCGCTTTGCTTGGCCTGGTACATGGCCTGGTCAGCCAGGCGCAGCAACTGCTCGGCCTGGCTGCCGTGCTGGGGGTACAGCGCAATGCCCATGCTGGCGCCCACCTGCACGGTGTGCCCCTCGACCACCATGGGCTCACAGATGGCGCGCAGCAGGCGCTGCGCCATCTGCTCGCACTCGTGCAAATCGCGCAGGTCGCACAAGAGCACCACAAATTCATCGCCCCCCAGCCGGGCGGCGGTGTCGCCGGTGCGAATGTGCGCCTGCAGGCGCTGCGCCACGATCACCAGCAGCTCATCGCCAGCCTCGTGGCCATGGGTGTCGTTGACGGCTTTGAAGCCATCGAGGTCCAGAAAGCACACTGCCAGCCCGTGCTGTTCGCTGCACGCACGGGCCATGGCCTGGGCCAGGCGATCGGGCAACAGGGCGCGATTGGGCAGGCGTGTGAGCGGGTCGAAATGCGCCTGGCGCTCCAGGTGCTCTTGGTGGTGTTTGCGCTCGGTGATGTCGGAGAACACGTTGATGTAGTGCGTCACCTGGCCGCTCTCGTCAGACACCGCGTTGATGGTGCTGGCGGCGGCATACAGGCTGCCGTCGCTGCGCCGGTTCCAAAACTCGCCCTGCCAGTGGCCCACCTGGAGCAGCGCCAGCCACATCAGGCGCGACTGCTCGGTGTTGCGCCGCCCCGACGACAACATGCCCGGGCGCTGCCCCAGCGCCTGCGCGCGTGTGTAACCCGTAATGCGCGTGAACGCCGGATTGACGTCGATGATGCGCTGCTGCACGTCGCACACCATCACGCCATCGTGCGTATGCACCATGACGCTGGCGGCCAGGCGCAGGGCTTTTTCCACCTCTTTGTGGGCGGTGATGTCTTGCTTGATGCCCAGGTAGTGCGTGGTCAGGCCGTTGGCGTCGGTCAGCGGGGCCACCGTGGCTTGCTCGATGTAGAGGCTGCCATCTTTGCGCCGATTGACAAATTCGCCCTGCCACACGTGGCTCGCCACCAGTGCGGCCCACATCGCCTGGTAGGTGGCGCTGGGTGTCTGGCCCGACTGCAGCACGCGCGGATTGGCACCCAGCACCTCCTCGGGGGTGTAGCCGGTGGTGCGGAAAAACTGCGGGTTGGCGTATTCAATGGTGGGCGCGGTGGAGGTGATGACGATGCTGGTCGGGCTTTGCTCGACGGCCAGCGAGAGTTTGCGGATGGTGGCTTCATCGGCCCGCAGGCGGGAGATGTCACGCAGCACGCCCACGTAATTCACCACCTGGCCTGCGTGGTCGCGCACGGCGTTCACAACCAGCCAGCCAGTCAAGGCGCTGGCATCTTTGCGCCGCTCTTGTACCTCGCCCTGCCAGGTGCCCTGGCTGCACAGCGCGGCCCACATTTCGGGGAAATTGACCGGCGGCGCACGCCCATCCACCCACTCGCCCAGCCGCCGCCCACGCACTTGTTGCGCACTCCAGCCCATGCCTTGCTCAAAGGCTGGATTCACAGCCACCACGCGGCCCTGGCAGTCGGTGATAGCAATCAAATCACTGCTGTGCGCAAACACGCTGGCTGCCAGGCGGCTTTCTTCCCGGTGGCGCTGCTCCTGCACCCACGAGCGCTGCACCCAGTACGTGAGCGTGCCGGTCACCAGCAGCAGCGCCAGCAAGGTGACACCCGCCATCCAGGCCAAAGTGCGCGTTTCGCTGCGCCAGTCCGCCAGCACCTCGTGGCGGGAGGCCTGCGACTGCACAAACCAGGGGTAGCTGCGCGAGACCCGAAAAGCCACCAGCCAGGTGTCATCCAGCCCCTCTTGGGGCCACTGGGCCGTGCCCACCTGGCGCGCCAGCACTTCTTGCAGACGGGCATGCTGGGCCAGTGGCATCCCCGGCTGGTCGTCTTCGGCGCTGGAAAACAGCAAGGTGCCGTCGTCGGCATAGACACGGTGGCGCAGCTCAGACGACACCCGGTGGTTGAGTGCGAGGTTGATGAAGTAATCGATGTTGATGGCGGCCACCAGCGTCCACTGCGGTGCCTCTGGCAGCACCAGGGTGACGGGGAAAAATCCCGCATCCGCCACCGACTGCGCCAGGCGCTGCTGCGGCCAAGGCGCACCATCGGCAAAATCTCGCCCCTGCCAGGGGGGCCCAAAGCGCAGCAGCCCTGGCGTCTGCAGCGCCACCTGTGGCAGCAGCCGCCCCAGCGCCAGCTGCTGCCCGACATTGGCCGCATGGGTGCTGACCACGATGCGCCCCTGGGCATCCATGGCCGAGAGCGAGCGCAAATAAGGCAGCTTGCGCTGCAGTGCGCTCAGGGCGGTGGTGAATTGCGCGGGCGTGTTTGCCAGCTCAGGGTGCTCGACCATGAGCGTACGCAAATGCATGTGCAGCAGATGAAAGCTCTGCGACAGACTGTCTTCCAGGTTGTGCGTCTGTACCTGGGCATGGCCCAGCAGATGTTCCAAAGCCAGGCGGCGCAAATGCTGGCTGCTGCCCCACACGGCGGCAACTACGGCCACGGCAAACAACAGTTGCAAGCCCACCAGCACAACCACCGGGCTGCGCGCGGCGCGGCTAGGAGCAGAGGCTGGCGAGGGCGAGGGCGAGGGCGAAGAGGGTGGCTCGGACATGGCAACGCAGCAAACGGCGGGGCTTAGTCAAGCACCACGATGGGGTCGAGCTTGTGCTTGCGCGCGGCGGCCAGCAAACGGCCATCGCGCTTGATGGCCTGCATGAACTGCTCTAGGCGCTGGTGCCACACATCGTCGCCGGGCTTGAGCGCCCAGGCATACGAGGTGATGTGGTAAGTGCGGGGCGGCGTTACCAGGCGCGCCCAGTCGGTGGTTTCCAACATGCGGCGCGAGTAGGGGAAATCGGTCATGAACACGTCGGCGCGGCCCGACTGCACCTCTTGTTCGCGCGCGTGGGGGGTTTCGGGGGTGATGAGCTGGGCGCGCTGCAGGCGCGCGCGCATCAAAGGCTCGTGCAGCGTGCCCTTGGCCACGGCCACCACAATGCCGGGCTGGTCGATGTCGTCCCAGCTGCGGATTTTGCGGTTGCTGCGCGTGGTGATGGCCACTACATCACTGGCCAGGTGCGGGCGGGTAAAGCGCAGCTGCTGCTGGCGCTGCGGCGTGATGCCGATGGCGAACATGGCGACATCACAGCGCTCGGCTTGCACATCGGTGACCAGGCGGGCAAACGAGCTGTCGACAAACTGCACGGCCACACCCAGCTCGTGGGCCAATTCATGGGCCAAATCAACATCAATCCCTGAAAGTTGCAGTGTGCGCGGATCACGCAGCGAAATGCCGTAGTAATCAGGCCAAATACACACCAGCACCTGGCCGCTGGCCTGGATACGGGCCAGACGATCGGCTGCCAGCGCCTGGCCCATGCCAACACCGGCCAGCAGCGCCAAAAAAACAGAGCACAAGCCACGTCGCAGCATCGCGCCTCCCCCTTCAAACGGACACACCACCACGGTGCGCTTTGGTAGAGGCAAGCATACGCCAGACACGCCCACCTGCCGGGACGTGGCAACAGCGTCATGGATGTACGTCACAATCGCAAGCCTCGGTTGCCCGCCCGACAGGCGCGTCTGGCCTGCCACGGTGCTAACCGCATGGTTTATCGGAGAACCCTATGCCTGACACCCCCGCGCCTACCCCCATCGACAAACGTGCCCTTGTGCGCCAGGCAGCACTGGAATACCACGAGTTTCCCAAGCCCGGCAAGATTGCCGTGGCCCCGACCAAGCAACTGGTGAATCAACACGACCTGGCGCTGGCCTATTCGCCCGGCGTGGCCGCCCCCTGCGAAGAAATCGTCAAAGACCCGGCAGCGGCCTTCAAATACACCAGCCGGGGCAACCTGGTGGGTGTGGTCACCAACGGTACCGCCGTGCTGGGTCTGGGCGACATCGGCCCGCTGGCAGGCAAGCCGGTGATGGAAGGCAAGGCGGTGCTGTTCAAAAAGTTCTCGGGCATTGATGTGTTTGACATCGAGATCAACGAGAAAGACCCCGACAAGCTCATCGAGATCATCGCCAGCCTGGAGCCCACCTTTGGCGGCATCAACCTGGAAGACATCAAGGCGCCCGACTGCTTCTACATCGAGCGCAAGCTGCGCGAGCGCATGAAGATTCCAGTGTTCCACGACGACCAGCACGGCACGGCCATCGTCGTCGGCGCAGCCATCCTCAACGGCCTGAAAGTGGCGGGCAAAGACATTCGCCAGGTGAAACTGGTGGCCTCGGGTGCAGGTGCCGCAGCACTGGCCTGCCTGGGGCTGCTGGTGAAGCTGGGGCTGCCGCGCGAGCACATCTGGGTCACCGACATTGCCGGCCTGGTGTACGAAGGCCGCACGGAACTGATGGACGATGACAAGGCTTTTTTTGCACAAAAAACAACCCAGCGCACCTTGTCCGAGGCAATTACCGATGCCGACATCTTCCTGGGCCTGTCAGCTGGCGGGGTACTGAAAAAAGACATGGTGGCGCGCATGGCGCCCCAGCCCCTGGTGTTCGCTCTGGCGAACCCCAACCCGGAAATCACGCCAGAAGATGTGAAAGCCGTGCGCAGTGACGCCATCATCGCCACGGGCCGTACCGACTACCCCAACCAGGTCAACAACGTCCTGTGCTTTCCCTACATCTTCCGGGGAGCGCTCGACTGCGGTGCCACCACCATCACCACGGAAATGGAGATCGCTTCGGTTCACGCGATTGCAGCGCTGGCCCAGGCCGAGCAAAGCGAGGTGGTGGCCCAGGCCTATGTGGGTGAACAGCTGTCATTCGGCCCGGAATACCTCATTCCCAAACCGTTCGACCCGCGCTTGATGATGAAAATTGCGCCCGCCGTAGCCCAGGCAGCGCAGGAGTCGGGCGTGGCGCAGCGTCCGATTGCCGATATGGACGCCTACCGCGACCACCTGCAAACCTTTGTCTATGCCTCGGGGACGACCATGAAGCCTATCTTCATGGTGGCGAAACGGGCAGCAAAAAAGCGCGTGGCCTATTCCGAGGGCGAGGAAGAGCGTGTGCTGCGCGCAGCGCAAATTGTGGTGGATGAAAAAATCGCCCGCCCCACCCTCATCGGGCGCCCGTCCGTGATTGCCCAGCGCTGCGAAAAATTCGGCCTGCGCCTGCAAGAAGGGCGCGACTACGACGTGGTGAACGTGGAAAACGACCACCGTTACACCGACTTCTGGCAAACCTACCACCGCATGACTGAGCGCAAAGGCGTGACGCAAGCGATTGCCAAGATCGAGCTGCGTCGGCGCCTGTCGCTCATCGGCACCATGCTGCTGCACAAGGGTGAGGTAGATGGCCTGATCGTCGGCACCTGGGGGCATACCTCCCACCACCTGCAGTACATCGACCAGGTGATCGGCAAGCGTGCCGGGGTTCAAACCTTTGCCTGCATGAATGGTCTGATGCTGCCTGAGCGCCAGGTTTTCATCGTTGACACCCACGTGAACTACGATCCCAGCGCCGAGCAACTGGTGGAAATCACCCTCATGGCGGCAGAAGAGATGCTGCGCTTTGGCATCAAACCCAAGGTGGCGCTGTTGAGCCACTCCAACTTTGGCAGCAGCAGCCAACCCAGCGCCGTCAAAATGCGCCAGACACTAGAGTTGCTGCGTGTGCAAGCGCCGTGGCTAGAGGTCGATGGAGAAATGCACGGCGATGTGGCCCTCGATGGCAAGGCGCGCGCAGCCCTCATGCCCCACAGCTTGCTGGCTGGAGATGCGAACTTGCTCGTGATGCCCAATATCGATGCAGCCAATATCTCCTACAACCTGCTCAAGACAGCGGCAGGCGGCAACATTGCGATTGGCCCGGTGCTGCTAGGTGCGGCCCAACCCGTGCATGTGCTGACCCCCAGCACGACCGTGCGACGCATCGTCAACATGACCGCGCTGACTGTGGCTGACGCTAACGCTGCACGCTAAGGCATAGACACACACATCCACGACGACCTGCAGCGCCTGCCCATTTTTTGGGCAGGCGCTTGATTTTTCGGGTGCTTTGCGTCACACTCGCGGGTTCAAATTTCGGGTAAACCCGTACATAATCCAGAGGTATCGTCGATGCTCCAGGCTGTTGCCGCCCGGCTTGTGCAAGTCGCTCTTGCGTGTGTGGTGGCGACCACTTGCACCCTGGCCCCCTCTACTGGTCTGGCACGTGGTAATGCAACCGAGTACAGCGCTGCGTCCATCTCTCTGGCACAGCTGCCACCCCAAGGGCGAACCACCTACAAGCGCATCCACGAAGGGGGCCCGTTTCCCTACGACAAAGATGGCACGGTGTTCGGTAACCGCGAGCGCCTGTTGCCACGCCATCAGCGGGGTTACTACCGGGAATACACCGTCAAAACCCCAGGCGTGCGCCATCGTGGTGCGCGCCGCATTGTGTGCGGTGGGGCGCCTCGCACACCCGATATTTGCTACTACAGCGACGACCACTACGCCAGCTTTCGGGAAATTACGCCATGATGTTTGATTGTTTTTCGCCCTCTTTGCTGGCCACGCCAGAGGGGCTGCTTCACAAAGAAAGAGCTGCGGAGATGGAAACCCCTCCTCGTCACACTCAGGATCACCCGATGCGCGGTGTGCGTCCGAATATCGTGCAGTCCATTCGCGCCTACCGCGTGCACGACCTGCTGGCTGCCGCGCAAGCCTTGGGGCACCACTTCCTCTACGCTAACCTGGCACATGCCCTCACCAAACAAGATGTGCTGGAACTGATTGCCTCGCAGTTTTTGTTTCCCGCACACTTTGGCAAAAATTTTGATGCGCTCTACGACTGCATGACCGATCCGCTGCACAAGTGCGGCCCGCAGCCGGGTTTTATTGTGGTGCTGGAGCAAATCCCCGCAACGGTGAAGTTTGACAAGGAAGCACGCGAACAGCTGCTGGATATTTTTCGTGATGCAGCCGATTACTGGGCCGAACGCAAAATCCCCTTTCGCTGTTTTTATTCTTTTCTGTAGCCCGTTCCGCATCTGCTGGCCACGCAGAACGGGCGCACCCGGCCCCCGCCGCCGACACCGTTGTGCTGCCCGCGCAAGCTGCGAGCCTGCCGACGGACAAGCTCAACGAGTTCAGCGCCCAGGCCCTGCGCATGAGCAGCCCTTTTAATGCGGCATATTGGCTGTCTGCAGCGTGAGCTGCTGCACCAGCGCCACGTACTCAGCCACCGGCACCTCTTCGGCACGGCGTTGCAGATCAAAGCTGCCGCCGTAGCCGTGTTCTTGCAGCCAACGCCCCAAGCTGTGGCGCAGCAGCTTGCGCCGCTGGCTGAAGGCCACCTGCACCACGGTTTGCAGCAGTGCTGCATCTACCGGTGCAGGCTGGGCCAGCGGCACCATGCGTACCACTGCGCTGTCCACCCGTGGAGGCGGATCAAAGCTTTGCGGTGGCACAAACAACACGTTTTCCATGGCGTAGCGCCACTGCAGCACCACGGACAAGCGCCCGTAATCGGCCGTGGCAGGCTGTGCCACCATGCGGTCAATCACTTCTTTTTGCAGCATGAAATGCTGGTCTTGCACCCCATCGACGTACTGCAAAAGGTGGAACAAGATAGGCGTGGAGATGTTGTACGGCAGGTTGCCAACCACTCTCATTTTAGGAGCGCCTAGCGCTTGCCCCAATTGGGCAAAGTCCACTTTAAGCACATCAGACTCGACCACTTTGAGCTGTCCATGGCTGCGCAGCCGTGCTGCCAGATCGCGGTCAAGTTCGATCACCGTCAACTGCCCAAGACGCTCGACCAGCGGCTGCGTCAAAGCAGCCAAACCCGGGCCAATTTCCACCACCGCCTGGCCGGGCACGGGGGCGATAGCACGCACGATGGCGTCGATGATGGCGTGGTCACTCAAAAAATGCTGGCCAAAGCGTTTGCGCGGGATGTGCTTCATGGTGATGGCAGCTCCCGGCTTACTGTGGCGGCTCGCGCAGCTCAACGTAAGCACGCGCACGCTGCTCTTGCGCCCAGGTGACGTAGGCGTCTTCGAGTTTTTTCTCCTGCAGGGCGTTGCGTGCCAATTCACGCTGTTCGCGTGGTGTCAGGGGCACCTCACGCCGATCCAGCAGTTGCACCAGATGGACGCCAAAACGCGATACCAGGGGTTCGCTGATTTGCCCCGGCTGCAGGCTTTCCACTACCTGCTCAAACTCGGGCACGTAGCGCCCAGGGGCCGCCCAGCCCAAGTCGCCGCCCTGTTTGGCACTGCCGTCTTGCGAGAACTCGCGTGCCAGCGCTTCAAACGTAGCCTCGCCTCGCTCGATACGGCGGCGGTAATCGGCCAGGCGCTGCGCCGCAGCTGCTTCGTTTTGCTGGGGATTGGTGCGCAGCAAAATGTGGCGCACATGGTTTTTCAGCACTGTCGCGGGCAGCGTACCCTGGCTGCGCTCCAGCACTTTGAGTACGTGAAAACCCGCTCCCGAGCGCACCGGCCCGGCCACGCCACCGACAGGCACCTGGCGCAGCGCCTCCACGAACAGCTCCGGATACCGGTCTGTGGAGCGCAAACCCAACTCGCCCCCAGTTTTTCCCTCTGGAGCGTCAGAAAATTCTCGCGCCAAAGCCGCAAAGTCAGCACCTGGGCGACGTGCTTTCTCTGCAGCCTCCTGCGCCCGGGCCTGCGCGGCATCCACCACCGCCGCGCTGGCCCCTTCCGGAACGCTCACCAGGATATGGCCAAGGTTGATCGCAGCAGGTGCAGCCTGGGAGCTGCTCTGCTGTTCGCGCAGGTACTGGTCAATCTCCGGCTCGCTCACGCGCACCTGGGATTCGAGGTCCCGCTCACGCAAGCGCTGTAGCAGCAATTGGTTGCGCAGTTCTTCACGGAAACGCACCGGGTCGAGCCCATCAGCCCGCAGGCGCCGGTGCAACTGGGGCACGGTCACATCGTTTTGCCGTGCCACGTTTTGTTCGGCCTGGGTGACGGCGTAATCGTCCACGCGCACGCCCGTTTCCTTGGCACGCTGCAACAGGGCTTTTTCCAAAATCAAGCGCTCCAGCACTTCACGCGCCAACAAGTCGGGGGCGGGTAAAGGCATGCGTTGGCTGGCAAAGCTTTGCTCGACGCGCGCCACACGCGCCTTGACTTCGTTGTTGGTCAAGGGCTCGGAGTTGACGATAGCGACGATGTAGTCTGCCTGGCGAATGGTGGGCACCGCCGCTGCAGCTTCAGCCGCCTGGGTAGCCGCACGCGACAGCGGCGGCGAGGGGCGCACACCTGCCGGGCCATTTTGCGAGGACAGGCCTTTGGCGCCACCACCTTGCAAGCGCAACTGCTGCGCCTGCGCCGCCAACGGGGCCAGGCCCGTGAAAAAGCCCAGACAGGCAAAGCCCAGGGCGAGTGCTCGGTTGTTCATGCTGCGCATCGAATTCAAGGAGTCCACAAAGATCGACAGATCGGATTAATCGTATTGGCTGAAGCGGCTGGGCGGGCTGACCTGCTCACGCAGGTACTGGTAGCGCGGGATATTGTCCTTGAGGCTGGACAGCGGGTTGGCCCCCAGACTCAAGCGCGTGAAGCCAATGAACTCCAACTGCAACAGCAACCGCGTATTGGCTTGGGTGTAGCTGCTTTGCAAGCGCTCCAGCACGATGCGGCCAATCCAGCAACAGCTGTCATATTCCACGCCCACCACGGCGTCCACCAGACGGCGCTCCATCGTGCTGTAGTTCAAACGTCCCACGCTGTACCAGCGCCCCCCCCCTTGGCCACGGCCTGGCCCCAGATCGCGTCCACGATCCCCCCAGAGGTCGTTGATGGGCCACTGCCAGCCTAGATCGATTTGTTCGCTGATGCCACGCTGGTAGCGGTAAGCGGCGCTGACGGTACGGTAAGCGCTCGGACTGTAGCGCGCACCAATACTGGAGCGCACCGAACGCTGCTCCTTGGGAGCGTACTGCACCGTGCCATCCAAGCCCCACATAGGCGACCAATTGACAGACGCGCCCAGCAACAGGTCGGACAGACGATCGTCCCACGACGAACCTAGCGCCTCCAGCTGTGGCGCCTGCCAAGGATTGCCATTCAAGGCCACCCGTTGCTCCGAAAAGCGCAGGCGCTGGGCCACCCCCAGGCGCAGCAGCTCGGCACCACTGTCAGGCTCCAACAAGCGCGAGGTCAGGCCCAAAGTGAGCATGTTGTTGTCGGCCAGGCGGTCGTTGCCGGTAAAGGAGTTTTCCGTGAACACGGTGGCAAAGTTGAAATCGTTGGCTGCCGTGTCGTACAGCGGCAAGTGACTCTGATCGCGGTAGGGGGTGTAGGTGTAGAAAGCACGGGGCTCCAGGGTCTGCACAAAGCCCCTGCCAAAGTAGCTCGCTTCACGCTCAAAGGCCAAACCACTGTCCACACTGAAGGTAGGCAGCGTGCGGCTGGCATCGCGTACACCTTGGGACACACCGTCCTCAAACGCATAGTGCGTGGCGTGCAATTGCACCTTGGGGGTCACGTAGCCCCAAGGCGCCGTGAAAGGACGACTGAGCTGCACCTGGGCAAAGCTACGCTGGGCGTTAGGCTGGAGCGTGAGCAAACGATCGGCCCGGAAACGGGTGGTATCCAGTTCGGCACTGGCCTCCAGCCCGGCCGGTGCCTGCCAGGGAACATAGCGCCAACGCAGTTGGGGCAGACGATCGTAGGGCGGCACGATGGGTGCATTCACATCCTGCAGTGTTTGCCAGCGCAGCGCCCGCATCTCAAAGGTCGTTTCCCCGCTGGCCGAACCCGACCAGCTCAGTGATGCATCGCTGGGCAGCAGCCGCTGGGTCAGCTGGGTGGTCACGGCACCCGGTACAGAGCGGCGAGGGAAATCGCGCCAGTAATCGTTGTCACTCACACGGTTGAGGTTCAAGTTCAACCCCAGCCCGCCCCCAAGTGCAGTCCACGCTGCGCCGTGGCGCGCCGCCAAAGACCAACGATTGCGCTGGGCCACCTGATCTTGGGGCAACACACTGGCGCTGAGTTCACCCGCATAGCCTGGCTCCAAATAGCGGAACTCCGCTCCCAGGTTCACGCCGCGCCGTGCCATCAGCATAGGGGTGAATGTGGCATCACGGTTAGGCGCAATATTCCAGTAGTAGGGTACGGCCACCGTGGGGCCGCTGCTGCTGTCCACGGGAATGATGGTTGGCGGCAACAGGCCCGATTTGCGTTTTTCCGACAGCGGAAAACTGATGCGCCCAATGGCTGGCAAAGCCACGCCCTGAAACTCCAGGGTGGCGTTTTCTGCCACACCCACGTCTTCTTCCATATCCAGGTGAATACGCTCAGCGCGCAGCACCCACGCTGGCTGCCAGCTGGCCTGCTCATCGCGCTGACAGGTGGTGTAGGTGGCCTGCTCGACCACTGAGCGCTGCGCATCGAGGAACTGCACGCGCTGCGCCTGTCCGTGCCCCTGGGTGGCAAGAAAGCGGTAACGCGCATCGCTGAAAAAACCCTCGAACGCACCGACGTGCAAATCCAGTGCCGAGCCCTCGTACAGATTGCCCGCACGGTTCATGCGCACCTGGCCACGCGCTTGGGCCAAATCTTCGGCTGCGCTGTACTGCAAGCGGTCAGCACGGATCACCGTATCGCCACGACGCAATTCAGCATCGCCCTCGATCGCGGTGTACACGTCCACCTGGCCCTCCAGGCGCTGACCACGCACAAACACTGGCAATTGCCCTCGTACAGCAGGGTCAATCGTTTCGCGCAGCAGGGGTGTGGCACGCAGTGGCCGCAGTGCAGCAGACTCAGGCGGCGCAACTCCAGCAGCATCTGGCGCTGCCGTCTGTGCCAGTGCCCAAAACGGCACGCCTAAGCACAAGGCCAAAGCCACGCGAACCTGGCGCACGGTCAGGCGAAGAGCCAGCGAGGCGGGCACAGGGACAAAAACAGGCACGAAAACAGGCACGGGGATGGGCAAAGAAACAAGCGTTGCGGCCAGCAGCCATGCAAGGAAAACCCCACGCACGGACGCGCGGCTTTCAGGCAGCCAAAGAACGGACGGTGACGATGAATGGGCGGTTTGTAGAATTCGGATTATCCATGAGCGCCTCAACCCCCACCCCCTCCGCCCCCCTCCCCCCCGGCAAGCCAACACAGATCGATTGGCCGGATGCCCAGCGCCAGCAGGCCTTTACTAGCTGGATCACCGCCCTGGCACCCGCGCACAGCCTGCAGTTGGCCAGCCTGCGCCCAGCCAGCGCAGATGCCAGCTTTCGCCGCTACCTGCGCCTGGACAGCGCCAACGGCAGCAGCCTGATCGTCATGGATGCCCCACCAGACAAGGAAAACTGCCGCCCCTTCGTCCAGGTTCAGGCACTGGCACACGCTGCTGGTCTGCGTGTGCCAGCCATCCTGGCCTGGGATGAGACCCAGGGTTTCATGCTGCTGGAAGACCTGGGGGGCCCCACCGTGCTGGAGCGCCTGGACAGCCAGCGCCCCGAAGAAGCCCATGGGTGGTATCTGCAAGCCGTGGACGAGCTGCTGCGCTGGCAGCAAGCCAGCCAGCCCGGCGTGCTGCCCGCTTATGACGCAGAGCTGCTGCAGCGCGAGCTGCAATTGTTTCCCGACTGGTACGTGGCCCGCCACCGCGCGCTGACCCTGGACGACAAACAACACGCCACGTTAGTGCAGGCCTTTGAGCGCATCGTGCAACACAACCTGTCAGCCCCCAGCGTGTACGTTCACCGGGACTACATGATGCGCAACCTGCTGGTGGCTGCACCGGGCCAGCGCCTGGGCGTGCTGGACTTTCAAGACGCGGTGTACGGCCCCATCACGTACGACCTGGCCAGCCTGCTACGCGACGCCTTCATCAGCTGGGAAGAAGACTTCGTCATCGACATTGCCGTGCGCTATTGGGAAAAAGCGCGCAAAGCGGGGCTGCTGGGCAGCGCCAGCCACAGCGGCTGGGGGGCGGACTTTGGCGAGTTTTACCGCGCCGTGGAATGGATGGGCCTGCAACGCCACCTGAAGGTGGCAGGCATCTTCGCGCGCCTGACGCTGCGCGACGGCAAACCGCGCTATCTGGCTGATACACCACGCTTCATCGGCTACATCCGCAGCAGCGCCGCACGCTACCGCGAACTCGCGCCGTTGCTGCGTTTGGTCGATCACATCGAGGGCCACAACGCTCCGGTGGGCTATGCCTTTGGCCGCATGTGAGCCCCAAGCAGCTCCTAAATAAGGAGCTGCTCGCGCTTGCTTGGAGCGGCTTAGAGGTCGATTTAACTCTTAATTCAGCACGTATCCAAGCTCAAGCCCGCGCCGCTTCGCGCTGCTGCTTGAGCAGCTTGCTTTTGATGCGCCCACGCTTGAGGGGTGAGAGGTAATCCACAAACACTTTGCCCTGCAGGTGATCCAGTTCGTGCTGAATGCACACGGCCAGCAGGCCATCGGCTTCAATAATGCGGGAATGCCCCTTCTCGTCCAGCGCCTGCACACGGACGGCGCTGGCACGCTGCACACCGTCGTAAATGCCAGGCACGGAGAGGCAGCCTTCGTCGCCCGTCACCTGCTCGCTGCTGGCCCAGACAATTTCAGGATTGATGAGCACCTGAGGTTGATTGCGCTCCTCGGAGGTGTCAATCACCACCACGCGCTCATGCACGTCCACCTGGGTTGCGGCCAGGCCGATACCCTGGGCGTCGTACATGGTGGCCAGCATGTCGGCAACCAGAGTTTGAATGCGCTCGTCCACAGCCTGTACGGGCTGGGCAACCTTGTGCAGGCGCGGATCGGGATAGCAAAGAATGGGAAGGATAGCCATAGGTACTGCGTGAATATGTCGTTATTTTGGCCACTTTTACGCCCGCTTGCAGTTACGCTGCCCCATCTACGTTGCCCAATCAGGGGCTTGGGCAGAAAATCGAACGAGTTTGCGCCCGCGCCTTACGCCGGGCCTTTTTGATCATCCACGGCGCCGGGCCCTGCACGGGACCATACGGCGCTGCCAGTGAGGGAGCGTTTTTTTCCATGCATCGAGCCATCCAGCACCAAGCCAGCCGGGCGCGAGCCCTTCCCTCCTGGGCATCTGCCACGCTGACCTTGCTCGCCAGCCTGGGGAGTGCGTCGGTACTGGCGCAAACCGCGGCCGAACCCCAGACTTCGCCCGGCACGCAAGGCGTACAGACCCAGGCTGTGGCGGAACAGCCAGCCACTCCCGGGGTGGCCTTGGCAGAGCTGAGCCCTCAAGCGCCCGAACAGTACGTGGTGCAACGCGGTGACACCTTGTGGGGCATTGCCCGCCTCTACCTGCAACAGCCCTGGCGCTGGCCCCAACTGTGGGGCATGAACAAACAAGCCATCAGCAACCCCCATCGCATCTATCCTGGCCAAACCCTCTACCTCAGCCGAGAAGCAGGTGTGGCACGCTTGAGCACCCTTCCTCCCGGCAGCCCGGAAGCTGCCCAAGGCGAGCCACAAGTGGTGCGCCTGTCCCCCCACACACGCACGCAAAACCTGGCAGATTTGGCACTTCCTACGCTCAAGCCTCACTTGATTGAGCCCTTCCTGGTTGAGCCCGTGGTGGTGGATGACGCTACGCTGGAGCAAGCGCCACGCATCATTGCCACAACGGAGGAGCGTGTCCTCATGGCCAGCGGCCACAAAGCCTATGTGCGTGGCGACGCCACCCACCCACTGCTGCGCGAGCCGGGTGATCCACGGCGTTTTCAGGTGTACCGCAATGCCGAAGCGCTGAAAGACCCACAAAGCGGCGCCCTGCTGGGCTACGAAGCCCAGTACCTGGGCAAAGCCGAACTGCTCAAAGGCGAAGGCCAGGAGGAGTACACCGATGGCCAGGGCCAGCGAGTTTCAGAATACGTGCCTGCTACCGTGTTGATTTCTGCCGCCAAAGAAGAAATCCGCGCCGGCGATCGGCTGCTGCCCGCCCCTGAACGCAGCTTTGCCAGCTATGCGCCCCATGCCCCAGAAGTTGAAGTGGACGCGCGTGTCGTCTCCATCTATGGCAGTGCCAAGGTAGCCTATGCTGGGCAAAATCAGGTGGTCACCATCAACCGGGGCGCAGACGACGGCCTCAGCCCAGGCCATGTACTGCACCTGGTGACCAAAGGTGAGCGTATTGTGGACAACACCGATCCGGGTCGCCCGACCATCAAGCTGCCCAGCGAACGCAATGGCACAGCCATGGTGTTTCGCACGTTTGACCGTGTCTCTTACGTACTGCTGCTGGAGATTGAAAACGGCGTACGCGTAGGCGACCGCTTGGTCAACCCACGCTAAGACAGCACGCATCTTGATGCCACAGGACGAGCTGGCCGCTTGGCTGCGCCTGCTGCTCACCCCTGGAGTGGGCCCACAGACGGCACGCCGCCTGCTGGCTTTGTGTGGGTTGCCGCAGCACATCTTCGGCCAACCTGCGGTGTGGCAGGGCCACGTCAACGCCGCACAGGCTGCAGCCCTGCTTCGCGAGCCTGCTGATCTGGCAGCTTTGGTGCAGACCACCTGGCAATGGCTGCATGGCCCTGCAGGAGACGGCGTGGCCCGGCGCATTCTGACGCTGGCCGACAGCGCCTACCCCCGCGCCCTGCTGGCCACCGACGATCCGCCTTTGCTGCTGCACGCCATGGGCATGGCCGAGGTGCTGGCGCAAGACCAGCCGTTCGCCGCCTTGCGCTGCGTCGCGATGGTGGGCAGCCGCACGCCCACGGCGCAGGGGCTGCAGCACGCACACCAGTTCGGGCGTGCGCTGCGCGAGGCAGGCTGCTGCGTCGTTTCCGGCATGGCGCTGGGCATTGATGCCGCAGCGCACGAGGGTGCCCTGGACGACGCACCCAGCCACACCTTGGCCACAATAGCGGTGGTGGGTACGGGGTTGGACAGGGTGTACCCAGCACGCCATCACACTTTGGCCCAACGCATTGCCCGCCAGGGTCTGTTGCTGAGTGAGTTTCCGCTGGGCACTGCAGCACTGGCGCACCACTTTCCCAAACGCAACCGCATCATCGCCGGCCTGTCACAAGGTACGCTGGTGGTGGAAGCAGCACTCAAATCAGGCTCTCTCATCACAGCCCGTCTGGCGGCAGAACAGGGGCGAGAAGTGTTCGCGATCCCCGGCTCCATCCATGCACCCCAGGTGCGCGGCTGCCACGCACTGATCCGCCAAGGAGCTACGCTGGTAGAAACAGTGCACGACATTTTGCAAGAGCTGCCGCCACAAGAGCGCCCCAGCGCCATGCCACAACCATCCACAGGCCCCACAACCATGGCACCACCCGAACGGACAGCCGTGACGGATGATGCGCAGGATCCCCTGCTATCCGCCTTGGGCTGGGACCCGATGGGCCTGGACGCCTTGCAATCGCGCACCGGCATGGACACCGCCACACTGCAGGCACGCTTGCTGGAATACGAATTAGCAGGGGCCGTGGCACGTCTGACTGGTGGGCGCTTTCAGCGCCTCGGGCGTGCCTGACACTCAGTTGAGCAAGCGCTCAGGATTGGCATCCAGCTTGGCCAAGGCGTCGCGCGTGGCACGCACGGTCAAGGCTTCATCATCTTGCGGCACCAGCAGACCGGCCTGCAAGTAAGCCGCCATGCGACGCAACTGGATCAAATAGCAAGAACCATCGACTGCAGCAAAGAGGTGCAACTGCTTGCGCTCGCTGTGCCAAGCGTACTGCACCTGGGCCGAAGCACCGTTGTGATCCAGGGTGAACCACACCCCTAAAGCCAGCTGCTGCGCCCACGCCAGCATTTCTTCTTGCACCGGGGCCCCGGTATCAGCAATCACATGGATGGCAGAAGCGTCAATGCCCAGCATCATTTCAATGTGCTCGCTGGACAGCGGCATATCGCCCAGCGTGGCATCGTCCATGAAATCTTCCAGATTCGCCAAGCGCCGTGCCATGGCATCAATGTGTTCTGGCGCAATGGCTGCTGTTTTCGAAAGAAAGGCCTGGGCCAGGGTATCGGTCAAAATTTTGATTTCAGCGTCCTGACTGGCACTGTCCATACCCAGCAAGGTCAAACCCTGACGCAAACGCGTCAACAAACCCGGCAGGCTTTGAATGACCTGCGCACGGTCGCTGCGGTGGGGCTTGGCACTGGCGGCCCACACCAAATCCGTGGCGGTACTTTTGTACGCCACAGTGTCCGGGTGCTGGGGGCCATCGCGCACGGCAGAAAGCGCCAGCACCTCGGCCCAGGTTTTGAAGAGAAATTCGCGGATTTCATCGCGCACAGGCATATCTTTGAGCAAACTGCGCAACTCAACGGTGTACTGAATGGCCAAGGTTTCGCGCTGCTCAACCTGCTGAGCCACACTCACCAGGCGCGCCGTGGATTGGCGCTCGGTCAGGTACTTGGCCAAGAATTTTTCAAATTCTTCGTACACGAGCTGAAACACCCGCTGGCCGGTTTCCGGATACTGCTCAATCACCTGCACGATGCGCCGCACCTCGGTTTCCAACGCACCACTGTCGCCCGAAGCGGCATTGAAGCCCATCACACAGGCCCCCATGCGGTCAATCAGGCGGCGCGCGGGGTGGTCAAGGTCGCTGAAAAACTCCGGCTCTGCCAAAGCCACGCGCAACACCGGCACCTGCAGACGTGCAAACCATACGCGCACAGCCGGGGGAATGCGATCCTCGGTCAAGATGCTCTGGAACATCAGCGCCACCACCTCAATGGTGGCTTTTTCGCTGGCCGTAGAGGCTTTTTGTTTCAAGGCGTTGGACTGCTCGCGTACCTGCCCTGCCACCTGCACCACGACCTGAGGCGTCACCACCTCGGGAGCCGCCACCATGGCCATGCCACCGTACAAAGTGCTGGCCAGCATGTGCTGCTCCACCAGCGCCTGCGACAAGGCCTGCGTGACAGGGGGTGCCATGGCCGCCCCCGCCGCCACCCCAGGATCACCACCCCCAACCAGGGTCGCCGGAACCAACCCAGACATAGGCATAGGCGCACCCGGCGCGCCCTGCGCCACCATCGGCACACCTAGCAGTGCGCTTGCAGGAATTTCCGCACCCCCCATAGCCCCTGGCTGCGCCCTTGTCGGTGGCAGCACCAGCCAACGCCGCAACTGCGCCACCATGCTTTGCGCCCGCTGACGTGCGCGCAGCAACGGTGCCACAGCCAAGCCCCCAGAGGGCGTGGGCATGGCCATAGCTGCAGAACCCCACGCCGCCTGGTGGGGTGGTACCGACCCGATGCCCGACACCGTCCCCGGCCCCGAGGCCTGGGCTGCCGGGCCATAGCCAGTGGTGGCCCCTGCGGCGGCAGAGCCTGCGCCTGCGCCAGCGCCTCCTGCCACACTGGCGGGACGGCGCACACGGGCACGCAAATCGACCTGCACCACCACCCCTTGTTCATCGTAGAGACGGTTCACGCCCTGGTACTGGGCACGCAGCAATTCGATCAGGGCGTGCTGCAGGGGCTCTAGCACCGCTTGCAAATCGGTGCGGCTCAGGCCCACATCCACCCACTGCTCCACCAAGCGCTGGCAGCAAGTTTCGGGAAACAAAATATCGTCTCGTTGCAGCTCACGCCCCTCCAGCTGCTGGGTACGCTGGCGCACCGCATCGAACGAAGCACTGACCGCGTCAGTCACCGCCTGCGCCAAGCGCGAGGCGGTGATGCGGTTCTCCACCACCCCATCGTCGAGCAACGACAAACCAAAATCATCCGCGGCAGGAACCCCTGCCGGTGCCTGAGGAGCTGGCACGCTTTGCCAGGCACGGGCCAGGCCATTGGCCCAGGCCTGGCGCTTATCGCGGTAGCGCTGCCACAACTCGCGGCGCTCCTGCATTTCCCGCGTGGTACCGGTTTGGGCGATCAGGGCATCTAAAAACTCCAGCACCGCCTTGTCCAAACCGACAATCCCGCCACACAGGCCATGCACAAGGCGCTGGCGCACCTGGCGTGCAAGTGCCTGGTGCGCGGCCTGAGAAGGGGTGGCGGAAGCTGGGGCGTATGGCTGCATAACCGACTATGGTAGCCGCTGGCTGCCCGGTAAAAAGGGGGGCGACCACATGCCAGCAACAGGAACGTGACGAAGGCCGTGGTCGGTGCCGCCCAATGCGTTAGACCATGGCCCCCGCGTTAGGATCATCCGGGCGGTTGCCTGCATCGCCGTCTTCTTTTTTCGTCGTTTTCACCAAGTCTTCGCGCTTCACGCCCAGCCACATGGCAATGGCGGCCGCCACGAACACCGACGAATAAATACCGAACAAAATGCCAATCGTCAGGGCCAGCGAGAAGTTGTGCAGGCTGGGGCCACCGAAGAAGAACATCGACAGCACCATGGCCTCGGTCGAGGCGTGGGTGATGATGGTGCGGCTCATCGTAGAGGTGATGGCGTGGTCAATCACCTCCGGTGTGGAGAGCTTGCGGAACTTGCGGAAGGCTTCGCGGATACGGTCAAAAATCACCACCGACTCGTTCACCGAATAGCCCAGCACCGCCAGCACCCCCGCCAACACCGAGAGCGAAAACTCCCACTGGAAGAAGGCGAAAAAGCCCAGGATGATGATCACGTCGTGCAAGTTGGCAATGATGGCCGCGACACCAAACTTCCACTCAAAGCGAAAAGCCAGGTACAGCACGATGCCCAGCACCACCATGCCCAGCGCCATCAGCCCGCCGTGCACCAGCTCTTCGCCCACCTGGGGGCCTACGAACTCGGTGCGCCGCAGCGTCACTTCAGCGTTGTCCGCCTTCAGCGCCGCAAGCACTTGCTCACTTTGCTGCGCCGAGGTCACGCCCTTTTGCACCGGCAGGCGGATCATCACGTCGCGCGAGGTGCCAAAGTTTTGCACCACCACGTCGGCATAGCCCAGCGCTGCCACCGTTTCGCGCACCCGCGGCACATCGGCGGTTTGGGTGTAGGCCACCTCCATCACCGTGCCGCCGGTGAACTCCACCGACAAATGCAGCCCGCGTGTGACCAAAAAGAACACCGCCAAAGCGAAGGTAATGAAAGACACCGCGTTCAGCACCAACGCGTAGCGCATGAAGGGGATGTCTTTTTTAATGCGGAAAAATTCCATCTTGCTGTCCTCGCTCAGTTGTCGCCGTCACTGCCACGGACAGCCACGGAACGCAGGCCGGAGGTGTCCTCAGGCTTCCACACTTGGCCAATGGCCACGCTCTTGAGCTTTTTCCGGCGCCCGTACCACAGGTTCACCAGGCCACGGGAGAAAAACACGGCCGAGAACATGCTGGTCAAAATGCCAATGCAGTGCACCACGGCAAAGCCACGCACCGGGCCGGAGCCAAAGGCCAGCAAGGCCAGGCCCGCAATCAAGGTGGTGACGTTGGAGTCCAAAATCGTCGCCCAGGCACGGTCGTAACCGGCGGCAATCGCTGCCTGTGGTGCCACCCCGGCACGCAGCTCTTCACGAATGCGCTCGTTAATGAGCACGTTCGAGTCAATCGCCACGCCCAGCGCCAGCGCCATGGCGGCAATACCGGGCAAGGTGAGCGTGGCTTGCAGCATGGACAAAATTGCCAGCAGCATCAAGACGTTCACCGACAGCGCCACGGTGGAAAACACGCCAAACAGCATGTAGTACACACACATGAAGGCGGCAATCGCCACCATGCCCCAGACCACGGAGTTGATACCGCGCTCAATGTTGTCCGCACCCAAGCTGGGGCCAATGGTGTATTCCTCGATGATTTCCATGGGCGCCGCCAGCGAACCGGCGCGCAGCAGCAGCGCGGTGTCGTTGGCTTCCATGGTGGTCATGCGGCCCGAAATTTGCACGCGGCCACCACCAATCTCAGAGCGAATCACCGGCGCCGTCACCACCTCGCCCTTGCCCTTTTCAAACAGCACGATGGCCATGCGCTTGCCCACGTTCTCGCGCGTGATGTCTTTGAAAATGCGCGAACCCTTGGCGTCCAGCACCAGGTTCACGGTGGGCTCTTGCGTCTGACCGTCAAAGCCGGGCTGGGCATCGGTGAGGTTTTCCCCCGTCAGCACCACCTGCTTTTTCACAATCACCGCCTGGCCGTTGCGATCGAGGTATTTTTCTGCGCCAAACGGCACCGGGCCACTGCCCAGCTCGGCCGCGCGCGCCTCGGTGCTTTCGTCCACCATGCGCACTTCCAGCGTGGCTGTGCGGCCCAAAATGTCTTTGGCCTTGGCGGTGTCTTGCACCCCGGGCAACTGCACCACGATGCGATCCAACCCCTGCTGCTGAATCACCGGCTCGGCCACGCCCAGCTCATTGATACGGTTGTGCAACGTAACGATGTTTTGCTTGAGCGCCTGCTCCTGCACCTTGCGCAGCGCCTCGGGCTTGATGCTGGCACGCAGCTTGAAGCCATCGCCGTCAGGGCTGGTGGTGGTTTGCAGATCGGGCAGCTGATCGGTAATGAGGTTGCGCGCCGCCGTCAGCGTGGCTTCGTCGCGCAGCTTCAGCTCTACGCCCTGGCCATCGCGGTTGATGCCGCCATGGCGGATATTTTTCTCGCGCAGCAGGCTGCGCAGGTCACCGGCATAGGCATCGGCCTTTTTCGTCAGGGCCGCCTGCATATCCACTTGCAGCATGAAGTGCACGCCGCCGCGCAAATCCAGACCCAAGAACATGGGCTGGGCATGGATAGCGGTGAGCCACGCGGGCGAGCGCGACACCAACCCCAGGGCGATGATGTACGGCGCATCGGCCGCATCAGGCACCAGGGCTTTTTGCAGCACGTCTTTGGCTTTGAGCTGGGTGTCGGGCGTATCAAAGCGGGCGCGGATGGAGTTGCCGTCCAAACTGACCGAATCAGGCGTAATACCAGCCTCTTGCAGCGCTGCTTGCACGCGCGCTTGCAGGGCTGCATCGACTTTGATGACAGCCTTGGCCGAGGAAACCTGCACAGCAGGTGCTTCGCCGAAAAAATTGGGCAGGGTGTACAGCGCACCCACCAGCAGCGCGATGGCGATGATGGCGTACTTCCAGACCGGGTAACGGTTCATGTTGGCGCTTTCAGATCACTGGCATGGCAGTGCAAAGAGAGAGGGCGCGAGCGGCCCTCTCAGAAAACAAACAGCCGCAGCCCCGCCCCATGGCCAGGCCGCGCAGGCCTGAGGGGCTTACTTGATGGAGCCCTTGGGCAGCACTTGGGCTACCGCGTTGCGCTGGATTTGCACTTCCACGCCAGGGGCGATCTGGATGTGCAGCGCGCCTTCGGACAGGCGTGTCACCGTGCCCAAAATGCCACCAGCGGTGGCCACTTCGTCGCCCTTGGCGATGGCGTCAATCATCGCCTTGTGTTCTTTTTGGCGTTTCATCTGTGGGCGGATCATGACGAAGTACAGCACCACAAACATCAGCACCAGCGGCAACATGCCGGTGAGCTGGGACATCATGTCGCCGCCACCGGCAGCGGCCGGGGCGGTCTGGGCAAAAGCAGAAGAAATGAACACGAAAAACAACTCCACAAAGCGGGTGCCAAGGCACCTACGCACGCGTCTGACAAAAGGCCCGCCACACACACGGGGGCAGGCCCAAAGGAGGGGCGATTGTATGCGCCTGACTCTGCAGCGCAGACAGCAATTGCTTCTTTTTTGATAGCTGCTTGCGCTTACCCAGCAAGGGTTTAAGGCCTTTTTGGCTTTAAAAAACCGTTTTTTATTAGCCCCAGCAGCCTGCCAGCGGGCGCCGGGGCCTGGGGGCTGCGTTGCGAGCGTGCAGAGAGCGCAAAAATAAGCACAAAATCGGCTTCAAAGCCTTATGCAGCAAGCGCTAGCAGCTATGAATTAAATAGCAACTTCAGCGCCTGCCGCTCAACCCACCAGGCGCTGCAAGGCCTCGCGGTACTTGGCGGCGGTTTTCTCGATCACATCCTGCGGCAAACGCGGCGCCGGGGCCGTTTTGTCCCAGGGCTTGCCGTTGACCTGGGCCTGCTCCAGCCAATCGCGCACAAATTGCTTGTCGTAGCTGGGCGGGTTGTCGCCCCAGGCCAGGGCGTCGTCATAGCCTTCCACGGGCCAGTAGCGCGAGCTGTCGGGGGTGAGCACTTCATCCATCAGCACCAGCGTGCCGTCGGGTGCCAGGCCAAATTCGAACTTGGTGTCGGCAATGATCATGCCCTTGGTCAGGGCGATGTCGGCCGCTTCCTGGTACAGGCGGATAGAAATATCGCGGATGCGCGTGGCCAGGTCCAGGCCAATCATCTCGACGGTGCGCTCGAAGGTGATGTTTTCGTCGTGGTCACCCGCTTCGGCTTTGGCCGCTGGGGTGTAGATGGGCGTGGGCAGCTTGGCCGCGTTGGTCAGGCCCGGGGGCAGTGGCACACCGCACACCGATTGCGTGGCCTGGTACTCCTTCCAGCCACTGCCGGCCAGATAGCCGCGCACCACGGCCTCGACCAAGATCGGCTGCAGGCGGCGCACCAGCATGGAGCGGCCACGCACTTGGGGCACTTCGGCAGGCGTGACCACGCTTTCGGGGTCTTCGCCGGTGAGGTGGTTGGGGCAGATGTGGCCCAGCTTGTCGAACCAAAACAGCGCCATTTGCGTGAGCAGCTCGCCCTTGCCGGGAATGGGCTCGCCCATGATCACGTCAAAGGCCGACAGGCGGTCGCTGGCCACCATGAGGATGCGGTCGTCACCCACGGCGTAGTTATCGCGCACCTTGCCGCGCGCCAGCAGGGGCAAGGAAGTGAGGGCAGAAGTATGCAGGGCGACTGGGGTTGAGTTCATGGCAAAACAGATGGGAGGCAATGGCCGCAGGACGATCCCCGGGCGGGCCGGATTTTAGGGCGCCCCGCCACGGCCAAGACCGCGCATTGTGCGCTGCCTGCACCGCCCTGGCGAGCCGTGCCCTATAACCCGCTGATGCCGGGCGGAATCGGTTTGCCTTTGTGCAGTGGTGGGGGCATAGTGGGGCTGCTTGTTTGTAGGAGCTGCGCCGGTTGCCACCGGGCAGTGTTGTGTGTTGTTGGTGCCTCAAAACCCAGGAGACCTGAACCATGAACTTGACGATCAGCGGTCATCATCTCGACGTGACCCCCGCACTGCGTGAATACGTGGTGAGCAAGCTCGAGCGCATTCGGCGCCACTTTGACCAGGTGGTCGAAGTGAAGGTGTTGCTGTCGGTCGAAAAGCAAAAGGAAAAAGAAAAGCGCCAACGTGCGGAATGCAGCCTGCGCGTCAAGGGCAGCGATTTGTTTGCCGAGTCCACCCATGCCGACCTGTATGCCGCTGTGGATGCCCTGATGGACAAGCTCGACCGCATCGTGGTGCGCCACAAGAACAAGGTGCAAGACCACCAGGCCAGCGCCCTCAAGCGCGCCTACGCCTGAGTGCCACAGCCGCACCGCCTCCCCGGGCGAGGTGCGGCGCTTGGGTACGGATACGAGAACCGCCTGCACAGGCGGTTTTTCTTGTAACAATACCCATGGAAGATCCTCGGGGTTTTCCCGTAGCATCAATCGCATTACACTATTTTTGCAGTGCAACATTTTTTTGCGATTTCCCACCCTCCACCCTGTCCAGCCAGCGGGCTGATGCCCGGGGGCATCATCGCCGCCATCCACCCACTATGAACCGACTTGCTTCCATTTTGCCGACCGCTCAGGTTCTCGTGAGCGTTGAAGCCACCAGCAAAAAACGCGCCTTTGAAGAAGCAGGTTTGCTGTTTGAGAGTCTGCACGGCTTGTCGCGCGCCCTGATCACCGACAGTTTGTTTGCCCGTGAGCGCCTGGGCTCCACCGGCTTGGGCTACGGGGTGGCGATTCCGCATGGTCGCATCAAGGGCTTGAAGTCGCCCATGGCAGCAGTGTTCCAACTAGCGCAGCCCATTGGCTTCGATGCGCCTGACGAACAACCCGTCAGCCTGCTGATTTTTCTGCTGGTGCCCGAAGCGGCCACACAAAAGCATTTGGAAATCCTGTCAGAAATTGCCGAGCTGCTGAGCGACGGGGCCTTGCGCGAAAAAATCAAAGCCTGCACCAACGCCACCCAGCTGCACGGCCTGATTGCCGACTGGCAATCGGCCCAGGTGGCCTAGCCCATCGGATGGCACTGCTTTCTCACCCACTCCCGCCCCCTCACCATGAAACCCAACGTCGTTAGTGCAGACGCCCTGTTTGAAGCTTTTCGTGGTTCGCTGCGCTGGGAATGGGTGGCAGGCCTGGACGCCTCGGAGCGCCGCTTCGACGATCTGGCCGTGCGCAGCGCCCGCTCGGGTGCCGATCTGGTGGGGCACTTGAACTACATCCACCCCTACCGCGCGCAGGTGCTGGGGGTGCGTGAAGTGGCCTACCTGACCAACGCTTCGGCAGAAGACTGCAAACGCCGCATTGCCCGCATCCTGACGCTAGAGCCCCCCGTTTTGGTCTTGGCCGATGGCCTAAGTCCACCAGAAGAGCTGCTGGCGCTGTGTGAGCGCGCACAAATCCCTTTGTTTGCCACGCACGAGCCCTCGGGGTTTGTGATTGACGTACTGCACGCCTACCTGTCCAAGCATTTTGCTGACCGTGTCACCATGCACGGTGTGTTCATGGACATTTTGGGCCTGGGCGTGCTGATCACGGGCGAATCCGGCCTGGGCAAGAGCGAGCTGGGACTGGAGCTGATCTCGCGCGGCAACGGCCTGGTCGCCGATGATGCCGTGGACCTCTATCGCATCAACCAAAACACCATCGAGGGCAAGTGCCCGGAGCTGCTGCAAAACCTGCTGGAAGTGCGTGGCATTGGTTTGCTGGACATTCGCGCCATTTTTGGCGAATCGGCCGTGCGCCGACGTATGCGGCTCAAACTCATCGTGCATCTGGTGCGCAAAGAAACCCTAGAGCGTGAGTACGAGCGCCTGCCCTACGAACCGTTGACGCAAGACGTGCTTGGCGTGCCGGTGCTGAAAGTGGTGATCCAGGTGGTGGCTGGACGCAACATTGCGGTGCTGGTCGAGGCTGCTGTGCGCAACACCATCTTGCAGTTGCGCGGCATTGATACTTACCAAGAATTCGTCGAGCGCCACCGCCGCGCCATGGAACGCGCAGAACTGTGAGCCCGCTACGCCACAGGGCGCTGGCCGCCCCGGTGGTTATTTTTTAGCGCACTGCGCGCAGTGGCCGTACAGCGCCATGGCGTGGTCTTGCACCACCCAGCCCTTGGCCTGGGCAATGGCGTGCTGGCGCTTTTCAATTTCGGGGTCGTAAAACTCCTCGACCTTGCCGCAACCGGTGCAAATAAAGTGGTCGTGGTGCTGGCCTTCGTTGAGTTCATACACCGCCTTCCCGCTCTCAAAATTACTGCGCAGCAAAATTCCTGCTTGCTCAAACTGTGTGAGCACCCGGTACACCGTGGCCAAACCGATGTCAGAACGCTCCTCTAACAGCACACGGAACACATCTTCGGCCGTCATGTGGCGCAGCGCGCCCTTTTGGAAAATTTCCAGAATTTTCAGGCGCGGCAAGGTGGCCTTGAGGCCGGTGCTTTTAAGTTCGTCGATATTGGTCATGGCAAGGGGAAAATCATCGGCGCCAGGGCTCAGGATGCCAGCCGCTACAATGGATCGAATCATAGCCCTAGCCCTATTCCCCATGCTTGCCTTGGCCCGTTGCAGCGCCCCCGTGGCGCTGGTTGTGTTTTTTGGCGCCGCCTTGAGCGGCTGCAGCAGCGTCGATTTATCTGGGCGTGAGCTGGTTGAATCCTTCAAGCCCTACCAAGTTGCCGTGGTGCAAGGCAACTTCGTCTCGCGCGAGCAAGTGCAGGCGTTGCAGCCCGGCATGAGCCGCCAGCAGGTGCGCGACATCCTGGGCACCCCCCTGGTTGCCAGCCTGTTCCACGCCGACCGCTGGGACTATGTGTTCACCTTGAAGCGGCCTGGCGAAGACGTACAGACACGCAAGCTGGTGGTGACCTTTGAAGGCGAGCACTTTGTGCGCGCCGAAGGCGATGAGATGCCCACAGAGGCCGAGTTCGTTGCCAGCCTGGGCGTGCGTACCCGCTCCAGCAAAATCCCCCCCCTGCAAGCCACGCCAGAACAATTGGCGCGCTACCCGGCGCCCAGCCAGCCAGCCGACCAGGCCACCGCGCCCACGCCTGCCGCCGACAACGCCGCGCCGCGCACCAGCTACCCGCCGCTGGAATAAGCGGCGCGCTCAGCGCCAGCGCCAGCGCCAGCGCCAGCGCCAGCGCCAGCGCCAGCGTTTTCGCTTTCGCTTTCGCTTTTTGGTTTGCTTTTTTGTTTGCCGAGTCTCGCCATGAACGCACCCTCTTCGCCCTCCTCGTCGCCGCTGCGCATTGCCATTGCCGGGGCTTCTGGCCGCATGGGCCGTATGCTCATCGAAGCCGTGCGTGCCAGTGACGATTGCACCCTGACTGGCGCGCTGGACATCCCCTCCAGTCCCGCCTTGGGCACCGACGCCACCGCCTTTTTGGGCGCAGCCAGTGGCGTACTCATCACCGCCGACCTGCGCCAAGGCCTGGCCCACGCCGATGTGCTGATCGACTTCACCCGCCCCGAAGGCACGCTGGCACACCTGGCGCTGTGTGCTGAACTGGGCGTGAAAGCCGTCATTGGCACCACCGGCTTTTCCGAAGCACAAAAGGCTGAAATTGCCCAATTGGCAACCCGCACCGGCGTGGTGTTTGCCCCCAACATGAGTGTGGGCGTGAACGTCACCTTCAAGCTGCTGCAAATGGCCGCCCAGGCCCTGGCTACGGGCTACGACATTGAAATCATCGAAGCCCACCACCGCCACAAAGTCGATGCTCCTTCGGGCACGGCGCTGAAAATGGGCGAAATCATTGCCCAGGAGCTGGGCCGCAAGCTGGAAGACTGCGCCGTGTATGGCCGCGAGGGCGTGACCGGTGAGCGCGACCCCTCCACCATCGGCTTTGCCACCGTGCGCGGCGGCGACATTGTGGGCGACCACACCGTGCTGTTCGCGGGCACGGGCGAGCGCATTGAAATCACGCACAAGTCCTCCAGCCGCGCCGGGTATGCCCAGGGCAGCCTGCGCGCTGCACGCTTTTTGCGTGCCCAGCCCACGGGCCTGTTCGACATGTTCGACGTGCTGCAGCTGCGCTGAAGCTGCACCATGAACCCGCTGCAGTGGTGGCTGCAAAGCGATGCCGTCAGCCAGGCCTGTGCGCTGGTGCTGCTGCTGATGTCGCTGGCCAGCTGGGTGGTCATCGTCTGGCAGGCTTACAGCCTGGGGCGGGCGCGCCGCCAGGTGCCGCGCTGCATTGCCGCTTTCTGGCAAACGCCCCACTTAGCCCAAGCCACACAGCTGCTGGCACAGATCGACCGCAGCGCCCTGGTGCTGGTGCTGGTGCAAGCCGCACACGACTGGCGCGAACGCGCCCAGCACGCCGCCAGTGCCACACCCACCAACGCCGCACCGGCCCTGGGCCAGCAAGGCCAGGCCGTGCAGCAGCTCACCCGGGCGCTGCGCAGCGCCTTGCAAACCGCCCAGGCACGGCTGCAATGGGGCCAGGTGCTGCTGGCCAGCGTGGGCGCCACGGCCCCCTTTGTGGGTCTGCTGGGCACGGTATGGGGCATTCACCAGGCGCTGGGCGCCATGGCCACGGCGGGGCACATCAGCATCGAGCGCCTGGCCGGGCCCGTGGGTGAAGCCCTGGTGATGACCGCCGCTGGTTTGGCCGTGGCCCTGCCGGCCGTGCTGGCCTACAACGGCCTGGCACGCCTGGCCGCCCCCATCGACGCCGAACTCGAAGGCCTGGCGCACGACCTGCGCGAACTGCTGCAAGCGCCCTGAAGCCATGGCATTTGGTCGCTGGCCCCGCAGCCCCCAGGCACAGCCGATGAAAGACATCAACGTCACCCCCTTGGTGGATGTGATGCTGGTGCTGGTGGTGATTTTCTTGCTCGCTGCGCCTTTGCTGGCCAGCAGCCTTCGGCTGGATTTGCCGCGCGCCACTGGCAGCGCGCCCGCAGCCACCGCGCAGGCAGTGACGGTGGCGGTAGATGCAGGCGGCCAGATATTTCTCAACGACCAGCCACTGACGCAGGCGGCGCTGGCGCAGCAGCTGCAAGCGCTGGCCAGCCACCGCCCCGACACCGAAGTGCAACTGCGCGCCGACACCGCCGTGCCCTATGGCCGGGTGGTAGAGGTCATTGCTGCAGCCCAGGCGGCGGGGCTGCAGCGCATTGGTTTTGTCACCCAGCCAGCGCAGGAACTGCCCACCCAGCAGCCCACGCCGCATCAAAATTAGGAGCTGCTTGCGCTTGCTACGTCTAGGTTTCAGATAGTTTTGAACCTGAAACCCAATAAAAACAAGCGCAAGCAGCTATTGTTTTTGAATCTCACTGTGTCGCCATGCTGCTTGAAAGTCGCAGCCATGACACGCCCTAGAATCGGGCGTAGCCCCTCATTGTGACCGCCGCGCCGCAGCGCCGCCCTTATTGCCCAGGTTCCATGCAAGACAAATACACCCCCGCCGACATCGAGCACGCCGTCCACGTTCAGTGGAATGCCATGGACGCCTACCGCGTGAGCGAAGACGCCTCCAAGCCCAAGTTCTACGCCTGCTCCATGCTGCCCTACCCCAGCGGCAAACTGCACATGGGCCACGTGCGCAACTACACCATCAACGACATGCTCACGCGCTACCTGCGCATGAACGGCTACAACGTCTTGATGCCCATGGGCTGGGACGCCTTCGGCCTGCCTGCCGAAAACGCCGCGCTGAAAAACAAAGTGCCGCCCGCGCAGTGGACCTACGACAACATCGCCTACATGAAAAAGCAGATGCAGTCGATGGGCCTGGCCATTGACTGGAGCCGCGAAGTCGCCACCTGCGATCCCGAGTACTACAAGTGGAACCAGTGGCTGTTCCTGAAGATGCTGGAAAAAGGCATTGCCTACCGCAAAACCCAGGTGGTGAACTGGGACCCGGTCGATCAAACCGTGCTGGCCAACGAGCAGGTGATTGATGGCCGTGGCTGGCGCACCGGCGCGCTGGTGGAAAAGCGCGAAATCCCGGGCTACTACCTGAAGATCACCGACTACGCGCAAGAGCTGCTCGACCACGTGCAGATCGGCAACGACAAGGCCACCCTGACCGGCTGGCCCGACAAAGTGCGCCTGATGCAGGAAAACTGGATTGGCAAGAGCGCAGGCGTGCGTTTTGCCTTCACGCACAACATCCAGAACGCCGCTGGTGAGCTGATCCAAGACGGCAAGATGTACGTCTTCACCACACGCGCCGACACCATCATGGGCGTCACCTTCTGCGCTGTGGCGCCCGAGCACCCGCTGGCGCTGCACGCCGCTGCCAGCAACGCCAAGCTGGCCGCCTTCATCGAGGAATGCAAAAAAGGCGGCACCACCGAGGCCGAACTGGCCCTCAAGGAAAAAGAAGGCCAACCCACGGGCCTGTTCGTCACCCACCCCATCACCGGCGCGCAAGTCGAAGTGTGGGTGGGTAACTACGTGCTGATGAGCTACGGCGACGGCGCCGTGATGGGCGTACCCGCGCACGACGAGCGCGACTTTGCCTTTGCCAAAAAATACAACCTGCCCATCCAGCAGGTGGTGGCAGTGGACGGCGAGACGTTCAGCACCGACGCCTGGCAAGAGTGGTACGGCGACAAGCAAAAGTGCGTCTGCGTGAACTCCGGCGTGCTCGACGGCCTGAGCCACAGCCAAGCGGTGGACAAAGTGGCCGAACTGCTCGCCAGCAAAGGCTTGGGTGAGAAGAAAACCACCTGGCGCCTGCGCGACTGGGGCATCAGCCGCCAGCGCTACTGGGGCACGCCCATCCCCATCATTCACTGCGCCGACTGCGGCCCGCAGCCCGTGCCCGAGAAAGACCTGCCCGTGGTGCTGCCGCAAGACCTGGTGCCCGATGGCTCGGGCAACCCGCTGGTGAAAAGCGAGGCCTTCCACGCCGGTGTGGTGTGCCCGTGCTGCGGCAAACCCGCCCGCCGCGAAACCGACACCATGGACACCTTCGTCGATTCGTCCTGGTACTTCATGCGCTATTGCGACGCCAAGAACAGCGAAAAAATGGTGGCCGAAGGCGCCGACTACTGGATGCCCATGGACCAGTACATCGGCGGCATTGAACACGCCATCTTGCACCTGCTGTACGCCCGTTTCTGGACCAAGGTGATGCGCGATCTGGGCCTGGTGAAAGTCGATGAGCCCTTCACCAAGCTGCTCACGCAGGGCATGGTGCTCAACCACATCTACAGCCGCAAGAGCGCCAAGGGTGCGAAAGACTACTTCTGGCCGCACGACGTAGAGCACGTCCACGACGAAGCCGGAAAAATCATCGGTGCCCAGCTGAAAAACGCAGCCGAAAGCAGCGACGGCCTGCTGCCCGTGGGCACCGCCATCGACTACGAGGGCGTGGGCACCATGTCCAAGTCCAAGAACAACGGCGTCGATCCGCAGCAGCTGATTGAAAAATACGGCGCCGACACCGCGCGCCTGTACACCATGTTCACCGCGCCGCCCGAGCTGACGCTGGAGTGGAACGACGCCGCCGTGGAAGGCAGCTACCGCTTCCTGCGCCGCGTGTACAACTTCGCCGTCAAGCTCGCAGGCATGGACAAAGACGCCGCCAACGCCAGCGTGCAAGGCCTGGGCCATCTGAGCGAGGTCAGCTTTGGCAAGCAAGCCCAGGCCCTGCGCCGCGACATCCACACCGTCCTCAAGCAGGTGCACTACGACTACCAGCGTATGCAGTACAACACCGTGGTCTCGGGCGCCATGAAGATGCTCAACGCGTTGGAAGACTTCAAAGCCACGGACGACGCCGGGGCCGCCGTGGCGCAGGTGGAAGGACTGTCCATCTTGCTGCGCGTGCTCTACCCGGCCACGCCGCACCTCACCTGCTACCTGTGGCAGGCACTGGGCTACGCCAGCGTGCAAGGCGATTTGCTCGATGCGCCCTGGCCCCAAGTGGACGATGCCGCCCTGGTGCAAGACGAAATCGAGCTGATGCTGCAAGTCAACGGCAAGCTGCGCGGCGCGCTGCGCGTGCCTGCCACGGCAGACAAAGCCGCCATTGAGCAAGCCGCCATCGCCTGCGAGGCGTTCCAGAAATTCGCCCCCGGTGCCACACCGAAAAAAGTAGTGGTGGTGCCTGGCCGCCTGGTCAACCTGGTGCTGTGATGCACAGACGCACCCTGCTGGCGGGCAGTGCCGCCACCGTGCTCTCGGCCTGCGGCTTTCGCCCGCGCGGGGCGGCGGAGTTTGCCTTTCGCTCGCTCTACCTGGGCGCGCCCCAAGGCTCGCCCCTGGCGCGCGAGCTGCAGCGCGCCCTGGAAGGCTCGGGCACCGAGCTGCAGGTAACGCGCAACCCGGCGCAGATGCTGCAAACCGAAGCCATTTTCGAGCTGCTCTCGGAGCGCCACGAGCGCGCCGTGGTGGCCTACAACAGCAGCGGCCAGGTGCGCGAGCTGCAATTGCGCTTGCGCATCAGCTTCCAGCTGCGCACGCCCGCCGGGCAAGAGCTGATTGCCCCCACCGAGCTGCTGCAAACGCGCGACGTGAGCTACAACGAAACCCAGGCCCTGGCCAAAGAAGCGGAAGAAGCCCTGCTGATGCGCAATATGCAGTCAGACATGGTGCAGCAGCTGCTGCGCCGCCTGGCCGCCGTGCGCCTGGCTGGCAGCTGATAGCCACCCGCCAATATCGCTATGAAAAAAGAAGCTGCTTGCGCTTATCCAGCAAGGCCTAGCGCCAGATTGAATGCACAGCCATGCAACTGGCCCTGAACCAGCTTGACGCCCAGCTGGGCAAAGGGCTGCGCGCGCTCTACACGCTGCATGGCAACGAGCCGCTGCTGGAGCAAGAGGCGCTGGACAGCATCCGCCGCCACGCCCGTGCCCAGGGCTACAGCGAGCGCAGCAGCTTCACCGTCAGCGGCGCACACTTTGACTGGAGTGCCGTGCTCGCCGCAGGCTCCAGCCTGAGCCTGTTTGCCGACAAACAAATCGTCGAAGTGCGTATCCCCTCAGGCAAGCCGGGCAAAGAAGGGGCTTTGGCGCTGCAGCAACTGGCGCAGCAGGCCGTGGGCAACGACAGCACGCTCACCCTGGTGATGCTGCCGCGCCTGGACAAAACCAGCAAAAGCAGCGCTTGGTTCACCGCGCTGGACAACCACGGCGCCACGCTGCAGCTCGACCCCGTCACCCGCGCCCAACTGCCCGCCTGGATTGCCCAGCGCCTGGCGGCCCAGGGCCAGCGCGTGGCGGCAGGCGAAGCGGGCCAGCGCACGCTGCAGTTTTTTGCCGACCGTGTGGAAGGCAACTTGCTGGCAGCGCACCAAGAAATTCAAAAGCTCGCCCTGCTCTACCCGCCGGGCGAACTGAGCGAGGCGCACATCCACAGCGCCGTGCTGAACGTGGCGCGCTACGACGTGTTCCAGCTCAGCGAGGCCGTGCTGCAAGGCAAGCTGGTACGCACCCAGCGCATGATCGAAGGCCTGCAGGCCGAAGGGGTGGCGGCCGTGCTGGTGCACTGGGCACTGGCCGAAGACATCCGCGCGCTGCAGCGCGGTCAGCAGGCGCTGCAAGCGGGCAAGCCCCTACCCATGGTGCTGCGCGAGCTGCGCATTTGGGGCCCGCGCGAGCGCCTGTTTGAACGCCTGCTGCCCCAGGCCCACCCCGCTGCCGTGGCACAGCTGCTGCAGGCGGCGCACCAGGTGGATGGCATCGTCAAAGGCCTGGCCTGGCCCGGCTGGCCCAGCGACCCCTGGCAGGCCTTGCTGCGCCTGGCGCTGCAACTGGCGCAGCTGGCCCAGCTACCGCCCCCCAGCCCCCGGCGCTGAACAAGCAGCGTTTTTGCTCCTTTTTTAGGAGCTTCTTGCGCTTACCCAGAAAGGCCTTGAGGCCATTTTTATGACTTTTTTTGAGCCTTATTTGGACTTTATTTGGGCCACAGCACCCACAGGCGCAGCCCCTGCTTGAGGCGCCCGGCGACATCGCCCGCCTCGTGGCCCCAGCCGGTGAAATAGTCGGCACGCACCGCACCGACGATGGCGCTGCCCGTGTCTTGCGCCAGCACCAAGCGCGCCAGCTGCACCTGCGGCCCGCTAGAGGCCAGCCACACCGGCGTGCCGTAGGGAATGCTCTGGCGATCCACCGCAATCGAGCGCCCCGGCGTCAGCGCCACGCCCTGGGCGCCGCGCGGGCCAAAGGCCGCGTCCATCCCCTCCAGCGGCTCTTCGCGGAAAAACACATAGCGCGGATTGCTCCACAGCAGCTCGTTCACGCGCTGCGGATTGGCCGCCAGCCAGGCCTTGATGCCGGGCCAGGAGGCATCGCGAATGGCGCCCTGGTCAAGCAACCAGCGGCCCACGCTTTGGTAGGGGTGGTCATTGGTGGCGGCAAAGGCCATGCGCACCAGGCGCTGGCTGCCATCAGGCTCGGTCAGGCGCAGCCGCCCCGAGCCCTGGATGTGCAGCACCAGCGCATCGATCGGGTCGCGCAGCCAGGCAATCGCACGGCCTTGCAGCGCGGCCTGGGCCTCGGGCAGGGTGTCAATCTGCTGGCGTGAATACCAGGGCTTGCGCGCCATGGCGGGCGGGCGGTACAGCGGCACGCTGTAGCCGTTGCCAGGCAGGCGGGCGGCATCCATCAAAGGCTCGTAGTAGCCGGTGAGCAGGCCCTCGGCGTTGCCGTCGTAGGCCTCCACACGGTAGGGCTGCAGGCGCTCGAGCATCCAGGCGCGCTGCTCGGCGTCGCTGGCAATGCTCAGGCGGCGCACCTCAGAGCACAGCGCGCCCACGCCGGGGGCCGGGCGCTCGCAGCTTTTCAGCCAGGCGTTCCAGGCCTCGTGCAGCGCGTCATCGTGTACGCCAGGCAGCTCGCTCCAGGGCACCGCCACCCAGCGGCTCTTGCCCTGCGCCAGCACAGGGCCGGAGGGCGCCGGTAGCGGCAAGGCGGCCCCGCCAACACCAGCGGGCACGGTGGGCGCGGCAGGCGGCAAGGGCGTGGTGCTACAGGCAGCCAGCAAGGCCGCCAACACACTGGCGGACAGCGCGGCAAGCGCGCGCGAGGAAAAAAACGTCATGGGCTCTCGAAAGTAGGGCGGGCGCGATTGTGGGTATATTTTGCGTCTTTCACACTTCCTATTTTGAAGAGGATGACCACCATGCGCATGAACCACCGTATCGCCATCAGTGCCACTGCCGCAGTTCTGCTGCTGGGTGGCTGTGCCAACATGACCGACACCCAGCGCCGCACCGCCACGGGCGCGGGTGTGGGCGCCGTCGCTGGCGCCGTGCTCGGCTCCGTCACCGGTGGCAGTGCGGGCACGGGAGCCCTCATCGGCGCCGGTGTGGGCGCGCTGGGCACCTACATCTGGTCGAGCAACATGGAGCAGCAAAAGCGCGAGATGGAGCAAGCCACCCAAGGCACCGGCGTGAGCGTGGTGCAGACCAGCGACAACCAGCTCAAGCTCGACATCCCCAGCGACATCTCGTTTGACACCGGGCGCTCCGACGTGAAAGGCAACTTCGCCCCCATCCTGGAGCGCTTTGCCGAAGGCCTGCGCAACAACCCGAACGCGGAAGTACGCATCATTGGCCACACCGACAGCACTGGCAGCGATGCCGTGAACAACCCGCTGTCGATGGCCCGCGCCGAGAGCACGCGCAACTTCCTGACCATGCGCGGCATCAGCGGCTCGCGCATTCAAGTGGAAGGCCGCGGCTCGCACCAGCCGATTGCCGACAACGCCACCGCCGATGGCCGCGCGCGCAACCGCCGCGTGGAAATCTTCGTGGGCGAGCGTCCGCGCGGCTAAGCGCGCACCGGCAGGGCCTGGGGCGCGTGTGCGTAGCGCAGCCCCACAATGCACAGGCCCAGCCACACCGAACCGCTGGCCAGCCCGGCCAGCACATCGCTGGCATAGTGCACCTGCAGCAGCACGCGGCTGCAGGCGCCCATCCAGGCCAGCCAGGCCGCGCCCAGCAGCGCTGGCACATGCCACAGCGGCGGCGCCAGCCGCAGCACCAAATACGCCAACATGCCATAAGTAGCCAGCGTGCCCGAGGCGTGGCCGCTGGGGAAGCTGTAGCCCGTCTCCGTCACCACGCCATGCCAATGCGCCGGGCGATCGCGCTCAAACAGGTGCTTGAGCCCTTTGTTGAGCAGCGCATTGCCCACCACCGCGGCCACCCAGGCCAGGGCCAGCAGGTGGTGCTTGCGCCACCACAACCCCAGCGCCACCAGCGCCGTCAACGCCACCACCACCGGCGGATCGCCCGCGCGCGTGGGCCAGGTGGCCCAGTGCAACCAGGCCGTGCTCACCTGCGTGTGCAGCGCCTGCGTCAGGGCGGCGTCCCAGCGGGTCAATGGCCCCTGGGTGGCCACTTGCTGCGCCAGCACAGCCCACAACCCCAGTGCAGGCAAGGCCGCCAGCGCCAACCAGCCCCGGGTGCTGTAGCGCACGCCCCGGCGCCAGTGCGCCGCCAGCACCAGCGCCAGCCCGGTGGCCACCAGCCACCCCAACACCCCCAGCACCAGTGCCTGCTGCGCTGCCAGCGTTTCCATGGTCACCATCGTTGTTTCAGTCATCGTCACACCAACTCCGGCGGGACACCGGACTCTCCCAAAAATCGAAAACTCAGCGCCGGGCGCTCGCCGCTCATCAGCGCTGCCAGCGCCCGGCCCGAGCCTGCGCCATGCGTCCAGCCCAGCGTGCCATGCCCGGCGTTAAGCCACAGCCCGGCCAAGGGCGTGGCGCCAATGAGGGGGATGTTGGTCGGCGTGGCCGGGCGCAAGCCAGCCCAGAACTGCGGCTGGCCGCCTTCGTGTGGCAAGCGCGTATCGCACACGCCGGGCAGCAGGGTTTCAATGCGCCGCGCCAGCATGTGGCAGCGCGCCTGGGCCAGGGGGCTGTCGAGCGTGAGGTCCCAGCCACTCAGCTCAATCGTGCCCGCCACGCGCAGGCTGTCGCCAAGGCGGCTCATGGCAATTTTTTTCGCGTCATCAATGGTTGACACCCACGGTGCGGCCTCGGGGCGGCGCAGTGCGAACGTGGCGCTGTAGCCCTTGCCCGGGTAGATGGGCACGCGCAGCCCCACGCTGCGCAGCAGCGGCGCGCTGTAGCTGCCGCAGGCCACGACGACGGCATCGGCGCGCAGGTGTTGAATGGGGCTGTTTTGCGGGTCTTTTTCGCCTCCAGCCCTTTGCTGGCAAGCGCGAACAGCTACTGACTTGATAGCACCGCCCGATGCCTGCAGGCTCAGCACCTCGTGGCCGAACAGCAGTTGCGCGCCCTGCTGGGCACAGTGGCGGGCAAGCTGCTGGGTGAACAGGCGCGCATCGCCGCTCTCGTCGGTGGGCGTGTAAGTGCCACCGCTGATGTGCGCGGCGTAGCTGCGAAACGCGGGCTCAATCTGCAGCAGCTCCTCGCGCGACACCAGCCGCCGCTGCACCCCGTGGCGGCGCATCAGCTCCACGGCATGGCCTGCCGCGTCGAACGAGGCTTGGTCGCAAAAGAAGTGCGCAATGCCGCGCTCCAGCCGGTGAAACTCCAGCCCCAGGCTGCGCACCAGCGCCTGGTGTGCCTGGTGGCTGTAGGCCCCCAGGGCCACGATTTGCGCCACGTTGCGCTCAAACGCCGCATCGTTGCATTGGCCCAAAAACTCCAGGCACCAGCGCCACTGCGCGCGGTCCATGCGCGGGCGCAGCAGCAGCGGGGCCTCGGGATCGAACATCCACTTGAGCGCCTTCCAGGGCGCAGCGCGGTTCGCCCAGGGCTCGCAGTAGCTGACGGAAATCTGCGCCGCATTGGCAAAACTGGTTTCCAGCGCTGCATCGCTTTGCCGATCCACCACGGTGACCGTGTGGCCGCGCTCCAGCAAATGCCACGCCGTACTGATGCCGATGATGCCGGCGCCCAAAACAAGAATGTTCATGGGCGCGCAGTGTGGAGCTTTTTGTGCGCCAGCGGAAGGAAAAACCCGGATTGGGTCAAGCGGCAAAGTGTCCGAGGTGCTGAACCGCAAATGTGCCTTCAGCCTGCGCCTGATCAAGCGTGTGCCGCAGAGCTTGGAGATTCTCTAGGGGCAGCGCTCAAATGGTGTAACTGTTTCACTACAATGCACCATGACGAATTACAAGCCCATCGGCGATTGGTACATCCGGATCAACGGCAATGAGCATGGCGTTGAGCATGTGCATGTGCTGTTCCGCGATGGCAGCAGGGTGTCTGTGTCCATTCAGACACTGGAGGTGCTGGCCGGTAGCGTGCTGCCTGCCAAGCGCCTCAAGCCTGTGCTTGAGCACATTTGCAGCAATGCGGCCGAGTACTTGGCCGAGTATCGGAGGTTGAATCCATGAGCAAGCCCATCACCATCAAAGCCGTGCGGGTCGATGGCCCGCTGCAACTCACGCTGGACTGGAGTACGGCAGAGACTTTGCGCCTGGACTTTGCTGGCCTGGTCAAACCACCGTTCGATGCGTTGAAAGACCCTGCATTTTTTGCCCAAGTAGCGCTGGAGCCTTGGGGTGGGCATGGGCTGGACTGGCCCCATGGCCTGAGCATGGATGCCGACCGCTTGTATGAGCTGTGCCGTGAGCAGGCGGGGCTGCTGACCCCCCACGCCTTCAACGACTGGATGCAGCGCAATGGCCTGTCATTGCAAACCGCCGCCGACAGTCTTGGCATGACGCGCCGCATGATTGCCCACTACCGCACCGGCAGCCGTGCCATACCGCGCGTGGTGGGCCTGGCTTGCAAGGGCTGGGAAGCTGAGCGCCGCCTGCAGGCTTGAGTGGCGATGTCATTCCCGGCTCTGGCGGCTGTCCCCAGCACTTTTACAGCAGTTACTGCAGCAAGCCTGGGAGTCCGCCAAAAACCTTCAAAAACAGGAGCTGCTTGCGCTTACCTGGCGCGGCCTGGAGGGCTTTTTGAGCCTCAAAAAACACCCCCCTGTAGCACCCACACGCCCCAGCGCCCTGAATGCAGCGCGCGCAAAGGGCGTGTGCTGCTTTTTTAAGGGATGAATCGGCCTCTCAGCCCGATGCAGCAAGCGCGAGCAGCTATGGTTTTTACTTATTTTGCGGCGGCTTTCACCTTCAGGCGCCAGGCGTGCAGCAGCGGCTCGGTGTAGCCGCTGGGCTGGGCCACGCCCTGGAACACCAAGTCGCAAGCGGCTTGGTAGGCCATGGACTCGGCAAAGCGCCCGGCCATTTTTTGGTACAGCGCGTCGCCCGCGTTTTGCTCATCCACCTTGGCGGCCATGCGCTCGAAGGTGGCGCGCACTTGCGCTTCGGTCACCACGCCGTGCAGCAGCCAGTTGGCCACGTGCTGGCTGGAGATGCGCAGCGTGGCGCGGTCTTCCATCAGGCCGATGTCGTTGATGTCGGGCACCTTGGAGCAGCCCACGCCCTGGTCCACCCAGCGCACCACGTAGCCCAAAATGCCCTGGATGTTGTTGTCCAGCTCTTGCTGCTTCTCGGCTTCGCTCCAGTGCGGGTTGCTGCTGACGGGCACGGTGAGCAGGCCGGTGAGCAGGTTGTCGCGCTCGGCGTTGGCGTCGATTTTTTCCAGCTCGATTTGGATGTCGCTCACCTTCACCTGGTGGTAGTGCAGCGCGTGCAGCGTGGCGCCCGTGGGGCTGGGCACCCAGGCGGTGTTGGCACCGGCTTTGGGGTGGGCAATTTTTTGCTCCAGCATGGCGGCCATCAGGTCGGGCATGGCCCACATGCCCTTGCCAATCTGCGCCTTGCCGCGCAGGCCCATGGACAGGCCCACCAGCACGTTGCTGCGCTCGTAGGCTTGAATCCAGGCGCTGGTTTTCATCTCGCCCTTGCGGATCATGGGGCCAGCGTGCATGGCGGTGTGCATTTCATCGCCAGTACGGTCGAGGAAGCCGGTGTTGATGAAGGCCACGCGGCTGGCGGCGGCGGCAATGCAGGCTTTGAGGTTCACGCTGGTGCGGCGCTCTTCGTCCATGATGCCCAGTTTCACGGTGTTGGGCGCCAGGCCCAGCACCTGCTCCACGCGGCCAAACAGCTCGCTGGCAAAGGCCACTTCAGCGGGGCCGTGCATTTTGGGTTTGACGATGTACACGCTGCCGGTGCGGCTGTTGCGAATGCCATGGGCGCCGTGGCCTTGCAAGTCGTGCAGGGCGATGGTGGTGGTCACCATGGCGTCCATGATGCCTTCGGGAATTTCCTGGCCGTCGGCACCCCACAAAATGGCCGGGTTGGTCATCAGGTGGCCGACGTTGCGCACAAACATCAGCGAGCGGCCATGCAGGCGCACTTCGCCGCCGCTGGGGCCGGTGTAAACGCGGTCAGCGTTCAGGCCGCGCGTCACGGTCTTGCCGCCCTTGTCGAACGATTCGGTGAGCGTGCCTTTCAAAATGCCCAGCCAGTTGCTGTAGCCCAGCACCTTGTCTTCGGCGTCCACGGCAGCCACGGAGTCTTCCAGGTCGAGAATGGTAGAGAGGGCGGCTTCCAGCACCACGTCGGCCACGCCTGCAGCGTCGCTGCTGCCAATGGGGGTGCTCTTGTCGATGCGAATGTCGATGTGCAGGCCGTTGTGTACCAGCAGCACCGACGACGGCGCGCTCGCCTCGCCCTGGTAGCCCACCAGCTGCGCGGCGTCCTTCAAGCCTGTGGTGCTGCCATCTTTGAGCGCCACCACCAGCTGGCCACCTTCCACGCGGTAGCCCACCGAGTTCTGGTGCGAGCCTTGGGCCAGCGGGGCGGCCTGGTCGAGCACGTTGCGGGCAAAAGCGATGACCTTGGCGCCGCGCACGGGGTTGTAGCCCTTGCCTTTTTCAGCGCCATCGGTTTCGGCAATGGCATCGGTGCCATACAGCGCGTCGTACAAACTGCCCCAGCGGGCGTTGGCGGCGTTCAGGGCGTAGCGCGCGTTCAAGATAGGCACCACCAGCTGCGGGCCTGCCTGGGTGGCCAGCTCGGCATCAACGTTGGTGGTGGTGGCCTGGGCATCGGCAGGCTGGGGCACCAGGTAGCCAATGGTTTCCAGGAATTTGCGGTAGCCCGCCATGTCGGTCACCGGGCCGGGGTGGGCTTGGTGCCAGGTGTCCAGCTCTTTTTGCAGGCGGTCGCGCTCGGCCAGCAAGGCGGCGTTCTTGGGCGCCAGGTCGGCCACGATGGCATCAAAGCCTTGCCAGAAAGTGGCTGGGGCCACGCCCGTGCCGGGCAGCACCTGCTGCTCAATGAAGTCGTACAAAGCGGTGGCCACGTGCAGGCCATGGATGCGGGTGCGCTCGGTCATGGGAGGCTTTCTCAAGAGTGTGGAAGGCGGTGAAAACAAAGTGGCGAGAGCGGCGCCAGCCCCCAGGAGGGCAGGCCGCATGACCCTAACTGTATTGCATACTTGTGCCAGCATTAAGATGGGCAAATTGCAGTAATAAGCTGCAAAAAAGTCACAAATCAACACCCCCCTCTTTTCGCAACACCCGCCCATGGACAAGCTCAAAGCCTTCGAGTCTTTCGTCTCTGTGGCCACGCGCGGCAGCCTGACCGCCGCGGCCAAGGTCGAGGGCGTGGCCCCGGCCATCATGGGGCGGCGCCTGGATGCGCTGGAGGAGCACCTGGGCGTGAAGCTGCTGGTGCGCACCACGCGGCGCATCACCCTCACGCACGAGGGCAGCGCGTTTTTGGAAGACTGCCAGCGCCTGCTGGCCGACGTGGCCAGCGCCGAGGCCAGCGTCTCTGCCGGTGGCGTGAAGGCGGCAGGCCATGTGCGCATCACGGCCCCGGCGGGCTTTGGGCGGCGCCATGTGGCACCGCTGGTGCCGCTGTTTCGTGATCTGCACCCCGAGGTGAGCATTTCGCTGAACCTGTCCGACCGCGTGGTCGATCTGGCCGCCGAGGGCTACGACTGCGCCGTGCGCGTGGGCGATTTGCCCGATTCCTCGCTGGTGAGCGTGCGCCTGGCCGACAACCGCCGCCTGTGCGTGGCCACGCCCGCGTATTTGCAGCGCCACGGCACACCACGCCACCCGCACGAGCTGGCCCAGCACACCTGCCTGACGCTGTCGAGCGAGGCCTCGCAAACGCGCGGCTGGGCTTTTCGCATTCCAGCGGCGGACGGCAGCGTGCCCGTGGTACACCTGAAGCCGGGTGGCCCGCTGGACTGCTCCGACGGCCAGGTGCTGCACGACTGGTGCCTGGGCGGCTGGGGCATTGCCTGGCGCAGCACCTGGGAGGTGGAGGCGCAGATTGCCGCCGGTCTGCTGGTGCCGGTGCTGGAAGAATTTGCCGCGCCGCCCAATGGCATTTACGTGGTGCTGCCGCAGCGCAAGCACCTGCCGCTGCGCCTGCGCCTGTGGATTGAATTTCTCAAGCGCCACTACGGCCAAAGCGCCTTTTGGCGGCGTGCCCCAGGTAGCCCCTGGCCCCTGCCTGGCGCTTGAGGTGGGGGGCGCAGCGCCTTGCCGTTTTGTTTTTCTGCAACTTGGAGATGGCGATGACTCTTGAAGCCCTGCTGGCCTATGGCCACATTGTGTCTTTGCTGATGGCGGCCACCTTCTTGGCCAGCCAGACGGCGCTGTGCCGCAGCGAGTGGCTGAACGCCGCCGCCGTCGAGCGCCTGGTGCGCCTGGATAGGCTGTGGTGGCTCTCTGCGCTGGCGGTGCTGCTCACCGGCCTGGCGCGCAGCTACTGGGGCATGAAGGGCGCGCCCTGGTACTGGGGCCAGCCGCTGTTGCACGCCAAGCTCACGCTGTTTGCCCTGGTGCTGCTGCTGGCAGTGGCGCCCACGCGCCGCTTTGCACGCTGGCAGGCCACGCTGCGCAGTGGTGGCAGCCTGCCCAGCGCGCCAGACGTGCAAGCCACGCGCCGCCTGGTGATGATCGAGGCTCACGCCCTGGTGGTGCTGCCGCTGCTGGGGGTGTGGCTGGCGCGGGGCATTGCCACGCGGGCGCTTTGAGCGCCGCCGTGCAGGCATTAAAAAACCGCCCCAAGGGGCGGTTGAGCACAGGCAAATATCGAGCCAAATCAGCCTCTCAGCCTTACTGGGCAAGCGCAAGCAGCTCCTAAAAAAGGAGCGGCTTGCGCCCTTCAGCTTCAGGCCATCGCAGCCAGGCGCTGCTGCAGCGCGGCTTGCGTGGCCAGCAGCTCTTGCGGCAGGTGGTAGGCGAGTTTGTCGAAGTGCTCGGTGTGCAGTTTGAACTCTTCGCTCCAGGCGGCCTTGTCGATGCTGGTGACGGTGGTGAACTGTTCAGCCGTGAAAGGCAGGCCATTCCAGTTGATTTCGCCGTACGTGGGAGCCACGCCAAACATGGTGTCTTGCCCTGCGGCACGGCCTTCGATGCGGTCGATCATCCACTTGAGCACGCGCATGTTTTCGCCGTAGCCAGGCCAGACGAACTTGCCGTCTTCGCCCTTGCGGAACCAGTTCACGCAGTAGATGCGTGGCAGCGTGGCGCCTGCGCCTTGCAGCTTGGCGCCCAGGTTCAGCCAGTGCTGGAAGTAGTCGCTCATGTTGTAGCCCATGAAGGGCAGCATGGCGAACGGGTCGCGGCGCACCACGCCTTGGGCACCAAAGGCGGCAGCCGTGGTTTCCGAGCCCATGGTGGCAGCCATGTACACGCCTTCCGTCCAGGTGCGCGCTTCCGTGACCAGCGGCACGGTGGTGGAGCGGCGGCCACCGAAGATGAAGGCGTCAATCTTCACGCCCTTGGGGTCGTCCCAGGCGTCGTCCAGCGCGGGGTTGTTGGTCGCAGCCACGGTGAAGCGGGCGTTGGCATGGGCTGCCTTGGCGCCAGTTTCTTTGGCAATGGCAGGCGTCCAGTCTTTACCTTGCCAGTCGATCAGGTGATCGGGCAGCTTGCCCTGGTCTTTTTCCATGCCTTCCCACCACACATCGCCGTCATCGGTCAGGGCAACGTTGGTGAAGATGACGTTCTTGTCCAGGCTGGCCATGCAGTTGGGGTTGGTCAGCGTGTTGGTACCCGGGGCCACGCCGAAGTAACCGGCCTCGGGGTTGATGGCGCGCAAGCTGCCGTCGGCTTGCGGCTTGACCCAGGCGATGTCGTCACCAATGGTGGTGACTTTCCAGCCCTCGAAACCAGCAGGCGGCACCAGCATGGAGAAGTTGGTCTTGCCGCAGGCGCTGGGGAAGGCGCCAGCCACGTGGTACTTCTTGCCCTCGGGCGAGGTCACGCCCAAGATGAGCATGTGCTCGGCCAGCCAGCCTTGGTCGCGGCCCATGGTGGAGGCAATGCGCAGCGCCAGGCACTTTTTGCCCAGCAGCGCGTTGCCGCCGTAGCCCGAGCCGTACGACCAGATTTCGCGCGTTTCGGGGTAGTGGACGATGTACTTGGTGGTGGGGTTGCACGGCCAGCTGGTTTTGTCGGTTTCACCGGCAGCCAGGGGCGCACCCACGGTGTGCATGCAGGGCACAAATTCGCCTTCTACGCCCAGCACGTCGTACACGGCTTTGCCCATGCGGGTCATGAGTTTTTGGTTCACGGCCACGTAGGCGCTGTCGGTCAGCTCCACGCCAATGTGGGCAATGTCGCTGCCCAGCGGGCCCATGGAGAAAGGCACCACGTACATGGTGCGACCGGCCATGCAGCCATCAAACAGCGGCTGCAGCGTGGCACGCATTTGCGCAGGATCGGCCCAGTTGTTGGTGGGGCCAGCGTCTTCTTTTTTGGCCGAGCAGATGAAGGTGCGGTCTTCCACACGCGCCACGTCGGAGGGGTCCGACCAGGCCAGGAAGCTGCCCGGGCGCTTGGCGGGGTTGAGCTTTTTGAAAGTGCCGGCATCCACCAGCAGCTGGCACAGGCGGTCGTATTCCTCTTGGCTGCCATCGCACCAGTGGATGGCCGCAGGCTTGCACAGGGCCACCATGTCGGCCACCCAAGCGATGAGTTTGGCGTTTTTGACGTAAGCGGGGGCCTGGATGTCCAGACCTTGCAGTGCGGGTGCGTTCATGGGAGCGTCCTCAAGTTGAAAAACCATTTTTTCAAAAGCAACAGCGCCGCCCTGAACGAACGCAAGGTGGCTTTTGAAAAAATGGCTGCACGCAGGTGAAGCTCAGTCGGTACTGCGCACGCGGGATGGCTGCGGCGGGTTCGATGGCGGCAGGTGGCACCGTGGAACCATGGACTGAGCCAGCGATTTTAGGGAAGTTGCTCGAAAAAATGTTTCCACTTCGCGGCAAATCTATGCAAACGATGCATTGTTTTATGCATCGTTTTTTCTAACCGCCGGAACCAACCCCGTGCACGCTGGCGTGCATCCCTGCGGCGCGCAGCTGCTCCAGGATGTGCTGCACGTGGGCATGGCTGCGTGTTTGCAGCACCAGCTCAATCTCCACGTTCTGCGCTGCCAGCATGGTGAAAGCCCGCTGGTGGTGTACCTCTTCGACGTTGGCTCCGGCTGCAGCCACGGTGGCGGTGATGTGCGCCAACATGCCCGGCACATCGCGCGCACTGACGCAAATGCGTGCCAAGCGGCCCGAGCGCACCATGCCGCGCCCAATGATGGCCGCCAGCAGCAGTGGATCGATGTTGCCGCCCGAGAGCACCAAGCCCACACGCTTGCCGCGAAAGCGCTCGCGGTGGCGCACCAGCGCCGCCAGGCCCACGGCCCCGGCGCCTTCCACCAGGGTTTTTTCAATCTCCAGCAGCATGAGCACGGCCTGCTCGACGTCGCCCTCATCCACCAGCAGCAGGTCATCTACCAAACGCGCCACCACCTCCTGGGTGATGCGCCCGGGGGTGGCCACGGCAATGCCTTCGGCAATGGTGGCTGTGCCCAGCGGCAGCGCCCGCCCTTGCACCGCGTTGACCATGGACGGAAAGCGCTCGGTTTGCACGCCTATCACCTCAATGCCCGGCTGCACCGCCTTGGCGGCGGTGGCCACACCAGCAATCAAGCCGCCACCGCCCACAGACACCACCAGCACCTGCAAGTCGGGCTGCTGGCGCAGCATCTCCAGGGCGAGCGTGCCTTGGCCCGCAGCGATGGCCTCATCGTCGTAGGGGTGGACGACAGTCAAACCTTGGGTGGCGGCCAACTGGTAAGCGTGCTGGCGCGCGGCCTCCAGGGTGTCGCCGTGCAGCACCACCTCGGCACCGAAGCCGCGTGTGCGCTCAATCTTCACGCCCGGGGTGAAGCGCGGCATGACGATCACGGCGCGAATGCCCAGGCGCTGGGCGTGGTAGGCCAGCCCCTGGGCATGGTTGCCCGCGCTCATCGCCACCACACCCTGCGCGCGCTCGGCCTCGCTCAACTGGGCCAGTTTGTTGCACGCGCCGCGCTCCTTGAACGAGGCGGTGAACTGCAGGTTTTCAAACTTCAAAAAAACCTGGGCCCCAACCATCTCCGAGAGCGTTTGCGAGGCTACACAGGGAGTCTCCAGCACCTGGCCTTGCAAGCGTTTGGCGGCGGCTTCGATGGTGGCAAGGCTGAGCATGGCGAAGCTCCTGGAGTGGTGAAAAAAGCAGGCTAGCGGGCCGGTGCAGCACCTTTGGGCGGCGCGCTGGCGCCAGAGGCCAGGCGCTCGAAATGGAACACCGCCGTACCGGCGCGCGCATTGGGCAGCCAGCGCACGGTGCGCCCTTCCTGCAGACCAAAGGCGTCGAGCACGCGCAACTGGTTTTTGTGCGCGAGCACTTCAAAATCTTTGTAGGTGCCCACGCGGATGTTGGGCGTGTCGTACCACTGGTAGGGCAGGCGGCGCGTCACGGGCATTCTGCCGCGCAGCACGGCCAAGCGGTTGGGCCAGTGGGCAAAGTTAGGGAAAGCCACGATACCCGTGCGCCCGACGCGCGCCGTCTCTTGCAGCATGGTTTCAGCATTGCGCAAATGCGGCAGGGTGTCGATTTGCAGCACCACGTCAAAGCTGTTGTCTTCAAAAATCGCCAGACCGTCTTCCAGGTTGAGCTGCAGCACGTTCACGCCCCGGCGCACACAGGCCAGCACGTTGTCGTCGGCAATTTCCACGCCATAGCCACTGCAGCCGCGCTCGCGCTGCAGCACATCGAGCAGTGCGCCATCGCCACAGCCCAGGTCAAGCACACGGCTGCCCGGAGGCACCAGACGGGCAATGGCATGCAGCAAGGTGGGATCACTCATGCCAGCTCCTTGGCCAAGTTATCAAAATAGGAGCGCACCACGCCCAGGTAGCGCGGGTCTTCCAGCAAAAAGGCATCGTGGCCGTGGGGCGCGTCGATCTCGGCGTAAGCCACGTCACGGCGGTTGTCCAGCAAGGCTTTGACGATTTCGCGCGAGCGCGCTGGGGCAAAGCGCCAGTCGGTGGAAAAGCTCACCAGCAGGTACTTGGCCTGTGCCCGCGCCAAAGCGGCGCTGAGGTTGCCGCCATACGAGCGTGCAGGGTCAAAATAATCGAGCGCCCGGGTGATGAGCAAATAGGTGTTGGCATCGAAGTAATCGCTGAACTTGTCACCCTGGTAGCGCAGGTAGCTTTCAATCTGAAACTCGATGTCTTGCGTGCTGTACTTGAGCTGCAGGCCTTCGCGCAGTTGGCGGCCAAACTTCTCGTTCATCACGTCATCGCTCAGGTAGGTGATGTGGCCAATCATGCGCGCAATGCGCAGGCCCCGTTTGGGCACCACACCATGGCGGTAAAAGTGGCCGCCATGAAAGTCGGGGTCGGTGACGATGGCGCGGCGCGCCACCTCGTTGAAGGCAATGTTTTCTGCCGTCAGGTTGGGCGCACTGGCCACCACCACCGCGTGGCGCATACGCTCGGGGTACTGCAGCGTCCACGACAGCGCCTGCATCCCGCCCAAACTGCCGCCCATCACCGCCGCCAGTTGCGTAATGCCCAAGCGGTCAAGCAGCCGCGCCTGCGCTGCCACCCAGTCTTCCACGGTGACCACTGGAAAGTCTGCGCCATACACCTGGCCCGTGTCGGGGTGCAGGTGCATGGGGCCGGTGGAGCCAAAGCACGAACCCAGGTTGTTCACCCCAATGACGAAAAAGCGGTTGGTATCAACCGGCTTGCCCGGGCCGATCATGTTGTCCCACCAGCCTTCGCTCTTGGGCTGGCCCTCGTAGCAGCCCGCCACGTGGTGTGAAGCATTCAAGGCGTGGCAGATCAACACGGCGTTGGAGCGCTCGGCATTGAGCTGGCCGTAGGTCTCGAACGCAAGCTGGTAATCGCGGATGCTGCCGCCACCTTGCAAAGGCAAGGCATCGGCAAAGTGCATGGTCTGGGGTGTGGCGATGAAAGACATGAAAAAACCCGGCTTCGCTAAAAACGAGGCCGGGCTGCAAAGGAATCACATGCCATCGGACGGGTCTTTAGCTGGATTTATAAAGCGCCCGCAAGCGGTAGCAAATCGGCGCGTGGGGACAATTATCGGTCAATCCGGCGCGAAGATCGCCAACAACCCCAGCACCACAAAGAGTACCGCTGACACCCCATGCACCACACGCAAAGGCACACGCCGCGTAATGCGCTCGCCCAGCCATACCACGGGGGCATTGGCCAGCATCATGCCCAGCGTCGTGCCCAGCACCACCCACAACCAGCTCTGGTACTGCGCCGCCAGCATGACGGTGGCAATTTGCGTTTTGTCACCCATTTCGGCCAAAAAGAATGCCACCACGGTGGTGGCAAACACGCCCCAGCGTGGCGCGCTAGCAGCGTCGTCATCATCGAGCTTGTCGGGCACCAGCATCCACAACGCCATGGCGATAAAAGCCAAGCCCAAACCCCAGCGCAGCAATTCAGGCCCCAGCCACTGCACGACCCAAGCACCCAGCGCCCCCGCCAATGCATGGTTGACCAAAGTCGCCACCAAAATGCCCCACACGATCGGCCAGGGTTTTTGGTAGCGCGCCGCCAACACCAGGGACAGCAACTGGGTTTTGTCGCCCATCTCAGCCAGAGCGACGATGGCAGTGGAGATAAAAAAAGCTTCCACGAATGAAAAGGAGTAAGTAGCGGGGCGGCGATTGTAGGTGCCAACGCCAATTCATACCAATTTGTCAAGGCCCCTGTGGATACAAAGCAGCATCTTGCCCCGCGCCCACACGATAGCCGCGCAGCCGCGCTGGGCGGCCCCATAATGCTTCGGCTTTTTGCACTATCTGTAAAAAGTGTGTGCGGTGTGTGGTCAGTTTCGGGTCTGTGAGTCGTTACGGGTTTGTTGATTGCGTCGGGCTCCATCGCTTTTGCCATTTTTCAAGGAGTCCCCATGGACAACAAACTCTACGTCGGTAACCTGCCCTACTCTTTCCGCGACGGCGATCTGGAACAAACGTTCAGCGCCTTTGGTGCCGTGCAAAGCGCCAAAGTGATGATGGAACGTGACACCGGCCGCTCCAAAGGCTTCGGCTTTGTCGAAATGTCCAACGCCGCTGAAGCCCAAGCCGCCATCAACGGCGTGCACGGCCAAGCTTTTGGTGGCCGTGACCTGGTGGTCAACGTTGCCCGCCCGATGGAGCCACGCGCTCCGCGCAGCGGCGGCTTTGACCGTGGCTATGGCGCCCCCCGTGGCGGCGGCTTCGGCGGTGGCAACCGCGGCGGCTACTGAGCTTTCTCTGCCTAGGCACGACAGGCCCAGCGTTGTTTTCCTTTGACAGGGTTTTCACGCATCCAAGGCCTGTGGCAGCCCCGCTGTGCAAGCGAGGGCCGTGCCCATGGGGCCAGAAGAGGCAATAAGCTGCGTTGACGCAAAAAATTTCTTCATCTTTGTGCCCCATAATGTTTTTCGCGGATGGTTCCGCAGGTTCGCGGTGATCCGTCAGTTTCGCGCATAGTGCATCCGCAAGATCGTCTGGCAGCGTTTTCGGGACTCCGTTCCTTTTCTCTTTTTTCCTGGTTTTGAGGAGTCCCTTCATGGGCAACAAACTGTACGTCGGCAACCTGCCCTACTCGGTGCGCGACAACGATTTGGAACAAGCTTTCAGCGCCTTCGGCGCCGTCACCAGTGCCAAGGTGATGATGGAGCGCGACACAGGTCGCTCCAAAGGCTTTGGTTTTGTCGAAATGGGCAGCGATGCCGAAGCGCAAGCTGCCATCCAAGGCATGCACGGCCAAGCCCTCGGCGGTCGCGCCATCGTCGTCAATGAAGCCCGCCCCATGGAGGCACGCCCCCCCCGTAGCGGTGGCGGCGGCGGCTACGGCGGTGGTGGCTACGGTGGTGGTGGTGGCGGTTACGGCGGCGGTGGTCGCAGCGGTGGCGGCGGCTACGGTGGTGGCCGTGAAGGCGGTGGTGGTGGCTACGGCGGTGGTGGCCGTGAAGGCGGCGGTGGCGGTGGTTTCCGTAGCCCCTACGGCTCTGGCCCACGCGGCGGTGGCGGTGGTGGTCGCAGCGGTGGCGGTGGCTACGGTGGTGGCCGCGACAGCTACTGACCCACAGCGCTGCACGCAGCACGGGAGGTTCCAGCCCTCCCAATCCAAGGCCCTGCAGGGCCTTTTTTTATGCCCGCCCGCGGCAGGCGCGGGCCATGCGCCAAGGTCAACGCGAAGAGCGCCGAGGCGGCTGGAGTTCACCGCGCACCCGGCCCTGCATGTGCAGCACCTGGGTGAGGTTGTCAAACTCCATGCTGTCGGCACTGAAGCGGTCGCGCTCACGCAGTAGCGTGACGGGCAAGTGCGAACGCACGCGCTCCTCTTGCGTCCAGGCGTGGAGAAACTCGCCCTCAAACTGCAAGCGTGGCAGGTACTGGCCACCCGGCAGGCGCAGCGCTTCGCGCGTGACGCGGGCCTCGCCGCGCAACTGCACCTGGGAGCCATCGGCATTGCTCACACCTTGGCGGGCACTGGCCAGGGTGACCCGACCCTCGGGCGAGAACGAGCGCAGGCGCACCTGCTCAATTTCCAGCGTGTCGGTATCAGGATAGTGGTGGGCCACGCGGCCCTGCACTTCGCTTTGCAGCGCACCGCTGGCATCAAAGGTTTTCACAGAAAAACCGTGCAAGGTGTAATCCGGCTCATGCCGGGGGGCACTGACCGGGGTGGTGCGCTGCAAGGTCGGGGCATTGCGCACCAGCCACCAGGTGCCCAGCGCCAACAAGCCCATGAGCAGCACCGGCAGGTACAGGGACAGCCGATCGCCCCAGCGGCGCACCCGCGCCTTCATGCGTACTGCGCCAACAGGGTGCGGTAGCGGCCCTGGGCCATCAGCACCAGATCGCACAGCTCGCGCACCGCGCCTTCACCACCGCGCGCCTGGGTGCGGTAGTGCGCCACCGCCTGCACTTCCACATGGGCATTGGCCGGGGCACACGCCAGGGCGCTGCGGCGCAGCAGGGGCAAATCGGGCCAATCGTCGCCCATAGCGGCGGCGTGCTGCCAGTCCAGGCCCAGCTGCTGCAAGATGGCCTGGGCGGCGGGCAGCTTGTCTTCGGTGCCAAAGCGGGCGTGTTCTACGCCCAGGGCTTTGAGGCGCAGGCGCAGTGCCGGGGCGTCGCGCCCGGTCACCACCGCCGGCACGATGCCCGCCTGCTGCAGCAGTTTGATGCCCTGGCCATCGAGCGTGTGAAAGCGTTTGAGCGTCTCGCCATGCTCGGAAAAATACAGGCCGCCATCGGTGAGTACGCCATCCACGTCGAAGAACACCACGCGCACATCCTGCGCGCGCAGCAGCAGCTGCGGCGGGTGCTGTAGCACGGGGGTGAGAGGGCTCAGAGCAGTGGCATGGGAAGAGGCAGGCATCAAATCACCTTGGCGCGCATCAAGTCGCGAATGTGTACCAGGCCACGCAGCAGCGGGGCCTGGCCGGGAGGGGCAGGCTCGGTGACCAGCACGCTGGTGATGCCGTGCTGCTCCATCAAAGCAGCCGCATCGGCGGCCAGGGCATCGGCCGCAATGCTGCGCGGCTGGCTGTGCATGACCTGCGCTGCCTGGGCCGTGCGCAGGTCAATGCCGGTTTCAATGCAACGGCGCAAATCACCATCCGTAAAAATGCCCAGCACCTGGCCTTGTGCGTTGCTCACCACGGCACAGCCCAGCGCCTTGGCGCTCATGGTGCGCATCATGGTGCTCAGGGGAGCATCGGGCGCGACCACGGGCAGCTCATCGCCGCTGCGCATTACGTCGGTCACGTGGGTGAGCAGCTTGCGCCCCAGCGCGCCGCCCGGGTGCGAACGGGCAAAGTCTTCGGCGCGAAAGCCGCGCGCATCCAGCAGCGCCACGGCCAGCGCGTCGCCCAGCGCCAGCTGTACGGTGGTGCTGGTGGTGGGGGCCAGGTTGAGCGGGCAGGCCTCGCGCGCCACGCTGGTGTCCAGCACCACATCGGCGTGGTGCGCCAAGCTGGACTGCGGCTGCCCCGTCATGGCCAGCAAGGGCACACCCAGGCGCTTGAGCACCGGCAGCAAGGCGGTAAGTTCGCTGCTCTCGCCGCTGTTGGAGATGGCCAGCACCAAATCGTGCCTGGTCACCATGCCCAGATCGCCATGGCTGGCCTCAGCCGGGTGGACGAAAAACGCTGGCGTGCCCGTAGAGGCCAAAGTGGCGGCAATCTTGCGCCCCACATGGCCGCTCTTGCCCATGCCCATCACCACCACCCGCCCGGGGGTGTGCAACATGCGCTGCACGGCCTGGGCAAAGCGCTCATCCAGGCGCTCGCCCAAGGCGTGCAAGGCGGCGGCTTCGATCTCGCAGGTCTGGCGCGCCAAGTGCAGGGCCTGGGCAGCATCGAAGGGGGGTAAAGAGGCAGCGGAAGGGGGCATGGAGCGATTTTAAGAGCCGCCTCAAAGCCCCACGGGGCTGCGCTAGGATGGGGCAATGTCATCGCTCGCTCTCACGCTTTTGTACTTGTTGGCTGCCGTGCTCGGGGTGGTCGTGTGCCGCAGCCTCAAGCTGCCGCCCATGCTGGGCTATCTGAGCGCTGGTATTTTGATCGGCCCACACGCTTTCGCGCTGGCGCAAAACTCTGAGGGGGTGCGCCACCTGGGCGAGTTTGGCGTGGTGTTCCTGATGTTCTCGATTGGCCTGGAGTTCAGCCTCTCCAAGCTGCGCGCCATGCGCCGCTTCGTCTTTGGCCTGGGGCTGCTGCAGGTGCTGCTGACCGTGGTGCTGGGCATGGCCGGTGCGCTGGTGCTGGCGCAGTGGCTGGGCGGCGCCTGGGACATGGGCTGGCAAACCGCGCTGGCACTGGCGGGCACCATGGCCATGAGCAGCACCGCCATCGTGGTGAAGATGATGTCCGAACGCGCCGAGCTGGAAAGCGAGCACGGGCGGCGCATTCTGGGCATTTTGCTGTTCCAGGATTTGGCCGTGGTGCCACTGCTCATCCTCATTCCCGCGCTGGGCAGCTCGCCCGACAAACTGCTGTGGGCATTGGGCATGGCGCTGCTCAAGGCCGTCGTGGTGGTGGGTTTGCTGCTGTGGGGCGGACAAAAATTCATGCGCTGGTGGCTCACGCTGGTGGCGCGGCGCAAGAGCGACGAGCTGTTCATGCTGAACCTGCTGCTCATCACCCTGGGGCTGGCCTGGCTGACCGAGCAGGCCGGGCTGAGCCTGGCGCTGGGCGCCTTCATTGCCGGGGTGCTGGTGTCAGAGACCGAGTACCGCCACCAGGTGGGCACCGACATTCGGCCCTTTCACGATGTGCTGCTGGGGCTGTTTTTCATCACCGTCGGCATGATGCTGGACTGGCACATCCTCATCGAGCGCTGGGCGCTGGTGCTGCTCTTGGTGCTGGTGCCCATGCTGCTGAAAACGGGCGTCATCTTGCTGCTGGCGCGGGGCACGGGCACCAGCACCGGGGTGGCGCTGCGCACCGGGCTGTACCTGGCGCAGGCGGGCGAGTTCGGCTTTGTGCTGCTGGCACTCACGCGCAGCCACGGCCTGGTGGAGCCCGCGCTGATGAACCCCATCCTCGCCGCCATGGTGCTGTCGATGGTGGCCACACCGTTTTTGATTGAGCACAGCAACGCCATCGTCAACCGCCTGGTGGCCAGCGACTGGCTGCAGCAATCACTGCAAATGACGACGATTGCCAGCAAAGCCATGCGCAGCGAACGCCACGTCATCATCTGCGGCTACGGGCGCTGCGGGCAAAACCTGGCCCGGCTGCTAGAGCGCGAAGGCATTCCCTACATGGCGCTGGACCTCGACCCCGACCGTGTGCGCCAGGCCGCCGCTGCGGGCGACTCGGTGGTGTTTGGCGATGCCTCGCGCCTGCAGGCGCTGGTAGCGGCGGGGCTGGCGCGCGCCAGCGCGGTGGCCATCACCTACCACAACGTCACCTCCGCCTTCAAAGTGCTGGCCAATGTGCGCGGGCACGCGCCGCAGGTGCCGGTGGTGGTTCGCACACACGACGACAGCCACCTGGAAAAGCTGCAAGCTGCCGGAGCCACCGAGGTGGTGCCCGAAGCGCTGGAAGGCTCGCTCATGCTCTCGGGCCACCTGCTGGCGCTGCTGGGCGTACCCATGCGCCGCGTACTGCGCACGGTGCAAGAGCAGCGCGAAGCGCGCTACAGCCTGTTGCGTGGTTACTTCCACGGCGCAGATGACGACAGCGCCAGCCAGGAGCAAGAACGCCTGAGCAGCGTCACCCTCGCCCCCGAAGCACGCAGCCTGGGCCAGCCCCTGGGGGACATGGCGCTGCACGCCATGGGGGTGCGCGTAGTCAGCGTGCGCCTGGGCAGCGGCCAGGTGGTAGCCGCCAACGACGAGCACCTGCTGGCAGCGGGCGACACCTTGGTGCTGTGCGGCCACCCCACCGCCCTGGCGCTGGCCGAAGACAAGCTGCTGGGCGGCCACGCCGCCTGAAGCCACTGCCACAAGGCCAAAAATGCTCCTATTTCAGGAGCTGCTTGCGCTTGCTACAAGCGGCCCAGAGGCCGATTTGACCCTTATTTTTTGCCTACCAAGCTGCCCCCAAGTGCCTGCAAGGTGCTGGCGCGCACCTGGCGGCCTGCTGCAGGGCATTTTTCAGCATCAAATTGACCTGAAATGCTTATGCAGCAAGCGCAAGCAGCTATTAAATAAAGAGCAAAAACCGCTCAAGTTTTAGTTGGCAGCATCGGGCAGCAGGGTGTGCGCCGGGCCAGGGCGGCCAAACAGGTAGCCCTGAAAGCGCTCGCAGCCATGCTGTAGCAAGAAGTCGCGCTGTTCCGTGTGCTCCACCCCTTCGGCCACCACGTCCAGGCCCAGGCTGCGGCCCAGCGCCATCACGGTGCAGGCAATGGCGGCGTCGTTGGGGTCACTGAGCACGTCGCGCACAAAGCTCTGGTCGATTTTGAGCTGCACCAGCGGCAGGCGCTTGAGGTAGGACAGCGAGGAGTAACCCGTGCCAAAGTCATCGAGCGAGAACTGCACGCCTTGCTCGCGCAGGGCGCGCATTTTGGTGATGCATTCCTCGACATCGTGCAGCAGCAGGCTTTCGGTCAGCTCCAGTTTGAGCAGGCGTGGATCGACCTGGTGGCGCGCCAGGGTGTCGAGCACCTGTGGCACAAAGCCAGGCTGGCGAAACTCCTGCGCGCTCACGTTCACCGACACCGACCACTGTGTGCACACAGGGTGGTGCGCCCACTGCGCCAGCTGCGCACAGGCCAGCTCCAGCACCTGCTGGCCCAGCGCCACGATCAACCCCGACTGCTCGGCCACCGCAATGAACTCGGCGGGCGACACCATGCCACGCTGCGGGTGCTGCCAGCGCACCAGCGCCTCCACCCCCAGCGTGCGCCCCTGGGCATCGACGATGCGCTGAAAGTGCAACAGGCATTGGCGCTGCTGCAGCGCCACGCGCAAATCGGCCTCCAAGGCCGAACGCGCCTGGGCGGCAGCCTGCATCCCAGCATCAAAAAAGCACCAGGTATTGCGCCCACGCTGCTTGGCCTGGTACATGGCCATGTCCGCGCGCTGCAGCAACTGGGCCACGCCCACATCACAATCTTGGAACAAGGTAATGCCAATGCTGGGCGTGCTGTGTACGCTGCGCCCTGCCAGCCAGTGCGGCTGGCCTAGCAGCTGCAGCACTTTTTGCGCCACGGCCTCGGTCACGGCAGCCGCCTGGCAGGTATCCAAAGGCAGCCCTTGCAGTACCACCACGAACTCATCGCCGCCCCAGCGGGCCACGGTATCGCTGGCACGCACACAAGCGCTCAGGCGCGAGCCGACCTGTTCAAGCAAACGGTCACCCCACTCATGGCCCAGGCTGTCGTTGATGGTTTTGAAGTTATCCAGGTCCAGCAACAACAAAGCGCCTTGTTTGCCCTCACGCACGCCCAAGCGCGCGATTTGCTCAATGCGATCGTGCAGCAAACGCCGATTGGGCAGGCCCGTGAGCTCGTCATAGAACGCCAGGCGCTGAATTTGCCCTTCAGCCCGTTTGCGCTCGGTGATGTCGCGCGCCACGCCCCGGTAGCCACAAAAGCAGCCCTGGGCATCAAACATCGGCTCGCCACTGATGGCTACCCACTGCACCGTGCCGTTGGTGTGGGTGCGCTGCATTTCAAAGTCGTGAAAAACTTCGTGCGCCTCCAACTGGGCCCGGTGCGCCGCCCACTGCGCCTGGCTCACGCCAGTATGGGGCAACTCCCAGCGACGTTTGCCCAAAATGTCGTCGTCGTCCAGACCGAGGCGGTGGTCGCCCCGGCCATCGAAACGCACGAAGCGAAATTCTGCGTCTTGCTCCCAGTACCAGTCCGAGGACAAATGCGTGAGGCTGCGCCAGCGCGCCTCGTTCTCGCGCAGTGCGTCTTGCAGCGTGATGTGCTCGGTGACATCGGCAAAGGTGCGCACGTAGCCACCGTCTTCCAGCACGTGTGTGCGCACCTCCAGCCAGCGCCCCGACGGCGTTTGGCGCAGATACACCTCGGGCAGCGGCACAGGCGGCTCGCCCGGTTGCAGCGTGCTGGCCTGGGCCAGGTAGGCCCGCCCCGCACCCGTGACGCGCTCTAGATGCGTGCCAAAGTCGCCCCGCGCACGCTGGAAACGGATCACATCATTCACCCGGGCGGCACCCTGCAGCTGCTCAGACAGCAACGCCAGCAGCTCCAGCACGCGCTGGTTGAACACCCGCACATGGCCTTGCGCATCGACTTTGATCACGCCCTGGGCCACGCTGGCCAGCGTCATCTCCAGTTCCTGGGTTTTTTCGGCCAGCAAGGCGCTGGTGCGGTCGAGTTCGGCTTCGACCTGGCGGCGCGCACGCTCAGTGGGGTGAAGGGTCATGGGCGGGATTATCGGCACGGCGCAGGGGATGTTTACACTGATGGGCCTGGGCTTTTTCTTCCTTGCGGCCGCCTATGTCCCATTTCAGCGTCTCCGATTACCTGCGTCAACACATTCGCACCGTGCCCGACTGGCCAGCGCCGGGCGTGCAGTTTCGCGACATCACCCCGCTGCTGCAAGACCCCAAGGTGTTTCGGGTGCTGATCGATGCCTTTGTGCACCGCTACATGGACCGGGCGTTGCGCCCCGATGTGGTGGCGGGGCTGGACGCGCGCGGCTTCATCCTGGGTTCGGTGGTGGCCTACGAACTGGGCGTGGGCTTTGTGCCCATCCGTAAAAAGGGCAAACTGCCCTTCACCACGGTGCAAGAGACCTACGAGCTGGAATACGGCAGCTCAACCGTCGAGCTGCATACCGATGCCGTGCAGCCCGGCGCCCGGGTGCTGCTGATCGATGACTTGATCGCCACCGGTGGCACCATGATGGCTGGCAAAAAATTGCTGGAAAAACTCGGCGCCCAGGTCAGCGAGGGCGCCGCGATTGTCGATTTGCCGCAACTGCAAGGCTCGGCACGGCTGCGCGAGAGCGGGTTGACGCTGTTCACCCTGGTGGATTTTGACGGGCACTGAGCCCGCCACCGTTCACTGCAGTTCGCCGTACTGTGTGCGGCTGAGATCGGGCGAGCCGTGGCCGTCGTCCGGCATCTCGGTATCTTCAAAGCCGGTGTAACTCGAACGCGGGGCAGGCGCTACCTTCGGCCCAGAATGCACCGTTACACCAACGGGCGCAGGTGCCGGGCCAGGCGCGCCAGCCTGCGACAGCGCGCGCTTGAAGGCGGCCACTTCGTCGGCCTCAATGGGATCAAAGCGCGCGCCTGTGCGCGGGCCCAGCAGCGGCCCCTGCGCTGGTTCCTGGCGCTGCAGCGGCGCCGGGGCCGAAGCAGCGCCAATCACTGGCAAGGCCGCCTCAATGGGGTCGAGCGCGGGCGCTACTGGCGCCAAAGGTGCTGCACTGGGCCGAGGCGCAGGACGCGGCGCCGGGCGCGGTGGCAGCAGTGGCGACACGGGAGGGGCTGCGCTCTCTGGCGGGCTGGCGGGTGCAGCGCTGGGCGCCGGTGCATTTTTCGGCAACTGCCCCACTGCCACGTGCTCGTGGGTACGCCAATACACAGCGGTGACCAAGATGTCATAGCGCGCCTTGGCCATCTGGGCGATCACGGCCTCCAGCTCACTCAAACGCGCCATGTCGCTGCCGAACTCGTGCGCCAAGTCAATCATCACCAGGAACTGGCGCCCCTGCTGATCCAGTGACAGCACCTTGAATTTGTAGCTTGCAGACAACACACCTGCGCGCACCATGGCATCACGCACCACGGTATAGAGCAGTTCGCGGCGCTCAATGCGCTCATTTTTGCGGTTGGCAGCCCGGCTGGCTGCAGGTGGAATGGGACGCCCCCCGCCCAAAGGCACCGTGGCATCAGGCGGCAAAAACGCCTGCGACTCCCCCTGTGCAGCCCCCTGAGGGCGGGGCATTGCAGGCGGGCTCGCAGCGGGTTTGCGAAACAACCAACTCAACAGAGACATACTGGGCCTTCATAGGAAAGGTCGCCCCTGCGAACCGCTGCGCTGGGGCCGGTACACGGAAAATAACCCCACTCATCAAATGGGTGGGGTTTCGAGGTATGAAAGTGTAACGCCGTCCTACCCGGCTCAGGTGGCTGCCGCGCGACGACGGCGGTTGCCCAAGCGCTTGGCCAATACCGCACCCGCTGCCATGGCAACACCCAAAGCAACGGCGGGTTGGCGGTTGCTCAGCTCGGTCAAGCGCAAAGCAGACAGCCCCCAGAGCTTGGCCGGAGCAGCCGCCTGCACTGTGGCAGTGCGCGGGCGTTGGGAGAAAAAGCCCCCCTCACCCACCACCGACCCTGGCGTGACCAAGGCCAGGCGCAACCGCCCTTTGGCATCTTCATAGTGGACACTGAGGCTGCCGCTTTCCAAGAAATACAGCGTACGGTCAGAGACCCCCTGGTTGAACAGCACCTGGCTGAGCGCCAGGACGCAAGGCTGCAAATAAGGGGCCAGCAACTCCCATTGCGTCGGCGTAAGCATGTGCGGGCTGAGCGCGTCTTCTGCCTGGGACTGGGCGATGGCAGCAATCAAGCCCTGCAGGTCGTACTGGGGGGAGGAGTGGGATGTGGCAAGCATAGGTCGGCAAGGTAGCGGTGTTGTGCCAGAGAGACAAGAGCGGCTTACCACTCATTACACCTGAAGACACCATGTAGCTTGCGGGCACAATGCGCGGCTGCGCGCTGTTGCCCCTATGTACACCACGCCCTCGATTGTTTCCTTCTCTCGCGCTGCGACTGCTGTTGTAGCCTGTGCTTTAGCTGGCTTGAGCGCCGCCGCCCAGGCCCAGACGGCCCAGACATCTACCAATCTCGCGGGCTGGACTTTTGGCTACGCCCCCTACACGTGGCACTACTCGGATGCCAAGAAAGAAAACGAGTGGGAGCCCGATGAACAAAAACACGCTTATGTGTGGCTGCTGCAAGCAGAAAAGCAGCTCGATGAGCGCCAACTGGCTGGCTTGGCGCTGTTCAACAATTCTTTTGGTCAATTCACGCAGTACCTGTACTACGGCTGGCGCTTCCAGCCGTTCGACAGCGCGCCCGGCTTCTATGCCAAGCTCACAGGTGGGCTGATCCATGGCTACCGCGAGCCCTACCACAAGAAAATCCCATTCAACCACAGCAGCGGCTGGGGAGTGACGGCCATCCCCGCCGTGGGCTACCAGTTCACGCCGCAGTGGAGCGGGCAGGTCAACATCCTGGGCAAAGCGGGGCTGATGTTCCAGGTGAACTACAGCGTGCGCTGAACAAGCGCCAGCGCCTGGGTGCAGCCCGGCAGTGCCCTCACAGCTTGGCCGCGCCGCCAGATGTGGGCACCGGGCGGTCACGCTCGGCCCACAGCTTGCGCAACTGCAGCAGCTCCACATCAAAACGCTGGTTGACGCGCTGCTTTTCTTGCACCTGACCTGAGATAAAGCGCTGCTGCTCGGCCACGGCATCCTGGTTTTCAGCAATCGCTCGGCGCAAGTGCATGGGGGCCTTGCTCGGGTCGCGCTGGTAGAACTCCATTTCGCTTTCGAGCTTGAGGCGCTGCGCCTGCAGCTCGGCCACGCGCTTGTGCGCCACCGCCGTCACGTCATCAACCTGCTGCAAAGCCTGGGCACGTTCGGCGTCGTGGGCGCCTTGGTTGGGGTAGCGCGCGATCAAGACACGCTCACGGCGGCGCTCTTCTTGCAGGCGGGCACGCTCTTCGGCCTCACGGCGGCGCTGCAACTCTTGGGCGGCCCGCTCTTCTTCGGTCAACACCGGCCCCCGGCGCTCGCGCAGCGTGCCCGAGGGCCCCAGCACGCGCTGCTCGCGGTCGATGCATTCAGGAATGGGCCGGTCTGATGTCAAACGCCGCCCCTGCGCATCGGTGCAGATGAACACCTGTTTGGCTGGTGCTGATTCTGGCGCCGCAACCGCGTGGTGCGGCCCACCCAGCGCGAGCCAGGCCACCATGGCATACACGCCGGGTTTCACAAATCAGCTCCTTTCTTCCACGCCGTAGCGCTGGCGGTACGCGAGCACGCGGGGGTAATGTTCTTGCAGGCCCGTGCCTGACTGGGAAGAGAGATAGGACAACAAATCTGCCAGTTTGGCAATGGCGCAAACCTGCAGGCCCAGCTGCTGGCGCACATACTGCACGGCGCTGTAGGGCACATCCTGGCCGTTTTCGGTAGCCATTTCCTGGCGATCCAGGGCAATCGCCACCGCCTGGGGCTGGGCACCTGCTGCGCGGATCAGGGCGATGGACTCACGTGCGGCAGTGCCTGCGCTCATCACGTCATCCACAATCAGCACCCGCCCGGCCAAGGGCGCACCGACCAGCGTGCCACCTTCGCCGTGGTCTTTGGCTTCTTTGCGGTTGTAAGCAAACGGGTAGTTACGCCCCAGGCGCGCCAGCTCCACGGCCACGGTGGCAGCCAGGGGAATCCCTTTGTACGCAGGGCCAAAAACCATGTCAAATTCAATGCCGCTGGCAACGATGGCCTGTGCATAGAATTGCGCCAGACGGCCCATCTTGGCGCCATCGTCGAAAAGACCGGCATTGAAGAAGTACGGGCTCATGCGCCCGGCCTTGGTTTTGAACTCTCCGAACCTGAGCACGCCGGATTCCACCGCAAACTGCACGAATTCTTGCGCCAAACGGCCTTCGCCTTGGGCGCTCGCCCCGATATCTGCCATGGAAACATCCTTGTTCAAATTAACCAGCCTCAACCTCAACGGCATTCGCTCGGCGAGCAGCAAAGGGCTGCACGACTGGCTGGCAGCCGAGCAACCTGATTGTATTTGTGTGCAAGAGCTGAAAGCCCAGGTGCCCGACCTGCTGGGGCGCTTTGAGCACATCGCGGGCCTGCACGGCTACTTTCACTGCGCAGAAAAAAAAGGCTACTCCGGCGTGGGCATCTACACCCGGCACCCACCCAGCGACGTGCGCCAGGGCTTTGGCCCGCCAGAATTCGATGCCGAAGGGCGCTACCTGGAGCTGCGTTTTGACACACCCACGCGGCGCTTGTCCGTCATCAGTGCTTACTTTCCCAGCGGCTCGTCCGGGCCTGAGCGCCAGGAGGCAAAGTTCCGCTTCCTGGCGGCCATGCGCCCGCACCTGCAGCAACTGAGCGCCGAGCGCGAGTTCATTTTGTGTGGCGACATCAACATCGCCCACCAGGAAAAAGACCTGAAAAACTGGCGTGGCAACCAGAAAAACAGCGGCTTTTTGCCCGAAGAGCGCGCCTGGATGACCGAGCTACTCACCCCCTGCGACGCCGGGCACCACCTGGTGGACGTGTACCGCCAGTTGCACCCCGACACCACCGGCGAGTGCTACACCTGGTGGAGCAACCGGGGCCAGGCCTATGCCAACAACGTTGGCTGGCGGCTGGACTACCACCTGGCCTCACCCCGGCTGGCTGCCACAGCGCTGCGCGCCCAGGTGTACAAAACCCAGCGCTTCAGCGACCACGCACCCCTGACGATCGAATACGACGCCAGCGGCTGGTAAGGCCCGCCAACCTACGAGACCCCACCTGATGCAAAACGTGCTGTTCCCTTTTTTCGGCGGCCTGGGGCTGTTTCTGGTCGGCATGATGCTGCTGTCCCAGGGGCTGGTGGCCTTCGGCGGCCATGCGCTCAAGCAAGCCCTGGCGCGCTTTACCGGCACCCCCGGCAAGGCCGTGCTCTCGGGCACGCTGGCCACTGCGGTGGTGCAATCATCCTCGGCCACCACGGTGGCGCTGATCGGCTTTGTCAGTGCCGGCCTCATCAGCTTTCACCAGGCCATTGGGGTGCTGATTGGTGCCAGCCTGGGCAACACCGCCACGGGCTGGATCGTTGCCGGGCTGGGCCTGAAGGTGAACCTGGGCTTTTATACCCTGCCCCTGATTGGCATAGGTGCCCTGCTCAAGCTCATGGCACGCGGGCGCTGGGCCGAACTGGGGCTGGCGCTGGCGGGCTTTGGCATGATGTTCATGGGCCTGACCACGCTGCAAGAGGGTATGCGCGGCCTGGCCGCCGTGTTCAACCTGGCCAGTCTACCCATGGGCGGCTACGGCGCCAGCATCCTGACCATGCTGTTTGGCTTGGCCCTGACAGCCATCTTGCAGTCCTCTACCGCTGCCATTGCCACCACCTTGACGGCCTTGCACACGCAAACCATCAACTTCGACCAAGCCTCCGCGCTGGTGGTGGGCGCGGCCATTGGCACCACACTCACCGGCGCCATGGTGACCATTGGCAGCACCATCCACGCCAAGCGCACCGCCGTGGCGTACATCTTGTTCAACGCGGTGGCCGGTGCCCTGGCCATTGCCCTGCTGCCGCTGCTGTTTTGGGTGCTCGACTGGCTGGCGCGGCACGCCGGACTGGAGCCCGGTGCCATGAGCCTGGCCGCGTTTCACACGCTGTTCATTGCCATGGGGGTGGTGCTTTTCCTGCCTGTGGTGCCGCAATTTGCGCGCCTGGTGGAGCGCCTGCTGCCAGAAAAAGGCGAGAGCCTGACGCAGCGCCTAGACAACTCGCTGCTGGCACTGCCAGCCGTGGCGCTGGAAGCGTCGCAGCGGGTACTGGAACACACCACCGTGCAGATGCTGCAGGCCTACCGCGAACTGCTCGCTGGTAGCGCAGCACTGGAGCCCGGGCGGCTGCAAGCCCTGGGACGCTCGCTAGAGACTACCTACGCCTTCGTCAGCCGCATTGAAATGCTGCCCAGCGACCGCGCCGCCACGGCGCAGCGCATTGCGCAGCTGCACGCCATCGACCACCTGCTGCGCCTGCGCGTTCGGCTAGACGACCTGCTGCGCGCAGGCATCGACCTGACCTCACCGCGCTACGCCTGGGCGCTATCGCACAACCAGACCATTTTGGAGCTGGCCGAGCGTGGCCTGCGCGAGCACCGACTGACCGATATGCTGCCCGAGCTGCAGGTCAACGCCGTGGGGCTGACCGAGCTGTCTCGCCAAATGCGCCATGAGCTGCTCGACGGCAGCGACGACCACGACAGCAGCGATGCCGCCAACGTGCTGCTCAAAGCCGACGCCTACCGCTGGCTGGAGCGCACCGGGCACCACCTGTGGCGCATCAGCCACTACCTGGCGGTGGGGCGCCCGCCCACAGGCCAGGTGGCAGGGCAGGCCGTGGTGCCCGCAACCTAGCGCCCCTGCTGGCGAGCCGCCCAGAGGCTTCAGGGCTTGTTGGACGGTGGCGGCGGGGCTGGCACGCGGGTGGTGCGAACGACCTCACCCGTAATGGGGTGCAAGTAGCTTTCGACCACGGTGCCCTGGGCATCCACAGCGTAGAACTCGTGGCAATGACCACTGGAGATTTTGTGCTTCACCAGCACGTAATCCTGGGCCCGCAAACGCTCGCGCGCCTGCGCCTCGGACATCCATTGCGCACGGGGCGCATCGGTACAAAACACTTTTTCAGAAGGTGCGCTGGCCTGTGCGCAGACAGATGCCAGCACAGCACCTGCGCAGACCAGGGCGGGGCCGAGCAGGCGTTGCCAACGGGAAGAAGACCCAAGGGTGAAGCAAGGATGTGTCATGCCAACCATTCTAGGAACGGGGACATGAACGCCAGCTGAACGCGCGCGCCCCGCTGGCCTGCGCCACACCACATCCACAGCAGCGCCGATTTTTGCTTTTATTTTGATAGCTGCTTACGCTTGCCAGTAAAGGGCTAGAGACCTTTTTTACTGAAAAACAAGCGCCCAGGCCAGCGGCAGCGCTTACCTTACTTGTCTTGCTTCGCCCGCTTGGCCAGGCGGTGCAGTTCACGTTGCATGGCTTTTTGCTCTTTGATGGTCTTGACCAAACGCTTGTCGGCTTCATGCACGATCTGCAGCATCTGGCTTGCATCGGGGTCTTGCCAGGTGGCTCCGGCGGCGCGTGCCATGTAGGCCACAGCGCGGGCGAACTCGACCAGGGAAATGTCATCGCTGCCGCCCCGTGCGGGCATGGCGCGCACCCCCACCCAGGCATGGCCCGTGAGCACCGACTGGCCTTCCTCAATCAACGGCGCCCAGGCGGTGCGCTCGCCCATCTTCGGTGCGTGCGCCACGCCGCTGTCGTGGCAAGCCATGCACACCGCCTGGTACACCTGCTCGCCCGTCTTGTGGCCCTGCAGCAAAGGGGGTTGCGCGAATGCAGCCTGGGAGAACACCAGCGCCAAGACACCCAAAGACAAACGGCTACGCAAGGACATAAGACACATCACTCCACAACAGAACAGGAAAGAGCAAGAGCCTAACGCGCACCGCCGCCGCCATGCGCCAAAGCCCCACGCCCGACTGCGACACCACGGCGTCACCCTCGCCTGCTAAGTACACCGCTCGACCCACACAGCGCCCGATTTTGCTACCAAAAAAGAAGCTGCTTGCGCTTGTGCAGCAAGGGTTAGAGGCTAAAAACACCCTCAAACACACTGCCCACTCTAAGGCACCTGGTGGGTTGCCAGAAACGCCTGCAGCTGCGCCAGCACGGTGCTTTCGTGTTCGCGGTGGGGCATGTGGCCGCAATCGGCCAGCAAGGCCATCTGCGCGGGGCCGCCCACACCTTCGACGATGGCGCGCGGGCAGGCGCTGGAGCCGTATTCGTCGGCATCGCCATGCAGGGCCAGCACCGGGCAGGTGATGCGCCCCAGGTGCTCGCCCAGTGACCAGTGGCGAAACGCGGGCGAGAGCCAGACCTGCGTCCAGGCGTCCAGCACCCAGCGGGCGCGCTCGCCATGCCAGCGGGTGAGGCGGGCGAACTGCGCGCTGTCTTCAAACGCCCGCTGGGCGGCGCGGATGCCTTCCAGCGTGCGCTCTTCAATGAAGGCCTGCCCCGCCAAAGTCACCACCGCCACGCAGCCACTGCCTGGCTCAGCGGCGGCGCGCAGCGCCATGCCAGCGCCTGCGCTGTGCCCCAGCAGCACGTAGCGCGGCAGGCCCAGCGCCTGGGTGAGGGCAGGTAGCACCTGCTGCGCTTCCACGTCAATGAAGTCGTGCTGCGCCGGGGTGTGGCGCACGCTGGATTGGCCAAAGCCCAGGCGGTCGTACGCCACCACGCGCCGCCCTGTGTGCTGCGCCAGGGCCTGCGGAAAACCGCGCCACTGCTCGACCGAGCCCAGCGAATCGTGCAGCAGCACCCAGGCGGCGGCCTGGCTGTCCGGCGGGCACCAGCTGCGCGTCCACACCTGGCCGCCGGGCACCTCCACCCAGGCGTCGTACACCTGCAGCGCGGCACTCATGCGCTGCCCTCGTGCGGGCGGACGCTGGGCTGCCACGGCCCGGCCACCACGCAAGCTTCCCCTTCGCCCGGCCACGGCGGCATGGTCACGGCCACCGCCGCCACCCCCTCATGGGCATGGGCACGAAACTGAAAGTGCGTGCCCAGCGGAATGGTCAGGCACACGCCCGGCGCCAGCGTGACCACGTCTTCGTGTACGCCGTGCTTGCGCCACATTTGCCCACCGCCCGAAACGATGTACCAAATCTCTTCCACCGTACGGTGGGTCACCGCCAGCGACACCTGGCCCGGGGCCAAGGCAAAGTGGGCCATGCCACCCCCAGCCAGGCCCAGCAGCACGCGCACGTCCGAGCCATCGGGTGCCACCGTGGTGGGTTGTTCAGGCAGCGGCAGGGTAGAAAACAAGCTCATGCAACATTCCTTCCAAAGTGCGGCTGCAGGGACGGTGTATTACGTAATGCTTAGTATGTAATACATATCATATTGCAGCCTAGGGTGGTGTTCAGGCCGGTGTTTGCAGCCCGCGCTGCACCGCTGGGCGTGCCACAAAGGCGGCCAACACACGCTGCACCTGCGGGAAGTCGCCCCAGCCCACCAGCTCGCCCGCGCCATAAAACTCCACCAGATTGCGCACCCAGGGGAAGATGGCCATGTCGGCAATGGTGTAGTGGCTGCCCATCACCCAATCGCGGCCCGTCAGGCGCTGCTCCAGCACGCCCAGCAGGCGGCGCGACTCGGCCACGTAACGCTCGCGCGGGCGCTTGTCTTCGTAGTCTTTGCCAGCGAATTTGTGAAAGAAACCGAGCTGGCCAAACATCGGCCCCACGCCGCCCATTTGCCACATCAGCCACTGCAGGGTTTCGTAGCGGGCGGCGGGGTCTTGGGGCAGGAACTGGCCGGTTTTTTCTGCCAAATAGATCAAGATGGCACCGGACTCAAACAATACCAGGGGCTGCCCGCCGGGGCCATTCGGGTCGAGGATGGCAGGAATTTTGTTGTTGGGTGCGAGCGAGAGAAATTCGGGCGAGAACTGGTCGTTGGTGGCAAAGCTCACCAAGTGAGCCTCGTAAGGCAGCTGCATTTCTTCCAGCGCAATCGACACCTTGGCGCCATTGGGCGTGGCCAATGAATACAGCTGCAGGCGCTCGGGGTGGCGTGCCGGCCATTTGGCCGTGATGGGGTGGCTCCAAGCCATACACATTCTCCTTGGGTAAACAAGATCGCGGCCACCAGCGGCCAACGAAGAAGGGGGTGGCGGTATCGTAGCGACCCATGCCACAGCGCGCTGCCCCTTCCTGGCAGACCACCCCGCCAGCCACACACTGCACTTTCGTATGCGCCTTCTTCACACCTCCGACTGGCACCTGGGCCAGCACTTCATGGGCCAAAGCCGCCAGGCCGAGCACGCGGCACTGATCGAGTGGTTGCTCGCCCAAGTGACAGAGCACCAAGTGGATGCCGTGCTGATGGTCGGCGATATTTTTGATACCAGCGCCCCACCCAGCTACGCGCGCACGCTGTACCACCACCTGATTGCGGGCCTGCACCAGGCGGGCACGGCCCTGCTGGTACTGGGCGGCAACCACGATGCCGTCAGCGTGCTGGGCGAAAGCCTGCCGCTGCTGCAGCACCTGAACACCACCGTGATCGCGGCCACGGGTGCGCCGCAGCAGCACGTGGTCACACTGCCCCGGCGTGCTGATGGGGGGCCGGGCTGCATCGTCTGCGCCCTGCCCTTTATCCGTGCGCGCGACGTGCAAACCAGCCAGGCTGGGCAAAGCGCGCAAGACAAGCAACAGGCCCTGCAAAGCGCCATTGCTGCCACCTACGCCCAGGTGTATGCCGCCGCCCTGGCCCAGCAAGCAGCGTGGGAGCGCAGCCACGGCACGCGGCTGCCACTCATCGCCACCGGCCACCTCACCACCGTAGGCGCCAGCCGCAGCGAGTCGGTGCGCGAAATCTACGTGGGCGCGCTGGAGGCCTTCCCCACCAACGCCTTTCCGCCTGCGCACTACATTGCCCTGGGCCACATCCACCAGCCGCAAAAAGTGGGTGGGCTGGAGCACATTCGCTACAGCGGCTCGCCCATCGCCCTGGGGTTTGACGAACTGCACCGGCGCAAAGAAATGCTGCTGGTCGATCTGAACGATCAAGGATTGCAGGCCGTTACCCCGCTGCCCGTGCCCGTGTTCCAGCCCATGGCCGCCGTGGCGGGCACCTTGGCCACGCTGCCCGCCGCGCTGCAAGCCGCTGCGGCTCCCGGCACGCCCGAGCGCCCGGTGTGGCTGGAGGTGTGCATCCACACCGACGATTACCTGCCCGATCTGGCCGCGCGCATGGGCGCACTGGCGCAAGGCCTGCCCGTGCGGGTGCTGCGCGTACGCCGCCAGCGCGGCAGCAGCGCGCCCCAGCTGGCAGCGCAGGCGGGGGAATCGCTGCACGAGCTGACGCCGTACGAGGTGTTCGAGCGCCGCCTGGCGCAAGAAACCTTGCCCCCAGAAGAGCACGCCGCGCTGCAGGCGCGCTACCGCAGCGTGCTGGCCGCACTGCACATGCCCGACGCGGAGGCCGCATGAAAATCCTCGCCCTGCGACTGAAAAACCTCAACTCCCTCAAAGGCGAGTGGACGCTGGACTTTCGCCAGCCGCCTTTTGCGGGCAACGGCCTGTTTGCCATCACCGGCCCCACGGGCGCGGGCAAGTCCACGCTGCTCGATGCCATCTGCCTGGCGCTGTACCACCAAACACCGCGCCTGCCCAGCGTGGGCGCCAGCAGCAACGACCTGATGACGCGCCACACCGCCGACTGCCTGGCCGAAGTGACGTTCGAGGTGCAAGGCAGCCTGTACCGGGCCTTCTGGAGCCAGCGCCGCGCCCGCGACAAGGTGGACGGCGCCCTGCAGCCGCCCAAGGTAGAGCTGGCACAGATCGATGCAGCCACTGGCACAGGCACGATTCTCACCACGCACAGCAACGAAAAACTCAAACGCATTGCCACCCTCACCGGGCTGGACTTTGAGCGCTTCACCAAGTCCATGCTGCTGGCGCAAGGCGGGTTTGCGGCCTTTCTGGAAGCCAAAGCCAACGAACGCGCCGAACTGCTGGAAGAGCTGACCGGCACGGAAATTTACGGCCAGATTTCGCAGGCCGTGTTCGAGCGCGCCCGCGATGCCCGCCAGGCGCTGGAGCACCTGCAAGCCCAGGCCGACGGTATGCAGCTGCTCAGCACCGAGGCCCACACCGCCCTGCTGGCCGAAGCCGACAGCCTGCAAACCACCCTGGTGGAGCTGCAGGCCGAACACAGCCAGGTTCTGGCCCAGCACCAATGGCTGCAGCAGGTGGCCCAGGCCCAACACGCCGCCCAGGCTGCCGATGCGGCGCACGCCCAGGCCCAGCAAGCACTGGACGAGGCAGCACCCGCGCTGCAGCGCCTGGCCCGCAGCACCCCGGCCCAGGCCCTGCAGCCGCTGTACCAAGCTTGGCAACAGGCCCAGGCCGCGCATACTGACACGGCGGTGCAATGCCAGCAGCTACAAGCACAGCTGCACCAGGCGCAAGCCAGCCAGCACGCCCTGCACCACCATGCCCACGCCTTGGCGCAGCAAGAGGCGCAACAGGCCCAGGCGGCCCTGGTGGCACTGCAGCACGAGCAGCAGCAGGTGCAGGACGACCTCCTCACCCATGCTGCGCACGCCCAGCTGGGCACGCAGCTGAGCGGCTGGCGCCAGCAACTGGCACAGCACGCGGCAGGAGCGCAGCAGCTGGCCACGCTGCAGCACGACGCTAGCGAGGAAAAAAAACATATCCACAGCCTGCACACCCAGCTCGCCGCACAAGAAGCGCAAGTGAGCGCCGCGGCCCAGGCCGAGCAACAAGCCCAGCACACACTGCAACAAGCGCAAGATGCCCTGGCCCAGCACTTGGCGGCCCAAGGCCCAGGCACCACTCTGGCCACGCTGCGCGCGCGCTGGCAAGCCAGCCATAGCCAAGTTCACCAGTGGCAACAACTGCAAGCACTCGCTGCACAACGCCGCCAGCACGCCACCCAGCACACGGCACTCCAGCAGGCCGAGCAAGAAAGCCAAGCCGCCGCCATGCAGCAGGCCCAGGCGCTGGAGCATCTGCGCGCGCAAGGCCGCCTCCAGGCCGAACTGGTGGCCAGCCAGCGCCAGGTACTGGCACAAGAGCTGCGCATCCACAGCCTGCAAGCGCACCGCCAGGCGCTGCAACCGGGCGAAGCCTGCCCGCTGTGCGGCGCGCACGACCATCCTGCCATTGCCGCCTACACCGCCCTGCAGCCCAGCCGCACCCAGCACGCCCTGGCGCAGGCGGAACAGGCGCTGGCCGCACTGCAGGCGCAAGAGGCCCAGCAGCAGGCCGATCTGGCTGCCACGCACACCCGACTGAACGTGCTGCAAGCCCAGCAGCAACAGCTGGCACAAGCCACCCAGGCCGACGCCACCAGCTGGCAGGCGCTGTGCGCTGCGTTGGGTGACAACGCCCCCGGCCCCGCAGGCTGGCACGACGCGCACGCCCTGGCCACAGCCCATGCCAGCTGCAGCGCCCACAGCGCTGCACTGGCGCAGGCGCTGCACACCGCAGAGGCGCACGAACAGGCCATCGCCCAAGCGCGCGAAGCGGCCCACCAGCGCGCCCACGCCTTGCAGCAAGCCCAGCACCAGCTGACCGCACTGCAACAAGCTGAACGCGAGGCGCAAGCGCGCCTGCACACCGTGCTCCAGCAGCAAACCACGCTGCAGGCCGAGCTGGACGCACAGACTGCTGCCCTACACCAGGCACTGGCCAGCGCAGGCCTGCCCCTGCCGGGCGCCGACCCCAGCGCCTGGCTGCAAGCGCGTGAAGCCGAGTGGCAGCACTGGCAGGCAGCGCACGCACGGCTGCAGCAGCTCACCCCCGCGCTGGCGGTGCAAACGCGCGTGTGCAGCGCCGCCAGCACCGAGGCCGCCACCTGGGCCGAGCGCAGCGCCAGCCTGGCGACTCCCAGCGACGCGGCCCCAAGCACCCAGCCAAGCGCCCTGCCCAACACACTGCCAGCCTGCACCCAGGCCGTCGCCGCCACAGCCCAGCAGCTTGCCAGCTTGCAGGGCCAGCTGCTGCAGGCCCAAGCCAGCTTGCAGGCCCTGCAACGTGCGCAAGAAAGCGCCCATGCCACCTGGCTACAGGCACTGCAAGCCAGCCCGTTGACCGATGAAGCCGCCTACCACCAGGCCTTGCTGCCCGAGGCAGAGCGCGCCCAGTTGCAGGCGCTGCACGAACGCCTGCACAGCGCGCTGCAGCGCCACGCCACCCTGCAGGCCGACGCACACGCCCGCGCCGCCGCACTGCAAGCCCAGGCTGTGACCGATGCCAGTGCCGCCGCCATACAGGAACGCCTACACACCCTGGAAGAGACGCGCCACGCGCACAGCGCACGCCTGGGCGCAGCCCAGGCACGCCTGAACGACGACGCCCAGCGTCGCAGCCAGCAGGCCGCACTGCTGGCCACCATCGCCACGCAGACGCAAGACTGCGATCTCTGGCAGCGGCTGGATGCACTGATTGGTTCAGCCAAGGGCGACAAATTCCGCCGCTTCGCGCAGGGGCTGACGCTGGAGCACCTGCTGCACCTGGCCAACCGGCACCTAGCGCGCCTGCACGGGCGCTACCTGCTGCGGCGCAAAACGTCGGGCGAGCTGGAGCTGGATATCGTGGACAGTTGGCAAGGCGACGTGGCGCGTGACACGCGCACGCTCTCAGGCGGGGAGGCGTTTTTGGTCAGCTTGGCGCTGGCGCTGGCGCTGTCTGACTTAGTGAGCACCCAAACTTCCATCGATTCGCTGTTTCTCGACGAAGGCTTTGGCACGCTCGATGGCGACACGCTCGAAGTGGCGCTCAGTGCGCTGGATGCGCTGAACGCCAGCGGCAAGATGATTGGCATCATCAGCCATGTGCAAGCGCTGCAAGAGCGCATCCCGGTGCAAATCCGGGTGGACAAAAGTGCAGGCGTAGGCCACTCGCGCCTGGTGGTCTAGCCCCTGACCGCTCCCCACCAACACAGGTGGGGAGCACCTCGCATTTAGGCCGTAGCGAGGGGGTAGTCGTTGTAACCGGCAGCACCCGCGGTGTAGAGGGTGCGGCGGTCAAACTTGCTCAAAGGCAGGCCCTGACGCAGGCGCTCGACCAGATCAGGGTTGCCAATGAAATGCCGCGCAAACGACACCGCTTCGCCTTGGCCTGCAGCCACGGCCGCTTCGGCGCTGGTCGCGTCAAAGCCGTCGTTGAGGATCAGCGGGCCACCGAAATGCTCACGCGCCAGGGCGAAAGCATTGATGTCTGCGCTGGCCTCACGCATCACGTGCAGGTAAGCCAAGCCCAACGGACGCGCTTGGCGCATCAGCTCAGCGTGGGTAGCGCCAGAGTTTTCATCCGAGGTGTCGTTGTAGGTGTTGCCTGGGTTCAAGCGCAGGCCCACACGGTCAGCGCCAATCGCCTCGGCCATGGCTTGCAAGCACTCCACGGCAAAGCGGGCGCGCTGCGCAGCGTTGCCGCCGTAGGCGTCTTGGCGCTGGTTGGTACCCGAGCTGAGAAACTGCATGGACAAATAGCCACTGGTGCCGTGCAGCTCCACGCCATCAAAACCGGCCTCGCGCGCATTGAGCGCTGCTTGGCGGTGCTGGGCAATGGCGGCCTTCACCTCTTCGGTGGTCAAGGCCTCGGGCACGTCAAACGGCTGCATACCTGCGGCATCGGTCCAAATTTCACCGCGCGCAGCCACTGCAGAAGGCGCGACGGTGCGCGCACCAGCAGGCTTGATGTGGCGGCTGCCAATGCGCCCGGAATGCATGATCTGCAGCACGATGCGGCCACCGCGCTGATGCACAGCATCGGTCACGCGGCGCCAGCCCTGGATGTGCGCAGGCGTGGCAATGCCGGGTTGGCGGCAATAGGCTTGGCCGTCTACTTCAGGCCATGCGCCTTCAGCCACGATCAGGCCAGCCTGGGCACGGGCGCCGTAGTGCTCGGCCATCAAGTCCGTGGGGGTGCCATCGGGCTCAGCGCGGTTGCGCGTCATGGGGGCCATGACGATGCGGTTGGCCAGCTCCAGCGCGCCCAGCTTGGTGGGGGAGAACAAGTGAGGAAGGTTCATCGCGGTTCTCCAGAATCAGCGCACGCGCATTTTGGGCGCGGGGGTGCCACGGCGCATGGTGGCCAGGAACTGCTCCAGCGGCGCGGGAGGAGCGACCTGGGGCAGGCTGTCCTTGTCAGGGCGCTGGGCCCAGAACTCTTTCCAGCTGGGGAACAGGTCGTGGAAAGTGCCCCAGTAGGGTTCGCGCCCTGGCCAGCGCATTTTCATGTCGCCAATCGGGGGCTTGTTCAGATCGGTGGCGTACCAGTAGCACGGCAGGCGGCGGCGGAAGTACCACTGGCCGTCGATGCGCTCGTAGTCGTCCCAGTACAGCATTTGCATGATGACCCACTCGGGGCCGCACTCATGTTCGTTCTTCGAGTACACGACGCCCGTGGCGTGGTCGGCATCGACGAACTCAATGATGTGCTGGCCCAGGTGGTGCGAGGTGCCGGTGAACTGGTCGCGCAGCGTGTCGTCTTGCCAGGCCTTGAAGTGGGCGCGGCCCACTTTGTCTTTGCCCACGCGAATGTCGGGAGCAAACAAGTTGACGTGGGCATCCATGTCGCGCATATCCAGCGACAGGGAGTATTTGCCTGCCAGCTGGCGGATGGCATCGATCGACTCCAGGCGGTCGATGCGCTCTTCCAGCGTGCGGGGGGCAAAGGGGGTGGTACCCATACAGAAGTCCCTCAAAATCATGTGAAATTGGCCTCTAGCGCTTGTCCAGCAAGCACTAGCAGCTACTTAATCAATAGCAAATGGCGCAAGAGATGGCGCTTATTCCAGCTCGAACAAGCCTGCGGCGCCCATGCCGCCGCCAATGCACATGCTGACCACCACGTAGCGCACGCCACGGCGACGGCCTTCCAGCAGCGCATGGCCCACCAGGCGGGCACCAGACATACCAAACGGGTGGCCCACGGCAATGGCACCGCCGTTGACGTTGAGGCGATCGTCTGGAATGCCCAGTTGGTCGCGCGAATAGATCACTTGGCAGGCAAAGGCTTCGTTGATTTCCCACAGGCCAATGTCTTCGACCTTCAGGCCGTGGCGTGCCAGCAGCTTGGGAATGGCAAACACGGGGCCAATGCCCATCTCGTCTGCACCACAACCAGCCACTGCCAGGCCACGGTAGGTGCCCAGCGCAGCCAGGCCACGGCGCTCGGCCTGAGCACGGCTCATCAAGACGCTGGCGCTGGCGCCATCGGAGAGCTGCGAGGCGTTGCCGGCGGTGATGAATTCACCTTGTGGCACCCATTGGCCGTTTTTCCACACGGGCTTGAGCGCTTGCAAGCTCTCCAGCGTGGTGCTGGCGCGGTTGCCTTCGTCTTGCAGCAGCGTGACTTCTTCGCGGCCGGTTTCGTTGCCTTCTTTATCAAACAGCAGCTTGCTGGTGGTCAGGGGCACGATTTCATCGGCAAACAGACCCGCCGCCTGGGCGGCAGCAACGCGCTGCTGGCTGCGCAGGGAGTAAGCGTCTTGTTCTTCGCGGCTGATGTTGTAGCGGCGGCTGACGATTTCTGCCGTTTCAATCATCTGGATGTAGGCCGTGGGCATGGCCGCCAGCACCGCCTTGGATTGCGCGCGGTAGCTGTTCTTGTGCTTGTTTTGCACCAGCGAAATCGACTCCAGGCCGCCCGCGACAGCGATGTCCATCTCACCGGTCATGATGCCCTTGGCAGCGGTGGCAATGCTCACCAGGCCCGAAGCACACATGCGATCCATGGCCATGCCGCCCACGCTCTCGGGCAAGCCTGCGGTGTAGCAGCACAGGCGGCCCAGGTTGTAGCCTTGCGTGCCTTGCTGCGCAGCAATACCCAAAATCACGTCATCCACTTCGTGGCCTTGCACCCCAGCCTTGTCCAGGGCGGCGCGAATCACATGACCACCGAGCACCGGCGCTTCGGTGTCGTTGAAGGCACCACGGTAGGCTTTGCCAATGGGGGTGCGGGCGGTGGAGACGATGACGGCGTCTTGTGCGTTCTTGCTCATGCGGGTGTTCCTTCAAAAAACAGGCGGCTGATGGTGTCCACCACACAGCCAGGTTTGTCCGATCCTTCGATCTGGACGGTGATGCGCACAGTGACCTGCACGCCATCGCCCGCCACGGGTTCTGCGGCCATCACCTGGCCGTGGCCACGCACGTGCGAGCCCACAGGTACGGGGGCTGGAAAGCGCACCTTGTCGCAGCCGTAGTTCACGCCCATCTTCAACCCTTCGTACTGCACAAGCTGGGGCAAAAACAGGTTGGCCAGCGACAGCGTGAGGTAGCCGTGGGCAATGGTGGTACCAAAGGGGCCCTGGCGCGCACGCTCGGGATCGACGTGAATCCACTGGTGATCGCCCGTGGCATCGGCAAAGGTTTGGATGCGCTCTTGGCTGATGGATAACCAGTCGGTGGTGCCCAGGTCCTGGCCCACCGCCTGCAGCACAGCCGCCGCAGAATTGAAAACTTGTGCCATACAGCGTGCTCTCTTTCAGGCCCGTTGCGAGCTGACGGAGACGACTTCGCCCGTCATGTAGGAGGTGTAGTCGCTGGCCAGCATGATCATGACGTTGGCCACTTCCCAAGGCTCGGCACCACGGCCAAAGGCTTCTTTGGCAGACAGTTCATTGAGCAACTCTTCCGAAGCCGATTTCTTCAAGAAGGCGTGGATGGCAATCGAGGGTGCCACGGCGTTGATGCGAATGCCGAACTCGGCCGCTTCCATGGCGGCGCAGCGCGTCAGCGCCATCACGCCCGCCTTGGCAGCGGCGTAATGCGCCTGCTCCACCTGGGCGCGCCAGCCCAGCACGGAAGCGTTGTTCACGATCACGCCACGGCCACGGGGCTGCATCACTTGCAAGGCAGCGCGCGTCATGCGGAAGGTGCCGGTGAGGGTCACGTCAATGACCTTGTGCCACTCCGCGTCAGGCATATCCACCAAGCGGCGGCTGGTGCCCAGACCGGCGTTGTTGATCAGCACATCCACGCCACCCGTGCGTTCTTCGGCAAACGCCATCAGGGCATCCACCTGGTCTTGCTGGCTCACGTCGCACAGCAGGCCATGGATGTCGGCCAGGCCGGTTTTTTCCCGCAGTGCGGCCACGGCGTCGTTCAGGCGGCGCTCGTGGACGTCAGAAATCACCAGGCTGCGGCAGCCTTCTTCAGCAGCACGCTGGGCCACGGCAAAACCAATACCGGCGCCAGCGGCGGCCGTGACGAGCACAGATTTACCGCGCAGCAGACCGTGTGCGGCGACGTATTCGGGGGGAGCTTTCATGGGCAGTGTCCTCAAGATGCGGGGAGATAGGGCATCTTGGGCACTGCGCTGCTGAGGCGCATCGTCCGGTAGGACGATGGCCGCACCGCAGCAGCCAGGCGCTCAGCGGGTGGCGAGGCGCTCGCTCTTCCAGTACACCTCCTGCCCGCCATCCAGTCGGTTGCACACGCGCGAGAGCACAAACAGCAGGTCCGACAAGCGGTTGAGGTATTGGCGCGGCGCAGCGCGCATGGTTTCATGCTCCTGCAGCGCCACCACGGCGCGCTCGGCGCGCCGGGCTACGGTGCGGCACACATGGGCCTGGCAGGCCGCGCGCGTGCCAGCGGGCAAGATGAACTCTTGCAGGCGCGGCAGCTGCGCGTTGTAGTGCGCCAGCGCCTCATCGAGTTGCACCAGCGCCTGCTCTTGCAGCAGTTCGTAGCCGGGGATGGACAGCTCGCCGCCCAGGTTGAAGAGCTGGTGCTGCACGTCGATCAGCAGCTCGCGCATCTCGGCAGGCAAGTTCTCGCACAGCAGCAGGCCAATGTGGGAATTGAGTTCGTCCACTTCACCCAGTGCGTGCGGGCGCGGGCTGGCTTTAGAGACGCGGCTGTTGTCGCCCAAGCCGGTGGTGCCATCGTCGCCGGTACGCGTGGCAATTTGTGTCAATCGGTTGGCCATGGTGCAAGTCTCCTGGGTCGGCAGTCGGGGGTGCGAAAAGGCGGCGATTGTGCGCCAGCCCACTGCGCCCGTGGCAGCGCCGGGATTTAGAGCGTGTTCACGATCTCGCGCGAAGGGGTGCAGGATGCGGATCGGGATGGGCTGCTAGGCGCAAACCGCAGCAATAGCCTTGCTATTGCGAGGATTTGCAACAACGCAGACCGCCCGATTCCGCGCCTGCACACC
>JAYRPZ010000103.1:0-13164 GCA_041910915.1 Acidovorax sp.
GGTGTGCAGGCGCGGAATCGGGCGGTCTGCGTTGTTGCAAATCCTCGCAATAGCAAGGCTATTGCTGCGGTTTGCGCCTAGCAGCCCATCCCGATCCGCATCCTGCACCCCTTCGCGCGAGATCGTGAACACGCTCTAAAAAAAGCCCCCGCACACCAGGCGGGGGCTGAGCTTGATAAGCCGCTGCAGCTGATTACAGCTTGGCCTGTACCCAGGCGACGACGCTTTGCAGCGCTTGGGGCAGGGCGGCAGGCTGGGTGCCACCGGCCATGGCCATATCGGGCTTGCCACCGCCCTTGCCACCGACTTGGCTGGCCACGTAGTTCACCAACTCACCGGCTTTGAGTCGGCCCAGCGCGTCTTTGCCCACGGCAGCGCCCAGCTGCACTTTGTCGCCTTCCACGCTGGCCAGCACAATGGCGCAGGCACCGCCCAGTTTGTCTTTGAGCTTGTCCAGGGTGTCGCGCAGGGTTTTGGCATCCGCGCCTTCCAGGCGGGCGGCCAGCACTTTCACGCCTTGCACGTCCACCGCCTGGTTCAGCAATTCATCACCCTGGCTGGAGGCCAACTTGCCTTTGAGGGCGGCCACTTCTTTTTCCAGCTGCTTGATGGCGTCAAGCGTGCCGGCGATGCGGCTGGTCAGTTCGGTGGCTGGTGCTTTCAGGGTGCCAGCGGCTTGCTCCACCGTGTCTTCCAGCTGCTGCAGGTAGGCCAGGGCGTTGGCGCCTGTCACGGCTTCCACGCGGCGCACCCCTGCGGCCACGCCGCTTTCTGCCACCAGTTTGAACAGGCCGATGTCGCCTGTGCGTTGCACGTGGGTGCCACCGCACAGTTCGCGGCTGGTGCCAATGTCCAGCACGCGCACGGTTTCACCGTACTTTTCGCCAAACAGCATCATGGCACCGGTTTTTTGGGCCGATTCAATGTCCATCACGCGCGCATCGGTGGCGGTGTTGGCCAGAATTTCTTCGTTCACCAGGCGCTCAATGGCACGCATTTGCGCGCTGGTGACGGGGGCGTTGTGGGTGAAGTCAAAGCGCGTGCGCTCGGGTGTGACCAAGCTGCCTTTTTGCTGCACGTGTTCACCCAGCACGCTGCGCAGGGCTTTGTGCATGAGGTGGGTGGCCGAGTGGTTGCGCACCGTGGCTGCCCGCAAGGCAGTGTTCACTTCGGCTTGCACATGGTCGCCCACGTTGAGCGTGCCTTGGCTCAGTTGACCATGGTGGCCATACACATCGGCTTTGATTTTTTGCGTGTCTGCCACCTCAAACAGGGCACTGCCAGCGCTGATGCTGCCTTGGTCACCCACCTGGCCACCGCTTTCGGCGTAGAAGGGGGTGCTGTCGAGCACCACCACGCCCTGTTGGCCCGATGACAAGGCAGCGACGCTGGTGCCGTCCACGTACAGGGCCACAATTTTTGCGCCATGCGCCAGCTGCTCGTAACCGGTGAACTGGTTGGCGCGGCCGTGGTATTCCAGCGCCTTGTCCATTTTGAATTTACCGGCAGCGCGGGCTGTTTCCTTTTGGTGCTGCATGGCGGCGTTGAAGCCCGCTTCGTCCACGCTCAGGCCACGTTCGCGGCACACATCGTTGGTCAAGTCCAGCGGGAAGCCGTAGGTATCGTGCAGCTTGAAGGCGACCTCTCCTGCCAAGGTGGTGGCACCACCGGCCAAGGCGCTGTCGAGAATTTCCATGCCGTGGGCCAGTGTTTCAAAAAAACGCTCTTCTTCGACCTTCAGCACCTCGGTGATGCGCTGCTCTTGCTCGCGCAGCTTGGGGTAAGCGTCGCCCATCAGGCGCACCAAATCGGCCACCAGCTTGTGGAAGAAGGGCGTTTTTTGCCCCAGTTTGTAGCCGTGGCGGATAGCACGGCGCACGATGCGCCGCTGCACATAGCCACGGCCTTCGTTGCTGGGGATGACACCATCGCTCACCAAAAACGCCGTGGCGCGAATGTGGTCGGCAATCACCTTCAGCGAAGGGTTGGCCAGGTCTTGGCAACCGGTTTCACGGCCTGCGGCGCGGATCAGGGCGTCAAACAGGTCGATTTCGTAGTTGCTGTGTACGTGCTGCAAGATGGCCGCCAGGCGCTCCAGGCCCATGCCCGTGTCCACGCACGGCGCGGGCAGGGGGGTGACGGAGCCGTCTTCATGCATTTCAAACTGCATGAACACGTTGTTCCAGATTTCGATGTAGCGGTCCCCGTCTTCGTCTGGGCTGCCCGGAGGGCCACCGGGGATTTCGGGGCCGTGGTCGTAGAAAATTTCCGAGCAGGGGCCGCAGGGGCCGGTGTCGGCCATCATCCAGAAGTTGTCCGATTTGTAGCGCCCGCCCTTGTTGTCGCCAATGCGAATCACGCGCTCGGGGGGCAGGCCGATTTCTTTGGTCCAGATGTCGTAGGCCTCGTCGTCCTCCTGGTACACGGTGGCCAGCAGGCGCTCTTTGGGCAGTTGGTACACCTCGGTCAGCAGCTCCCACGCCCATTTCAGCGACTCGCGCTTGAAGTAGTCGCCAAAGCTCCAGTTGCCCAGCATTTCAAAGAAAGTGTGGTGGCGCGCGGTGTAGCCGACGTTTTCCAGGTCGTTGTGCTTGCCGCCAGCGCGCAGACATGCCTGCACGGAAGCTGCTCGCACGTACGAGCGATTGTCCGTCCCCAGGAACACGTCCTTGAACTGCACCATGCCCGAGTTGGTAAACATCAGCGTCGGGTCGTTGCCCGGCACCAGCGGGCTCGATGCCACCACCGTATGGCCTTTGGAGGCGAAAAAGTCCAAAAAACTCTTGCGGATGTCAGCGACGGAGAAGGGGGGAGTGCTGGAAGGGTGGCTCATGGATTTGCGGTTAAAAAGCCGCGCACAGGCGGCGCTGCTGCCGTTTCAGGGGAACCGCAGATTATAGATTTCGCCATGTGCTGGAGCGCTCAGGGTGTGGAAGCAGCGCCAGAGGGCGGCGCTACAGGAGGTGCCCCCTCGGTGCGCACACGCCAAAAGCGTGCAAAGCGTGGCAAGCCGCTGGCGTGGTAGCCATTGAAGCGGTAGGTGACGGTGCTTCCCACGGCAGGCGGCATGCGCCGCTGCGCAGCGTTCAGGCCACTGCCCAGGCGAAAGCGTTGGCCACTGGGCATCTCTACCAGGAGGGCGCCGGTTTGGCCCGCGTAGCGCCCCTGGCCAGGCAGGTGGGCCACCACGGTGGCCTCGGCGTCGTCAAACGATTTCACTTTCAGCAAATCGTCGCTGCGGCCACCCCGGTAGGGCGCGGCGTCGTGGCGCAGCATCAGACCTTCGCCGCCCTGGGCTTCGATGCGTTGCAACTGCGCGCGCAGTTCTGTGTGGCTGGCAACGCGCCAGTGGGCCGTGGCCTGCACCCATGGCTGGCCGATGGCGGCCACCGTGTACTGCAACTGCGGCAAACGCGCATGAAAAGGGCCGGGCTGCTGGGGCATATCGAACACCATGTAGCGCAGGCTGCGCCAGGCGCTGTCGTCGGCCTGGGTACTGGCCACCACGGCCTGCACCTGGGCAAAGCGGCCCCGACCTGCCCACAACTCGCCATCGAGCGCGGTGCGTGGCCAGCCTGCGGTGAACCAGGCGGGCGGGCGCAGCGGCAGGCCCTGGCGCGACAGCAGTTGCTCGCCCGTCCACAGTGCGCGTACGCCATCGTATTTTTCGCTTACCCAATAGGCCTGCACGTCGATACCTGGGTGGTAAGACTGTGCCAAGGTCGGGGGCATTTCGTGGGTGTGTGCCGTCAAGGCCAACACCAGCAAGCACGGCCCCAGGGCCCACCACATCCACTGCCGCAGCACCCTGGCAAAACACATGTCAAACCCTTTCTGTGTGGCCCATGCGGGTGTGTGTGGGGTGTTTTGTGTGCTGCAAAGGGCTTTTTTTGCAGCCCGGCGCAGCCAGCAGGCGTGTCCCTTCGTAAAATCAGGTTTCTGTTATTACAGCCTTCAAGGAGTGCCGATGTTTCCCGAATACCGTGACCTGATTACCAAACTCAAGGGCAATGACGCTCATTTCACCCGCCTGTTCGACAAGCACAACGAAATGGACCAGCAAATCAAAAACATGGAAGCCCGCATTGTCCAAGCCACGGCCATCGAAATTGAAAACCTGAAAAAAGAAAAGCTTCAGCTCAAGGACAAGATTTACACGCACCTGCGCAACGTGGAATCTTCCCAAGCCTGAGCTTGCGGGGCGCCCACAGCGCCCTGAGCTTCACCATGTACCGGGGGAAACCCCGGTTTTTTTATGCCTGCAGCATGGCTGAAGCACATCAAAAACCATAGCTGCTTGCGCTTTCCTGGTGCGGCTTAGAGGCCAATTTAGCTCAAAAAACCGTGGCGGGTGACCACGCCACGGGTTCAGGGGTGGCTGTGCCAGGTTCAGACCTGGTCAGCGCTCAAACCAGCGGTTTGGCTGAAGCCGCCATCGACGTAGGTGATTTCTGCCGTCACGCCGCTGGCCAGGTTCGACAGCAGGAACGCGGCCACATTGCCCACGTCCTCAATGGTGACGTTGCGGCGCAGCGGCGCGGCGTCGGCCACGCGGCCCAGCAGCTTGCCAAAGTCTTTGATGCCGCTGGCGGCCAGCGTTTTGATGGGGCCAGCAGAAATGCCGTTGGCGCGGATGCTGCGGCCATCGGGCGTGCGGCCCACGGCTTCGGCCAAATAGCGCACGCTGGCTTCCAGGCTGGCTTTGGCCAAGCCCATGGTGTTGTAGTTGGGAATAGAGCGCAGCGCGCCCAGGTAGCTCAGTGTGAGCAGCGAAGACTGGTCGTTCAGGTAGGGCAGGGCGGCCTTGGCCATGGCGGGAAAGCTGTAAGCACTGATGTCGTGCGCTACGCGAAAGCCCTCGCGGCTCAGGCCTTCCAAAAAATTACCGGCAATCGCCTCACGCGGCGCAAAACCAATGCTATGCACGAAGCCGTCGAACGTGCCCCAGGCAGCGGCCAGGTCGGTGAACATTTTTTCGATTTGCGCGTCATCGGCCACATCGCAATCAAATACCAGGCTGGAGCCAAACTCTGCTGCAAATTCGGTAATGCGGCCCTTAAAGCGCTCCCCCACATAGCTGAAGGCCAGCTCGGCGCCTTGCTGATGGCAGGCGCGGGCAATGCCGTAGGCGATGGAGCGGTTGGACAGCACGCCCGTGATAAGCAGCTTCTTGCCAGCGAGGAAACCCATGGATGTTCTCCAGAAAATAAAAAGACAAAGCGCTGTGGGCAGGGCGCCCACAGCGCGCAAGGCAGGTGTGGTGCAGAATTGTCGCATGCAGTTTTGGCGCCTTTGTTTGCTCTCGTTCCTCGGTTTGGCGGTGCAGCCCACCTGGGCGGCCCATGCGTATGCGCTGTGGGAGTCGCCACGCTACCCGAGCGGGTTTGCGCACTTTGATTACGTCCACCCGCAGGCGCCCAAGGGCGGGGAGCTGCGCTTGGTGAGCAATCTGCGCACCTCCACTTTCGACAAATACAACCCCTTCACCATCAAGGGCAGCGCCCCGGCCTACCTGTCTGAGCTGATGTTCGACAGCCTGCTGGTGGGCTCGCTCGATGAAACCGCCACGGGCTACGGCCTGCTGGCAGAAGATGTGAGCGTGGCGCCCGATGGCCTCTCGGTCACCTTTCGCTTGCGCCCCGAGGCGCGCTTTCACAACGGCCAACCGGTGCTGGCGGCAGATGTAAAGCACAGTTTTGACACGCTGGTCGGCCCGCATACCGCGCCGGGCTACAAAACCTTGCTGATCGATGTGGCTGGCGCCGATGTGCTGGACGAACGCACGGTGCGTTTTCGTTTCCACAAACCGAACCGCGAGCTGCCGTTGACCGTGGGGGGGCTGCCGGTTTTCAGCCGCGCTTGGGGGCAGGGCAAGCCCTTTGATCAGGTGGTCACCGACACGCCGATTGGCAGCGGCCCCTACCGCATTGGCCCGGTGAACTTTGGCAAAGACATCACCTACGTGCTGGATGCGCAGTACTGGGCGCGCGATTTGAATGTGCGCCGTGGCCAGCACAACTTTGCGCGCGTTCACGTCAAGATTTACAAAGACGGCACGGCGCGGCTGGAGGCGCTGAAGGCTGGTGAGTTTGATTTGATGCGTTTTTTCAGTGCGGGCGACTGGGCACGGCGCGTCAATGGCAAAAAGTTCCAAACCGGCGAGTTGGTGAAGGGCGAGTTTGCCCACCAGTTGCCAGCAGGCTTTCAAAGCTATGTGCTCAACACCCGCCGCCCGCTGCTGCAAGACCTGCGCGTGCGCCAGGCCCTGGCCCTGGCGCTGGACTACGAGTGGATGAACCGGCAGATGTTCTACAACGCCTACCAGCGCGTGCACAGCCTGTTTGGCAATACGGCCTGCGAGGCCCAGGGCGAGCCTTCAGCCGCCGAACGTGCCCTGCTGGAGCCCTGGCGTGCCCAGCTACCTGCCACGGTGTTCGGCCCCGCCTACCAAGCCCCGCGCACCAGCGCTCCGGCGTCGCTGCGCGACAACCTGCGCCACGCCCAGGCCTTGCTGCGCGAGGCTGGCTGGGCGGTGCAGGGCGGTGTGCTGCGGGCTGTGAATGTGCCCGGTGTGGCACCAGGTAGCGCGCTGGAGCTGGAATACATGGACAGCAACGAAGGCGGCATGCGCGTGGTGGCGCCGTGGATGCGCAACTTGGAAAAACTGGGCATCACCCTGCGCTTTCGCTCGGTGGACTTTGCCCTGTACCAGCAGCGGCTGCAAAAGTTTGACTTCGACATCACCTCCCTGGCCTACCAGGGCACGCACAACCCGGGCCAGGAATTTGCCGACATGTTCGGCAGCCAGGCAGCGGCTACGGAAGACTCGGGCAACTTTGCCGGGGTGCGCAGCGCTGCCGTCGATGCGCTCATCACCAGCATGGTGAGCGCCAAAACCCAGGCCGAACTGCTGCCCGCCTGCCGTGCGTTGGATCGCGTGATCTGGCACAGCCAGTACCTGGTGCCGCAGTGGTACGCCAGCACCCACCGCATGGCCTACAACGCCTGGCGGCTTGCGCGGCCCGAGGTGCTGCCGCCGTACTCCCCCGGTGAGATGTGGGCCGTGCAAACTTGGTGGAGCCGCGAACCTGCAGCGCAGAAATAACCAAATCACCAAAAAAAACAAAAGGCCCCTGCCTGCAGGCGGGGGCCTTTTTTCAGGGCAAGCGCAGATCAGTTGCTGGCCACGGCCTGCAGCAAGCCCATTTCCGAGCTGCTGAGCAGCGCTTCAATGTCCACCACGATCAACATGCGCTCGCCTACGCTGGCAATACCGCGCACAAACGCAGCGTCCATTTGGCCTTGAAATTGCGGCGCTGGTCGGATGGCCTCGGCCGACAAAGCCACCACATCGGCCACGGCATCCACCACCGCGCCCAGTACCGTGCCGCCCACATTCAAGATGATGACCACGGTGAAATCGGTGTAATTGGCCTCAGAGCATTGCAGCTTCAGGCGCAGATCAACGATGGGCACGATCACACCGCGCAGGTCAATCACCCCCTTGATGAAGTCGGGCGCATGGGCCATGCGTGTGGGCTGCTCGTACGAGCGAATTTCCTGCACGCGCAAGATGTCGATGCCATATTCCTCCTCGCCCAGCCGAAAGGTGAGGTATTCCGACGTACTGGCACTGGCGGCAGCGCTGCGTTTGGCCGAGGTGGGGGAAGTGGTCGCCATGTTCGATGTCCTTGCAAGTAAATGCGCGTGGTACGGAAAAACGTGAAAAGAGGTGCAAGAGGGTGCCTTGCGGCCTGCGCCCAGCCCTGCAGCCAGCGCGTGGGGCGCATTTTGGCCGATTTTGCGCTGCTGCCCACCCAAGGGCGCAGCTCAGGGTAAGTGCCGCCTGCGCAAACCGGCCCTGGATGCCTAGAATCTATTGCACTGCAATAAATTTTCAGGGACTGGCTTTGCAAGACAACAAAACCACCGCCAAGGCGCCCCAGCGCGTCATCAAAAAGTACCCTAACCGGCGCTTGTACGACACTGACACCTCGACCTACATCACCCTTGCCGAGGTCAAGCAGCTGGTGATGGCACGTGCGCCCATCGTGGTGCGCGACGCTAAAACGGGCGAAGACATCACCCGTGCCATCTTGCTGCAAATCATCTTGGAAGAAGAAGCGGGCGGTGCGCCCATGTTCACCGAAGCGGTGCTGGCCAACATCATTCGCTTTTATGGCCATGCCATGCAGGGCTTCATGGGCAATTACCTGGAAAAAAACATCCAACTCGCTACCGACCTGCAAGCGCGCCTGGCCCAGCAGTCGCAGGGCATGACGCCCGAAATGTGGACGCAGTTCATGGGCGGTGGGCAAGGCCTGATGGGCAACTACGCCGAGCAATCGCGCGCCCTGTTCGAGCAAATGCAAAAGCAAACCGAGCAAATGATGGGTGCCTTTGGCATCAAGCGCTGAACGCAAGGGTGGGTGAGAACTGGGAAAATGGCGCCCCATGAGCCAAGCCCTCTCTTCCTCCCCCACCGCCACGCCCCCCACTGCCACGCCAAAAATTGGCTTCGTCAGTCTGGGATGCCCGAAAAATCTCACCGATTCTGAACTCATCCTCACGCAACTGAGCGCCGAGGGCTACCAGACCTCCAAAACCTTTCAGGGGGCGGATCTGGTCATCGTCAACACCTGCGGCTTCATTGACGATGCCGTGAAAGAAAGCCTGGACACCATTGGCGAAGCCTTGGCCGATAACGGCAAAGTCATCGTCACCGGCTGCCTGGGCGCGCGCGCCAATGAAGATGGCGGCAACTTTGTGCAGCAAGCCCATCCCAAGGTGCTGGCCGTCACTGGCCCACACGCTGCGCAAGAGGTGATGGACGCCGTCCACCGCCACCTGCCCAAGCCGCACGACCCCTTCTTGGATTTGGTGCCCGGTGCGTTTGGCGATGCCGGCATCAAGCTCACGCCGCGCCACTACGCCTATTTGAAAATCAGCGAAGGCTGCAACCACCGCTGCACGTTTTGCATCATCCCTTCCATGCGTGGCGATCTGGTGTCGCGCCCGGTGGGCGATGTGCTCAAAGAGGCCGCCGCGCTGTTTGCCGGTGGCGTGAAAGAGCTGCTGGTGGTCAGCCAAGACACTTCGGCCTACGGCGTGGATGTGAAATACCGCACCGGTTTTTGGGATGGCAAACCCGTCAAAACCCGCACCCAGGAGCTGGTACAGGCGCTGGGCGAGCTGGCGCGCCCCTACGGTGCCTGGGTGCGCCTGCACTACGTGTACCCCTATCCCAGCGTGGACGAGTTGATTCCGCTGATGGCCCAGGGCCTGGTGCTGCCCTACCTGGACGTGCCCTTGCAGCACAGCCACCCCGACGTCTTGAAGCGCATGAAGCGCCCCGCTAGCGGCGAGAAAAACCTCGAACGCATCCAGCGCTGGCGTGAAATATGCCCCGACCTGGTGATCCGCAGCACCTTCATTGCCGGTTTCCCAGGCGAGACCGAAGAAGAATTTCAGCACCTGCTGGACTTTGTGCGGGAAGCGCAGATTGACCGCGCGGGCTGCTTTGCCTACAGCGACGTCACCGGCGCCACGGCCAACACGCTGCCCGGCCAGCTGCCCCAGGAAGAACGCGAACTGCGCCGCGCCCGCTTCATGGCCGTGGCGGAAGAAGTGTCTGTGGCGCGCCTGCAGCGGCGTGTGGGCCAAACCCTGCAGGTGCTGGTGGACAAAGCCAGTGCCTTGGGCAAGAAAGGCGGGGTGGGGCGCAGCTACGCCGACGCGCCTGAAATCGACGGCTTGGTGCACCTGCTGCCCACCGACAAAGCCAGCCGCCAGTACAAGGTGGGCGACTTCGTCAAAGCCCGCGTGGTAGAGGCTCAAGGCCACGATCTGGTAGCCCAAATTCTCTAAAAACTATAGCTGCTTGCGCTTGCCTAGCAAGGCTGAAAGCCGAATTTCCTTGCTATTTTGAACCTCTGGGCCCTGCCCACAGGGCTGTGGCAGGGCTGCAAACTGCCTGGAGCCACCTTGGATGCCTAAAAATCAGCATCAAAAACGGCTTTCAGCCTTATCTAGCAAGCGCAAGCAGCTATCAAAAAGAAAGTGATGTGGCCATGCCGGTCGGGGCCACCCGGCCTGGCATGGGCAGCGCATAGAATCCCAGCCCTATGTCTTACCTCGTCCTGGCGCGCAAATACCGCCCGCGCAATTTTGCTGAAATGGTTGGGCAAGAGCATGTGGTGCAAGCCCTCACCAATGCCCTGACGCAGCAGCGCCTGCACCATGCCTACCTGTTCACCGGCACGCGCGGCGTGGGTAAGACCACGGTGTCGCGCATTTTGGCCAAATCGCTCAACTGCCAGGGCCTGGACGGGCAGGGCGGCATCACCGCCGAGCCCTGCGGCCAATGCGCTGCCTGCACCGCCATCGACAGCGGACGCTTTACCGACTACACCGAGCTGGACGCCGCCTCGAACCGGGGCGTGGATGAGGTGCAAAGCCTGCTGGAACAAGCGGTGTACAAGCCCGTGCAAGGGCGCTTCAAGGTCTTCATGATCGACGAAGTCCATATGCTCACCACGACGGCTTTTAACGCCATGCTCAAGACGCTGGAGGAGCCGCCCGAGTACCTGAAATTCGTCCTTGCCACCACCGACCCGCAAAAAGTGCCGGTAACGGTGCTCTCGCGCTGCCTGCAGTTCAACCTGCGGCCCATGGCGCCCGAGACGGTTCACGAACATTTAGCACGCGTGCTGGGCGCCGAAGGCGTGCCGTTCGAGGCCCAAGCCCTGCGCCTGCTGGCGCGGGCCGCACGCGGCTCCATGCGCGATGCGCTCTCGCTCACCGATCAAGCCATTGCCTTTGGCAGCGGGCAATTGCAAGAAGCAGGCGTGCGCCACATGCTGGGCGCGGTGGATCGCAGCTACGTTTTTCGCTTGATTGAAGCGCTGGCCGTGGGCGATGGGCGCTGCATTGTGGAAACGGCTGATGCGCTGCGCCTGCACGGCCTCTCGGCTGCTTCCACGCTGGAAGATATGGCCGCTGTGCTGCAGCGCATGGCCGTGCTGCAAGCCGTGCCTGACATGGCCCGCAACGTGGACGACAGCGACCCCGACGCCAGCACCACCGCACAACTGGCGCGCCTGCTACCACCCGACGAAACCCAGCTGCTCTACAGCATTTGCCTGCACGGGCGCACCGAGCTGGGCCTGGCACCCGATGAATACGCTGCGCTGACTATGGCGCTGCTGCGTTTGCTGGCCTTCAAGCCCGCAGGCTTTGTGCCGGGTGTGGTGGAAAAAAAAACACTGCCGCTAGCCACGGCCCCGGTTAACGCCGCCCCTGGCGCTGTAGCCGCAGCCACCAGCGGGGCGGCCCAGCCTGCTCCCACGGCTCCGGCACCGGTACGTCCACCAGTACGCCCACCCGTCGCCGCACCGGCGCCTACACCTGCACCGCAGCCCCCAGTCAACCCAGCCCCTGCCGCCGCGCCTGCGGTGCCAGCCCCGCGCGTTGCGCCGCCTAGCGCGCCCGTGCCTGTGCCCGCACCCATGCCTGCATTGGTGCCAACGCCCCCAGCCGCTGCCGCCCCAGCCACCACGCCCGAGCCGAATGCGCCCGCGCAGCCCTTGCCCAGCGACAGCTTCATCCCGACGGCGGAGGGCGAGCATTGGTACGAGGTGGTGTGCTCCCTGGTGGCTGCCGACGCCATCACCGCCTTGCCGCGCGAACTGGCGCTGCAATCGCAGCTGGTGGCGCGCGAGGATGGGCATTGGCAGCTGTGCATTGAGGCCGAATCCCTCAACCAACCCCAGGCGCGCGAGCGTTTGCGCGCCGCGCTGCAAGCCGCAGGCCATGCGCAGCAATTGAGCATTACGCTGGGCCCCGTGTGCGACAGTCCTGCCCGGCGCAATGCCGCGGCTGCGAATGCGCGCCAGCGCCAGGCACAAGAGATCGTGCTGAGCGACCCCCTGGTGCAAGCCCTGCAACGCGATTACGACGGCAAGATCGTGCCCGGTAGCATTCAGCCGCTCTAAGGCCCACACTGGGCTGGCTTCTCTTTTTTTTCTGTCTTCTTTTTTTTGTCTTTTTTCACTTTTGAAGGAATTTCCCCATGTTCAATAAAGGACAACTCTCCGGCCTGATGAAGCAAGCCCAGGCTATGCAAGAAAACCTGAAGAAAGCCCAAGACGAACTGGGCAATATTGAGGTGGAAGGCGAGTCGGGGGCTGGCTTGGTGAAGGTGGTGATGACCTGCAAGCACGACGTCAAGCGCATCACCATCGACCCCAGCCTGCTGGCCGAAGACAAAGACATGTTGGAAGACCTGGTGGCCGCCGCTTTCAACGCCGCCGTGCGCAAGGCCGAGGAAACCTCGCAGGAAAAAATGGCCAAAATCACCGCAGGCATGCCCGGCCTGCCCGGTGGCATGAAGTTCCCCTTCTAAGCTGCACCGTCGTCGTGGCAGATACCGGCCCCCTGAGTGCGCTGGTGGAGGCGCTCAGGTGCCTGCCAGGTGTGGGCATCAAGTCGGCCCAGCGCATGGCCTTTCACTTGCTGCAGCACGACCGCCCGGCAGCGCTGCGCCTGGCGCAGGCGCTGGAGCACGCGGCACACCATGTGCAGCACTGCGAGCGCTGCCACACCTTCACCGAGGCGCCGGTGTGCGGCACCTGCCTCGATCCGCAGCGCAACAGCGCCCACCTGTGTGTGGTGGAAACCCCCGCCGACCAGGCCGCCATGGAGCGCACGGGCGCCTACCACGGGCTGTACTTTGTGCTGATGGGCAAGCTCTCGCCCCTGGACGGTATTGGCCCCAAAGACATTGGCCTGGCTGAACTGCTGGCCCGCGCCAGCGATGGCCAGGTGCAAGAGGTGATTGTGGCCACCAGCTTCACCGCCGAGGGTGAGGCCACAGCCTGGGCCATCAGCGAGGCCCTGAAACCCCGGGGCATCCACGTCACCCGCCTGGCCCGGGGTGTGCCTGTGGGCAGCGAGCTGGAATATGTGGACCTGGGCACCATTGCCCACGCACTGGTGGACAGGCGCTAGACCACCCGGCTGGATTTCTTAGAGCGTGTTCACGATCTCGCGCGAAGGGGTGCAGGATGCGGATCGGGATGGGCTGCTAGGCGCAAACCGCAGCAATAGCCTTGCTATTGCGAGGATTTGCAACAACGCAGACCGCCCGATTCCGCGCCTGCACAC
>JAYRPZ010000104.1:0-52560 GCA_041910915.1 Acidovorax sp.
CGATAGGACCTTCACCAGCGAATCCCATCAGGGACCGTGGCCCCGGCCACAGCAAGTCCGGATATACGGGTGCAATCTTTACCTTCTTGGCAGCAGTGAGTGAGGGCTTGGCTTATTCGGGGCGTCCATATACGCTCTTAGCGCATGGCAAACGATTCGCGGTGCAGGCGCCAGCCACGGGCGGCGTGGGCATCGAGCGCATCGCCCAGGCCTTGCGGGCCGCAGAACCACAGGTCGATGGGGCCGGGGTGCTGCGCCGCCAGGGCCTGTGGCGTCAGGCGTTGGCCCTGGGCGTCGTCGTACACCTGCAGCTGGACGGCGGGCTGGGCCGTGGCGCACAGGCTGCGCAGGCGCGGCAGCAGCGGGTCGCTGGCGGCGTGGCGTGTGCAGTAGTGCAGGTGGGCGGGGTAGGCATCTGCCGCGCCCGCAGCCCCCGAGGGCTGGCGTGCTTCCAGCAGGGCCAGAAAGGGCGTCAGGCCCACACCAGCGGCCACCCACACCTGTTGGCGGCGGCCACTGCCCTGGCCATCAAAGCGCCCGTAGGGGCCTTCGATGGCCACGCTTTGGCCCACGCGCAGCCGCTGGCCCAGGGTGCGGGTGTAGTCGCCCAGGGGCTTGATGACCAGGCGCAGCAGCGCTTCGCCGTGCGGGCCGTGGCCCAGGCTGTCGGGGGCGCTGGCAATGGTGAAGGGGTGCATGCCTTCGCTGCGGTCAAAGCGCACAAAGGCGAACTGTCCGCTGCGGTGGCCGGGCCAGCTGCTGGGCAGGGCGCAAATCACTTCAATGGGCTCGTGTGCGCCGCCGCTGCCCAGCACCCGCACGCTGTGGATGTGCCCACTGTGCGTGCGGCGCAGCCCCACCCAGCCTGCCAGCGACCACAGCGCGGCCAGGCTGCCCAGCGCAATCAAGCCACCCATCAGCCAGCCCAGAGGCGCAGCCCACAGGCTGGCGGGCAGCAGCACCACGCTGTGCAAGGCCAGGGCCAGGTAAATCAGCGGCATGGCGCGGTGCAGCACGCGCCAGGGGCGGTAGGCCAGCAGGCGTGTGAGCAAGGTGAGGGCGACCATGGCCAGCAGCAGGTAAAACGCCCATTCACCGATGTCTTTGGCGGGGCTGCGCAGGTCGGTGAACCAGGCCAGCAACTCTTCGCGCGGCGGGCGGCCTGCACGGCCCCACAGGGCTTTGAGGATGTCGCTGCCTTCTTTGGCGCCCCAGTGGGCTATGGCGGCCAGCGCTGCGCCAATGCCCGCCCATTTGTGCAGCCGGTACACCTGGTCCATGCCGCCCAGCGGGCCTTCCAGCAGGGGCAGGCGCAGCGCCAGCACCATGGTCAAACTCATCAGGCCGATGCTCCACAGGCCGCTCAGAGTGATGGCGTGCTGGCGCAGTTGCCACCAGCCGCTGGCCACGCCTTGCGCATCCACCAGTGGCCACAGGCCCATGTCAGCCGGTGCCACGGCCAGCCAGGCGGCGGTGAGGGCTGCCAGCCAGGTGGCGAGAACGAGGGGGATACGCATGGGAAACATCCTTTCGTGTAGGGCGGTGGGCGCTGGGGCGGGGCTGCGGCGGGGTTTAGTCGTTCGAGCGGTGGCGTACCTGTTCAATGGCACCGCTGTGCGCGTTCACGTACAGCTTCACTGACTGGCCCTGGGGGTTCAGCGCTTTCACTTCATAGCGGCCATGGTCAAGGTCGATCTCGCGCACCTGGCGGTAGCCTGCGGCGTCCACGCGGTCGTAAATGTCGCGAATGCTCAACAGCTTGGCGCTGCTGCTGTTGGGAGCGTCGGTGGTCACGCTGGCGGAAGTGGCTGGGGCGGAAATCTCTGCCTGGGTGGGCGCTTGGGCAATCGCCACGCCGATCGACAGGGGCAGGCACACAGCAGCGGCGGCCAGGCTGAGGCGGCGGCGAAGGGTGGTGGCGGCGGTGGTGGTCATGGTCAAACTCCTGAAGGTTGAGGATGGAGGGGTGTGGCACCAGAGCACAGCGCCCTGGCATGGAGCACATTGTGGAAAAAGCAGGCTGAACGAATGCTGAAGGCGCTGTTCATCGCGTGTTCAGCTTGCGCGGCGTATAACCTTGCGCCATGCCCTGTGTTGTTGTCTCTTTGGGGCGGCGTCTGGCCCGTCAGGCGCTGCTGGTGTGTGCGCTGTGCGGCGCCCTGGCGCCCGCCGTGCGCGCCGATGACGATGCGCGCGACCACGATCAAGCGCGCCAAGCCCTGGAGCAAGGCCGTGTGCTGCCGCTGCGCCAGGTGCTGGACAAAATCGAGCGCGAACAGCGCGGCCAGGTGCTGAAAATCGAGTTCGAGCACGACGATGGCCGCTACATCTATGAAATCCGTCTGCTGCAAGCCGATGGCCGCATGGCCAAGCTCAAGGTGGATGCGGTGGACGGCAAACTGCTCTCCATCAAACGCAAGGAGCGGGACTGAACATGCGCATTCTGGTGGTGGAAGACGAACCCACGCTGGCCGAGCAACTGGCCCAGGCGATTGCCGCTGCGGGCCACACCGTAGAGCGCGCAGCCGATGGGCGCGAGGCCTGTTTTCTGGGCGAAGAACAAGACTTTGACGCTGTGGTGCTCGATCTGGGGCTGCCGCTGCTCGATGGCCTGTCGGTGCTGCGGCGCTGGCGTGCGGCCGGGCGCACCATGCCGGTGCTGATCCTCACGGCGCGCAGCAGCTGGCAAGAAAAAGTGGCAGGCATGGACGCCGGTGCCGACGACTACCTGGCCAAACCCTTTCACATGGAAGAGCTGCTGGCGCGCCTGCGTGCGCTGCTGCGCCGCCTGGGCGAGCACGCCAGCGCGCAGTGGCAGTGCGGGGACATTGTGGTGGATACCAGCCAGGCGCGCGTGCTCTTGCGCGGCCAGCCGCTGGTGCTCACCAGCCATGAATACAAACTGCTGTCCCACCTGATGCAGCGCAAGGGCGAAGTGCTCTCGCGCACCGAGCTGGCCGAGCACCTGTACCCCGACGACAGCGAGCGCGACTCCAACACCATTGAAGTGTTCATTGCACGCCTGCGCAAAAAGCTCCCCGAGGGCAGCATCGAGACCGTGCGCGGCCTGGGCTACCGGCTGGTTGATCCCAGCGCCGCGGCATGAGCGCTTGGGCGCGCGACTCGCTACGCCTGCGCCTGCTGGCGGGCACCCTGGCCTGGGTGCTGCTGAGCGTGCTGCTGGCGGGCTGGGGCTTGCGTGCGCTGCTGCGCGAACACATCACCCAGCAACTGCAGCAGCAATTGGTGATGCAGCTCGACGCCCTCAGCGGCAGCATCGACAGCCTGCCCGGCGGGCGGGTGCGCGTGGAGCACCAGCCCGATGCCCGCCTGCAGCAACCCCTGTCGGGCCTGTACTGGCAGATTGACCGCCTGGGTGCCAACCCCCAGCCAGGGCTGGCACGCTCGCGTTCGCTGTGGGATCAGGTGCTTCACGTGCCCGTGCCCGCGCCAGAGCGAGCCGAGCAGGGCCACCAGGTGCTGTCGCTGTCCGGCGCCGAGGGCCACACCCTGCTGGCCGTGGTGCGCACGCTGCAGCTGCCCGAAGACGATGCCCCGCCCCTGCGCCTGGTGGTGGCTGGCGACGAGGCGCTGATTGCCGAGCCGTTGCAGCGCTTTACCCGCTTGCTGGGCATGGCGCTGGCCATCTTGGCGCTGGGGCTGGCGTTGGCGGTGGTGCTGCAATTGCACCTGGCGCTGCGCCCGCTGCAGCTGCTGCGCACCCGTTTGGCGGCCGTGCGCGCCGGGCAGGCCGCGCAGCTGGCGGGGCAGTTTCCGCAAGAGCTGCAACCGCTGGTGGCCGAGTTCAACCACGTGCTGCGCGAGAACGCCGACATGGTGCAGCGCGCCCGCACCCAAGCAGGCAACCTGGCCCATGCCGTGAACACCCCGCTGACCATTTTGGCCAACGCCGCGGCGCAAGACCCCGGCCCGCTAGCGCAGCTGGTGAGCGAGCAGGTGGCCAGCGCGCGCCGCCAGGTCGATGCCCACCTGGCCCGTGCGCGCGCCGCCGCTGCAGTGCGCGCTACCGGCCTGGCCACGCCCGCGCTGCCCATCGTGCAGGCGCTGGTGCGCACCATGGCCCGCTTGCACGCCGGGCGGCAGGTGCAGTTCAGCGTGGCCGAAGGTGCCCAGGCCGGGTTGTTTCGCGGCGAGGAGCCCGACCTGTACGAAATGCTGGGCAACTTGCTGGACAACGCCGGTAAATCCGCGCGCCAGCAGGTGCAGGTGGATGTGCAGTGCGCCGACGGCCAGCTGTGCTTCACCATTGACGACGACGGCCCCGGCATTGCCCCCGAGCTGCGCCAGCGCATGTTTGCGCGCGGCGTGCAGCTCGATGAGCAGCGCCCCGGCAGTGGCCTGGGGCTGGACATTGTGCGCACCCTGGCACACACCTACGGCGGGCGCATCGAGGTGCTGGACGCGCCGCTGGGCGGCGCACGCCTGCGCCTGTGGCTGCCCCAGGCGCAGGCAGAATGAATGCCAAAATTTTCAAAAACAATAGCTGCTTGCGCTTGCTGCATAAGGCTTAGGGCCGGTTTTCACCCTCAAACCCACCCAGGGCGACAGACAGCGCCACGCTGTCGCTCAGGCGCTGGGCGCGGCCTTGTGCTTGCTGCAGCGCGGCTTGCGTGGCCTGCTGCTGGGCCAGCAGCAGTTGCGCGTAGCTGGCGGCGCCCAGGCGGTAGCGCTGCTGCACGGTGTGGGCGGCAGCGTGCGCGGCGTGCGCGGCTTCGTCCAGCGCCTGTTGCTGCTGCGCACCGTGCTCCATGGCGCGCAAGGCGTCGGCCACCTGGCGCAGCGCCTGCAGCACCACACCCTGGTACTGCGCTGCAGCAGCTTGCAGGGCGGCCTGGGCGGCGTCTTCCTGCGCCGACTGGGCGGGGTTGAACAGGGGCTGCGCCAATTGCCCACCCAGCGCCCACACCGCCGCGCCCGTGCCAAACAGGGCGCCAGTGGTCAGCGCCTGGCTGCCCAGGCTGGCGCTGAGCTGCAGCTGCGGATAGCGCCGCGCCAGCGTGGCCCCGCGTTCTGCGTGGGCGGCGTGCAGCAGGGCTTCGCTGGCCTGGATGTCGGGGCGTCGGCGCACCAGCTCCGAGGGCAGCACCTGCGGCCAGGGTGGTGGCGCGTGCAGCTCTTGCAGCGTGAAGGGTGCCAGCGTGGCCTCGGCGGGCGCTTGCCCGGCCAGCACTGCCAGCAGGTGCTCGGTTTGCTGGAGTTGCAGTTGTAGCGGTGCCAGGCTGGCGCGCGTGAGGGCGGCCTGGGCTTGCAGGGATTGCGCTTCGTCCGCGCTGGCCTGGCCCAGGCGCAGGCGCTGCTCGGCCAGCGCCGCCAGTGCGTCTTGCTGCTGCGCCAGCGCTTGTGTGGCCGTCCATTGCGCGTGCAGGCGGGCGCGGGCAATGGCGGTGGTGGCCAGGTGCCCGGCCAGTTGCAGCCTTGCGCCTGCCAGTTCGTGGGCGCGCCAGCGGGTGCGCGCGGCCAGCGCTTGCAGCGTGCGCTGCTGCGCGCCCGACAGGTCGGCCTGCCAGCGCACCTGTACGTTGGCGCTGTACAGGTTAAAGCTGCGCGGCTCGCCGCTTTGCCCCTGCAGCGCCGGTGTGGTCTGCTGGCGCTGTGCGCCCACACTGGCATCCACCTGGGGCCAGGCGCGCGTGCGCGCCTGCGCCTGCTCCAGCGCCTGCGCTTGGGCCAAGGTGGCCTGGGCGGCGGCTATGGTGGGGCTGGCCGCCAGCGCCTGGGTGATGAGGGCGTTGAGCGCGGGCGATTGCAGCTGTTCCCACCACGGGCCGGGCAGCGCGGCGGCGGCGCTCGCGGGGGCCTGGGTGTCGGGGGCGGCGGGCGTGTAGTGCTGGCTGCTGGGGGGCGCGGGGGGCTGGTAGTCTGGCCCGGCGGCGCAGCCCGCCAGCAAGGTGGCAGCCAGGGTCAGGTGCAGGGGGCCTGGCGGGGGGCGCAAAAAGCGCGGTCGTGCGGGCATTACAAGCTCCTTCCTTCGCCGGCTTCCTCGTGCGTCACGCCATCGCGGATGTGGTAGATGCGCTGGAAGGTGGGAATGATTTTTTCGTCGTGCGTGACGACGATGATGGCCGTTTGGTACTGGCGCGCCATCTGGCCCAGGATGCGCACCACCGCCAGGGCGCGCTCAGAATCGAGCGGCGCCGTGGGTTCGTCGGCCAAGATGACGGGCGGGCGGTTCACCAGGCCGCGGGCAATGGCCACGCGCTGCTGCTCGCCGCCCGACAGCTGCGCGGGGCGGGCGTGTGCGCGCTGCTGTACATCCAGCGCCGTGAGCAGCTCCAGCGCCCGCGCGCGCGCCGCAGCGTTGGGCACGCCCGCCAGCATGGGCAGCAGGGCGACGTTGTCGATCACGTCTAAAAAAGGAATCAGGTAGGGCGCCTGGAAGACGAAGCCAATCTTGTCGCGGCGCAGCGCACGCAGGTCGCGCACCTGCCAGCCATCGTCGTCAAAAATGGTGTCTTGGCCCAGCATCATGCGCCCCGAGGTGGGCGTGATGACCGCGCCCAGGCACTTGAGTAGCGTGCTTTTGCCTGAGCCAGAAGGGCCAATCAGCCCCACCACCTCGCCGGGCGCCACCTGCAGGTTGACGTTTTTCAGCGCCAGCACGGCAGTGTCGCCCTCGCCGTAGCGTTTGGAGAGTCCTTCAATGCGAATGCCCATGTTCAGCCTCCAATTGCTTCGGCGGGGTCAATGCGCAGCGCCATGCGAATGGCCACCAGGCTGGCCAGGGCGCACAGCCCCAGCACGACGGCCAAGCCGCTGAATGCGTCTTGCGGCAGCAGCAGCACGTATTTCGGGAACAGGGGCGCAGCGAAGGTGGCGCTGATCTTGCCCACAGAAAAGCCAATCAAGCCCAGCGCCAGGGCCTGCTGCAAGATCATCGCGGCAATGGTGCGGTTCTTGGTGCCGATGAGCTTGAGCACGGCAATTTCGCGGATTTTGTCCATCGTCAACGTGTAGATGATGAAGGCGACGATGGCGGCACTGACCAGCGCCAGGATGGCCAAAAACATGCCAATTTGCTTGGCCGAGGTGGCAATCAGCTTGCTGACCAAAATCTCTTGCATCTGCGCGCGGGTGTACACCGTCAGGCGCTGGTAGCGGCGAATGTGTTCGGCCACGGCCTGCGCATCGGCAGCGGGGGCCAGGCGCACCAGCACGGCATTGACCGAGGTGCTGCTGGCCTGCATAGCGTTCACCGCCTCGACCACCCCGGGCGCACCCGGGCGGTTGAAGGCGGGGTGGGCCTCGGTGCGCGCGCGCTGCGCCCACAGGGCGTCGTTGTCTTTGAGAAATTGCGCCTGCTGCGCGTCTTTCAGCGGAATGAACACCATGGGATCGCCACTGGAGGACACCATGCGCCGCACCAGCCCCACCACGGTGTACTGGTTGCGCCGGATGGTGATGCGCTCGCCCAGGGCAAAGCCGGTGGCCACGTCGGCCACGGCCTCGTAGTGCCCGCGCGTAATGTGGCGCCCGGCCACCAGGTGGCGCGGCCAGCCCGGTGCGCCCCAAGAGGCCCCCGGCACCATACCCACCACCATGGCGCGCACATCGCGCCCATCGCGCCCGCTGCGCCCGCCGGGGCCGCTGGCGTCGCCCTGGCGCACTTGCATGGTGAAGTAGGTGACGTTGGCCAGCTCGGCCACCCCAGTTACGCCGTACAGCGAGCGCCAGGCGTCATCGGGCAGGCTGGACGATTCGGCATACGGCCCCAGCGTGCCTTGCTGCACCACCCACAGGTCGGCGCCGCTGTTGTCTAGCAGCGCCTGGCCGTCGTCCACCATGCCACGGTACACCCCGGCCATGATCAGCGTGACGCCGATCAGCAGCCCCAGGCCCAGTCCGGTGAAGACGAACTTGCCCCAGCTGTGCAGGATGTCGCGCCCGGCCAGCGAGATCATGGTCGGCCCCGCGTGAGCTGGCTGGCAACGTACACCCGGCTTTGGGCGTGCAGCGGTTGTTCGCTGTGAACCACCACGGCGTCGCCCTCTTGCAAGCCTTGCAGCACCTGAACGTGGCCCTCCAAATCTGCCTGGCCAGGGGTGACGGGCACCCAGCGCAGGCGCTGGCCCTCGGCGCTGCGCTGCCACACACCGTAGCTGGCGCTGCGGCTGCGGGCCGCGCCCGGGCTGCGCTGCAGTGCAGCGGCAGGAATGCTCACGCCCTCGGGCAAGGCGGGCAGCGCCAGGGTGACTTCGGCCAGCTCGCCCAGCGGCGGCAGTGGCGTGGGGGTGTGCTCAAACACCACTTTGGCCAGCAGCTCTTCGGTCACGGCATCGGCGCGTGGCTCGATGCGCAGCACCCGTCCCGCCAGCGCCTCGTGCGGGCGTGAGCGCAGGTGGATGCGTGCGGGCAGGCCTGCTGCCAGCCCCTGGGCGCTCACCTGGTCGACGCGCAGGTGAATCCACAGGCTGTCGGGGGGTACCAGTTGCAGCACGTTTTGCCCGGCCACCACGGTGCTGCCAGGCTCGGCCTCGCGCGCAATCACCAGGCCGTCTTGCGGCGCGCGCAGCAGCAGGTGGGCGCGCTGGGCTTGCAGCGCGCTGCCATCGGCCTGCACGCGGGCGCGCTCTTGGCGTGCCGCCGCCAGGGCCGCCTCGGCCACCTGGAGTTCTTGGCGGCGCATGGCCAGGGTTTCTTCGCTGGTGGAGCGAGCAGCCCACAGCTCGGCGTAGCGCTGCGCTTGCGTGGCGGCAAACTGCTGGCGTGCCTGGGCTTCGCGCACGTTGGCGTCGCTGCGCTGCAGCGCAGCCGCCTGGGCGTGGATGCGCTCTTGCAAATCCACTGGCTCCATGGCGGCCAGCAACTGCCCGGCACGCACGTGCTCGCCCACATCCACGTTCACCTGCTGCACGCGCCCGGCCACGGTGGGGCCAATGCGCAAGGTGTGGCGCGCCTCCACCGTGCCAATGCCAAACACCGCAGGCTGCAGGGCGCGGCGCTCGGCCAGCGCCTCTGTCACGGCCACCGGCGCCAGCGGGCCGGAGCGCAGCGCCACGTAGCCCAGCAGCGCGGCCAGGGGCACGAGCACGGCCAGCACCGCCAGGGTGCGACGTTGCAGGGCAAAGCGTTTCATGTGGGTTCTCCGTCGGGGGGGCAGGGCAGGGCTGGCGACGCAGCGATAGCGCGGCGGTAGAGCGCAAAGACGGCGGGGGCCTGGGTGCGCAGCAGTTGGGCGTTGCCCGCCAGCACCGACTGCATTACCAGCCCTTGCACCATGCCCACCAGCAGCGCGCTGGCGGCAGCCAGATCGGTGCCCGGGGCCACCTGGCCTTGGGCCTGGCCCTGGGCCAGCCACTGCTGCAGGCGCTGGCCGTACTGGCCTAGCAAGTTCTGCACCACCTGCCGCGACGCGCTGCTCTCGCTGCGCTGCAGCTCGCCAAACAAAATGCGTGGCACCCCCGGGTGCTCGGCGGCAAAACCAATGTGGGCCAAAAACACGGCTTGCAGCGCCGCCAGGCAGTCGCCGCGCGCCAGGGGCTCTTGCGCCGCTTGCTCAATGCGCGCCAGCAGCTGCTGCGCCACCCAGGCCATAGTGGCCTCCAGCAGGGCCTCTTTGCTGGGGAAATGCTTGAACAGCGCCCCCTGGGTTACACCCATGTGCTGGGCAATGCGGGTGGTGCTCAGCTCGCTGGGGTGGGTGCAGGCGGCCAGTTGCAGCACGGCCTCGATGGTGGCGGCGCGCCGCTCTTGCGCGCGCAGGTATTTGGGTGCGGCTACATCCTCGCCGTCAGAGGGGGGTAGGACTTGGGAGGGTGGGTGAGGCTCGGACATGGCACAAAAGATAGTAACTTATTACTATCTTGTCAACAGGCAAACTCCCTGTGGGCGAGCACGATTGGCGCTGTCTGCACGCCCTATTTTTTTGAATGAAATAGGCCTCTAAGCCTTATTTAGCAAGCGCAAGCAGCTATGAAATTAATAGCTTCAAAGGCCGGCGTGGCTGCGCCCTTGAGCGCCAGGGGGTGGCACAATCTGCGCCATGTTTACCGGCATTGTTCAGGCGACGGCCCTCCTCGCCACCATTGAAGACCGCCCCGGTCTGCGCACCTTCACCATCGAATTTCCTGACGGTTTTTGCCGCGATCTGGCCATTGGCGCTAGCGTGGCCGTCGATGGTGTGTGCCTGACGGTGACGGAGATCGTCAGCCCCACGCAGGCGCGTTTTGATGTCATGCAGCAAAGCCTGGCCATCACCACGCTGGGTGGCTACGTGCAGGGCCAGCGCGTGAACGTGGAGCGCGCCGCCAAAGAGGGCGCTGAGATTGGCGGGCACCCGCTGTCGGGCCATGTGGACGGCGTGGGCACGCTCATCGAGCGGCGCGTGCTCGATAACAACCTGGTGTGGCGCATTGCCGCCCCGCCTGCGCTGCGCCCCTACCTGTTTGCCAAGGGCTACGTCGCCATCCACGGCGCCAGCCTGACCCTGGCCGACGTGCAGCGCGAAGAAGGCTGGTTTGAGATTTGGCTCATTCCCGAAACCCGCCGCGCCACCGTGTTCGAGCAGGTGCAGGTGGGCGACAAACTGAACATTGAAATCGAGCGCAGCACCCAGGTGCTGGTCGATACCGTGCGTGAAACGGTGCAGGCCCATTTGCGTGACTACCTGCGCGAGCACCTGCAAGAGCTGCTGGCCGCTGGCTTGCCAGAGCGCGGCGCGGCGCCACCGCGCGCATGAGCGTGCGGCCGCTGTGCCTGGCAGATTTGCCTGGCCTGCAAGCGGTGCAGTGCCAGTGCTATGGTGCGGATCTGGTGGAAGGCACTGACGTGTTTGCCCGCCGTTTGGCCCACCCCGCCAATTGCTCGGCTGTCATCGCGCAAGACGGCCAGGTGCGCGCGTATTTGGTGGCCTACCGCTCGTGCTGGGGGCAGGTCACGCCCTTGCATGGTGACTTCAGCGATCACCCCACCCCCGACACCCTGTACCTGCACGACCTGGCCGTGGGCCCCCAATGGGCCGGTCAGGGCTATGGCCAGGCGCTGCGCCAGTGGCTGTGGAGCCAGGCTTCGGGCAGGGGGCTGCGCTGGTCGGCCTTGGTGTCGGTGCAAGACACGCAGGCCTATTGGCAGCGCCAGGGCTACCGCCTGCAGCCCCTGAGCGACGCCACGCAGCGCCAGCGCCTGGGCAGCTATGGCCCTGGAGCGGTGTACATGGGGCAGCCTTTGGTGCTGCCGTGAATGTCTGCGCCGGGGGCATGGCGCGGTAGGCACTGAGAACGGGCTATTTTTCATAGCCAAATTGGCCTCTAGCCCTTATGCAGTAAGCGCAATCAGCTATGAAATTGAGAGCTTTCAAACAGGGTTTTCCCCATCGTCCGGCAGGGGCAGGGCCGTGTCCAGCTTGGCGCGCTTGAGAGCGAAGAAGGCTTTCACGTTGCGCACATTGGCGTCTTGCGTGAACAGGCGCTGCGCCAGTTGCAGGTAGCCCGGCATATCGCGCGTGTGGGTCACCAGCACAAAGTCGGGCCCTGGAGCCACACGCCAGCATTGCAGCACCTGCGCTTCGGCCACGGCGCGGGCCTCAAAGGCGTCTAGCAGCTCGGCGCCTTGGCGGTCCAGCGTCACTTCCACAATGGCTTGCAGGCCGTGGCCCAGCACCTGGGCCAGGCGCTCGGGCTGCACCAAGGCCACTTGGCGCTCAATCAAGCCGATCTCGTACAGCCGCCGCACGCGCCGCAAACAGGTGGGCGGCGACAGGTGCAGCGCCTGCGCCAGGGCCTGGTTGCTTTGCCCAGCATCGTGCTGCAAGGCGCGCAGCAGGGCCAAATCAGTGCAATCTAATTCCAGTTTTTCTTGCATAAAGAAATGTTATTTCTTTTGGTGTGCTGATTGAAATGAAATTTCATTTCAATGGCAAAAATTGATCAGTAATTTTTTCTCTTCCCTCCTAGCATGGCGCACCTTTGAGCAGGGTTTGCGCCCTGGTTTTCGCTTTTTTGTCAGAAAGATGGTTTTATGTGCGGCATCGTCGGCGCAGTGTCTGCGCGCAACATCGTTCCCATCCTCGTGCAGGGCCTGCAGCGCCTGGAATACCGTGGCTATGACTCGTGCGGCGTGGCCATCCATGCTGCCAGCGGGGGCGCAGCCGGGCCACAAGCGGGCTTGCAGCGCGCGCGCAGCACGGCGCGTGTGGCGGACTTGCTGGCGCAGGTGCAGACCGATCGCTTGGAAGCTGGCACCGGCATTGCCCACACCCGCTGGGCCACGCACGGCGCCCCGGTGGTTCACAACGCCCACCCCCACTTCAGCACCGGGCCGCAAGGGCAAGGGGTGGGGCGCGTGGCGCTGGTACACAACGGCATCATTGAAAACCACGAAGAGCTGCGCGCCACCTTGCAAGCGCGCGGCTACGTGTTCGATAGCCAGACCGATACCGAAGTCATCGCCCACCTGATTGACAGCCTGTACAGCGGCGACCTGTGCGAGGCCGTGCGCGCCGCCACGCTGCAGCTGCGCGGTGCCTACGCCATTGCCGTGCTGCACAAAGACGAGCCGCAGCGCGTGGTGGGCGTGCGTGTCGGCTCGCCGCTGGTGCTGGGCGTGGGCCAGGGCGGGCAGGAACACTTCCTGGCCAGCGACGCCATGGCCCTGGCGGGCGTGACTGACCAAATCGTGTACCTGGAAGAAGGCGATGTGGTGGATTTGCAGCTGGGCCGCTACTGGATTGCCGCCAGCGACGGCCGCCCGCTCGACGCCAGCCAGCGCCCCGTGCGCACCGTGCAGGCGCACAGTGGCGCGGTGGAACTCGGCCCCTACCGCCACTACATGCAAAAAGAAATTTTTGAGCAGCCGCGCGCCCTGGCCGACACCCTGGACGGCATCCAAAGCGTGACCCCCGAGCTGTTTGGCGACGGCGCTTATGGCGTGTTCAAGGCCATCGACAGCGTGCTGATTCTGGCCTGCGGCACCAGCTACTACAGCGGCTGCGTGGCCAAGTACTGGCTGGAAAGCATGGCCCGCATTCCCTGCCAGGTGGAAGTGGCCAGTGAATACCGCTACCGCACCAGCGTGCCCAACCCGCGCCAACTGGTGCTGACCATCAGCCAGTCGGGCGAAACAGCCGACACCCTGGCGGCGCTGCGCCATGCGCAAAGCCTGGGCCACCACCACACGCTGACGATTTGCAACGTGGCCACCAGCGCCATGGTGCGCGAGTGCAAGCTGGCCTACGTCACCCGTGCCGGGGTGGAGATTGGCGTGGCGTCCACCAAAGCCTTCACCACCCAGCTGGCCGGGCTGTTCCTGCTCACGCTGGCGCTGGCCCAGGTGCGCGGCGCGCTGGACGAGGCGCAAGAGGCCCAGCACCTGCGCGCCATGCGCCACCTGCCCGTGGCCTTGCAGGCCGTGCTGGCGCTGGAGCCGCAGGTGATAGGCTGGGCCGAAGACTTTGCGCGCATGGAAAACGCCCTGTTTCTGGGCCGCGGCGTGCACTACCCGGTGGCGCTGGAAGGGGCGCTCAAGCTCAAGGAAATCAGCTACATCCACGCCGAAGCCTACCCCGCCGGGGAACTCAAGCACGGCCCCTTGGCGCTGGTGACCAGTGCCATGCCGGTGGTGACCGTGGCGCCCAACGATGCGCTGCTGGAAAAGCTCAAAAGCAATATGCAGGAAGTGCGCGCGCGCGGCGGCGTGCTCTACGTGCTGGCCGATGCCGACACCCGCATCGAAAGCGCCGAGGGCCTGCACGTTATCCGTATGCCTGAGCACTACGGCGCGCTGTCGCCCATCTTGCACGTGGTGCCGCTGCAGCTTTTGGCGTACCACACCGCCCTGGCCCGTGGCACCGACGTGGACAAACCGCGCAACCTGGCCAAAAGCGTGACGGTGGAGTGAGCCGCAGGGTGAAGGATTTTTATATGCTGGGTAGTGAAGGGCTGGATATATGAAGCTCACTGCGGACCGGCGAAAACTTGTAGCCATATAAAAAAAGAGCGCCAGCTTGGGGCGCTCTTTTTTTCGAGAATTTCTTGCGGTTCGAGCAGGCGCTACGGGCTGCGATGAATGCAAGAGGCTGAAAGCGGACGCTCGTTAGTGAGTACTTCAGCGGCGGTTTTCGACCCGAAACCGCTACTCAACTCGGCAGATAGCAGCTGTTTACGAAGGGATCACGGGAGATCCCGTAGCCCGGCGCTTCCTAGCGAGATAGCGCATCGAAGATTCTTTTGGCAATCTCCACGCGCTCCTCGTTCGGGTAGTTCTTGTTGGCCAGCACGGCGATGCCAAAGCTCTTGGAGGGGACGAAAGCAACGTAAGCCCCAAAGCCGTTGGTTGAGCCGGTCTTGTTCACCCAGACATTAGGCCTTGGGGCCGAAGGTGGAACTTGGGCAAGGACGGGAATGGGGTTGTATATCACCGCGGCGGAATTGCCTTTCTGCAAGACCTCTAAATCGACGGGCAGCACGTACTCCTCCCAGATCAGGCCCTGCGTCATATCACCGACCTTGAAGTAGCCCTTGCGAGTGTTGTCGAGGGACGCCTGCAGCGTGCTGCCGAGCTGGAGCATGCCCATATTCGCCTGCAGAAACCGGGCGAGGTCTTGGGCGGTGGTCTTGACGCCGTAGGCCTCATTGGAAAGCACGCCTGGATTCACGCGCACCGGCGCTTTGTCTTTTGTGTAGCCGAAAGCGTAGTTGCGTATCTTCTCGGATGGGACGTTGATGTAAGTGCTCTTCAGGCCAAGAGGTTGGAAGATGTCATGGCGCATGACGGTGCTGAAATCCTGGCGTAGGCTCTTCGCCGTAATCAAGCCCAAGGCGCCAATGCTCGGGTTGGCATAGGTGCGCACCTCGCCCGTCTTATAGGGCGGCTTCCAGGTACGAAAGTAGTTCAGGAGTTGCGTCTCGTTCTTTACCTCGTCTGGGATTTGCAAGGGCAGTCCGCCGGTGGTGTGCGTCCCGAGGTGGTAGAGCTGCAGCCTTCCGAAGTCAGTGTTTGCGAGCTCGGGCAGGTAACTCGACACCGTGTCGGACAGCTGCAGTTTTCCAAGGGCCTCAGCGTAGGTGGCCAGCGTAGCGGTGAAGGTTTTGCTGATGGAGCCGATCTCGAACATCGTGGCGTCGGTGACAGGGCGCTGATCTTCGACGGATGCCATCCCGTAATTAAAAACGTAGGTTTGGCCCTGGAGAACCAGTCCGACAGCCAGGCCGGGGATTTGGTTTTTCGCCATAACGGGCTGAACGGCTGCGGACGTTGCTCGCAGAGCTTCAGTCCGAGAAATGTCTGAAGCGTGGGATAAAGAAGTGATGCAAAGCACCAACACAGAAAAAGCCCGAGTCAACAATCGTTTATTCAATTTTTTCAACCATTTAGCATGAGTGGAAAAGTCCCGCTCCTAGGAAAATTATACCCGTCGGTCTGTCGGGCCCAGCGAGTCCTCGACCCGGCTTCCGCGTTATCTGAGCTCGGCGTCAATGGACCTCAGGAGTGCCGGAAAATTTGAATTGACACCGCGATTCTGAGGCCAGCGCGAATATCCGCTTCTGGCCGGAAGCAGGCCACGGATGAGTTCGTGCCGAACGACAACTACCGCTGCATTGCCGCCACCAGCTCAGATTGATAGCAACGACTCTTGCAGCGCCCACAAGAGTCGCGCCTTGTGTAGCCGTTTTACTCGGCATGGCTTGTTGCCATGCCACAACCAGACAGCTATTAGCCGAGCGCTGGGGCAGCGCGGCGGCTTGGTATTTCAGTACCGCTTTCCTGGGAAGAACAAGCCGCCAAGGCTTACGCCCCTCGCGCCAGGGCCTGCAGGCGCTGGTGGGCCTCGCCCTCCCACTGCGGTGGCAACTGGTGCTTGGCCTGCAGGTAGTGGTGGCTGAACACGTCCAGATAGGCGTCCAGCGTCTGCGCGGCATGGGAATCCCCCGTCAATTCCAGGCACAGTGCGGCCACTTCAGCGGTGCAGAAATGGTCGCCACGCCTGGAGCGGCGCAGCACATAGCGCGACACCTGCTCGGGCGCCAGGCTCAACACAGGCAGGTGGTTCAGATAGGGGCTTTTGCGGAACATCTTGCGGGCCTCGGGCCATGTGGCGTCCAGCAGCACCAACAAGGGGCGTTTGGCCGGGGCTGGGTCACCTGGTGCGCAGGCGCTCACCGTCGTCACCACCCGTTCGGCCTGGGCGAACTCGCCCGGGAACACCACCAGCGGCTGCCACTGTGGGTCGGCCAGCAGCGCCAACAAGCCGGGGGCCACCTCGGTGCGCGCCCAGCCAAAGGCATAGGTGTCGGGCACCACATCAGCAATCAGCCAGCCGGTATTGCTGGGCTTGAGCGGCTCGATGTCAGCCATCAGCAAACACACCCCCGCGCGCGTCGGCACCACAGGCCGCAGGCTGCAGAGGCAGTGGCTAGGCACCAGGCGGCAGCCAGCGCAGCGCTCACCCTTGGGGCCGCCCCGCGCCAAAAATGGTTTGCTGCTGCGCGCCAAGCGCTCGGCGCGCAGGCGGGAAACGGCATGGGGCAGGGCGGGGGTAGAAAGACGGTTGTGTAGATGCATCGGGTTCGAGCGTACCCTTCTTCGGCGCCAGAGCGGCCCTGCCGGGCGTTCTGGCGCTTTGGCGTTGCCCCGCCATGTGGCGAAAGTCTATGCCTTCGATGCCGGTGCCCGCTCGTACCAGCCTTTGCTGTGATTGACGATGTGCACCACCAAAAGCATCACCGGCACTTCAATCAGAACACCTACCACGGTGGCCAGTGCAGCTCCCGAATGGAACCCGAACAGGCTGATGGCGGCAGCCACCGCCAGCTCAAAGAAATTGGAGGCACCAATCAGCGCGGAGGGGCAGGCAATGTTGTGTTTTTCACCCACGGCGCGATTGAGCCAATAGGCCAATGCGGAGTTGAAAAAAACCTGAATCAGGATGGGTACGGCCAACAGGCCGATCACCAAAGGCTGCTGCAAGATTGCTTCGCCTTGGAATGCAAAGAGCAAGACCAGGGTCGCCAACAGTGCCGTGATAGACCAGGGCCCCATCTTGATCATCACTGCATCAAAGGTGGCAGTGCCTTTGGCCAGCAGTGCTTTGCGCAGCCACTGGGCCAGGATGACGGGTAGCACGATGTAGAGCACCACCGAGGTCAGCAAGGTATCCCAGGGCACGGTGATGGCCGAGAGCCCCAGCAGGAACGCCACCAGCGGAGCAAAAGCAATCACCATGATGCTGTCATTCAATGCAACTTGCGACAGCGTAAACAACGGGTCTCCGCCAGTCAGCCTGCTCCAAACAAACACCATGGCGGTGCAAGGCGCTGCGGCCAGCAAGATAAGCCCTGCGATGTAGCTGTCGAGTTGGTCAGGCGGCAGAAGCGGTGCAAACCAGTGGCGAATGAACAGCCAACCCAGAAATGCCATGGAAAACGGCTTGACCAGCCAGTTCACAAACAGGGTGACACCTATGCCCTTCACGTGCTTTCGCACTTCCCCCAAGGCACCAAAGTCAACCTTCACCAGCATCGGAATAATCATCACCCAGATGAGCAGACCCACCGGCAGGTTCACCTTGGCAATTTCCATGCGGCCAATGGTCTGAAACACCTCTGGCAAGAGCTGCCCAAGGGCGATGCCCACCACGATGCACAGAAATACCCAAACGGTTAAATACCGTTCGAACACGCTCATGGGTGCGACCATCGCCCGCTCTACCGTGGCCTTTTGATTTGCGCTCATGTGGGGCTCAGCTCTTGGCGAGGTCACGGGCGGTTCCCTGCAGAACTTCCTTTTCCAGCTTGTCTTTTGGCAGACCGATGAGAAGCTCCAGCCGGCGCTTCATGGCATGCATGGTCTTGCGAAAGGCTTCCAGTTTCTCTGCGTCCGAGCCGTCTCCTTCAGACGGGTCGGGGTAGCCCCAATGTGCGGTAGCAGGGTGTCCGGGCCAGATGGGGCACACCTCACCTGCTGCGTTATCGCAGACGGTGATGATGAGGTCCATCTTGGGGGCACCGGGGCTCGCAAACTCATCCCAGCTTTTGCTGCGCAGTCCCTCTGTGGCGATGCCAGCCTTTTGCAAAACCTGGAGTCCCAAGGGGTTGGGTTGCTGATTCTCCCGGGGGCTGCTGCCAGCGGAATAGGCCTTGAAGCGGTCTTGGCCCATGTCGTTGAGCAAGGCCTCGGCCAAGATGCTGCGCGCAGAGTTGTGGGTGCAAAGGAACAGAACGTTCAGCGGGGATGTGGTGGTCATGGGTTAGCAGCAAGAAGAGGATGCTGTGGACTTCGGGCCGCAGCAGGTGGACTCAGCTTTGTGAACGTGGAATCTTTTCATGGTCGCTTCCTTGTTAGCAGTGGCAAGCGGTGGCGTCGGCGGTCAAACAGCCCTCGCCAGCGCAACAGTTTTCGGTGAGGTAGCCCAAGAGCTGGTTCATGGAGTCAAACGATGCGCGGTAAATCAGGTTGCGCCCTTGGCGCTCCTGGGTCACGAGTCCGGCCTGCACCAGTTCCTTTAGATGGAAAGACAAGAGAGCCGGTGTCATGCCAAGCTGCTCCAGGATGACGCCTGGCGTCAGCCCGTCCTGGCCCGCTACCACCAGGGCGCGAAAGACCCGCAAGCGAATTTCTTGCGCTAAGGCAGCAAGTGAGCGAACAACATCTGTTTCTGTCATGCGGAAATAATACAATGATTTTGGAATTATTTTATTTCAGGCGTATGACAGGCCTGTTGTCTGCCGGTCAACATGGAGGAGCGTGTATGGATATCGTTGTCTTGGGTTCGGGATGCAGCAAGTGCCACAGCACCACTGGCTTGATAGAGCGCGTGGCCAAGGACGTGAACATCCCAGTCAACATCTCGCTGAACGTGAGCAAAGAAGAGCGTGAGCGCCTTGGGATTCATGCCACGCCCGCCGTGCTGATCGATGGCAGGCTGGTTCACAGTGGAGGCATTCCCTCCCATGAAAAAGTGCAAGTTTGGTTACGGCCCAAGCCGCTAGACCTGCTGAATGCACCCACCCGGTACCTGTTCTTTACGGGCAAAGGTGGGGTGGGTAAAACATCGCTGTCCACGGCGGTGGCACTGCATCTGGCAGATTGCGGCAAGCAGGTGCTATTGGTCAGTACCGACTCTGCTTCCAACTTGGATGAGATGCTGGGCGTGCCTCTTAGCAACCAGCCCACACCAGTGCCTGGAGCGCCCGGTCTGTCCGTTCTCAACATTGACCCGGATGCAGCGGCTGAGGCCTATCGCCAAAGAGTGGTAGAGCAGATGGCGCGTGACGCCACCACCGAAGAAGTCAACACGGTGCGTGAGCAACTGTCAGGTGCCTGCACAACCGAAATAGCATCGTTTGACGAGTTTTCGTCGCTCCTGGCTGATCAAAACCAAGAGTACGACCACATTGTTTTTGATACAGCGCCAACCGGCCATACGCTGCGACTACTGAGCTTGCCAAAGGCTTGGAGCGGTTTCCTGGCCAACAACGACCAGGGCGCCTCCTGCCTGGGGCCCCATAGCGGCTTGAAGATGCAGGAAATTCGCTTCAAAGCAGCGTTGGATGCTTTGTCCCATCCTGCCTTGACTTCGGTGGTGTTAGTGACGCGCCCGGATAAGAGCGCCATCGCAGAGGCTTCCCGTACCTCTGATGAGTTGAAAGAGCTGGGGCTGAACAACCAAAGGCTGGTTGTGAATGGCGTTTTCCATGCAAGCAACAGCGCAGACGAAGTCGCAAATGCCTTTGAGGCGCTGGGTACGCAAGCCCTGAGCGCTATGCCTGACAACTTGCGCCAGCTCCCACAAGATCAGGTTCCATTGCGTACCTTCGACACCGTTGGGCTGCAGGCCCTGCGGGCCTTGCTAGTCAACAACCAGCAGGTTCATCAGGAGAAGATGGATATTGCCGCGCACCCGATGGGGCAGGGAAAAGGCTTGGCTGACTTGGCCGATTCCCTGGCATTGGCGGAGCATGGTCTCATCATGGTCATGGGCAAAGGCGGTGTGGGCAAGACGACGGTGGCAGCCGCCCTGGCGTTGGGTCTGGTGCAACGCGGCAAGACTGTGCATTTGAGTACCACCGACCCGGCTGCCCACTTGGCCGCAACACTGAATGGCGCAGTAGAGGGCCTTCGGGTTGACCGCATTGATCCGGTGGTTGAGACCCAGCGCTATGTGGACAAAATCATGGCAACCAAGGGTGCGGGCCTCAGTGAGCAGGAGCGTGCCTTGATGCTGGAAGACCTGAAGTCGCCATGCACCGAGGAAGTTGCCGTGTTCCATGCGTTTTCCCGGGTGGTGAGCGAAGCGCGCAGCGCATTTGTGGTGCTGGACACGGCCCCTACGGGTCACTCGATGTTGCTGATGGACGCCACTGGCGCCTACCACCGGCAGATGGTGCGCGAGCTTGAAAGCCACGGCACAACCCGACTCATCACACCGCTGATGCGACTGCAGAATCCCGACTACACCAAGATCATTTTGGTCACACTCCCGGAAACTACGCCAGTGCTGCAGGCACAGGCACTGCAGGAAGACCTTCGACGCGCGCAAATTGAGCCCTTTGCCTGGGTCATCAACAAAAGCATATGGGCCGCTGACACCCATGACCCGCTACTGCAAGCCAGATTGGCGGGCGAAGCCAAGCAGATGGCAAAGGTTGAAAATGAACTGGCCAAGAAGGTTTACGTGCTGCCCTGGCTCGCGCACCCCCCTGTGGGGGTGGAGGCGTTAGGCAAGTTGGTTGCCAAATTGGAGGGTGCTGTGTAGGCAAGTCCATGCACATGTCGGGCCTCTGAAGGTCTGGTGGGCGTGAGATCAAACCGCTTCAAACCTGTAGAAGCCAAAAACGGCTTTTACCCTTACCAGGCAAGCGCAAGCAGGTATGGTTTTTAAAGGTTTGGGGCGCTCCTGCAGCGCTTGCCCTGTGCGGCCTTGCTACCCTGGCAGCTGTTTTGTCGCATTCAAGTAGGAGGCGCTTTCATGCGTGTGTACCTTGCCGGGCCAGATGTGTTTTATCCCGATGCCATGCAGCGCGGCCAGCACATGGTGGCCCTGTGCCATGCCCTAGGGTTGACGGGTTTGTATCCTTTGAACGCGCCGGTGCTGTCCGATACAGGCCCGCGCTCTTTGGCCATTTACGAGGCCAATCGGCGCCTGATCGACAGCGCGGATGCCGTGGTGGCCAATTTGCGCGATTGGCGTGGCTTCGAGCCCGACTCCGGCACGGTATGGGAAGCGGCCTACGCCTTTGCCAAAGGCAAGGTGGTGGTGGGCTATGTGCCGCAAGCCGCTACCTTGCTGGAGCGTATGCAGGGCCACCACGTCCAGGGGCGGGACGCCCAGGGCTGCGAAGTGGAAGATTTTGGCCTGCCGCTGAACCTGATGCTCAGCCACAGCCTTGCGGACGTGGTGCATGGCGACGAGGCTTCTTTCAGCGGCTTGCGCGCGGCCTTGCAGCGCGCCCATGCGCTGTGGCAGGCGGGGCACTGCACATGAGTGCGGCGGCGCGCCCCTTGCTCTACACCTACCGGCGCTGCCCCTACGCGATGCGCGCGCGCATGGCGTTGCTGGCAGCGGGGGTGGAGTTCGATGCCTTTGACATCGTGCTGCGCGACAAGCCCCAAGCCCTGCGGGAGATTTCACCCAAGGCGACGGTGCCCGTGTTGCTCTTGCCCACCGCCCGCGTGCTGGAGCAAAGCTGGGACATTGTGCAATGGGCATTGACCCAGGAGGCGGCGCCGGCCTCTTGCCAAGATGCTTGGCGCCGGGCGCAAACCCCCGCCAATCAGGCGCTGCTGGGCATCAACGATGGGGTCTTTAAGCAGCACTTGGATCGCTACAAATACCCCGAACGGTTTGCCGGTAGCGGTGAGGTGACAGCCAGCGCCGATGTGCGAGCGCACCACCGCCAGCAAGGCCTGCAGGTGCTGCTGCACCCTTTGGAGGAGCGCTTGCGCGCCGCCCCTTTTCTGGGGGGCGAGACGCCGTGCGCCACCGATTGGGGCATTTTTCCTTTTGTGCGCCAGTGGGCAGCGGTGGATGCGGCGTGGTGGCAATCAGCCGATCTGCCCCACCTGCGTGCATGGCTGGCTGACTGGGTGGCGTCTGCGCTGTTTGCGGCCTGCATGGTGAAGCTGCCCAGCCAGCAGCGGGTGCCCATGCCACGGTGGGACGCAGGCCCCATCAGTGCGGGCTAGCGGTACACCGTGCAGTCGTTGCATTCATGGCCGCTTACGGGCCGCTGCCACGGTGATTTGGCGCACATCGGGCGTAAAAAAAGGAGCGGGGAAGGCTGGCGGTGCCATGCGCGCTCGCTAGGATGCAGCGCACCGCTGCTGCAGTGCAGCACCATTTTCGTGACCCACTGGCTGCCAAAAGCCTGTTCCCACCATGATCGACACCCTCAAACACCTGCCCATCGGGCGCAAGCTCATGGCCAGTTTTGCGCTGTGCTTGCTGCTTTTCGCTTTGATTGCCTCGTTGGTCAGCGTGTGGTTGGTAGAGAAAGAAGTCGAGCGCCGCGCCACTACCGAGGAGCTTCCCATGCTGGTGGCCGGTATTCGTTCAGATGTCCAGCGCCAGTTGGCTCCCGCCATTGCTGCCTCGCTCGCGTTGGCTGACAACCTGTTCCTGGCTGAATGGGACCGCGCCGGTATGCCCGAATCGGGTCGTGCCACCTGGCTGGCCTACGCTACGGCGCTCAAGCAGCGCCAATCGGCCTCTGCCGTGTTCTGGGGCTCTGAGCGTGACCACAAGTTCTACACCGATGATGGCAAGGTGCGCGACATTCTGCCCACCGAGCAGTGGTTTCCCGACACCATGAATCAAAAAGTGCCCTATGCATTGAACATCGACTTTGATGTGGGCGCACAAAAGCACATGGTGTTCATCAACGTGCGTGTGGATGGCCCGGTAGGCCAGCGTGCTGCAGCCGGGCTTGGGCTGTCGGCCGAGGCGATTGCCCAGACGATTGCCAACTACAAAATTGCCCGTACCGGTTCTGCCTACCTGGTGCGTGCCAACGGCACCATCTTGATGCACCGCGACCAGTCGCTCATCAGTGGCAAACATTTCCTCAAAGACATGCCTGGCCTGAACGACGCCATGGCCCGCCAATTGCTGGGCAGCCAGGGCTTCACCCAGTTGCGCTACAGCCGTGAGGGCCGTGAGCACCTCATCGTCTCGATGCCTATTGCTGAACTGCAGTCTTATGTGGTGGCCGAGGTGCCTGCCCAGGAGTTGACCGGGCCGGTTCTCGGCGCTTTGCGTACCTCCGGCATCATTGCCTTGCTGGTGGGCGGTAGCGCGACTTTTTTGGTGGTGTTGTGGCTCAGTCGGGCCATGTCCGCACCGCTGCGCCGTGCGGTGGAGCTGCTGACAGAAATCGCCGAGGGCAACCTGACGCACCGCATGCCCGCTGACACGCGCGATGAAATTGGCCAGCTGGGGGGTGCCATCAACCGGCTCGTGGAATCGCTGGTGACCCTGGTGCAGAACATGCGCGTCAGTGCCGGTGCGCTGGAAGGCAACGCCGACGCCATTGCCTCCGGCAGCCTGCACCTGAGCCAGCGCACCGAAGACCAGGCCAGCAACCTGCAGCGCACGGCAGCTTCGATGGAGCAGCTCACCGTGGCTGTGCGCCAGAACACAGAGACCTCCAAGGTGGCCGTGGCGCTGGCCGGTGGAGCTACCCAGGCGGCCCAGGCCGGTGGTGCCGTGGTCGCGCAAGTGACGCAAACCATGGGCCAGATCAATGCTGCCTCAGCGCGCATTGCTGACATCAACAACGTCATCGACGGCATTGCCTTCCAGACGAATATCCTGGCTCTCAACGCTGCCGTGGAAGCAGCACGCGCAGGTGAGCAGGGCCGGGGCTTTGCCGTGGTGGCCAGCGAGGTGCGTACCCTGGCGCAGCGCTCGGCCCAGGCAGCGCATGAGATCAAGGAACTGATTCAAAGCAGCGTGGCCACGGTGACACTGGGCGCTGATCAAGCCGTTCATGCCCGTGAAGCGATGGACAACATCGTGCAGCAGGTGGCGCAGATGCACCACTTGATGCAAGAAATCAGCCAAGCCAGCCAAGAACAAAGCGTGGGCCTGGAGCAGATCGGCGCAGCGGTGTCACAGCTGGATGCGGTGACCCAGCAAAACACGGCGTTGGTAGAGCAAAGCACTTCAGTGGCGGGCGATTTGCAGCAGCAATCGGCACGGCTGGCGCAGCTGCTCGCCCCCTTTCGGATCGGTTGAAAATGCTATTGATTCAGGAGCTGCTTGCGCTTGCTAGATAAGCTTGGAAGGCTCAAAACATTCTTTTTTTAGATGGCCCTGGCTGGGCGGTGCATTGTCAACAACTGTGGCCTTGGCCGGTGTCGAGGGGTGGCCCTGGATAATCACGCGCCATGGCACGCTTTTTCCTTCTCTTTCTGGGTCTGCAGCTCACCTTGTTTGGCGTGAACATGCTGGCTTGGGTGCAGCAGCATGTGGTCTTGCCCTGGACGGCACTGCTGGCGCGGGCCTGCGTTGCTTTGGTGATGGTGTGGGATAGCCAGGCTGCTGCTGCCGGCAAAGTGCTGTGGAATATGCAAACAGGTTTTGGTGTTTCTATCGAACCGGGCTGCAATGGCATTGAGGCCTGCATCGTCCTGGCGGCGGCGGTGTTGGCATTTCCAGCGCGCTGGCAGCACAAGTTGTGGGGGTTGGCTGTAGGGATGTTTGCAGTGCAGGGCCTGAACGTCGTGCGCGTGATCAGTTTGTTTTACCTGGGGCAGTGGAACATGGCGGTATTTGACTTTGCGCACGAGTTCCTCTGGCAGGCCTTGATCATGCTGGATGTGCTCGTGGTCTGGTTGTTGTGGGTGCGTGTGGTTGGGCGTGAACGGGTGCCTGCCCTGGTGGATGCCCCGGCAAGGCACGCGGCGCAAGTCTGATCATGGCTGGGCTCCCTCATGTTTCTGGCGCATCGGTCGCGCCGCAGGCCCGCACGGGGCGCTCACCGTTGCTACGCTTTGCATTGCTTGCTATTTTGGGGGTGGTGCTGTGCAGCGTGGGCTGGGCTGTGGCGGGGCGCTGGCTGGCGTATCCGGTGGCCCAACTGGCAGCATGGGTGCTGCCCGAAGTGGCACCACAGTGGGTGCGCAGCGTACAAGTGCTCCCCACCGCAGGTCTGGTGGTGGATTCCTCTGTGGCCATTGCGTCGGCCCAAACGGGTGGGCGCTTGGCGGAGATCGTGCTGGAGGCTGAGCCTGCACGCTACGGCTACGGTTTGGCGATTTTTGTGGCACTGATGGCTGCAGCTGCGTTGGTGCGGCCTGAGCGTAGGCGTGTGTGGCGGGTATTGCTCGGCTACGTGCTGCTGTGGTTGCCCCAGGTGTTCAGTTTGGTGATGTACCTGCTGATGCAGTTGCTGCTGGCCACAGGGTTGGATGCCCGGCTGTTGAAAGTCTCTCAGACCAGCGTGGAGGCCCTGATTTACGGCTATCAATTAGGGTCGTTGGTGGTGCCTACGCTGGTGCCGGTCTTGGTGTGGCTAGCCTTGGAACACCGTTTTGTGCGCGAAGTGCTGGTGCAGGCTTGGTGGGAAGGGCAGCGCCCACCTGCTGCACCTGCCATGGAGGCCGCCACCGCGCCTGTGGTGCAAAGTCCCCGCCGCCAGCCCATGGCAGAGCCTGTGGCGGGTGTTGCTGCTGCCCCCGTGTCGTCACAGGTAGCAGCCACCTTGCCCGAGCGCAAAAATACGCTCAAATATGGGTCAAACTGACCTGAAAGTATTGTGTGGTAAGCGCAAGCAGCTCTTATTTTAGGAGCGACTCGCGCCGCATCCTGTGGCTGTTAGAGGCTCAGTACTGGTACACGCCGCGGCCAGTTTTGCGGCCCAGGTGGCCAGCAGCCACCATTTCGCGCAGCAGCGGGCAGGCGCGGTACTTGCTGTCGCCAAACTCTGCCAAGTACACGTCCATCACGGCCAGGCACACGTCCAGGCCCACCATGTCGGCCAGGGCCAGCGGGCCAATGGGCTGGTTGCAGCCCAGCTTCATGCCGGCGTCGATGTCTTCAGGGGTGGCCAAGCCTTCGGCCAGCACGAAGAAAGCTTCGTTGATCATCGGCACCAGAATGCGGTTGACGACGAAGCCGGGGGCATTCTTCACGGTGATCGGGCTCTTGCCCAGCGCCAGGGCCAAGGCCTTGACGGCATCGTGCGTGGCGTCTGAGGTCTGCAGGCCACGGATGATCTCCACCAGCGCCATCATGGGCACGGGGTTGAAAAAGTGCATGCCGATGAATTTGTCGGCCCGGCTGGTCGCGGCTGCGAGTTTGGTGATCGAGATGGACGAGGTGTTGGAGGCGATGATGACCTCGGGGCCTACGATGGCGTCCACCTGCTTGAGAATTTTGAGCTTGAGTTCGTAGTTTTCGGTGGCAGCTTCGATGACGAGTTGGGCGCCCTTGAAGTCTTCGTAGTTGGTCGAGCCCTTGATGCGTGCCAGCGCAGCGTCTTTGTCGGCAGCACTGATTTTTTCCTTCTTCAGCAGGCGCTCCAGGCTGCTGGCCACGGTGGCAATGCCTTTTTGTACGGCAGCTTCGGAAATGTCGACCATCACTACCTGGATGCCCGAAACGGCACACGCCTGTGCGATGCCATTGCCCATGGTGCCAGCGCCGATGATGCCTACAGTCTGAATCGTCATAGAAAGAACTCTCTTCAAAGTGAATGGAACACTCGGCATGGTAGCGGCATTTGTTGGCAATTTCGCGGGCCGTGCTCGCCACGGACAGGCCAGGGCTGTGGGCTGGGTTGAGGCTTGCTTGGTGGTCGTCAGGTGTTGAGAAAAGGCATCAAAATCGGCTCAAAGCCTCTCGAATAAAGCGCAAGCAGCTATGAATTTTGATGCCTTTGTCGACGTTTCAACGGCCCAGTTCTTCGCCCAGTTCGCGCGCGCGCGCTTCGGCAGCATCCAGCGCACGCATGAAGCGCTGGGCTACGCCATCGGCTTCCATGGATTCGATGGCGGCGTGTGTTGTGCCGCCCTTGGATGTGACGCGCTGGCGTAGCACCTGCGGCGGCTCATCGGAGCGGCGCGCCAGCTCAGCGGCTCCTGCAAACGTGGCAACAGACAGCTGGTGGGCTTGTTCGCGTGTCAGCCCCATGTCCACCCCGGCTTGCGCCATGGCTTCGAGGAAATAAAAAACGTAGGCCGGGCCGGAGCCCGAGAGTGCCGTGACGGCATCGAGCAGCGCTTCTTCTTCTACCCACAGCACATCGCCCGTGGGTGCCAGTACCTGTTCTACCAGGCTGCGCTCGGTGGCGCTGACACCTGGGCGGGCATAGAGCCCGGCAATGCCCTGACCGATCAAGGCCGGGGTATTGGGCATGGCGCGCACGATGCGTTCGCTACCCAGCCATTGGGCAATCGAGTCAGAGCGGATGCCCGCTGCCACGCTCAGGTGCAGAGCACCCGGGGTGTGCGCATGCACGGCTGCAGTGGCCGCATGAAAATTTTGCGGTTTGACGGCCCACACCACCACGCGTGCCCGTGCCAGTTGCGGGCCGGCGCTTTCCTGAGCGTTGATGCCCCACTGGCGTTGCAGCGCAGCGCGTGCCTCGGGCAGGGGCTCGACTACGTCAATGTGCCCTGGCGGCAGACCTTGGCGCAGCAGTCCGCCCAGCATGGCGCTGGCCATATTGCCGCCGCCGATGAAGGCAATAGGCGAGTCAAGGGTCAAAGGGGTGCTCATGGGTACTCCGCAGCAATCAAAAAAGAGCGCCAGACTACCAAAAATGCCACGCAGCACCGGCTTCATGCTTGTAGCGCCTTGACGCGGGAGCTTCATGGTGCGAGAATATGCGGCTTCGCGTTGAATTGCGCGAGGTTTTTTCTGCCCAGTGGAAGCGCTGCAAAATGGTTTGCAGTGTGGACGACGGGCCCAAGACTGACTGGCTGCTTGCGGCCCCGGAATTTCGGATAAGGACTTTTGGGGCTGTCGGGTCGTGCTGGTGCAAGTTGGGAATATTGAAATGATCCAAACAGAATCTCGGTTAGAGGTTGCCGACAACACCGGCGCCAAGTCCGTCCTGTGCATCAAGGTGCTGGGTGGCTCGAAGCGCCGTTATGCCAGCGTTGGTGACATCATCAAGGTGAGTGTGAAAGAAGCTGCTCCGCGCGGTCGCGTCAAAAAAGGCGAGATCTACAGCGCAGTGGTGGTTCGCACGGCCAAAGGCATTCGCCGTGCTGATGGTTCGCTGGTTAAGTTCGATGGCAATGCGGCAGTGCTGCTCAATGCCAAGCAAGAACCGATCGGTACCCGTATTTTTGGCCCCGTGACGCGTGAACTGCGTACTGAAAAGTTCATGAAGATCGTGTCCCTGGCCCCTGAAGTTCTCTAAAGGACGCACCATGAACAAGATTCGCAAGGGCGACGAAGTCATCGTGCTGACTGGTCGCGACAAGGGCAAGCGTGGCACCGTTACGTTGCGCAAAGATGACTCTCACTTGGTGATCGAAGGTATCAACCTGGTGAAAAAGCACGTCAAGCCTAACCCCATGAAGGGCACCACCGGCGGTATCGTGGAAAAGGCTATGCCTATCCATCAGTCCAACGTGGCGATCTTCAACGCGGCTACTGGCAAGGCAGACCGCGTGGGCATCAAGGTTCAGGCCGACGGCACGCGCGTGCGCGTGTTCAAGTCCAATGGCGCTGAAATCAAGGCGGCCTAAGGAGTAAGACATGGCACGACTGCAAAAACTCTATCGCGAAAAAATCGCGGCCGAACTGAAAGAAAAGTTTGGCTACCAATCCATCATGGAAGTCCCGCGTCTGACCAAAATCACCCTGAACATGGGTGTGGGTGAGGCAGTGGCTGACAAGAAGGTGTTGGACAACGCTGTGGGCGATCTGACCAAGATTGCTGGCCAAAAACCTGTGGTGACCAAGGCCAAGCGCGCAATCGCTGGTTTCAAGATCCGCGAAGGTCAAGCCATTGGCTGCATGGTCACCCTGCGTGGCGTTCAAATGTACGAATTCCTGGATCGTTTCGTCACCGTGGCATTGCCCCGTGTGCGTGACTTCCGTGGTATTTCTGGTCGCGCGTTCGATGGCCGTGGCAACTACAACGTCGGCGTCAAAGAACAGATCATCTTCCCCGAAATCGAATACGACAAGGTGGATGCTCTGCGTGGTCTGAACATCAGCATCACGACCACTGCCAAGACCGACGACGAGTGCAAGGCACTGCTGTCGGCGTTCAAATTCCCCTTCAAGAACTGAGGTGGCGCATGGCTAAGAAAGCTTTGATCGAGCGCGAACTCAAGCGCGAAAAACTGGCCGCCAAGTACGCTGCCAAATACGCGGAATTGAAAGCAACGGCAGGCGATGCCAAGCGTAGCGACGAAGAGCGCGATGCTGCCCGTCTGGCGCTGCAAAAACTGCCCCGCAATGCCAATCCCACACGCCAGCGCAACCGCTGCGAGATCACGGGCCGTCCCCGTGGCACGTTCCGCCAGTTTGGTCTGGGTCGCGCCAAGATCCGTGAAATGGCTTTTGCCGGTGAAATCCCTGGCGTCACCAAGGCCAGCTGGTAAGCAGGAGAGATAAACATGAGCATGAGTGATCCCATCGCTGACCTGCTGACCCGCATCCGTAACGCCCAGATGGTCTCCAAGACCACGGTAAGCGCACCTGCCTCTAAGGTGAAGGTGGCTATTGCCCAGGTGTTGAAGGACGAGGGTTACATCGACGGCTTCCAAGTGAAGACCGAAGGTGGCAAGTCTGAACTTGAAATCGCCCTGAAGTACTACGCCGGTCGCCCTGTGATCGAGCGCATTGAGCGTGTGAGCCGTCCTGGTCTGCGCGTGTACAAGGGCCGCGACGCCATCCCTCAGGTCATGAATGGCCTGGGTGTGGCTATCGTCACCACTCCCAAGGGTGTGATGACTGATCGCAAAGCACGTGCCTCCGGTGTCGGTGGCGAAGTGCTGTGCTACGTGGCTTGATGCCAGGCGTTAAGGAGAAATACTGAAATGTCTCGCGTAGCAAAATCCCCTGTGGTCATTCCCGCTGGTGTGGAAGTGACCCTTGCAGCCGACAAGATCAGCGTCAAAGGTTCCGGCGGTACGCTGTCCCTGGCGCAGAACGTCTTGGTCAAGGTTGCTAACAACGAAGGCAAGGTCTCCTTTGAGCCTGCCAACGATTCGCGTGAAGCCAATGCCATGAGCGGTACGCTGCGCCAGTTGGTCAACAACATGGTGGTCGGTGTGAGCAAGGGCTTTGAGAAGAAGCTGAACTTGGTGGGCGTGGGTTTCAAGGCTGCTGCCACAGGCAACAAGCTGAACCTGGCCATCGGTTTCTCGCATCCGGTCAATTTCGAAATGCCTGCTGGTGTCACTGTGGCTTGCCCCACGCCGACGGAAATCGTCGTCAAGGGTGCTGATCGCCAAGTGGTGGGTCAGTTGGCTGCTGAGATTCGCGCCGTTCGTCCTCCCGAGCCTTACAAGGGCAAGGGCATCCGTTATTCGGATGAGAAGGTCGTGATCAAAGAGACCAAGAAGAAGTAAGGAGCTGCATGATGTTGAACAAGAAAGAGCAGCGTCTGCGCCGTGCACGTCAGACCCGCATCCGCATTGCCCAGCAAGGTGTAGCGCGGCTGTCGGTCAACCGCACCAACCTGCATATCTACGCCAGCGTAATTTCTGGTTGTGGTACCAAAGTGTTGGCCTCTGCCTCCACCGCCGAAGCCGAAGTGCGCGCCCAACTGGGTGCTGCAGGCAAGGGCGGCAACGTGGCCGCCGCCACCCTGATCGGCAAGCGTATTGCTGAAAAGGCCAAGGCCGCCGGTGTGGAAAAAGTGGCTTTTGATCGCGCAGGGTTCGCTTACCACGGTCGTGTCAAGGCCCTGGCAGACGCAGCCCGTGAAGCAGGTCTGCAGTTCTAAGCGGAGCAGATAAAAATGGCTAAATTTACCCCCAAGGTGCAAGACGAAGGTCGTGACGACGGTCTGCGCGAAAAAATGATCGCGGTCAACCGCGTCACCAAGGTCGTGAAGGGCGGTCGTATTCTCGGCTTCGCAGCACTGACTGTGGTGGGCGACGGTGATGGCCGTATCGGCATGGGCAAAGGCAAATCCAAGGAAGTGCCTGCAGCCGTGCAAAAAGCGATGGAAGAAGCTCGCCGCAAGTTGATGAAAGTGTCGCTGAAAAACGGCACGATCCACCACAACGTGACCGGTCGCCACGGCGCAGCCCTGGTGATGATGGCACCCGCTCCCAAGGGTACCGGCATCATCGCAGGCGGCCCTATGCGCGCTGTGTTTGAAGTGATGGGTATTACTGACATCGTGGCCAAGAGTCACGGGTCTTCCAACCCTTACAACATGGTTCGCGCAACTTTGGATGCCTTGGCCCACTCCTCCACGCCGGCGGAAGTGGCTGCCAAGCGCGGCAAGTCGGTCGAAGACCTGTTCGCTTGATTCGGAGTGTGCAAATGACGACACAACAAACTGTCAAGATCCAGTTGGTGCGCAGCCCTATTGGCACCAAGCAATCGCACCGTGACACAGTGCGTGGCTTGGGTTTGCGCAAACTGGGCAGCGTCAGCGAACTACAGGATACCCCTGCAGTGCGCGGCATGATCAACAAGATCAGCTACCTGGTCAAAGTCCTCTGAAAGGTTGGATGATGGAACTCAATAGCATCAAACCGGCCGCCGGTGCGAAGCACGCCAAGCGCCGCGTAGGACGTGGCATTGGTTCTGGCCTGGGTAAAACCGCTGGCCGTGGCCACAAGGGTCAGAAATCTCGTTCAGGTGGCTATCACAAGGTGGGCTTCGAAGGCGGTCAAATGCCTTTGCAGCGCCGCTTGCCCAAGCGCGGTTTCAAGTCCCAGTCGCTGAAATACAACGACGAAGTCACTCTGCGCACTCTGGAGCAGCTGGGTCTGGCGGAAGTCGATATGACAGCTCTCAAGCAGGCAGGTCTCGTATCTGCCATGGCCCAGGTGGTAAAAGTGATCAAGCGCGGTGAACTCACCCGTGCGGTCAAGCTTACCGGCGTGGGAGCAACTGCAGGTGCCAAGGCTGCCATTGAGGCCGCTGGTGGCTCTGTAGCCTGATTCTGAAAGAGGACATCCGTGGCAACTAGCGCAGCCCAGATGGCAAAAACCGGAAAGTTCGGCGATCTTCGTCGGCGCTTGGTTTTTCTGTTGCTTGCGCTGGTCGTGTACCGCATCGGGGCGCACATCCCCGTTCCGGGCATCGACCCGGCGCAATTGCAGCAGCTGTTCAACAGTCAGCAAGGCGGGATTCTCAACCTTTTCAACATGTTTTCGGGTGGAGCGCTGTCGCGTTTCACAGTCTTTGCGTTGGGGATCATGCCGTACATCTCGGCGTCGATCATCATGCAGCTGATGACTTACGTCATCCCAACCTTTGAGCAGTTGAAAAAAGAGGGTGAAGCAGGGCGTCGCAAGATTACCCAGTACACCCGCTATGGCACCTTGGGTTTGGCTCTTTTCCAGTCGCTTGGCATTGCCGTGGCACTGGAAAGCTCTGCCGGTCTGGTGATTAGCCCTGGTTTTGGTTTCCGTTTGACAGCAGTGGTGAGCCTGACAGCAGGAACTATGTTCTTGATGTGGTTGGGTGAGCAAATTACCGAGCGTGGACTGGGCAACGGCATCTCGATCCTGATTTTCGGCGGTATTGCTGCCGGTTTGCCTGGGTCGATTGGTGGCTTGCTTGAGCTGGTGCGTACTGGTGCAATGAGCATCATTGCCTCCATCTTCATCGTCGCTGTGGTGTGTCTGGTGACTTACTTTGTTGTGTTCGTGGAGCGTGGTCAGCGCAAGATCCTCGTCAACTATGCTCGCCGTCAGGTGGGCAATAAGGTGTACGGTGGCCAGTCTTCGCATTTGCCGCTGAAGCTGAACATGGCGGGTGTCATCCCCCCGATCTTTGCCTCTTCGATCATTTTATTGCCGGCAACGGTGGTGAATTGGTTTAGTGCAGGCGAGTCGATGCGTTGGTTGCGTGACATCTCGAGTACTCTTACGCCTGGCCAGCCGATCTATGTTTTGTTGTATGCGGCTGCCATCATCTTCTTTTGTTTTTTCTACACGGCGCTGGTTTTTAACAGCCGGGAAACTGCAGATAACCTGAAGAAGAGTGGTGCTTTTGTTCCCGGTATTCGTCCTGGAGAACAGACTGCGCGCTACATCGACAAGATTTTGGTGCGTCTGACGTTAGTGGGTGCTGCTTACATCACTTTTGTGTGTTTGCTACCAGAGTTTCTGATCTTGAAGTACAACGTGCCTTTCTATTTCGGTGGTACGTCGCTGTTGATCATTGTGGTGGTTACCATGGACTTCATGGCACAGGTACAGAACTACATGATGAGTCAGCAGTACGAGTCGTTGCTCAAGAAAGCCAACTTCAAGACGACGCTGAACGGTTGACTTGGTGCACAATAGCGCCCTTTCGCGCCAGCGGCGCGCCGGGGTTCGATAAGGTATTTGGATGCTCTGTCCGCAGGGCGCCCAGTTCGGGCTTGTTGTCTGAACGGATGGACAAAGTTTTTTGGAGAATGAAATGAGAGTTTCGGCTTCGGTCAAAAAAATCTGCCGCAACTGCAAGATCATCCGCCGCAAAGGTGTGGTGCGTGTGATCTGCACAGACCAGCGCCATAAGCAGCGCCAGGGTTGATTAGGAAAGTCAGAGGACGCATATGGCACGTATTGCTGGTATCAACATCCCGCCGCATCAGCACGCTGAGATCGGTTTGACAGCCATTTATGGCATTGGTCGCACTCGCGCTCGCAAAATTTGCGAAGCCTGTGGTATCGACTACTCCAAGAAGGTGAAAGACTTCACGGACGCTGATCTGGAGAAAATCCGCGATCAAATTGCTCAGTTCACTATCGAAGGTGACCTGCGCCGTGAAACCACCATGAACATCAAGCGTTTGATGGACATTGGTTGTTATCGTGGTTTCCGCCATCGTCGCGGCTTGCCCATGCGTGGTCAACGTACCCGTACGAATGCACGTACCCGCAAGGGCCCGCGCAAGGGTGCAGCGGCTTTGAAGAAGTAAAGAGATTGAAGGAACACCATGGCCAAGTCTCCTGCCAATAACGCTGCAGCGCGCGTGCGTAAGAAAATCCGTAAAAACATTGCGGATGGTATTGCCCACGTTCACGCATCGTTTAACAACACCATCATCACCATCACTGACCGCCAAGGGAATGCTCTTTCTTGGGCTTCTTCCGGTGGCCAGGGTTTTAAGGGCTCGCGCAAGTCCACTCCGTTTGCTGCTCAGGTGGCTTCTGAAGTGGCTGGTCGTGCAGCAATGGAACAAGGTATTAAGAACCTGGATGTCGAGATCAAGGGCCCAGGCCCCGGTCGCGAGTCTTCGGTGCGCGCATTGGGTGCTTTGGGTATCCGTATCACATCCATTTCGGATGTGACACCGGTTCCCCATAACGGTTGCCGCCCGCAAAAGCGTCGCCGTATCTAATTTTTCATAAGCCCACCGCCGCCTGCAGCTGCACAAGCAGCAGGCGGCTCCCGCAATGGTTTGCGGAAGATGACATAAGGAAGCTCAAGTGGCACGTTATCTCGGCCCCAAGGCCAAACTTTCTCGCCGTGAAGGTACGGATCTGTTTTTGAAGAGCGCTCGTCGCTCGATTGCCGATAAAGCAAAGTTTGATTCCAAGCCTGGTCAGCATGGCCGTACTTCTGGTCAGCGCACTTCTGACTACGGTTTGCAACTGCGCGAAAAGCAAAAAGTCAAGCGCATGTACGGCGTGCTGGAAAAGCAGTTCCGCCGTTATTTTGCTGAAGCTGATCGCCGCAAGGGTAACACGGGTGCCAATCTGCTGTCCCTGCTCGAGTCACGTCTCGATAACGTTGTGTATCGCATGGGTTTTGGCTCCACACGTGCTGAGGCGCGCCAATTGGTCTCGCACAAGGCTATTTTGGTGAATGGCCAAGCAGTGAATATCCCTTCTTTCATGGTGAAAGCTGGCGATGTAGTAGCTGTACGTGAGAAGTCCAAGAAGCAGGCACGTATCGTGGAAGCGCTGCAATTGGCTGCGCAAGTTGGCTTCCCAGCATGGGTCGAAGTCGCTGCTGACAAGGCTGAAGGCACCTTTAAGCAAGTGCCTGATCGTGATCAATTCGGTGCAGACATCAACGAATCGTTGATCGTCGAACTGTATTCGCGTTAATCTCGGTCGTTTGTTCACAACTGTTCCCCCGGCGCGAGGCATCGCGCTGGGGGTGCTTCATCAGCCTTACCGGTGTAACGAGCCGGGGGTATTGAGAGGAAGTCTGCATGCAAACCAATCTGCTGAAACCCAAGACGATTCAAGTAGAACAGCTCGGCCATAACCGTGCCAAGGTAGAGTTGGAGCCTTTTGAGCGTGGTTACGGTCATACGCTGGGTAATGCCTTGCGCCGGGTGCTTTTGTCGTCCATGGTGGGTTACGCAGCAACAGAGGTGACCATTGCCGGTGTGTTGCACGAGTATTCTTCTATCGACGGTGTTCAGGAAGATGTGGTTAACATCTTGCTGAACCTTAAAGGTGTGGTGTTCAAACTCCAAGGTCGTGATGAGGTCACGTTGTCGTTGCGCAAGGACGGCGAAGGCGTTGTGACTGCCCGCGATATTCAAACACCCCACGATGTCGAGATCATCAATCCTGATCATGTCATTGCGCACCTTTCGCAAGGTGCCAAGTTGGACATGCAGATTAAGGTTGAGAAAGGTCGTGGCTACGTGCCTGGGAACGTACGCCGCTACGGCGATGAACCGAGCAAAAGCATCGGTCGTATCGTCTTGGATGCTTCGTTCTCTCCTGTCAAGCGTGTGAGCTACACCGTAGAGAGTGCGCGTGTTGAGCAGCGTACGGATCTGGACAAACTGGTGGTCGAGATCGAAACCAATGGTGCCATCACTGCTGAAGAGGCAGTACGCGCATCGGCAAAAATTCTGGTTGAACAATTAGCTGTGTTCGCACAACTTGAGGGTGGCGACATCAGCGACGTGTTGAGCAGCTCTTCCACAACACGTGGCAGTGCGACTTTTGATCCGATACTGCTGCGTCCTGTCGATGAGTTGGAACTCACTGTTCGTTCAGCGAATTGCTTGAAGGCAGAGAATATTTATTACATCGGCGATCTCATTCAACGTACAGAAAACGAGTTGCTCAAGACACCGAACTTGGGTCGCAAGTCTCTGAATGAGATCAAGGAAGTTTTGGCCTCGCGAGGTTTGACTCTCGGCATGAAACTGGAGAATTGGCCACCTGCAGGTCTGGATAAGCGTTGATTTATAATCCGAGGTTCTTTAAGAACCCGTGCTGCAGACAGTACCTGATACGGCTGTCTGTTTTAATGAAGTAAAAGGAAAAGCACTATGCGTCACGGAAATGGCCTGCGTAAGCTGAATCGCACCAGCGCTCATCGCAAAGCGATGTTGCAAAATATGATGAACTCGTTGATCGAGCACGAAGCCATCAAAACTACAGTTCCAAAAGCTAAAGAGTTGCGTCGCGTGATCGAGCCTATGATCACGCTGGCGAAGAATGATTCTGTCGCCAATCGCCGTTTGGCATTTGATCGTCTGCGTAGCCGTGACAGTGTCACCAAACTCTTCAATGAGTTGGGCCCGCGCTTCAAAGCGCGTCCTGGTGGCTACACACGTATTTTGAAGATGGGCTTCCGCGTGGGTGACAATGCCCCGATGGCCTATGTCGAGCTGGTAGATCGTGCAGAAAAATCGCAAGATTCTGCTGCTGAAGCCTAAAAATAGATTACAATAGCGTCTTACCGCGCGGTGGAGCAGTCTGGTAGCTCGTTGGGCTCATAACCCAAAGGTCGGAGGTTCAAATCCTTCCCGCGCAACCAAATTAAAAAGCCTACGATGTTTCGTAGGCTTTTTTGTGCCTGTTCCTTTTTGGATTCAATAAAAAACCCACGCCTTTGAAAGCGTGGGTTTTTGCATTGGCGGGGCCTGCACTGTAGGTGCAGGCAGTCAACCAAAGTGTTTAGAAGTTGTGACGTACGCCAACTGCCAGTGAGCTGAAGTCGTCACCGAGCTTGCCGACGCCGTAATTCGCACCAGCCTTGTTGTTGATAGCTGTGTAGTAACCGTACACTTTGGTGCGTTTGCTCAGGTTGTAGTTGTAACCCAAAGTCCATTGGGTAGCCCCCGAGTCGGGCAGGTTGCTCCATTTGTTGGCATTGCCAACGTTGATGTGGAACTCCGATGCGCCCAGCGCATACATACCGGAAATGCGGAAGTTGTTGCGTGTGCCCCAACCTGTGACGCCATTGTGGTCAGCCTGCTTGTTGCGCTGATAGTAAGCACCAGCGGTGAATTGACCCATCGTGTAGAGGCCACGCAAGCCCAATTGGTAGTCGCCATCAACATAGCTATAGCCTGCGCCCAGGGCCAATGGGCCGACGGCATAGTTGGCTGCGAGGTCGTAGCCGTGTTTGCCGTTTTGACCAGAGGCTTTCTCATGGAAACTCATCGCTGCTTCTGCAGTGAAGCCTCCGAAATCGGGTGTGCGGTAAGCCACTTTATTGCCTGTGCCTAACTTGCCAAACCACACAGGGTCGTAGTACAGCGCATCGGACGATGAACCTGTGTCATGGTTGTGCAGGCTGACATAGTCAGCAGTGGCAAAGTACGATTCTGGGAAGAAATTGCCCAAACGCACCATGCCGAAACCACCCGAAAGGTTGATTTCGCTTTGACGGTCGAAAGACATGCCGCCGTTGGCACCAGCACCCATGCCAGTGTCAGAATTGAAGCCACTTTCCAGCTGGAAGCCAGCCTTCAGGCCGCCACCCAGATCTTCTACACCCTTGATGCCAAAGCGTGAGGAGTTGTTGAACAAGCCGTAAATCTTGTCATCACCGGTTTTTTGGTATTCCACGGTGGTGTTAACGCGGCCATACAACGTGACGCTGCTTTGGGCCATAGCAGAGGCGGTGACGGCGGTGGCGGCCAGTGCCAGCAACAAATGCTTTTTTTGCATGTGATTTCCTTGGGTGCTTGTGTAAAAAAGTAGGGGCAGGGCTGACAGGGATCACCCGGCAACACACATGCGACTACGGTTCAAAATTCTAGGTGTGCCTGCCTGCTTGTTTCGTTGGTGTGACAAAAATGATGCGAATTCACCACAAATTGGCTCAGGAGGGTTTGCTTGCTCTTGCCGCTACAGGTGTTGCCGCCAGCCGTTGGCAACAGAATCTGCGTTCTTCATAGAGGCATTGGGTGCATCATGGTTTTGCTGTGCATGCCGTGTGCAGCCTTGATTGGCGTGGTTTTGTCTGCTGTCTTGATGAAATTACAGACTTTTTTTGTTGTCAGCAAAGACTCTCTCTGCCCGCATAGCGGTGTTTTTCTTGCAGTTTTCTTACACAGGTTGGTGATTGGCTGACAAATTGCTTACCAAATACACACTAACCCTAGGGTTTTATTTTTAGATGTGAAAAAACCCTGGGGATCGCCAAAAAACGACGAAAAAGCTTGGTGGTCATGCGTAAGCGGGCGGTCAGAACCCGTTCGCAGAATCCGCCCCGTTTGTGTATAGCAGGGCGATTTTTCGCTTTGCAATGCGCAGCACCCACCTTTAAGAGGAGACAAACATGAGTGACCCGGTCGTTGAGAAAATCCAACGCCATCCCAAGTACCACGAGCTGCGCGCTAAGCGCACGCCGTTGGGCATTGTGTTGACCATCATGATGTTGGTTGTGTATTTCGGCTATATCGCGCTGATTGCCTTCAACAAACCTTTTCTGGCGCAGCCTATCGGCGCTGGCGTGACATCGCTGGGCATTCCGATTGGCATGGGCGTGATCCTCTTCACCATTGCCATTACCGGCTACTACGTCAACGTCGCCAACAACAAGTTCGACACCCTGACCGAAGAACTCATGAAGGACGTGACGAAATGAAGTACACCAAGACCCTTGCCAGCACCGCGCTGGCTTTGGCCGCGCTGGGCACCGTAGGTGCAGTGCAGGCTGCCGGTGGCGACGTGGGCCAGGCTGCCAAGCAAGGCACCAACTGGATTGCCATCATCATGTTCGCCGTTTTCGTTGCGGCTACGTTGTGGATCACCAAGTGGGCGGCCTCGAAAACCCGTTCAGCGGCTGATTTTTATACCGCTGGTGGTGGTATCACGGGCTTCCAGAATGGCCTGGCGATCGCGGGGGACTACATGTCTGCCGCGTCCTTCCTGGGCATCTCTGCGGCCGTGATGGCGACCGGCTATGACGGCCTGATCTATTCGATCGGCTTTCTCGTGGGCTGGCCCATCATCACTTTCTTGATGGCCGACCGTCTGCGCAACCTGGGTAAATTCACTTTTGCTGACGTAGCTGGCTACCGCTTTGAACAAGCACCTATCCGCTTGTTTGCAGCCTCGGGTACGTTGATCGTGGTGGCGTTCTATCTGATCGCCCAAATGGTCGGTGCCGGTCAGTTGATCAAGCTGCTGTTCGGTCTGGAGTACTGGATGGCTGTGGTGATCGTCGGCGCGCTGATGATGGTGTACGTGCTCTTTGGTGGCATGACGGCTACCACCTGGGTGCAGATCATCAAGGCCGTGATGCTGCTGTCCGGTGTGACCTTCATGGCGTTCATGGTGCTAGCGGAGTACGGTTTCAGCCCTGAGGCCCTGTTTGCCAAGGGTGTGGAAGTGCGTACCCAAATCGCTGCCAACACTGGTTTGTCGCCAGAGGAAGCCGCCAAGAAGGGCTTGTCCATCATGGGCCCTGGTGGCTTCATTAAGGATCCCATCTCCGCTATCTCTTTTGGTATGGCGCTGATGTTTGGTACTGCCGGTCTGCCGCACATTCTGATGCGCTTCTTCACGGTGCCTAATGCGAAAGAGGCACGCAAGTCGGTGGGCTGGGCCACAGTGTGGATTGGCTACTTCTACGTGCTGATTTTCATCATCGGTTTCGGTGCTATCACCCTGGTGCTCACCAACCCTGAAATGGCAGACACCGTCAAGGGGGTGATCCACGGTGGTGCCGGTACTGCCAACATGGCAGCGGTGCTGGTGGCCAAGAGCGTGGGTGGCAACATCTTCTTCGGCTTCATTTCCGCTGTGGCTTTTGCCACCATCTTGGCGGTGGTGGCTGGCCTGACGCTGTCGGGTGCTTCGGCCGTGTCCCACGATCTGTACTCTACCGTCATCAAGAAGGGCAAGGCTGACAGTGCTGCCGAACTCAAAGTGTCGCGTGTGACCACCCTGGCTTTGGGCGTGGTAGCTGTGGTCTTGGGCATCTTGTTCGAGAAGCAAAACATTGCCTTCATGGTGTCGCTGGCCTTCGCGGTGGCTGCTTCGGCCAACTTCCCGCCGCTGATTCTGTCGATGCTGTGGAAAAACTGCACCACCCGTGGCGCTGTGATTGGTGGCTTCCTGGGCTTGATCGCTTCGGTTGGCTTGACCATCGTTTCGCCCTCGGTGTGGGAGGCTACTTTTGGTAATCCCGCAGGTTCTGCACTGTTCCCCTATTCGTCGCCAGCGTTGTTCTCCATGACGATTGGCTTCGTGGGCGTGTGGTTCTTCTCCATCACTGACACCAGCGCACGTGCCAAAGTAGACCGTGCTGCTTTCCCTGCACAGCAAGTGCGTTCGGAAACTGGTCTGGGTGCTTCGGGCGCTTCCGGTCACTGATCTGACACAAGAGAGGGGGGCTGAGAAGCCCCACGTAAAACCGGGCCCCTTGGGGCCCGGTTTTTTTGTATCTGCATTGAATGGTCAAAAGTGGCTCTAAGCCGCACCAGATAAGCGCGAGCAGCTATCAATTTCTTCAGGAAACTGCACCCAGCGCTCCAACCTGGCCCAGAGAATCTGCAGCCCATCACGCCCTGCGGGGCCTTGCAGGCCGTGGTCGGCACCGACAAAGGGCCAGGTGCAAAACGGCGCACGGCGCCCCCGGGCGCGGGCCGCAAAGCGGGCGTAGGCTTGGGGGGGCACCAAGGCATCGGCGGTGCCAAACACTTGCAGCAGTGGCCAAGGGCTGTCGATGAGCGGTTGCGCCAGCGGCCAGCGCAGGAGATCACGCCAATAGGCCAGGGTGCGGCCTTCGAGCAGCTCGTGGTCTGCCCTAGACGAGGCTGCTGCGAGGCGCAGCCGCGCCCAAGCGCGCTCCACCCCTTGGCGGTGCATCTGCAATTCAGCGCTCTCCAGCGGGTCCAGGCCCGGCGCCCCCAGCAGCACCAGGCCGCGCAAGCCCGGCACCGCCGTGGCCAGCACGGGCAGCAGCTCGGCCCCTTCAGAGATGCCAACCAGCACCGTGGGCAGCGCATCATTGGCGCGGGGCATGGCCCGCAAGGCGGCCAGGGCATCGGCCTGCCAGCGGCCCAGCGCATCGGCTTCGACAAAGCCGGGGGGGCAGGTGTCGGGCGCCGCGCCAGCCTGCAGGTCCACGCCAGGCTTGTGCAGCACCCAGACCTCGGCGTGCAGCAGCCCGGCAAAGTAACGGTCGGCAAACGAAGCAAAGCCCGTGCAGCCCGAACCCGGCACCGCAATCACGCGCAGCCGGGTGGGCGGCACGCGAGCGGCGCGCACCAGCGCCAGCACCGGCCTGTCGGGGGTGGCGCCGGGCAGGGGGTACAGCGCAAAGTCCGAGGGCGGCGGGGCGGCTGGCGGGCTGGGTGGCAGCGCGCAGCCCGAGAACAGCGGTGCCACGGCCAGCAGCAGCCACCAGGGCCAGCGCCCAGAGGGCGGCTTGGGGCGTGGGCGGGGCGCCTGCTGCATGGGTGCAGCTTGTAGGGGCCAGGCAGTCAGGCTTTAGCGCAGGATCAGCACCTGCTCGGGCTGCTGCGGCGCCATCGGCTGGCCCGCCGGGTAGGGCATGGGCGGCTGGCCCGGGCGCACGCCGCGCGCCAGGTTGGGGTCGGAGTAGCCCAGCTGCATGGTCAGCTGCTGGTACACGTCCTGCGCCAGCGAGAGCGAGGTTTCGCGCATCACCTTGGCCCGGTTGGGCGGTGCGATGTCGCCACGGTTGGACAGGATCTTGGTGTCGTTGCCCGCGCCCTGCGCGGAGAAGGCGGCCTTGATCTCGTAGGTCTTGGTGTTGATGAGCGAGAAGTCGGCCAGCAGTTGCAGGCCGTACTGGCGCGTGGCGCTGGTGGTGCCCTGCAGGGGCGAGAGCGCGTCGGTGAAGTCGATGGAGCTCACGGAGCCGAACAGCACGTAGTCGGCGCCATTGAACTCGCCCTTCTTGATGCGCGCGATCACGTCGGTCACCTGCGGCTGGGCGCGCGGCGTATGCATCTTGCCGGTCTGCACTTGGTTCAGCACCTGCTCGGCCTTGCTGGGCTGCGGGGCGCCGGCGTCGAACGCCTTGCCCTGCACCAGCTTGAGGTAGGTGCCCTGCAGGATGGCGCCCTTGATGTCGTTGGTATAGCCCGCCAGGTCGCGCTGCTCGATGTAGCTGTAGCGCCCGGCCACGTAGGTGCCGCTGGCCTGCGCCGAGGCCTGCATGGACTGCTGGCCCGACGCCGAGCCCGAGCCGCCGTACATGCCGTGGCTGTGGCCGCTGCTGTAGCTGCCCTGCGCGCTCATCTGGCTGCTTTCCTGGTAGGTGCCGGCCACGAAATACTCGGACACCTGCTGCGCGTACGCCAGGTTGGTGACGGCGATGCGCGGCGCGGCGCCAGGCTGCTGCGCCTGCGCGGCCACGCCCCAGGTCAGGGCAGAGGTGGCCAGCAGGGCGCAGGCAGCGCCCAGGGTGGTTCTGCGTTGCATGGAATGCTCCTGGTTCAGCGCTTGCTGGTCTTGCGGATTTCTTTTTCGTCCTGCCACTCCACCGTGCCTTCTTCCACGTCGAAGAGCTGGAGCGTGAACTTGTAGTACACGTCCTTGGTCGTGCTGCTTTGCTTGACGATGCTGGTCAGCTCGCCTTCAAGCTGGTACTTGGCGGCGGTCATCTGACCGACCTTGGCAGTGGTTCCCTGCTTGTACAGGCCGCTCTGGTTCTGCCGCTGCAGTTCATCGACGCCCTGCTGCATCTGGCTGATGGAGCGCACGAAACGCACCTTGCCCGACTTGGTGAGCGCCGTTTGGATGGAGCTCATGACGTTGGTGGTGTCGATGTACTCGCTGGTCTTGTTCTTCACAGTGGAAATGGTCACCGTGGGGCGGCCCTGGAAGATGCCGGTTTCGAGCAGGCTGCCGGTCATCTTCTCGGCGATCATCTGCAGGTCAGAGGAGCCGAATTCGTTGGTGACCAGCTCGACGCCCTTGGCATCGCCGTAGTTGACCTGGCGGTCGAAGCGGATCACGGGCGAGGACAGGTTCTGGCAGGCGCTCAGCGCCAGGGTGCTGGCGGCAAGTGCCAGGGCGAAGGCGCGGCGCCGGGTGGTTTGCTGCATGTTGGTTTTCTCCTTTGCTGTGCGCTGCATCAGCGCGATTCCACGTTCATTTCCAGGCGCAGATCAACGGCGGCATTGGTCGGCGCCACGCTCTTGACGGTCTGCATCCCCAGGCCCAGCACACCGAGCTGCTTCCACGACTCGCCGTCGCCCACCTGGTTGCCTACGCTGTCGAGCCAGCGGAAGCGGTAGTACACCGTGCGGTCGCTGCGGCCGCTGTTGGAGAGATCGGCTTGCACGGTCAGGATGTCGTTCTTGCGCACAAGGCGCATCTCGCGCACGGCAATGCCGTTGGCCTCACCGCGCAGCGCCACCTTGGCAGCGACGGCAGGGGGCGTGGCGGGGTCGTGCTGCTGGGCCAGCGCAGTGCCAGCCAAGGCCAGCAGGGCCGTGGCGCCCGCTAGGCGCAGGACGTGGGAAAACGCAAAATTCATGGCAAAGCGTCCTTCAAACAGGTGAAACATCAATTCTTGGCCGGGGCCGATGACGCGGCAGGCGATGCTACCGGTGCCATGGGTTTGGCAGGTGCTGTGCGTGCTGCCGGTGCTGCAGTTGCTGCTGCCTTGGCTGCGCGGTTGGCGCGTGCTGCGCGTTTGGCCGCAGGGGTGGGCGTTTGCGCTGCCGCAGTGGGTGCCACGGGTGTGGGCGATGCGCTCTCGGGCAGGTGACCGGCCGTGGCCACTTGGCCCACCAGGGCCACGTTGTGGTATAGGCGCACGGGCACCAGGGCGTATTGGCCATCGATGCGGATGGGGGTGTCCACCGGGCGCCCGTCAATCGTCAGGCGGTGCTCGCCTGGGGGCAGGTAGCCACGGGCCACATACACCCGGCCCGGCAACATGCGCCACATACGGTCATCGGCTTTTTCGGTGGTGACGGCGGCCAGGGCGCCAATCAGGCCGCCGAGCACGCCAGCGTTTTTCTGGAGCTGGTCTTGCATCACGCCCTTGGCGAGGGCGCGGGTGGCGCCGCGCAGCACCATGCCGGGCATTTCGTCTTTCAGGGCGCGGCGCGCCATCACGTTCACATCGACCACTTTTTCCAGCGCAAAGTCTTGCTCGCCAACGGTCACGCGGGTCAAGAGCGGGTCGGTGGACGGCTCAATCACCGGATAGGAGAGGCTCACGGCGATGATGCTATTGCCCGTGGGCACGGGCAGGCTGAAGTTTTTCGGTTTGCGCGCTGGCGCGTCGCCCGCCTCGACGATGAACAGCACATCGGTCATGCGCTGGCGGCGCTTCCAGGTGAAGCTGGTGCGGTCATCGAGGCCGCGCAGGCCTTCTTCGAGCACGGGGGTTTCGGGCTTGAGTTCAATGGCCTTGCGGTAGCCGGGGGCGGCCATGCCAGGTTCGTTCAGCACTTCGTACAGGTAGCCCGCCAGGTAGTGGCTCAGGGCGTTTTGGTAGCCGTTTTTCAGCGCCAGCACTTCGGGGTCGTTCAGGGTTTCCACCGGGTAGCCGTTGATTTCCTTGCTGCCCGAGGCCGCGCCTTTTTCTTTGGCCTCTTCTTCGGCGGCCAGGGTTTCTTTGGCGCGGAACTCGGCAATCACGGCCTCGCGCTCGTGGGTGCGCTTGATGTCTACGCGGGCGTTGTCAAAGTCGCCCTGGGCGATGCGGTTCATGGCCAGGCGGGTGGTGAGCCAGACTTTTTCATAGTCTTGGCCTTCATAGGTCTTCAGGCGCTCGCTGATCAGCGCAGCGCCCAGCGTGCCCATCAGCCTGTCGGGGTTGGTTCGGGTGGCTTCTTCCCATTCCTTGACCTTGGTGTCGGCCAGCAAGAATGCTTGGTTGCTGTCGGCGTAGCGGTGCTCCATGCGCAGCAGTTCGCCGCGCTCAAGGTTGTAGAGCAGGGCTTGCTTGTCGGACTCGGTGGTGGAGCTGGCTTCGAGCTTGGCCAGCGCGGCAGGAATGCCCGCTGTGCGGTGGGTGGCCTGCATGTCCGAGGCCAGCTCGTCATGGCTTTGCAGGGTGGCGCAGCCGGTGAGGATGGCGCTCAGGGTCAGCGCTGCCAGCAGGCGGGGGCGAAAAACGGGGTGCATGTGAAGTGAAAGTGTTCAAGGTGGTGATGAAGACAGCGTCCAACCTTGACCACCCTCCCTCCCGGCGAATGGCAAAAGGCCCCGCAGGGGGATATGGCGCACTGTGCGGCTCAAGCGGCCCGATGGCACGCGCGTAAATCTAGCAAACGCGGGCGCGCCCTAACTTACGTTGCCCCGGTTTGTCGTGTTCGGGCAACACTCGGCGCCGTGGTGCGTACCGTGCGTGCAGCGCCGCCACCGCCGCCTGGTCGCCCGGAGTGGCCGGTGAACCCGGTGCGTGGGTGCCTTTAGCTTTGTGGGGCGGGTGCTAATCTTGTGCCCCTGCACCCGCCCGTTCAGAGAGCCAGGCCATGCACAGCCCCACCCTGATTACCTTCGGCGCCATGCTGATCGCCTTGGTCAGTGGCGTGCTGTGGGCTGTGTGGCGCGTTATTTGGTGGCTGCGGTGGCGGGCGTGCATGGCCTGTTGCAGCTATGCTTTTTGATGATTTTTCAGGCACCAGTCGGGCAGCTCGTTCAGGTGCTGCAGCACGTGTACCGCACCTGCTGCCAGCAGTGCCTGGGCTGCACTGTGGCCAGTGGTGCCGCTGGGGGCAAAGCCCAGCACGGTGGCACCTGCAGCCACCCCGGCTGTGACGCCTGTCTCCGTGTCCTCCAGCACCAGGCAGCGCGTTGGTGCAACTCCCAGCGAGGCGGCTGCAGCCAGGTACACATCGGGTGCAGGCTTGCTACGCGGCAGCTCGTGACCACTGAACACCTGCCCGGCAAAGTAGGGCGCCATGCCAGCCAACGTCAGTTGCATTTCCACTTTCTGCCGATCTGCTCCCGAGGCGCAGGCAATGCGCCCCTGGAAGCTGTGATGGGCCCAGCGCACCAGCTCCAGTGCCCCTGCAATCGGCTGCAGTTCAAGCTGCAAGCGGGTGTTGCGCCGGGCGTAAAACTCGGCCATCCAGGCATCGGTCAGGGGCCGCCCGGTGTGGGCTTCGATCAGAGCGGCTTGGCTGCGCACGGTGCGGCCCAAAAAAAAGCCCATGCACTCATGCAGGCTCAGCGCCCAACCGGCTTCGTTGAGCATGGCGCACAGCACGCTGTGGGTGATGGCTTCGCTATCGACCAGCACGCCGTCGCAATCGAACAGCAGGGCGTCAAATTTCAGGGCAGACATAAGGTGGTGGAAAGGTTTAAGAGCGGCGCAGTGTGATGGACTGCGCTGTTGCCATCCACAGTTCAGCACGATCGCGCCCTGCTTTCTTGGCTTGGTACAGGGCCGCATCGGCTTGCTCGAACAATTGGGCTATGCCGGGTGTGGCCGCACTGTTTTCCGGGTACAGACAGGTTGCCCCGACGCTGACGGTGACACAGTGGCGCACCGGGCTGGTTTGGTGCTCCAGTTCCAGCGCACGCACGGCAGCGCACAGGCGTTGCGCGGTTGCCAGGGCTTGTGCGCTGTCGGCATCGGGCAGCAGTACGGCAAATTCTTCGCCACCGTAGCGCGCCACCAGTTCACCCTGGCGTTGTACGGCAGCGGCCAGTGCTGCCGCCACCTGTTGCAGGCAGTGGTCGCCCCCCACATGGCCGTAGTGGTCGTTGTAGGCCTTGAAATGGTCGATGTCCAGCATCAACAGCGCCAAGGGGCGGCGCCGCTCTTGCGCCTGGGCCCAGGCCGTTTGCAGCGCTTCGTCCAAGGCACGGCGGTTGGCTAGCTGGGTCAGGGGATCCAGGCGCACTTGTTCTTCTGGCGTGTGGCGGTAGCGATCGAGCTGTTCTTCCGACTGGCGCCGCTCGGTAATGTCTTGCACCGTACCCGTCATGCGCAGAGTGTTTTGGTGAGGGTCGATAGCGTATTCGCCCCATACCTGCACCCAGCGCTCTTGTGCGTCACTGGTGCGTACGATGCGGTATTGCGCGTGCAGCGGGTTGCGCTGCTGCATGGCCTGGCGGTGGATTTTCAGTACCTCGGCCCGCTCTGCCGGATGCAGCATGGCTACCCACTGTTGTAGCGTCATGCGCTCTTGTGGTGGCAGGCCGAAGATGGCGCAGGCCATGCTGGACATGAAAAATTCTTCATCGCGCGCGTAGTAGGCAAAGTAGCCCATGCGGGCGGCTTTTTGTGCGCTGTCGAGCCACTGCAGGCTGTACTGCAGTTCGTTTTTCAGTGCCTGCTCGCGCCTGCGCGCCTGCCACTGCCAGCCCGCAAAGGCGCTGCCACCCAGTAGCAGCAACAAGCTAGCTAGCAATGCCATGCCCATCCATTCATTGCGCTGTGCTTGTGCCAAAACCTCTTCCTGGTCCACTTTGGCGACCAGAATCCATGGCGTGTCACGCACCGTGCTGGCAAAAGCCAGCACCGCTTTACCCCGGTAGTCCACGCCATGCAGGATGCCCCGTTCGCCGTGGGCGGCCTGTACGGCCACATCCTCGGGAGCGTCATCCAGGATTTGGTGTGCGTCTGTGGCGTGGGCCTCGCGCAGGCGGGGGGTGATCAGGTACTGTACCCACGGGCCCTCGCGGCGTACCAGCAGTGACTCTGCCGACGGGTTGCTGTTGGGCAGGGTTTCCAGCAGCGGGCCCAGACGGGCTTGGGCGTGCAACACCAGCCAGATAGCGCCCAGCGGCGCATTGTCAGGGCCGTACAGGGGCGCCAGCACGCCGAAAAACGGGAAAGCAAAATGGACACTGCGGTGCAGCTCGACGCCCACGGGTTGGGCCAGCTCCAGCGCCCGGCGCAGCGCCTGTGCTTCTGGCGGCTCCAGCTGGTGCAGCAAGATGGCAGATTCTGCCTGGGGGCCATGGCTGGCCGAATCCAGGCGCACGTCGCCTTGTACATCTACAAAAAACGCGGCGGTGTAGCGCAGGTTTTCTTCCAGGCTGCGCAGGCGCTCCTGTAAGGCCGTGGTTTGCGCAGGGGTGGGGGCTGCCAGCCAGCGGGCCACGGCGTGCATCAGCAGCGGGTCGCTGGTCAGGTCAGCCGCATCTCCCAGGTGGCGCACGCGCCAATCAGCAATGTTGGTGGCCTGCAACTGGCTGACAGCGCGCAGGGAGGTTTCCACCTGGTGGCGGTAGGTGGCCACGCGCTGCTGGTAGGCCTGCCACACATGGGCGCCCACCAGCAGCAGCAGTGTCAGCACACCCACGGCCACAAGCCAGCGCCGCCACAGGGGCGGCAGCAAGCGGACAACGAGGGAGGCAACAGACATGGTGTGGCGGCAAGCCAAGGCGGGCCCAGAGGTGAACGCAACCCTGCAGAGCAGGTCACGATTGTGAGCAAATATGTCACACTTTGACGCTATTTTTGAATTGCGCTACCGCAATTCCACGCCTTTCATTCACCCTTTCTGCCAGCTTACAGGCTGACCACCATGCCTCCTTTTTCGCCTTCTCGCCGCGCCTGTCTGGGGCAGTGGGCTGCCCTGGCTGGCAGCGTGTTGTGTGCCAGCGAGGCTGCTGCACAGTTGGACAGCATGGCCCGTGAGCGCCATGTGACGATTGATTTGAGCTTGGAGCCCGAAAGCCTGGATCCGACCATGGCGGCTTCGGCGTCGGTGGCGGAAGTCGTTCACTACAACATCTTGGAGGGGCTCACGCGCATCGAGGAAGATGGCAGCGTCTCGCCGCTGTTAGCGCAGTCGTGGACGGTGGATGAAAGCCAGCGCCGCTACACCTTCACGCTGCACCAGGGCGTGCGTTTTCATGATGGTGCGCTGCTGGATGCACAGGCGGTGCGCTTTAGCTTCGAGCGCGCGCGCGCACCTGGCTCGACCAACAAAGCACGCAAGGCGCTGTTTGATAACCTGCTCGACATTGCCACGCCCAACGCCCACACTGTGGTGCTGACGCTGCGCCACCCCGACCCCCACTTCGTGTTTCGTCTGGGCGAGGCCACGGCTGTCATCTTGCACCCTGACAGTGCCGCCCACGCTGCCACTGATCCGGTGGGCACTGGGCCCTATCGCCTGCAGCAGCGCCGCCCCGGCGTCATCATCTTGGGCAAAGTGCAGGGCCAACGCCGCTCGGACATGGCCAGCATGGAGCGCGTAGAGTTTCGCTTTATTTATGGCCGCGACAACCTGACTGCAGCCCTCAAGAGTGGCGAGATTGACTTGTTTTTCCACTTCGCGGCACAAAACATGCACGGCGTGGAGGCCGACAGCCGCTACCAAGTGGTGCTGGGCTCCTCCAGTGGCAAAGGCCTGCTGGCGCTGAACCACCGGCGCACGCCGCTGGGCGATGTGCGTGTGCGCCGTGCCATCACCCACGCGATTGACCGCGACGGCTTCATCCGCCGCATTCTGGAGGGGCGTGGCACGGTGATTGGCAGCCACTTCAGTCCCTCCGATGCGGGCTACCTGCACCTGGCTAGCCTCTACCCCTACGATCCTGAGCGCGCCCGGGCCCTGCTGCGTGCTGCAGGCGTGGTAGCGCCGCTGCGCTTAGAGCTGGCGCTGCCGCCACCCTCGTATGCCCGCCTGGGCGGCGAATTTATTGCCGAATACCTGGCGCGTGTGGGTATTGAGGTGCGGCTGAAAAACATGGAATGGGGTCAGTGGCTGGCCGGGCCGTTCAAGGGGGATTTCGACATGACCCTGATCAACCACGTCGAGCCGCTGGACTACGCCATCTACACCGATCCGCAGTACTACTTTGGTTACGACAGCGCCGACTTTCGCGCCTTGGCGCAGCGCTACGCCGAGGCTGCGCAGCCACGCGAGCGCCAGCGTCTGTTTGGCCAGTTGCAACGCCACCTGGCACAAGACGCCGTGAATGCCTGGATTTTTGCCCCGCAAATCGACGTGGTGCGGCGCAAGGGCCTGCGTGGGGTGTGGATGGACTACCCCATCTTTGTCCATGACGTGGCTGCCATGTCGTGGAGTTAAGCTATTAAAGTAGTAGCTGCTTGCGCTTGCCCCATAAGGCTTGGAGCCTGTTTTTATGCGTATTTTGCTGGTGGAAGACTCTGCCACGTTGAACGAAGCACTCGTGCGCAGTGTGCGCCAGCAAGGCTGGGTGTGCGATAGCGCAGCCGATGGTCTAACGGCCTTGCAGTTTCTGGCCAGTTACCACTACGACGCCGTGCTGCTTGACCTCATGCTGCCGTGCCTGGATGGCTGGGGCGTGCTGCGCAAGCTGCGCGCGGCTGGGCAGGCCGTGCCGGTGCTGGTGATCTCGGCGCGCGACCAGGTGGCCGACCGCGTGCAGGCGCTAGACAACGGCGCTGACGACTACCTCGTCAAACCCTTTGCCCTCGATGAGCTGCTGGCGCGCCTGCGCGCCCTGCTGCGCCGCCCCGCCCACCAAGAGGCCGCCGTGCTGCAGCACGGCGAACTGAGCATCGATGCCCACGCCCGCACGGTGCGCTGGCGCGGCCAGGACGTGGCGCTGACGCCCAAGGAATACGCTTTGCTGGAACTGCTGCTGCGCCGCCAGGGCGCTACCTTGTCGCGCGTACAGATTTTTGAGCACCTGTACGACAGCCGCAGCGATGCGTCTGACAAAGTGGTCGAGGTCATCATGAGCACCTTGCGCACCAAGCTGGCGCCGCTGGGTCTGGGCGATTTGATCGTCACACGGCGCGGCTTTGGTTATTCCATACCCTAGCCCATTCGATGGCTGCATCCCCCCCTGAACGGCCAGGTGCCGAGGCTGCGCTAGCACCCCCATCGCTACCGGATGGTGCGAGCTGGTCGCTGCACAGGCGTTTGGCCTTGGGTTTGGTGCTGAGCATTGGCGGCGTATTTCTCTTGCTGTTTGCCGTGCTGGAGCACTGGATCGATCGCGAAATCTATCGCCGCATGGACGAGGGGCTGCACCAGCGTGCTTCGGTGGTGGCCCGGCTGCTGCAAGAGCCCGGCGCGCAGCCTCTGGCGCAGTGGCTGCCGGAATACGCCTCCCAGGGGCACACGGAATTTTTTACCGTGTTCGAGCGCGACGCGGTGGCTGCCGCGCCACTGCTGCATTCCCCCAGCAGTGCGGGCCAGGCCCTGCCCTTGGGGCCGCTGGAGGAGGGCACGCCGCGCTGGTTCAACGTCGTCTTGCCCGATGGGCACGCAGGCCGCGCCATGGCTGTGCCCCTACCGGCCTACGCTGGGCAGCCTGGCACGCACTTGCTGGTGCTGGCCAGCGAACGAGAAAGCTGGGACCGCACCGAGCGGCGCATCCATTTCGCCCTGCTGCTGGGCGTTGTGCTGGCCACCGCACTGGCCACGGGGCTGGCCTTGTGGCAGGTGCAGCGTGTGGTGCGTGTGCTGCAGCGCGCCGGCGATGCCCTGGCCGCGCTGCGCAGCGACCAGGTGGTGGCGCCCATGGGCGCGGACTTTCCGCGTGAGCTGCGCCCTTTTGCCGACACCTTCAACCTCGGCCTGCACCGCCTGTACGCCGCCATTGCGCGCGAGCGGCGCTTTTCGCGCGACGTGGCGCATGAGCTGCGCACGCCGATAGCAGAAATTCGCATCAGCGCCGAAAGCGCCCTGGCCGATACCGACCCCGCCCTGGCCCAGCGCAGCCTGCACGCCGCCGTGGCCGCCTGCACGCGGATGCAGCGCAGCATCGACACCTTGCTGCTGCTGGCCCGCTTGGAGGCCGGTCAGCACCCTGCTGCGCCCGACCCGTTGGACCTCGCCCAGCTGATGCGTGATTTGCTGGCCGCCGTACAGCGCCAGGCCGATGAGCGCCAGTTGCACATCCACGCGCCCTTGCCCGCTGCTGCGTGGGTGCAGGCGGATTTGGGCATCGTCGAGCGCATTGTTTCCAACCTGCTGCGCAACGCTGTGGAATACACCCCCGAGGGCGGTGCCATCACCTGCCAGCTAGAGCGCAGTGCGCAAGGCTGGTGGCTCAGCCTGCGCAATCCGGCGCCCAGTTTGGAGGCCGCCGATCTGCAGCAGCTGGGGCGCCGTTTTTGGCGCAAACAGCCCGAAGGCGGCACCTCGGCCCATGCGGGCTTGGGGCTGGCGCTGGTCATGGCCCTGGCACAGGCCGTGCAATGGCCCCTGCACTTTGAGCTGGAACACGGCTGCCTGGTGGTGCGCCTGGGGCCTTGGCCCGCGTTGCTCTAGGGCTAAGAGCGTGTTCACGATCTCGCGCGAAGGGGTGCAGGATGCGGATCGGGATGGGCTGCTAGGCGCAAACCGCAGCAATAGCCTTGCTATTGCGAGGATTTGCAACAACGCAGACCGCCCGATTCCGCGCCTGCACACC
>JAYRPZ010000105.1:0-5256 GCA_041910915.1 Acidovorax sp.
GATGTGAAGGCAAAAGGGGCAAAAAAACCGTGCTTTGCGACTGAAAGCAGGCGATTTTGAGGGGTTGACTTTCAGGATACGGAAAAATGCGGCTACAGCCGCTGAACAGGTTCGGACGCTGGGGAGTATTTCAGCAGCCTGCTAGGTCAGCCCCTGGTGCCTCGTCTTCTGCGCTCTACACTCTGCCCACCTCGTTTCAACGGAGCGGCGGCCCATGCAGCGTGTTCATCTCCGACATGAAGCTACGCGTGGAGCTATAGCTACCCCTGGCCCAGGTGTACGAAGATGTGCGCTGGGAAGGCGAGGCGGTGGCAGCGTCAGGGCCCCGCATTCCCCCCGCGCAGGGCTAACTACGCCCCCTCCCCACCCTCTTGCTGCAGCGCCCACATCCGGGCGTACTGGCCACCCAGCGCCAGCAGTTCGGCGTGGGTGCCGCGTTCAGCCACGCGACCGGCTTGCAGCACGACGATTTCATGCGCGTCCACCACGGTGGAGAGGCGGTGTGCAATCACCAGCGTGGTTTTGCCCTGGGCCACTTGGCGCAGCTCGGCTTGAATGGCGCGCTCATTGGCGGAATCGAGGGCGCTGGTGGCTTCGTCAAAAATCAGGATGGGCGGGTTTTTGAGCAAGGTGCGCGCAATCGCCACGCGCTGCTTTTCTCCGCCCGAGAGCTTGAGCCCGCGCTCGCCCACCATGGTGTCGTAGCCCTTGGGCTGGGCGGCGATGAAGTCGTGGATATGTGCGGCCCGGGCGGCTTGTTGCACCTGTTCGGGTGTGGCATCGGTGCGGCCATAGGCGATGTTGTAGGCCACGGTGTCGTTGAACAGCACGGTGTCTTGCGGCACGATGCCAATGGCGCGGCGCAGCGACTGCTGGGTGACGCTGCGAATGTCTTGCCCATTGACCGTGATGCTGCCTTGCTGAATGTCATAAAAGCGGTACAGCAGCCGCGCCAGCGTGCTTTTGCCAGCGCCCGAGGGGCCCACCACCGCCACCGTGGTGCCAGCGGCAATCGTCAGGCTCACGCCTTGCAAAATGGGGCGTGCAGGGTCGTAGGCGAAATGCACATCATGAAAGCACACACTGGGCGCTTGTTCGGCGGGCAGTGCCAGCGGCTGCGCACCTGGGACATCGGCCACCTCTTGCTCCCTGTCCATGAGAGCAAACATCTTGTCCAGGTCGGTGAGGTTTTGTTTGATTTCGCGGTAAATCACGCCCAGAAAATTCAGCGGGATGTAAATCTGCAGCATGAAGGCGTTCACCATCACCAAGTCGCCCAGCGTCATGCTCCCCTGGGCCACGCCCTGGGTGGCCAGCCACAGCATGGCCACCAGTGCCACGGCAATGATGAGTTGCTGCCCGGCATTGAGCAGCGCCAGCGTGCTGCGGCTTTTGAGCTGCGCCAGGCGCAAGCGCTCCAGGCTTTCGTCGTAGCGGCGTGCTTCAAAACTTTCGTTGTTGAAGTATTTGACGGTTTCGTAGTTCAAGAGCGCGTCAATGGCTTTGCTGTGTGCGGCTGAATCGAACTGGTTGGCCGCACGGCGAAACTGGATGCGCCACTCCGTCACCCCCACCGTGTAGGCCACATACAGCACCAGCGCGCCCAGGGTGATGATGGCAAACCACACGTCAAACCGGCTGCCCAAAATGGTCAGCACCAGCAGCACCTCGATGAAGGTGGCCACCAAATTGAACAGCGCGAACGACACCATGGACTCGATGCCGCGCACGCCGCGCTCAATGTCGCGCGTCATGCCGCCGGTTTGGCGCTCCAGGTGAAAGCGCAGGCTCAGGCGGTGCAGGTGCTCAAACGTTTGCAGCGCAATGGTGCGCGCGGCGCCGTGCGTGGCCTTGGCAAACACCAGTTCGCGCAGCTCGTTGAACAGCGAGTTAGCAAAGCGCAGCAGCCCATAGGCCAAGATCAAACCCACCGGTACCACCAGCAGCGCCGTGGTGCTGCCCGGCGGCAAGGTCATGGCGTCCACCAACTGCTTGAGCAGCAGCGGCACCCCCACGGTGGACAGCTTGGCCCCCACCATGAGGGCGATGGCGGCCAGCACCCGGCCCTTGTATTGCCACAAATACGGCAGCAGCCGCGCCAGCGTAGCGGTGTCCGAGCGCGTGGCGGGTGCAGCAGAAGTGTCAGGGGGCGAAGGGTCGTGGCGGCGCATAGCAAACAATCGCAAATTGCACAAAGGCAAAAAAAGGGAGAAACAGAGGAAAGATTGTGCCCCCTCTCACCAACCCCTAGGGACTGCAGGAACTCTCTTTTTAATAGCTGCTTGCGCTTGATACATAAGGCTTAGAAGCACTTTATACTGTTATTTTTTCAAGGCCCACCGGCGCAATGTGGCACGCAGACTGCGTTGCTGCGCCGGGGACAGCGGCATTTTTGCCACCAAGGCCAGGGCGTCTTCCAGTGCCACATGGCCGTAGGCCAGCAACGCGCGGCAAAAATCGCGGTCTTTCTCGCGCCCAGCTGCGGCTTTGGCCAGAAAGAGATCCCGCGCATCCAGGCAGTAGCCAATTCTGTCGTGGGTGTTGCGGTTTTGCACACGGTGTACCCGCTGCATCCAATCTGCGGGCAAGAGGGCGGTTTCTGGACCTACGCCCTGGGCGTAGTAGCCATAGGTTTCATGGAACTGGGAGCCCTCGCCAATGGCACCATCAATCACGTCTGCCAGCTCGGGGGCTTGCAAGGGGTAGATGTCGGCTTCCATGGACACGGTAAACACCTCCTGCGGCCAGGGCACCGAACCCAAAAGCGCCTGGCTGCCAACGATGACGAACTCGTACTGGTTGGTGATTGCGCCACTGGCGCGGATGATGTGTTCCAGCTCCTCGCGCGTCATGGCTGCTGCGCTTCCCAAGGGTGAAAGTGGACGCCTTGTTTCAACTCAGCAGCCTGCTGCAAGATGTGCTGGCGCACGTCCTGCGGCAAGGTAGTGACCAACGGAGACGCCTGGCGCAGCTGCTGCGCACGGTGGCTGCGGCCCAGCACTTTGCGCCAGGTGCCGGTGTGCAAGATAGTTTGCCACTCGCGCCACAGGGGCGCAGAACGGGCATCGCCCGTAGCCAGCCAGCGCTCCAGCGTGCCCTGGGCTTGCCGCACCAGGGCAGGATCGGCTTTGGCCCGCCGCACGGCTTCTTCGTGCAGCGCCAGACTCTGCGCGTCTTGCCACTGGTGCTTGGCCTGCTCCACCGACACCTGCACCCGTACCACAGGCGCAGCACGCAAGGAGCGCGCCGCTGCCGAATCGGCAGGTGCAGGCTGCAAAGCATCGCCTGCCAGCAGGGCCAAGTCAGCCCCCACACCCAACAATGACATCACGCGCACATAGGTGCCAATGGAAGGGGCCGGGTCGCCTGCCTCCACTGCCCGCAATGTGTTGCGTGCAATACCTGCCCGGGTGGCCAGCTCCACGGTACCCAAGCGCTGGGCCTTGCGCAGGCGGCGCAAGCGATCGCCCAGCTGCAACAAAAGCTGACGCTCTAAAAGGGGCTGGATTTCTGCACTGCTCATATGGTCAAATATTTAACCATAAATAGTCAATTTGATCGTTTCATTGACCAATTGACATAGCGCAGCAAGCGGGCGCCTGCCCTGGCTGGCTGACAATACGCCCTTCGTGTTTTTCAGGTGCTTTGCCATGTCTTCTACCCCTGTGATTTCCAGCCTGCCTGTGGACAAAGAGCTGGTGCTCAAAGTCATTCCCATGCCCTCGGACACCAACTCCAATGGCGATATTTTTGGCGGTTGGGTCATGGCGCAGGTGGACAAGGCAGCAGCCGTGCTGGCCACCCGCGTGGTGCAAGGGCGCGTGGCCACCGTAGCGGTGAAGGAGTTCATCTTCAAGCACCCGGTGCGCGTGGGCGATTTGCTGTCGTTTTACTCCAGCGTGGTGCGCGTAGGCCGCACCTCGGTGACGGTGGATGTGGAAGTATTTGCCGAAAGCCTGGCCACCCAAGGCCGCTACGTGAAGGTAACGGAAGCAGTGGTGACCTACGTCGCCATTGATGAGCACGGCCAGCCGCGCCCCATTGCAACGGCGGGCGCCGCCCCTGGCACAGGCACAAGCACGGGCGCCACAGCCTGAACGATCTGCGCTACGGCATCAGCGCAGGCGCTGCACGCCCGGCAGCTCGCAGGCGTAGATGGCGTTGCGCAGCGCTGCAATGGCTTCATAGCGCGTAAAGCTGCGCCGCCACGCCAGCACCACGCGCCGCGATGGCGGTGCCATGCCGTCGGGGTTGACGATGGGCAGGTAGCGCACGGGTACCTGGTCGCTGGTGCGCCGGCGCGCGCCGTTGTGCAGGGCGTCGCGTGGCACCGACAGGCGCGGCACCAGGGTCACGCCCATGCCCGCTGCCACCATGTATTTGATGGTTTCCAGCGACGAGCCTTCAAAGGTGCGGCGAATGCCCTCGGAATTGCTGGCATAGCGCGCAAACTCGGGGCACACCTCCAGCACATGGTCACGAAAGCAGTGGCCCGCGCCCAACAACAGCAGCGTTTCGTTTTTCAGCTCCAGCGTCGAGACGCTTTCGCGCTGGGCCAGCGGGTGGTTGTGGGGCACGGCAGCGTAAAAAGGCTCGTCGTACAACGGTGCCACGGCCAGGCCCGCATCGGGGAAAGGTTCGGCCAAAATGGCGCAATCAATCTCACCAGTGCGCAGCATTTCCAGCAGGCGCACGGTGAAGTTTTCTTGCAGCATGAGCGGCATTTGCGGCAAGCGCTCAATGGTGTGGCGCACCAGTTCGGGCAACAGGTAGGGGCCAATGGTGTAGATCACCCCCAGCGTCAGCGTGCCAGCCAGCGGGTCTTTGCCACGCTGGGCAATTTCTTTAATGGCCGCGGCCTGCTCCAGCACGCTTTGCGCCTGGCGCACGATGTCGGCGCCCAGCGGGGTGAGGCTGACTTCATTGGCGCTGCGCTCGAAAATTTTTACATCCAGCTCGGTTTCGAGCTTCTTGATGGCTACCGACAGCGTGGGCTGCGAGACGTAGCACGCCTCGGCCGCACGGCCAAAGTGCTTCTCGCGCGCCACGGCAACGATGTATTTCAGTTCGGTCAGGGTCATGGGGGCATTGTGCAGCTTTGCGCCCCGGCTGCCGAGGGGTGGGCCCTGCTGCCCTTTAGAGCGTGTTCACGATCTCGCGCGAAGGGGTGCAGGATGCGGATCGGGATGGGCTGCTAGGCGCAAACCGCAGCAATAGCCTTGCTATTGCGAGGATTTGCAACAACGCAGACCGCCC
>JAYRPZ010000106.1:0-1585 GCA_041910915.1 Acidovorax sp.
CAGCTCGGCCGTGGGCGCAATGTGCGGGATGAAGTCCACCAGCAGGCCGTCGTCGGGCATGTGGTCCTTGAGGTTGGGGTGCGGCCAGTCGGTGCCCCACAGCACGCGGTCAGGAAACTCCTGCACCACGCGGCGTGCAAAGGGCACCACATCCTGGTACGCGGCCTGTTCGCCGTTCAGGGCCTTGGGGCCGGTCACGGAGAGGCGCTCGGGGCAGCTCACTTTGCTCCACACGTTCTTGTGCTCGCGCATGAACTTGAGGAACAGCGCGAACTCGTCACTGTCCACGCCCTTGCTCACATCCGGGCGGCCCATGTGGTCCACCACCACGGTGGTGGGCAGGCGGGTAAAGAAATCCCATAGCTCGGGCAGATCCACCGCCTCAAAGTAGATGACCACATGCCAGCCCAGCTGGGCGACGCGGCCTGCAATCTCCATCAGCTCGTCCTTGGGCGTGAAGTCCACCAGGCGCTTGACGAAGTTGAAGCGCACACCGCGCACGCCCGCAGCGTGCAGCTGCTGTAGCTCTTCATCGGTGACCGAGCGCTTGACCGTGGCCACACCCCGCGCCTTGCCGCCACTGGCCAGGCACGCATCCACCATGGCGCGGTTGTCTGCGCCGTGGCAGGTGGCCTGCACGATCACGTTGCGCGCAAAGCCCAGGTGGTCGCGCAGCGCAAACAGCTCGTGCTTGCTGGCATCGCAAGGGGTGTACTTGCGCTCCGGCGCATAGGGAAACTCCGCGCCGGGGCCGAACACATGGCAGTGGGCATCCACCGCGCCTGCGGGCAGCTGGAAGCGGGGCTTGGTGGGGCCGGTGTACCAATCCAGCCAGCCGGGGGTTTTGGTGAAGCCTTCGGCTTGGGTGAAGTCACCGGAAGTCGTTTTGGACATCGGGGAGTTTTCTTTGTTGGAGGACATCGGAGAACACGCAGCCCGGCCGGGGCCGCACAGCAATCAATCGGGTTTGATGTTGGCCTCGCGCACCAGCTTTTCGTAGCGGCGGCGCTCACTCTGGATGAGCTGGGCAAACTGCTCGGCGGGGCCGGGCAGCACCTCGCCGCCCACGGCGGTCATGCGCTCGCGAACGTCCTTGCCTTGCAGGGCCTTTTGCACTTCGGCGTGCAAGCGCGTGACCACGGCCTTGGGCGTGGCGGCGGGTGCCACCAGGCCGTACCACACAGCCGCTTCAAAGCCGGGAAAGCCGGACTCGGCAATCGTGGGCACATCAGGGAAGATGGCGGTGCGGTTGGCGCTTAGCGCAGCCAGCACGCGCAGCTTGCCGCTCATAACGTGGGGCTGCACTTCCAGCGCGTTCACGGCCACCAGCGGCACCTGGCCGCCGATCACATCGGTGAGCGCCGCAGCGCCGCCCCGGTAGGGAACGTGCTGCAGGTCAATGCCCGCCTCGCGCTCCAGAAACTCGATGGCCATGTGCGGTGTGGAGCCGTTGCCTGGCGAGGCATAGGCCAGCGCACCGGGCTTGGCCTTGGCCGCCTGCAGCAGCCCGGGCAGCGAGGTGATGCCCGAGCCCGCCCCCGTGGCCAGCACCACCGGCACGCGCCCCACCAGCGAGATGGCGACC
>JAYRPZ010000107.1:0-30335 GCA_041910915.1 Acidovorax sp.
CACATTCTTGGCCAGATCGATGCCAATGCTTGTAATCTTCATGGTGGACGCTCCTGCTGGTTCAAGTGGAAGAACTGACATCTCCACTGTGGCACTTGCGATGCCGTTTAGGGTGGGGGGCGTCCATCCCATTGGTTCACGATCTCCACGCGGGTGTGCAGGCGTGGAATCGGGCGGTCTGCGTTGTTGCAAATCCTCGCAATAGCAAGGCTATTGCTGCGGTTTGCGCCTAGCAGCCCATCCCGATCCGCATCCTGCACCCCTTCGCGCGAGATCGTGAACACGCTCTAAGCTATCTAAAACCATAGCTGCTTGCGCTTGCTGCATAAGGCTTAGGGCCGAAAAACATGCTGAAAATGGCATGGTTTTCGGCCCTTAGTTTTGGTGGCTGCGAACGGGCGCGGCGGCGGCTCAGCTGCGCTTGCTGATGGTGATGGTGGGGAACTTGGGCGCCAGGTTGGTGCCTTGCTGGGCCACCTTCGCTGCCAGCGTGCGCGCCATCTGCCGGTACAGCTGGGCAATCTCACCTTCCGGTTCGGCCACCACGCTGGGGCGGCCCGCATCGGCCTGGGTGCGGATGGACAGTGCCAGCGGCAGCGCGCCCAAGTAGTCCATGCCCAGTTGCTGCGCCAGGCGTTTGCCCCCTTCGTGGCCAAAAATGTGCTCGTGGTGGCCGCACTGGCTGCACACGTGCACGGCCATGTTTTCAATCAGCCCCAGCACCGGCACATTCACTTTCTGGAACATGGTGATGCCCTTTTTGGCATCGAGCAGCGCGATGTCTTGCGGCGTGGTGACGATGACAGCACCCGTGAGCGGCACTTTCTGCGCCATGGTGAGCTGAATGTCACCCGTGCCGGGGGGCATATCGACGATGAGGTAGTCCAGGCCTTCCCAGCGCGTTTGGTGGATGAGCTGCTCCAGCGCCTGGCTGGCCATGGGGCCGCGCCAGATCATGGCCTGCTCCTCGTTGACCAAAAAGCCAATGGAGTTGATTTGCAGGCCCATGGCACGGTGCGGCTCCATCAGCTTGCCGTCGCGGCTTTCCACGTCGCCGCTGGTGCCGGTCATCATGGGCTGGCTGGGGCCGTAAATGTCAGCGTCCAGCAGTCCCACCTGTGCGCCTTCTGCCGCCAAGGCCAGCGCCAGGTTGACGGCGGTGGTGCTCTTGCCCACACCGCCCTTGCCCGAGGCCACGGCAATGACGTTTTTCACGCCCGGCAGCGGCTGCATACCGCGCTGCACGCTGTGCGCCACCACGGCCGTGCGCAGTTGTACATCCACCGCCTCTACGCCAGGCACCTGGCGCGCGGCGGCTTGCAGCTGCGCACGCAGTTGGGGCCACAGGCTTTGCGCGGGGTAGGGTAGCGCCAGTTCGAACGAGACGCTCGCGCCGTCAATGCGCAGCTCGCGCAGCACTTCAGGGTGGGGGAAGGGTTTGCCTGTGTGGGGGTCTTGCACGCTGGCCAATGCTGCCAGTAGTGCCTCTTGGGTGAGTGCCATAGGGTGGGGAAAAGGGGTTCATTCACAGAAGGCGCCAGTCTAGGCCATGGCTGGCAGCCCTGTTCGCGTACAGGTTGTGCGCTGGCGCGTCGGTTTGCACTACGATGCGCCCTTTGTTTTCTCTGCCGCCTGAGCTATGCCTGACCCCGCTGCCCCCACTCCCGTGCCTGCGGCCTGTGTGCCCCTGTCGTTGACCGTGCATGAAGTTTCGCGCGTGCTGGAGGTGGTGTTTGACGCGCTCCCGGGAGGCAGCGGGCCGCAGGCGTTTCGCATTCCTTTCGAGCTGCTGCGCATCTCGTCGCCCTCAGCCGAGGTCATGGGCCATGGCCCGGGGCAGGAGGTGCTGCAAACCGGCAAGCGCGACGTAACGCTGGTGCAGCTCGACCCCGTGGGCCACTACGGCGTGCGCCCCACTTTTTCCGATGGGCACGACAGTGGTATCTACACCTGGCCTTACCTGTACGAGCTGGGGCGTGACCAGGAGCTGCTGTGGCAGCGCTACCTGCAGCGCCTGGCACACGCTGGGGTGGACCGCGACGCGCCTATGCCTGGTAAAGGGTGTTCGACGGGAGCGGGATGCGCTAGTCACTAGGACTTAAACGCTTCTTTTTTTATAGCTGCTTGCGCTTGCCAGGTAAGCCCTGGAGCGCTTTTTGTTCAAATATGCGACAGATGCCCCGTGCCGCCACGGGGTTGTCGCTCGACAGCGGGGCTTTGCCCCTAGGATGGTTCGCTTATGAGCAGTACCCACTTTGGTTTTGAAACCGTGCCCGAGCAGGAAAAGGCACGCCGCGTGCGCAGCGTGTTCGACTCTGTGGCGTCCAAATACGACGTGATGAACGACCTCATGTCGGCGGGCCTGCACCGCGCCTGGAAGGCTTACACCGTGATGGTGGCCAACCTGAAAGAGGGCGACCAGGTGCTCGACATTGCAGGCGGCACCGGCGACTTGGCGCGGGCCTTTGCGCAAAAAGTGGGCCGCACCGGCCAGGTAGTGCATACCGACATCAATGAAGCCATGCTGCGCGTGGGGCGCGACCGCCTCATCAACCAAGGGCTGGTGTTGCCGACCGTGGTGTGCGATGCCGAGAAACTGCCCTTCCCCGATGGGCATTTCGACTTGGTGAGCGTGGCCTTCGGCCTGCGCAACATGACGCACAAAGACCAGGCGCTGGCCGAAATGTGCCGCGTGCTGCGCCCCGGCGGGCGCCTGCTGGTGCTGGAGTTTTCCAAAGTGGCTGCGCCGCTGGAAAAGGCCTACGACTGGTATTCCTTCAAAGTGCTGCCGCGCCTGGGTCAATGGGTGGCAGGTGATGCACATAGTTACCGTTATTTGGCGGAATCTATTCGTATGCACCCCAGCCAAGAGGAACTAAAAACCCTCATGCAACACAATGGATTTGGTCATGTGGACTATCACAACATGACCGGCGGCATCGTCGCCTTGCACGTCGGCATCAAATGCTGACCGTTGCGTTTCCTTTTACCCCTCTCCTTGCTTTTTGAAAGAAAGTGACAACTGACATGAAAAACTTGTGGTCTGTGGTGCTGGTCGCCATGCTCGCGGTGGCACACGCCGACGCCGACGCCGCACGTCTGGGTGGCGGCAAATCCATGGGCAAACAATCCAGTAATGTCACCCAGCGCGAAGCGGCCACGCCGCCCGCAGCGCCTGGGGCGCCCGCGCAAAACGCTGCGCAAAGCACGCCCGCCAAGCCAGCCGCAGCTGCGGCACAACCGGCAGCTCCAGCGAAAAAGCCTTGGGGGGCCATGCTGGGCGGCTTGGCCGCTGGTTTGGGCCTGGCCTGGTTGGCCAGCTCGCTGGGCCTGGGCGAGGCCTTTGGCAACATCTTGATGGCGGTGTTGCTGGGCGTGGCGGTGTTGGCCGTGGTGGGCTTTTTCTTGCGCCGCAAGGCCGCTGGTGCCAACGCGGCCCAGCCTGCCGGTGGCGCACCCTTTGCCTTCCAGGGTGCCGGTGCTGATGTGCCAGCCAATGCCCCAGTGGCGCCGCAATACAACCCGGAAAAAGTTGGCAACGATGCTTCGGCGCGCCCTTGGGAGAGCCAGGGTGCGGCTTTTGAAGCAGCACGTCCGCAAATGGCTGCAGGTGCCGCTTCGGGTGTGGTGATTGGCTCGGCCTTGTCTGGCTCGCAAAACTGGGGCGTACCAGCAGACTTTGACGTGGCAGGCTTCCTGGCTGCTGCACAGCGCAATTTCCTGGCGTTGCAAGCAGCCTGGGACAAAGGAGATATTGCCACTTTGCGCTCCATGATGACCGACGACATGCTCACCGAAGTGCGCCACCAGTTGGCCGAGCGCCAGCCGGGTGCGCCCGCCAATGTCACGCATGTGGAGGGCCTGGAGGCTCAGTTGCTGGGCATCGAAGACCTGGGTGATGCCTACATGGCCAGTGTGGAGTTCTCGGGCATGGTGCGTGAAGAGCAAGGTGCCGGTTTGAGCCCCATGCGCGAAGTCTGGAACATGACCAAGCCTAAAAATGGCACCAGTGGCTGGTTGGTGGCAGGTTTGCAAGCTCTGCAATAAGCACTGATCGCAAGCCACGCCGTGGCATAGACCGGTGCAGGCAGCCCGGTCTATCAGGAATAATGGGGGACTATGGCAACACAGTCCCCTTTTTCATTTCTGCAAGGCTTGCTCGAGCGCGCAAGCGTGGTCGCACAGCCACCGCAATGGCTGGTACATGAGGTTCAGCAGCGCGTCGTTTTGCTGCTGAACCATGTCTTGATGCAGGAGCCCGAGGCCATGCGCCGCTTGGTGGCGCAGCGTGGGCGTGTGGCCCGTGTGCAGTGGCGCCAATATGTGTTTGCGCTGGTGATCACCCCTGCAGGTTTGTTCAATCTGGCCCCCCAGGGGGCCGAGGCCGATTTGCATATCGAGGTCTCTGAGCCCTCTGCCTTGGCTTTGGCCCAGGCAGCATTGCGTGGCGACAAGCCCACCATCCGTATCCAGGGCGACGTGCAACTGGCCGGTGATATTCAGTGGCTGGCTGACCATGTGCGCTGGGACATTGAGGAAGACCTGGCCCGCTTGGTGGGTGATGGCCCTGCACATGCCCTGGCCAGCATGGCACGCCGTGTCGTGCAGGCTCTGGCCAGCTTTGTTACCCCTTTGGCGCGTGAGCGTGCGGGTGCACCGGGCACGGGCTTGGGTGGCCCGGATCGCACGTCATCATGAGCGGTTTCTTTCGTGGTGCCACCATCATCTGGGTGGTACTGCGCTACGGACTGGATGAACTGGTGCTCTCCAGCTTTGAGCACCCCTGGCTGCGTTTGTTGGCGCGGCTGGTGTCTGTTGGGCGCGATCTGAGCGCTCCCCGTGGTCAGCGTTTGCGCGAGGCCTTGGAGCGGTTGGGGCCGATTTTCGTGAAGTTCGGCCAAGTGCTGTCCACCAGGCGCGATTTGATGCCGCCGGACATTGCCGATGAACTGGCCCTGCTGCAAGACCGCGTGCCACCGTTCGATTCTGCAACGGCGATTGCCACCATCGAGCGGGCATTTCGCAAACCGATTTCCCAAGTGTTCACCTCGTTCGAGCGTGAGCCGGTGGCCAGCGCCTCGATTGCACAGGTGCACTTCGCTACCTTGGTGGACCGCGAGGGCCAGGCGCATGAGGTGGCGGTGAAGGTGCTGCGTCCCGGGATGTTGCCGGTGATTGAAAAAGACCTGGCTCTCATGCGCATGATGGCCGGTTGGCTGGAAAGCCTCTCGGCTGATGGCAAGCGCCTGAAACCGCGCGAAGTGGTGGCCGAGTTCGATACCTATTTGCACGACGAACTGGATTTGATGTGCGAAGCCGCCAATGCGGCCCAGTTGCGGCGCAACATGGAGGGGCTGGATTTGGTGTTGGTGCCCGAGATATTTTGGGACTTTTGCCACACCGAAGTGATGGTGATGCAGCGCATGAACGGCGTGCCCATCAGCCAGGTGCAGCAACTGCGCGATGCTGGCGTGGATATTCCCAAACTGGCGCGCGATGGTGTGACGATTTTCTTCACCCAGGTGTTTCGCGATGGCTTTTTCCATGCCGATATGCACCCGGGCAATATCCAGGTCAGCCTTGATCCGGAAACCTTTGGCCGCTACATCTCGCTGGACTTTGGCATCGTCGGCACCCTGACCGAGGTGGACAAAGAGTACCTTGCGCAAAACTTCACTGCGTTTTTCCGCCGTGACTACAAGCGTGTGGCGGAGCTGCACATTGAAAGTGGCTGGGTGCCGCCGCAAACGCGCGTCAATGAGCTGGAAGCTGCAGTACGTACGGTGTGTGAACCGTACTTTGACCGCCCACTGAAAGAAATTTCGCTGGGTATGGTGCTGATGCGTCTGTTTCAAACTTCGCGCCGCTTCAATGTAGAGATTCAGCCGCAGTTGGTGTTGCTGCAAAAAACACTGCTGAACATTGAGGGCTTGGGGCGCCAGCTCGACCCGGATTTGGATTTGTGGAGCACCGCCAAGCCCTTTTTGGAAAAGTGGATGCTTGACCAAATGGGCCCACAACGTTTGGCGCGTGAGCTGCGTGACCAGGCGCCGCATTACGCGAAGTTGTTGCCGGAGCTGCCACGCTTGCTGCACGAGCATTTGCGCAAGCGCAGCAATGAAAATGAACCGTTGCTGCGTGAGTTGCTGCAGGCGCAGCAGCGTACCAATCGCCTGCTACAGAGCCTGGTCTATGGCGGCGTAGGCTTTGTCCTGGGTTTGCTGGCGATGCAGTGGTTTTTGCGCGTGCAGGTTTTTTGATCCCAGGTCTTTGGGGCCTGCTTTTTTCCATTTTTTGACTTCATAACCCAAGGAGTACCAGCGTGCTGCTCTTCATGGTGATTGCTTACCTGTTTGTCACCATTGGCATTGGCCTGTGGGCAGCGCGGCGGGTGCAAAGCTCGGCCGACTTTGCCATTGCAGGGCGCCATTTGCCCATGTACATGATCATCACCACCACGTTCGCCACGTGGTTTGGGTCTGAGATCGTTTTGGGCGTGCCCGCCAAGTTCATCAAGGGTGGTTTGAATGCGGTGGTGGAAGACCCTTTTGGTGCGGGGATGTGCCTGATTTTGGTGGGCATTTTCTTCGCAGCCAAGCTCTACCGCATGACCTTGCTGACCATCAGCGACTACTACCGCGAGCGCTACGGGCGCAGTGTGGAGGTGGTGTGTTCGCTCATCATCATGTTGAGCTACCTGGGCTGGGTGTCAGCGCAGGTGACGGCCCTGGGATTGGTCTTCCATTTGTTGTCCGGAGGCTTGATTTCGATTCCTTGGGGGATGGTGATTGGGGTGGTGTCCATCCTGGTCTATACCCTGTGGGGTGGGATGTGGTCGGTGGCGGTGACGGACTTCATCCAAATGATCATCCTGGTCGTTGGCTTGCTGGTGCTGGCTTTCTTTGCCGCGGATATGGCTGGCGGCGCTGGCAAGGTGGTGGAGCTGGCGGTCAGCCGCGATATGTTTCGCTTTTGGCCCGAGCCGACGTGGCACGACATCATTTTCTTTTTCGCTGCTGCCATCACCATGATGCTGGGCTCCATTCCTCAGCAGGATGTGTTTCAGCGCGTGATGTCAGCGAACACCGAAAAAGCCGCCACCCACGGTACGGTGATTGGCGGCACGGCCTACATTTTGTTTGCCTTTGTCCCGATGTTTTTGGTGGCCAGCGCGCTCATCATCATGCCCGAGCAAACAGCCTCTTTGCTGGAGGACGACCCGCAAAAAGTGCTGCCTACGTTGGTCATGGATCGCATGCCAGTAGTGATGCAGGTGCTGTTTTTTGGTGCTTTGTTGTCAGCAATTAAATCGTGTGCTTCGGCGACTTTGCTGGCACCGAGTGTGACCTTCACCGAGAACATTTGGCGCCAGTTCCGCCCGGCCTACATCAGTGATTTGGAAAACCTGCGCATCATGCGCATCAGCGTTTTCGTGTTTGCGGTGTGTGTGCTGGTGTATTCCATCAAGATGGAAGGCACGCCGATTTTCGAGCTGGTGTCAGGGGCGTACCAAGTGCCGTTGGTTGGTGCGTTTGTGCCGCTGGTGTTTGGTTTGTATTGGCAGCGTGCCACCACCCAGGGGGCGCTGTGCTCCACCGTGCTGGGCATTGGGGTGTGGCTGGCGTTCATCAATGTGCCAGGTTGGGGGGAGGTCTTCCCGCAGCAGCTCGCCGGGGTGCTGGCGGCCGTGGTCGGTATGGTGGCAGGCTCGCTGGTGCCGCAGTGGTTGCGTCACGTACCAGGGCAGCACCATGCCGTGGTGGGGGTGGAGCAGGCCTGAACCCCTGTGTGCGCACCAGCTGAAGGCGCACTCCTATAATCGAGGGTTTTTCCTCTTTCTTCATTTTTTTCTGCAGTATGCCTATTTATGCCTATCGTTGCGGCGCCTGTGGCCATGCCAAGGATGTGCTGCAAAAAATCTCCGATGCCCCGTTGACTGACTGTCCCGCCTGCGGTGCCTCGGCATTTGCCAAGCAGATCACAGCCGCTGGTTTTCAGCTCAAGGGCTCCGGTTGGTATGTGACTGATTTCCGTGGTGGCCAGGGTTCTGGCGCAGGTTCCGCACCTGCCGAGACGAAGAGCGATGGTGCCGCGGCCTCGCCTGCGTGCGCCTCGTGTCCTGCCGCCAAGGCGGACTGAACCTAGCCTAAGGACAGGCATGGCTGCTTTGCGCAAGTGGTTGTTCACCGGGTTGCTGGTCATCGTCCCTGGCGTGATCACGGCGTGGGTGCTCAATTGGATCGTTGGCACCCTCGATCAAACCCTGGCCATCCTGCCGCAGGCATGGCAGCCAGACAAATTGCTCGGCTTTCATTTGCCCGGCTTTGGCGTGCTGCTGACGTTGGCGATTTTGCTCGCCGTGGGTGCCTTGGCCAGCAATTTCGCCGGGCGCAAGTTGGTGGCCTGGGGCGATGCACTGGTCAGCCGCATTCCGGTGGTGCGCTCGATTTACTCCAGCGTCAAGCAGGTCTCTGACACGCTGTTTTCTGAAAGCGGCAACGCGTTTCGCACGGCCGTGCTGGTGCAGTGGCCGCGCGAAGGGGTGTGGACAGTGGCCTTCATCACAGGCCAGCCCTCGGGTGAGGTGGCAGCCTACCTGCGCGACGAGTACGTCAGCGTGTACGTGCCCACCACGCCCAATCCCACGGGTGGCTATTTTGTGATCGTGCGCAAAAGTGACTGCATCGAATTGGAAATGAGCGTGGACGCTGCGCTCAAATACATCGTTTCCATGGGGGTGGTGGCACCACCCGATCCAACCGCTTTAGAACATCCCCGTTAATTTAGCTTCTCTTACTACGGCGCCCTGCTGGCGCAGGAAGACACTCAACCATGGCCATGCGCTCTGAATACTGCGGTCTCGTGACCGAAGCCCTGATGGGGCAAACCGTTACTTTGTGTGGCTGGGTCAACCGCCGCCGCGACCATGGTGGCGTGATCTTTATCGACCTGCGCGACCGCGAAGGTTATGTGCAGGTGGTGTGCGATCCCGATCGCCCAGAGATGTTCAAAGTGGCCGAAGACGTGCGCAACGAGTTTTGCGTGCAGGTCAAAGGTCTGGTGCGTGCGCGTCCGGCTGGCACGACCAACGACAAGCTCAAGAGTGGCCAGATCGAAGTGCTGTGCCACGAGCTGGTGGTGCTCAATGCCTCGGTCACGCCGCCCTTCCAGATGGATGACGACAACCTGTCGGAAACCACGCGCCTGACACACCGCGTGATGGACTTGCGCCGCCCTGCCATGCAGCGCAATTTGGTGCTGCGCTACAAAACGGCCATCCAGGTGCGTAACTTCCTTGATAAAGAGGGCTTCATCGATATTGAAACCCCCATGCTGGGCAAGAGCACGCCCGAAGGCGCGCGCGACTACCTGGTGCCCAGCCGTGTGCACGATGGCCAGTTCTTCGCGCTGCCCCAGTCGCCCCAGCTCTACAAGCAAATGCTGATGGTGGCTGGCTATGACCGCTACTACCAAATCACCAAGTGCTTCCGCGACGAAGACCTGCGCGCCGACCGCCAGCCCGAGTTCACGCAGATCGACTGCGAAACCTCGTTCCTCAACGAGGAAGAAATTCGCGCCATTTTCCAGCGCATGATCAAAGAGGTATTCCAGCAGCAGTTGGGCGTGGATTTGGGCGAGTTCCCCACCATGGCCTACCAAGAGGCCATGCACCGCTTCGGCTCGGACAAGCCCGATTTGCGCGTGAAGCTTGAATTCACCGAGCTGACCGAAGTCATGAAAGATGTGGACTTCAAGGTGTTCTCGGCGCCGGCCACCACCAAAGGCGGTCGTGTGGTGGCGCTGCGCGTACCCGGTGGCAGCCAGATTTCCCGGGGCGAAATCGATCAGTACACCGACTTCGTCAAAATCTACGGCGCCAAGGGCCTGGCCTGGATCAAGGTCAATGAAGTGGCCAAGGGCCGCGATGGTTTGCAGTCGCCCATCGTGAAGAATCTGCACGATGGTGCCATCACCGAAATTTTGCAGCGCACCGGCGCGCAAGATGGCGACATCTTGTTCTTTGGCGCGGACAAGGCCAAGGTGGTGAACGATGCCATTGGCGCGTTGCGCTTGAAAATTGGCCACAGCGAGTTTGGCAAAACCCACGGCCTGTTTGAAAACCGCTGGGCACCGCTGTGGGTGGTGGACTTCCCCATGTTCGAGCACGACGAGGAAGAAGACCGCTGGGTGGCCGTACACCACCCCTTCACCAGCCCCAAAGAGGGCCATGAGAACCTGATGGACACCGACCCCGGCGCCTGTATCGCCAAGGCCTACGACATGGTGTTGAACGGTTGGGAGCTGGGTGGTGGCTCGGTGCGTATTCACCGCGCTGACGTGCAAGCCAAGGTGTTTGCCGCGCTGAACATCACGCCCGAGCAGCAACGCGCCAAGTTTGGCTACCTGCTTGACGCGCTGCAGTATGGTGCGCCCCCGCACGGTGGCCTGGCCTTTGGTTTGGATCGTCTGATCACGCTGATGACGGGGGCCGAATCCATCCGTGACGTGATTGCCTTCCCCAAAACCCAGCGCGCTCAAGATTTGCTGACGCAGGCACCTTCTCCGGTCGATGAAAAGCAGCTGCGCGAGCTGCACATTCGCCTGCGCAACCCGGTGGCAGTTCAGTAAGAGCGCACCACCCAGGCTGCAAGCCCCCACGCCAAGGCACTGCGCTCAGTGCCTTGGCGTTTTTTTTGGCGCCGCGATGCTTGGTGTAAACACCTGGTGTCGTGCAATATTGTCGCGCTGGTTATGCAAAATTGGGGTAATTTATTTAGGGTATAAAGCGCGCTCAAACCCTTATCAAACAAGCGCAAGAAGCTATTGAAAAGATAGCTTTTTGGAGCTGTCTGAATGTGGCAAGTACGTGACGTTATAGGCGTTTATACATAGGCGTTTCTCCCATGGAAGATGCCGAACGGGAAACGTAAGATGCACGTCAGCCAAGCGGGCGGTGCGTGTGGCACAGGCACAGGGCCGGTGGATTTTTGTTTTTACGCGAGAGCTTTTTTGTTTCATGAGCGATCACATTCTCGAAACTGACCACTTGACGAAAGAGTTCAAGGGCTTCACGGCTGTCAGCAATGTCAACCTGGCTGTGCGCCGGGGTTCCATCCATGCGCTGATTGGCCCCAATGGGGCGGGTAAAACCACCTGCTTCAACCTGTTGACCAAATTTTTGGAGCCCACCTCGGGCACCATCCGCTTCAACGGTGTGGACATCACGCGCGAACAGCCCGCGCAGATTGCCCGCCGCGGGGTGATCCGTTCCTTCCAGATTTCTGCCGTCTTCCCGCACTTGAGTCTGATGGAAAACGTGCGTCTGGGGCTGCAGCGCAAATTGGGCACCTCGTTCCATTTTTGGCGCAGCGAAACCTCTTTGCGTCAGCTCAACGACCGCGCCGTGGCGTTGCTGGCCGAAGTGGGCCTGGATTCCATGGCCGATGAAATCACCGTCAACCTCTCCTACGGTCGCAAGCGTGCGCTGGAAATTGCCACCACGTTGGCCATGGAGCCTGAGCTGATGCTGCTCGATGAACCCACCCAGGGCATGGGCCATGAAGACGTGGACCGCGTCACCCAGCTGATCAAAAAAGTCTCTGCCGGTCGCACCATTTTGATGGTGGAACACAACATGAAAGTCATCTCCAGCATTGCCGACCGCATCACGGTGCTGCAGCGTGGCGCGCTGCTGGCTGAAGGCAGCTACGAAGAAGTTTCCAGCAACCCCCAGGTCATGGAAGCCTACATGGGCACCACCGACGGCCAACTGCAAGGAGCGCACTGACATGGCCAGCACTCCTGCACTTGAAATCAAAGGCTTGCAAGCCTGGTACGGCGAATCGCACGTGCTGCACGGTGTCGATCTGGTGGTGCAACCCGGCGAGGTCGTCACCTTGCTGGGGCGCAACGGCGCGGGGCGCACCTCCACCATGCGCGCCATCATGGGCCTGACGGGCGCGCGCAAAGGCTCAGTCAAGATCAATGGCCAAGAAACCATTGACCTGCCCACGCACCGCATTGCCCACCTGGGCGTGGGCTACTGCCCGGAAGAGCGCGGCATTTTCTCTAGCCTCTCGTGCGAAGAAAACCTGCTGCTGCCGCCCATGCTGAAAACTGGCCACGCCGGCATGTCGCTAGAGCAAATTTATGCCATGTTCCCCAACCTGGCGGAACGCAAAAACAGCCAGGGCACGCGTCTGTCGGGCGGTGAGCAGCAAATGCTGGCCGTGGCGCGCATTTTGCGCACCGGTGCCAAGCTGCTGCTGCTCGATGAAATCTCGGAAGGCCTGGCGCCCGTCATCGTGCAGGCGCTGGCGCGCATGATCCTCATGCTGCGCGAGCAGGGCTACACGGTGGTGATGGTGGAGCAGAACTTCCGTTTTGCCGCGCCGCTGGCCGATCGCTTCTACGTCATGGAGCACGGCGCTATTGCCTTGCAGTTCGGTGCTGCCGAGCTGGAAGAAAAAATGCCTGTGCTCAACGAACTCCTCGGTGTGTGAACGCCGTTTTTCCCCTTTGAGCACACGCTTTTGTTTTCCGTTTTCAACAAGGAGACTCGCATGAAAAAACAACTCACCACATTGGCTTTGATGCTGGGTGCTGCGGGCCTGATGGCACCGGTGGCACAGGCGCAAGACAAGCTGAAAATTGGTTTCATTACCGACATGTCCAGTCTCTACGCTGACGTGGATGGCAAAAACGGTGCCCTGGCCATCCAGATGGCTATTGACGACTTCGGCGGCAAGGTGCTGGGCAAGCCCATTGAGTTGCTCTCGGCCGACCACCAAAACAAGGCAGACATTGCTGCCAGCAAGGCCCGCGAGTGGATTGACACCCAAGGCCTGACCATGCTGTTTGGCGGCACCAACTCGGGCACTGCGTTGGCCATGGCCAAAATTGCGGAAGAGAAAAAGCGCGTGTTCATGGTCAATGGCGCCGGTGCCTCGGCCCTCACCAACAGCCAATGCACGCCCTACACCGTCCACTACGCTTACGACACCGTGGCCCTGGCCAAGGGCACAGGCAGTGCCGTGGTCAAGCAAGGCGGCAAAGACTGGTTCTTCCTCACCGCTGACTACGCTTTTGGCGCTGCACTGGAAGCCGATACCGCCAACGTGGTCAAAGAAAGCGGTGGCCGCGTGCTGGGCCAGGTCAAGCACCCGCTGAACGCCACCGACTTCTCCTCGTTCTTGCTGCAGGCGCAAAGCTCCAAGGCACAAATTCTGGGCCTGGCCAATGCGGGCGGCGACACCATCAACGCCATCAAGTCGGCCAAAGAATTTGGCATCAACAAAACCATGAAGATGGCTGGTTTGCTGGTGTTCATCACCGACATCCACAGCCTGGGCCTGCGCAATACCGAAGGCCTGATGCTCACCACCAGCTGGGACTGGAACCTGAACGACAAAACGCGTGAGTTCGGCAAGAAATTCTTTGCCAAAACCAAGCGTATGCCCACGGACATCCACGCCGCCAACTACTCGGCCACCATGAACTACCTCAAAGCCGTCGAAGCCGCAGGCACCATGGATGCCGACAAAGTCATGGCCAAGCTCAAGTCCACCCCCATTGATGACTTCTACGGCAAGGGTGTCATCCGCCCTGATGGCCGTTTCGCGCACGATATGTACCTCATGCAGGTCAAGGCCCCGGCCGAGTCCAAAGAGCCTTGGGACTACTACAAAGTCCTGGCCACCTTGCCTGCCGAGCAGGTCTGGACCACCAAGGCCGAGAGCAAGTGCGCGCTCTGGAAGTAATGTCTGCCTGAGAGGCTCTAGCGCTGCCCCCGGGCAGCGCGCCTCTCGTTTTCTCCTCTCTTGCCAAGCGCGGTTTCCATGGAAATTTTTGGTGTCTCCATGCCGGCCATGATGAGCCAGCTCCTGTTGGGGCTGGTCAATGGGTCGTTTTATGCCATCCTCAGCCTGGGGCTGGCGGTGATTTTTGGCTTGCTCAACGTGATCAACTTTGCCCATGGAGCGTTGTTCATGCTCGGGGCGTTGCTCACCTGGATGGGCATGAGCTATTTTGGGATCAACTACTGGGTCATGCTGATTGCAGCGCCCTTGGTGGTGGGTGCGTTGGGGGTGGTGATCGAGCGCTCGCTGTTGCGCTGGATTTACAAGCTCGACCACCTGTACGGTTTGCTGCTCACGCTGGGCCTGACCTTGCTCATTGAAGGCGTGTTCCGCTCGATTTACGGCGTGTCTGGCCTGGGCTACGACACCCCCGAGCTGCTCGAAGGGGCGACCAGCCTGGGCTTCATGATCATGCCCAACTACCGCGCCTGGGTGGTGGTGGCCTCGATCACGGTGTGTATTGCCACCTGGTATGTGATCGAAAAAACCAAGCTGGGTGCCTACCTGCGCGCCGGTACGGAAAACCCGCGCCTGGTGGAGGCCTTCGGCGTCAACGTGCCGGTGATGATCACCCTGACCTACGCCTTCGGCGCCGCCCTGGCAGCTTTTGCCGGTGTGCTGGCCGCGCCGGTGTACCAGGTGACGCCGCTGATGGGGCAAAACCTCATCATCGTGGTGTTCGCCGTGGTGGTGATTGGCGGCATGGGCTCCATCATGGGCTCCATCCTCACGGGCCTGGGCCTGGGCGTGGTGGAAGGCTTGACCAAGGTGTTCTACCCCGAAGCCTCGTCCACCGTGGTGTTCGTCATCATGGCCATTGTTTTGCTCATCCGCCCCGCCGGTTTGTTTGGCAAAGAGAAGTAAGCCGGGGACCCGACCATGAACATGAAAAAAATTGCCCCCGTGGGCTATGGCCTGCTCTTGTTGGGCCTGCTGCTGGCACCTTTTTTGGGCGCCTATCCGGTCTTCATCATGAAGCTGCTGTGCTTTGCGCTGTTTGCTTCGGCCTTCAACTTGCTGCTGGGCTACACCGGGCTGCTGTCTTTTGGCCATGCGGCCTTCCTGGGCGGCGCCGCCTACATCACCGGCCACACCGTGAAAGTGTGGGGCGCCACGCCTGAGCTGGGCCTGCTGGCAGGCTTGCTCTCGGGTGCGTTGCTGGGCTTGGTGATGGGCTGGTTCACCATCCGCCGCCAGGGCATTTACGCCACCATGATCACCTTGGCGCTGTCGCAAATGCTGTTCTTTGCCTGCTTGCAGTTACCGTTCACCGGCGGTGAAGATGGCCTGCAAGGCGTGCCACGTGGCAAGCTGTTTGGCCTGATCGATCTGTCGAGCGACATGACCATGTACTACGTCTGCCTGGCGGTGGTGGTGCTGGCTTTCTTGTTGATTGTGCGCACCATCCATTCGCCGTTTGGCCAGGTGCTCAAGGGCATCAAGGAAAACGAGCCGCGCGCCATCTCGCTGGGCTACGACACCAACCGCTTCAAGCTGCTGGCGTTTGTGATTTCCGCTGCCATCGCAGGCCTGGCGGGCGCACTCAAAACCCTGGTGCTGGGCTTTGCCACGCTGTCGGACGTGCACTGGAGCGCTTCGGGCCACGTGGTGCTGATGACCCTGGTGGGCGGCATGGGCACGCTCAGCGGCCCCATCGTCGGCTCGGCCGTGGTGGTGCTGCTGGAAAACAAGATTGGCGACTTGGGCGCCTGGCTGGCACAGCTGACCAGCGTGGAGTGGTTCACTACTTTGGGTGAATCGGTGACCATCGTCACGGGCCTGATCTTCGTGGTGTGCGTGCTGGCGTTCCGCCGCGGCATCATGGGCGAGCTGATCGCCTGGCTGGAGCGCCGCCGCGCCTGAGGGGCGCGCATCCCGCGCAGCGTTTACCTGACGAGCGCCTGGAGCTGCGAGAGTGGCTCCAGGCGCTCTCTTTTTGTGAGCTGCTCGCGCTTGCTGGGTGCGGCTGAGAGGCCGTTTTGACCCTTAAAACAAGCCCATGCCACGCTCTGGCACGGCTGCGCTGCCCTAGGCGGGCTTTATCGCCTTGTATTGGGTTGAAAAATAACAGTCAAATTGGCCTCTAAGCCAAGCGGGGCAAGCGCAAGCAGCTATCAAAAGAGGAGTTGCGCTGCGGTTGCTGGGGCCGTTTATTTGTGCTGTGCGCGCACTTGGTAGGGGCGCGGCAGCTTGGCGGGGGCAGGGGCGGCAGAAGGTGCCACGGGCGCCCCCGGATCGCCCTCGCGCCAGCGGCGCAGCACGCGCTGGAACACCAGGGCATTGGGGATTTGCAGCAGGCTTTGGCCTGAGGGGCTGTTGAAGTCTTCCAGCGTGGTGTAGAGCAGGTTGATATCGATCACCCGGCCCTTGGCACCGGGTTTTTCTGCCGTGTCCAGCAGCTCAATGGTGTCGCCCACGCGAAACGGCCCGACGGTGAAAATCAGCAGCGCGCAAAACAGGTTCGACAGCACGCTCCAGGCGGCAAAAAAAGCCACCGCCCCCACCGTGGCAAAGCCGGTGAAGGCCGACCACAGCACCGTCGCCGAAACGCCCAGGCGCTCCAGCACCAGCAGCAGCGCAGCAGAAAAAATCAGCCAGCGGATCACGCCAATGGCGGGCACCAACAGCGCATGGGGCAGGTCGTAGCGCTCGGCCATGCCATTGAGCAGCTTGCGCAGCAGGCGCTGCACCAGCCACGCCACCATCACGATGAGCACGATGTGCAGGGCTGGCACGATCACGTCCAGCCAGTCTTGCACCCAGTCAGGCAGGTGGGTTTGGTACTTCTGCAGCTTGTTGCTGGCCATGGTCGGGGGGCGTAGGCTGCCTTAGCCTTCGCGGCGCAGGGCTGGGAAGAGGATCACGTCGCGGATGCTGGCGCTGTCGGTCAGCAGCATCATGAAGCGGTCAATGCCAATGCCACAGCCGCCCGCGGGGGGCATACCGTATTCCAGTGCGCGCACAAAGTCGTGGTCGAAGTACATGGCCTCGTCGTCGCCGTTGTCTTTGGCATCCACCTGCGCGTGAAAGCGTGCGGCCTGGTCTTCGGCGTCGTTCAGCTCGCTGAAACCGTTGCCAAACTCGCGCCCGGTGATGTACAGCTCAAAGCGCTCGGTCACTTCGGGGCGGCTGTCGTTGGCGCGTGCCAGCGGCGAGATTTCGGTGGGGTGCTCCATGATGAAGGTGGGCTGCCACAGCTTGTCTTCCACCATTTCTTCAAAGTACAGCACCTGCAGCCCGGCCAGCGTGCGCGTGGACAGGCGGTTTTTCTCTTCGCTCAGGCCGAGCTTTTTCAGCGCGCTGATGAGCCAGGCGGCGTCGTCCACATGGGCGCCGGCTTCGGTGTATTGGTAGATGGCTTCGCGGATGGTCAGGCGCGCAAACGGCTGGCTCAGATCGACCTCGCGGCCCTGGTAGCTCAGTTGCAGCGTGCCCACGGCCTTCATGGCGGTGTCGCGGATGAGGGCTTCGGTAAAACCCATCAGGTCTTGGTAGTTCCAGTACGCCGCGTAGAACTCCATCATGGTGAACTCGGGGTTGTGGCGCACCGAGATGCCTTCATTGCGGAAGTTGCGGTTGATCTCGAACACGCGCTCAAAGCCGCCCACCAGCAGGCGCTTCAAATACAGCTCGGGCGCAATGCGCAGGAACATTTCCTGCTCCAGCGCGTTGTGGTGCGTGACGAAGGGGCGCGCGTTGGCACCGCCGGGAATGGGGTGCAGCATGGGCGTTTCCACTTCCAAAAAGCCATGCTCGACCATGAAGTTGCGAATGCTCGCCACGGCCTTGCTGCGCGCCACAAAGCGCTGGCGGGTGCTCTCGTCGGCCATCAGATCGACGTAGCGCTGGCGGTATTTCATTTCCTGGTCAGCCACGCCGTGGAACTTGTCGGGCATGGGGCGCAGGCTCTTGGTCAGCAGGCGCAGGGCGGTGACTTTGACCGACAGCTCGCCCGTCTTGGTTTTCATCAGCACGCCCTCAGCGCCCAGGATGTCGCCCAGGTCCCAGTGCTTGAAGGCGGCGTACAGCTCTTCGCCCAGTGCGTCGCGTGTGATGTAGAGCTGGATGCGGCCTGTGGCGTCTTGCAGCGTGGCAAAGCTGGCCTTGCCCATCACGCGCTTGAGCATCATGCGCCCGGCCACGCTCACCTGCACCGGGCTGGCTTCGAGCTGCTCGGCGCTGGCGTTGGCCTGCTCGGCCTGCAGCGTGGCGGCGCGGTGCGCGGGTTTGAAATCGTTGGGAAAGGCCACACCGTCGCCCTGGGCCTGCTGCGCACGCAGCGCCTGCAGTTTCTCGCGGCGCTCGGCCATGAGTTGGTTTTCATCGTGCGAGGGAGAGGCGCTGGCGTGGGTGGGGTCGGACATACAACGAAAGGGGCAAAAAGGCGAAAGCCGCCGTGGTCAAAGAAGGGGGAGGGGCGAGGAAAAGAAAAACCGGCGATTTTAGTTTCTTGGCGCAATGCCCGGGGTTTTATGCCGTGGCGCCAGCCAGGCCATCCAAGCCGCCAGCCCCAGCAGGCCCAGGCTAGAGACGCCCGCCAGCAGCCACAGGTGCAGGGTGGGCGTCCAGCCGCCGGTCACGAGCGATGGCGCCAGCAGCGGCAGCGCCAGCACCAGCCACTGCAGCAGCTGGTAGGCGATGGTGGCGTAGGAGTAGTGGCTTTCGCGGCCACTTTGAAAAGGGCGGTGGCCCAGCGCGGCAAACAGGCAGGCGCTGGCCTGCCACAGCACCAGCGGGGCGATGGCGGGCAGCAGGCCGCGCCAGCTGGGGGCCAGTTCGGTGGCTTGCAGCAGCACGGCGGTACACAGGCCGATCAATCCCGTGGTTGCCGCCGCCCCCAGGCCCACCAGCAGCGAGTGCCCCCGCGCGATGCGCGCCTGCGCCAGCAGCACCTGCGTCCAGGCCGCTTGCACGATGGCAGGCATGAAGCCCAGCAGCCGCAGCAGCACCGCCAGGTAGCTGGCCTGCGCCAGGCCATGCAGGCGCTGCCATACCAGCAGCAGGGCCACACCCGTGAGAGCATCGACCACGGCATGGGCCAGGCGTAGGCGGGTGCTGCGCCCATCGGCCTGGGCGGTGTGGTCTGTGCTGGCGGGCACCGGCTGGCTGGCAGTAGGCGGGGGCTGCAAGGGCAAGGGCGGGGGGGCTGGGCGCAGCAGCCACAGTGCGCCCAGGGCGTAGCCGCAGCCTGCGGCCAGCAGCAGGGCGTGGGCACCAGCGCCTGGCCACAGGCTGCCCAGGCTGGCGGCCAGCACCACGGCCAGCAGCGGCGGCGCTGCACGCACCAGTGCGGCCGACCACGCCGGGGCGGTGCGCAGCGCCCAGGGCTGGGCCAGGTACCACAGCATTTGTAGCAAGGCCAGCAGCGCCGCCCAGGCCAGGGCCTGCAGCGCGTCGGGCGGCGCGGCCCACCACACGCCCACACTTACCAGGGGCGCCAGAGCGAGCCAACGTGCCAGGCTGGGGCGCAGCACCGCACGCAGGGCCTCGGTAGCAGGGCGCTGGGCATCGGCCAAAAATTGCAGTGGTGCCTGGGCCAGGGCCAGGGTGATCCAGAAAAAAGCAATCTGTGCCACTACCGCAAAACGCCCGGCGGCTTCGGGGCTGAAAAACCGTACCAGCGCCAGGCCCAGCAGCGCCTGCGCGCCCAGCGCCCCCAGGCTGGCCAGTGCCAGCAGCAGCGAGGTGGGTGAGCGCGCCAGCAGCGCCTGCACCGCCTTCATGCGCGCAGCCCCAGCACCTGCCACAAGGCCAGCCGCTCTAGCAGGCGGGGCCACGCCAGCGCCTGCATGGACTGTGCGGGTGGCGGGCTGCAGGCGGCCAGTGTGGCCTCCCAGCCTGGGCCAAACAATGCCATGCCTGCCGCCAGGTCGCAGCGCTGCGGCAACCAGGCAAAGCGCGCGCCTTGGCGCTGGGCAAAGTCGCGCGCCCAGGCGTAATCCGTGCTCACCACGGGCAAGCCCACCGCGCAGTATTCCAGCAGCTTGGTCGAGGTTTGCTGGTGGTAGGGCGCGTGGTTGGGCACCAGGTTGAGGGCGCAGCGTGCGCGGCGCAGTTGCGCCGGTACGTCGGCCTGGGGCAGGCGCCCGGTCACGCTCCAGGCGCTGCGGTAGGGCTGCAATGCGGCGGCAACGCGGGAGGGAAGTTCGCCCACCAGCAACACGCGCCGTTGGCAGCGCTGCAAGGCGGCAAACAGCGGCACAAAGTGCTGCAGGCGCTGCATATCGCCCAGGTACACGGCATCAAACTCGGCTGCGGCGGTAGGTACACGCGCTGCGGGGCTGAGGAACATCTCAGCCACCCCCATATCGCGCCATTCGCTGGGGACGCCATCGTGAAAGCCCAGGCGCTGTTGCACCCAGGCGTTTTGAAACAGGCGGTACTGGGGCCGGGGCTGGAGCAAGCGCTTGAGCAGGTCTTTGCACCACGCTGCCGGTGGCACAGAGGCCGAAGCGTATTCATGCACCTGGAAAGCGTGCGGCCAGCGCTGGGGGGCGTTGCGCGGCACGCGCCCGCAGATCCACCAGACGATGGCGGCGTCTTGGGGCACGCTGTCAGGGTGGGTGTGTACCTGCACCTGGTGGCCAAGGTGCTGGACAAAAGCCGTATAGGCCGCCAATTCGGGCAGGTAGGAGGCGCCGCTGTGGATGTAATGCAGGGTCTTCATGCCGCTCTCGTGGGGTGGGGCCGGGCTGTGCGCTGCACCAGGGTGCTCCAGGCATGGGCAAAGTCGGCGGGGCGGTAGCGTGCCAGCACGCGCGCTATGTCTTGTGCCAGGCGCTCGGGCGGGAGGGCGCAGACACGGCGCACGGCGGCGGCCAGCGCTGCCGCGCTGTCATCGCTGGCCAGGGCATAGGGCATGGCGGGTGCCAGCATTTCTTGCAGGGCCGGGATGGGGGTGGCAGCGCAAGGCACCCCCGCAGCGAGTGACTCCAGTACGGCCATGGGGCAGCCTTCGTAGTGCGACGCCAGCAAGGTGATCTGCCAGCGCTGGTACAGCGCAGCATCCACCGGCTGAAACGGCCACAGTTGCAAGCGGCCTTCGGCGTGCAAGGCCTGGCCTTGTGCCGCCAAGGTGGCACGCAGCGGGCCATCGCCAACCATGTCGAGCTGAAACGGCGCAGGCAAGCAGGCCAAGGTTTCCAGCAGCCGCTGCGGGTTTTTTTCTGCTGCCAAGCGGCCCACAAAGCCCATGCGGCCTGTGCGCTCGCTGGCCGCCGCCTGCGGTGCCTGGGGTGAGTTCAGCCAGGCCGGATGGGCATTGACGATGACGCAGCGGGTTTGCCCTTCTAGTGGGGTGCCCGCCATGAAGCGCAGGTAGGAGTCGTGTGCGGCTTGTGAGACGAATACCAGGTGCGGTAGCCGGGCGTACAGCCAGCGCAGCCAGCGGCGTTTGGCCGGGTGGGCATGGGCTGCGGCCAGCACTTCTTGGAGTGGGCCGTGGAACCACACCAGCACCGGGCGCCGCGTACACAGCCCGAGCAGCCAGGCGGCATAGGCCGGGCGAAAATTGTGCGTGGCAATGAGCAGGTCTGCGCTGCGTGCCGCGTGGTAGAGCTGGCGCTGGGTGCACGTGCGCAGGGCGCAGCTTTGTACCTCATGGCCCGCATGTTGCAGCGCCTGGCTCAGTTGCTGGGTGATGGTGAACACACCGCCAGGGGTGGCATCTTCCTGCAGCAGCAGGGTGCGGAGCGGGGGGGCGGGCATGGCGCGTAGGGCAGCGGAACAGGCCGCAAAAAAGGGCGAGAAGAAGCCCGGGGAAGGGCTGTGGAGCACACCGATAATCGGCCCATGCCCCCTCTTGCATCGTATTTATCTGGCGAGGCCTTCAGTGCCGACCTCTCGTTTCGGCCCGCGATTATCGGCCATGCCCAGGCGCGCGGTGACTGGCTGGTGCAGGCCGTGGCGCAGCGGCGCGTGCTGCATGTGGGGTTTGCCGACCACGTTCCCTTGATTGCCCAGCGTGTGGCCGACGGCAGCTGGTTGCACGCCCGTGTGAGCCGCTCGGCCAGTGCCTGCTGGGGCATTGATATCAACCCCGAGGCCGTGCAAGTGGCACGCAGCTTGGGGTTTGACAATGTGCAGCAGCTCGATATTTTCAGCGCCGAGGCGCCCGCGGCCCTGCAGCACCAGGCGCCTGACGTGGTGCTGGTGCCCGATGTGATTGAGCACTTGAGCGATCCGGCGGCGTTTTTGCGGCGCTTGCGGCTGTGCTTGCCGCAGGCGCAGTTTTTGGTCAGCGTGCCCAATGGTTTGTCGCTGCGCAACGCCTGCCATACCCTGCGCGGGCGCGAGCAGATCAATACCGACCACCGCGCCTGGTTCTCCCCCTTCACGCTGCTCAAAGTGCTGGCCGATGCTGGCTTGGCTTGCGACGCCCTGCATGCCTGCCAGGTGGTGCGCCCTGGGACGTTGGCAGGCCATGTGCTGGCGGCGGCCGTGCGTTGGCGCCCGCTGGGTGCCGATGTGCTGGTGGCCAGTGCCCGCGCGGCGAGCCCTGCACGCCTTAACGCGCCTTAACGCGCCTTAACGCGCCCCAAAACCCGTGAGCACGATGCGCGCTGTTTTGTAGGCAATCAGCACGTCCAGGGCCAGTGAATAGTGGGCCACGTAGTACAGGTCGTAGCTGAGTTTGATGGCCGTTTGCTCTTCGCCCTCGGTGTAGCCCTGCTGTACCTGGGCCCAGCCGGTCAGGCCCGGGCGTACCAGGTGGCGGTAGGGGTAGGAGGGAATGCGCTGGGCAAACTTCTGCACGAACACGTCTTGTTCGGGACGCGGGCCAATCAGCGTCATGTCGCCGCGCAGCACGTTCCACAGTTGGGGTAACTCGTCGATGCGGCTGCGCCGCAACAGGCGCCCGATCCGGGTCACGCGCTGGTCACCGGGTTGGGCCGGGCGCGTGGCGTCTTCTTCTGAGGCGCTGTGGCGCATGCTGCGCAGCTTCCACAGGCGAAACGACTGCCCCGCCAAGCCGGTGCGTACTTGCGAAAACAGCACGGGCCCGGGCGAGTCGAGCTTGATCGCCAAGGCGGCCAGCAGGCACAGGGGCAGCCACAGTGGCAAGGTGAGGAGGGTCAGGGCAATGTCCAGCACCCGCTTGGCAACGTCGTAGGTGGGGCGCACGTCTTGTTCCCACAGGGCCTCGGGGTGGGGCAACATGCGCCGACCTGTTAACAGTTCGGCAATCGCATCCACGCTGTACAGCCGGGTGTGGGCTTGTTTCAAGGTGCGGATGCGCTCGGTGCGCTCGGGCGTGCGTGGGGCGTGTGGGTCGGCTGGCGGCAGCACGACCACGCCGTCCCAGGTGTGGGTGGTGTCGGTCAGTGGGTGCAGCGCCAGGGGCAGCTCCTCTAGGCGGGGCTGGCCAATGCGCTCTTGCAAAAGCTGGGGAATGCAGGCATCCAAATAAGCCAGGTGCAAGATGTCGTGGCGGCGAATGGCCCGGTAGGCCAAGATCCACCAGGCGCAGCACAGCAAGTAGGTCAGCAACAAGGCACCACGGGAATAGGGTTGCTGTAGCAGTGCAAAGCCCAAGGGCGTGAGGCCAAACGGCACGCTGGTGGCCACCAGCAAATAGCCCATGCGTTCAAAGTGGGGCAGGTAAAAACCTTGGTAAAGCCACTGCACCGCCACGCCATACGGCAGCACGCACCACAGCACGGTGCGCGGAAAGTCGTGCGTGACCCAGTCCAGCTGTTGTAACCCCAGGGCAAGCAGATAGGTCAGCGCCAGCATCACCAGGCCCAGCAGGGCACCACGCAGCACGGCGTCTTTGTAGCGCACGGTGAACGAACCGTTGCGGCGCTCGTACAGGCTGGGAGTGAAGGCTGGGGGCGTCATGGTGCAAGGGTGCGGTACACATTGAGCACGGCCTGGGCCATGTGTGCGGGGCTGTGGGCTTGTTCGTAGCGCAGGCGCGCGCGCTGGGCCAGCTGCTGGCGCAGCAGGCCATCGTGCAGCAGGCGCTGCAGGGTCGTGGCCACGGCAGCTGGGGTGTTCTCCACCAACATACCGTGGCTGGGGGTGGGCAGCAATTCACGCAGGCCGGGCAGGTCGCTGGCAAGGATGGCCAGACCCGCGCGCATGGCTTCCAAAATCGAGATGGGCAAGCCCTCGTGTTCCGACAGCAACACAAACACCTGGTGCTGTGCCAGGCAGTGGGCCACATCGTCGCGCTCGCCCGTAAAGACTACGTGGTGCAGGTGCAGCTGCTGCGCCAAGGCTTGGTGGGCGGCCAGGTGCGGGCCATCCCCCACGATGGTGGTGGGTGGTTCCAGGCCATGCTGCGTGCGCAGCAGTGCCAGGGCGTGCAGCAGTATGTCTGGGCGCTTGGGCGGCGCCATGCGTGCTACCAGCACCAGGCGCACGCTGGTGGGGGCGGCAGAAACAGGCTGCATCGCCCGCTCGGCAGCATCCGGCACGGCATTCAAGATGGTGCTGCAGCGCTGGCGGGCCAGGGGCAGCCAGCGTGTGAGCTGGCGTTCGTGCTCGCTCACGCACACCATGTGCTGCGTCAGCGGCGCGCACAGGCTCTCGACACCCCAGGCCAAGAGGCGTCGGGGCCAAGGCGCCCCCGCTTTGAAGGCAAAGCCATGCACGGTGTACACCACCGGCACGCCGGTGAGGCGCCCGGCCAGGCGCGCCACCACACCAGCGCCTGCACTGTGCGCGTGCAAGAGGTGCGGCTGGCACTGGCGCACCAAATGCACCAAGGCGCGTACGGCTTGCAGCAGTTGCCAGGGCGCCAGGCTGTTGCTCAGCGCTGCCACGCGGTGTACCGGCAGGCCCAGGGCGCGCAGGCTGCGCTCCAGCGGCGGCGAGGGGTCGCGGCCACCCACAGCAATTTCTAGCTGCACCTGTGCGTGCGCTGCCAGGCTGGCACACAGTACCTGCACATGGGTTTGGGCGCCGCCGGTTTCGCCCTTGGTGATGATTTGCAGAATTTTCAGGGGGTGGGCGGGTGCGGACACACAAGCTGCAGCGGGCTGCGCCGTCATGGGGCAATTCCGGTGCGCTGCAGCACGTCACCGACCAGCTCCAGGCGCACCAAGGGGTTGTCCAGCGCCATCATTTGCTGCTTGAGTTCCAGGGGAATGGGCAGCAGCTCGCACCAGCGGTTGGCTACCCAGCCGCAATCGTTGAGCTGCTGCGCGTTGGGCGTTGGCGGGGGGCTGCCCGAGGGGGGCACAGGCAGGCGCTGCAGCACCTGGGCCAGCGCCTGGGCAATCGGCTGCAGATCGGCAGGAATGGCCACCACGCTATCGCCAGCCAGTTGTTGCACATCTGCCACCCACAGGCCGTGGGTCAACAGGTGGCGCTGCAGCACCACAAAGCGTTCGCAGCCCTGCACTTGCAGCGTGATCAGGCCCGCCTGGGGGCGCTCTAGCGCGTGAATGCGCGCCAGCGTGCCCAGGGAGTGGAACTGCGTGGGCGCGCCGCTGGGGCTGCGCACTTCACTGCCGTGGGTGAGGCACACTACGCCAAACGGTGCGCCGACCTGCTGGCATTTGCTCACCATATCAAGGTAGCGCACCTCAAAAACGCGCAGTGCCAGGCTCCCGCCAGGAAACAAAACGGCCTGGAGAGGAAACAAGGGCAGGGAAGTGAGGGTCAGCGCGGCAGCCATGGCGAAATCAGCCCGCTATCATCCCACGGCTTTGTGCTGCCCCCAGGAATCTCCTTGATGCTCTACCAAATCCTTACTCTTGTGCTAGACATGGTCGCAGGCCTGTTCACCGGCGCGTGCCTGTTGCGCTGGTACATGCAGTCGCAGCGCATTGCCTTTAACAACCCCGTGGGTCAATTGGTGTTTGGTTTGAGCGATTGGCTGGTGATGCCTTTGCGCCGGGTGGTGCCTCCGCTGGGGCGCACCGATCTCTCCAGCCTGTTGGCGGCACTGCTGCTGCAACTGGCCCAGTACCTGCTGCTGTGGCTGCTGCTGCCAGGCCAGGTCGGGCTGCTGGCCGTGGGGGTGCTGGCCTTGTTTGGCCTGGTGCGCATGGCGTTGACCGGGCTGATGGGCATGTTGCTGCTGTACGCCGTGCTGTCGTGGGTGCAAACGCGCTCGCCCATTGCCGATGTGCTGTCGCGCCTGTGCGCGCCGCTGCTGCGGCCCCTGCGCCGCATCTTGCCTTTGATGGGGGGGGTGGATCTGTCGCCGCTCGCTGCCTTGCTGCTGCTGCAGGTGGCCATGATCGTGCTGGGCCACGCCCAGGCGGCGCTGTTGCAGGCCTGGTAGCCGTGCGGTTGGAGTGCTTGCGCTTTTCGCTGCCATACCACCAGCAGTTTTGAGGGTAAAAAGTGGCTCCAGCCCTTGCTGGATAAGCGCAAGCAGCTATTTAATCAAGAGCAAATCCCAGGCCCAGGCCTGGGGTTTTTTCATATGCCTGCAAGGCGGCGGCACAGTGCTGTGCTGCTTTTTTGAGACTACCCACATAAATTTGCCCCCGGAGTGGCGCTCAGTGGGGGCGCCACTGGCGGCGTTTGCCTAGCCTCGGCGCATGGCTATGCGAACACTCTCATCTTTTCAGCACGCTTTTGGGCATAAAAAGTGGCTCCAGCCCTTGCTGGGTAAGCGCAAGCAGCTCCTGAATCAGGAGCGAACAAAGGGGCCTTCTTTCAAAACTCCCCTGGCTTGGCTGGTGGCCCTGTGCACCGCGCCGCTGCTGGCGCAGGCGCAAGAAAACTGCACCTTCCCCAACAGCAATGCCGACTACATCCTGGGCGTTGTGGACGGCGTGGCCAGTGCCATGCATTGGGAAAGCGGCTTGGTGTGGAAGCGCTGTAGGGAGGGGCAGTCCTTCACCGGCCAATGCACGGGCACAGCGCAGCCAAAGACCTGGGACACATGGGCCGCGATGTATCTGCCGCAATCCTTCACTGGCCAGGAAGGCTGGGACATCAGCGCGGGGCTTAGTCAGAACCTGCTCCACAGCGGGGCCTGGCGCATGGCCTACAAGAACGAACTGCGTGGGATCACCACCAACTGCGGTGGTGCCCCTATGGTCAACCGTGAAGTGTTTCCTGGTACACCGGGTACACCGCCGTTTTCGCGCGTTTGGTCGGGTTCGCCCTACGCCGACAGTTCGTACGTCGCGTGGCTCGTGGACTTCAGCAGTGACTTCGCCAAAGGCAACAACAGCGGCGACGGCTACCACGTTCGCTTGGTGCGCGCGGGACAGTCTTTTGCTCCTTTGTCGGGGGGCAGCACAAGCGGGCCTCCAGGCCAGCAGACAAACTTTGCCCCTATCACGCTGGCACCCAGCACCGGCACTGGCCAAGCCTGGGGTGGTGCGCGCATCAGTGGTGCGGGCAATCCGGTCTTTCAGGTGAACGGGGGCGCTTGGGTGCAAGAGGCCATCGTCACAAGCGGTGACCAAATTACGGTGCGCCTGACGGCCCCGGCCAGCGGTGCCAACACCGCCACCCTCACCCTGCGCAGCGGGCAGACCACGGGCACCAGCGCCAACGCCACCAATGGTGGCAATGAAGCCACGGTCATGCAGGAAACCAGCGCCAGCTTCACGCTGACTGCAGTGCCGACTCCGGTGGACGGCGCTTGCGGCAGTGCCGACGGCGTGGTGACTGTGGCAGCGCCCGACGCGGCCAATCTGTGCAGCGCAGGCACAGCTAGCGCCCTCACAGGCGATGCCAGTGGCTGGACTTGGACATGCGATGGCAGCAACGGCGGCGCGCAGGCCTCGTGCCAGGCGCCCAAGGGTTACACCGTCACGCCCTCGGCCAGCGCCAACGGCAGCATCAGCCCGGCTACGGCGCAGGTGGTGGCCGTGAACACTCAGGCCAGCTTCACCGTCACGCCCCAGGCGGGCTACAGCGCGGCGGTGGGTGGCACCTGCGGCGGCAGCCTGGCGGACAGCACTTACACCACGGCATATGTGACAGGCGACTGCACGGTGCAGGCCAACTTTGCACCAGTCACTTACCTCATCACCGCCAGCGCCAGTCCGGCCCATGGGGGTAGCGTGGTTTGCGCGCCCAATCCGGTGCTGCACGGTGGCAACAGCACCTGCGTTGCCCGCTCCAACGCCTACCGTTTCACGGCTTGGACGGGGGCCTGTGCCGGGCACACCGGCCCGAGCTGCACGCTGATCAACGTGAGGGCAGCCCAAACCGTGGGGGCGCAGTGGGACACCAGCACGGTGCTGAGCCAAGCGCTGAACGACACCGGTGTGTCCCTCAGCGGTGCGGACAACAGCGTGAATGCCAGCACCTGTGACAGCACCCATCCCAGCGCGCAAGACTGCCACCATGGGCGCGACGCGGGAGCGTTGAGCGGGCAACTGAGCAAAGTGGGTGCCAGCGCCAGCACCAGCAACGGCTTTGACTACACCAAGGTGTGTAACAGCGGCGAGTTGGCAGGGCAGGGTACTTGCCCCAGCGACCCCATTTTGGGCAATCAAGCGCATGAGTGGGCCTGTACGCGTGACAACGTCACGGGGCTGATCTGGGAGGTAAAAACCACCAGCGGCTTGCGCGATGCGGAGTACCTCTACACCTGGTTCAACCCGCACAGCCCGGATGGCAACCCGGGGGCCGAGAACTCTTCGATCGACGACTGCCATACCGCAGTCCGTTGTGACACCACCAAGTTTGTCGAAGAAGTCAATGCGGCCGGTCTGTGCGGCGCCCGCGACTGGCGCCTGCCCACGGTGCAGGAGCTGGGTGGGCTGGTGGACATGGGTCAGCCTGCTGGCGAACCGGCGATTGACCCGGTGTACTTCCCGCACACCCCTTTGATGCCGTTTTGGAGTAGCACGCCCTTTGCCAATGCTGCCCTTGGGGGTGGTGTGCCGAGCGCCTGGTTTGTGGACTTTGGCCACGATCCAGATTGCGGTGGCGATTGTTTTGCCTATCGGGATTTGTCCATGAGTGTGCGCCTGGTGCGCAGCGGACAGTGAATTGCGAGCCAGAGAACCATGACGTACTTTTTTTCACCCACGACCGTGATGTTGTGCGGGCTGCTCGCTTTGCCCCTGCTGGCCCAAGCCCAGACCTGTGTTCAAAACAACCTTCCCAGCAACCCCACAGCGGTGTACATCTTCCATGGCGACGGCACGGTGACCGACCGGCGCACGGGCCTGATGTGGGCGCAATGCCTGGTGGGGCAAAGTGGCACGCAGTGTGCGACGGGCACACCCATCCCCATGGACTGGGCGGCTGCATTGGCCTATGCACAAAGCCAGACTTTGGCGGGCTACCACGACTGGCGCTTGCCCAGCGCCAAAGAGCTGCGCACCCTGGTGGAGCACTGCCGCACGGAGCCAGCAATCAACGAAGTTGTTTTTCCAGCACAAACCTTCGACCCCATCGCAGAACAGGGCGTATGGACTGCAACGCCCGACGTGCGCGACGCCAGCCAGGCCTGGTACATCGACTTTGAGACGGGCGCCCAGGGCAAAGCGCTGCGCAGCACGGCAGATCGGCACACCGTGCGTCTGGTGCGCGGAGGCTTGTCGCTGCTGCCGCAGTGGAGTGGCGTGGCTTTGTCGGGCAGCCCCACGGCGCACAGCGCCACCATCGTGGGCACCAGCAACCTGGCTGGCACGGGCTACTGGCTGGTAGTGCCTTCAGGCAGCGCCGCGCCCACGCCCGCCCAGGTGCGGGCGCAGGCCGCGTATGGCGGCGTAACGCCCGTGACCCCCGCAGCCCAGGGCAGCGCCGCCCTGCTGGCCGCCACGCCGACCAGCTTCACCGTCACCGGCCTCATGGCAGCCACGGCCTACGACTTCTACCTGGTGGCTGAAGCAGCGGGCCAGCTGAGCGCCCAGGTGCAAAAAATTACCTTCAGCACTGCCGCTGCCCCACCACCACCACCTCCCCCGCCAGGCCCTGATCCCATCGATGGCGTTTGCGGCACGAGCCACGGTCAAACCCTGACCGTTGCGCCCCAAGCCAACCTGTGCGTGAGCGGCACACCCAGCAGCGTCAGCGGCAGCGGCCCCTGGAGCTGGAGTTGCAGCGGCCAGTACGGTGGCCGCAGCGCCAGCTGCAGCGCCAGCATCCGCAGCTACTTGGTCACGGCCACGGCGGGCCAGGGCGGGCGCATCAGCCCCGCGCAGCGCAGCGTTGAGCACGGCAAGAGCACCAGCTTTAGCGTGCAGGCCGACAGCGGCTGGCGCATCGCCAGCGTCAGCGGCTGCAATGGCAGCTTGACGGGCACCAGCTACTTCATTGCCAGCGTGAGCGCCGCGTGCACTGTGCAGGCCAGCTTTGTCGCCACCACCACCCAAGGCCCGGTGCGCGATGAAGACTTCGTGCGCCAGCAGTACCAGGATCTGCTGCACCGCAGCGCCGACGGCGCAGGCCTGGCCTACTGGAGCGAGCAGCTGCGCACGGGCCAGATCAGCCGCGCCGAGCTGGTGCAGCGCTTTTTGGCATCGCAGGAGTTCCAGGGCCGCCTGGCACCGCTGGTGCGCCTGTACTTTGCCTACTTCCAGCGCATCCCCGACTACGCCG
>JAYRPZ010000108.1:0-22697 GCA_041910915.1 Acidovorax sp.
GTGAATACGGCGTGAATACCCGCTTCATAGAACTGGCAGGCGAAATCAACCACTACATGCCGCACTGGGTGGTAGAAAAAATCACCGATGCCCTGAACGAGCGCAGCAAGGCCATCAAAGGCAGCCGCATTTTGGTGCTGGGCTTGGCCTACAAGAAAAACATTGATGACACGCGCGAATCGCCCGCTGTGGAAATCATGGACTTGCTGCAAGCCAAAGGCGCGCACATCGATTACAGCGACCCGCATGTGCCCGTGTTTCCGCGCAAGCGCGATTACCACTTTGACCTGCAATCGGTGACCCTGACGCCCGAGAGCATCGCCAGCTACGACTGCCTGGTGCTGGCTACCGACCACGATGGATTTGACTACCCGCAGCTGGTGCAGCACGCCCGTTTGATCGTGGATACGCGTGGGCGGCTGGGTGTGGGTACGGTGAGTGTGGTTGCGGCCTGATCAGCACAAGCTGCCGCCATGCCCCAGCCCGCCCATCTTCTTCTGCAACAGCCCGAGGGCAAAACCTTGGAGTTCAAGCGCGACCTGTCGTCACTGCGCAATGTGCTCAAGACCCTGGTGGCCTTTGCCAATTCAGCGGGCGGGCGTCTGGTGATCGGTGTGGACGATGACCGCACGCTGCTGGGCGTGACAGACCCGCTGGATGCTGAAGAGCGCCTCTGCAACCTGATTGCAGACAGCATCTCGCCACGCCTGATTCCCAATGTGGAACTGTTGAGCTTAGAAAACCGCACCTTGCTGGTGATCGAAGTCTTTCCCAGCAGCGCCCGACCACATTACCTGAGCAGCCAAGGGGTGGAAAACGGCACCTACATACGCCTGGGCTCCAGCAACCGACAGGCAGGGCCAGACTGGATTGCAGAGATGCACCGCCTTGCATTGGGCCAAGTCTTTGACGAGCAGCCCATGCCCACATTGAACCGTAACGACCTGGACATGGCATCGATCGCGCGCCTGTTTGGGCCGCAGCGCTCTTTGAGCGACAAGGGCTTGCAAACCCTGAAGCTACTGCGCCCCGAGCAGGGCCGCATGGTGCCCACGAGGGGTGCCGTGCTGCTATTCAGCCCTGACCGAGAACTGTACTTCCCCGATGCCTGGGTGCAATGCGGGCGTTTTCGCGGCCAAGACAAGGTGGACATCTTCGATCAGCAAGACATCCGCGCCCTGCTACCGGACACGGTGGAGCAAATTGAGCTGTTCCTGAAAAAACACGCCTACAAAACTGCCCGCTTTGGTGCCATGCGGCGCGAAGACGTTTGGAGTATCCCGCTGGCCATACTGCGCGAAGCCATCGTCAACGCCCTAGTGCATAGCGACTACGCCCAACGCGGCACCCCCATTCGCGTGGCCTTTTTTGACGATCGCATCGACATTGAAAGCCCGGGCCTGCTGCTACCAGGAATGACCATTGAGGACATGAAGAGCGGCATCTCGCGTATCCGCAACCCGGTGATTGCCCGCGTATTCCGCGAGCTGGGCTTGACCGAACAATGGGGCAGCGGCATCAAGCGCATCTTTGAATCCGCCGCACAACAAGGCTTGCCCGAACCCCTGATTGAGGAAATAGCCACCGGTATTCGGTTGCGTATCTGGCTGGCACAGCCCCACGCGGCAGGACAAACGCCTGCACCTGCGGATGACACCTCCATCCTGCAACGGCTAGAGTCGCGGCTAGAGTCGCGGCTAGAGTCAAAACTGGCAGCCAAGGTACTCATGCACCTGACCACCCAGCCCATGGGCAAAGCCGATCTGGCCAAGGCACTGGGCCATACCACCGTATCGGGCGAGTTGCACAAGCAAATTCGCCGCCTGCTGGACTCAGGGCACATCGAAATGACCCTCCCCGACAAACCCACCAGCCGCCTGCAGCGCTATCGGCTGACCGAAGCGGGGCAAGCGCTGTTGCAGCAGGAGCGCCCATGAACCCACCCCACATCCTGCACATCACACGCAACTTGCCCCCGCTGGTCGGCGGCATGGAGCGGCTGAACTGGCACATTGCCGATGAGCTATCGCGTTATGCGCAAGTGCAATTGATTGGCCCCAGCGGCTCTGCAGCGCAGCGCCCTGCTGCCGTACCAGTGACCGAAGTGCCACTGCGCCCGTTGCCTCGCTTTTTGCTGGCATCCGCATGGCAGGCTGTGGCCGTGGCGCGGCGCTTTCAGCCACACATCGTGCTGGCAGGAAGCGGCTTGACGGCCCCTGCCGCCTGGCTGGCTGCCCGCGCCAGCGGCGCCCGTGCCCATGTGTATTTGCATGGGCTGGATGCCGCTGTGCAACACCCCGCTTACCGCGCTGTGTGGCACCCGGCCATCCGGCGCATGGATGGCGTGATTGCCAACAGCCAGCCCACCGCCGAGCTGGCACGCAACCTGGGCGTAGCAGCCGAAAAAATCCGCATCGTCCACCCAGGGGTAACGCTACCAGCCACCCCCCAAAGCGCAGCGGCGCTGCAAGAATTTCGGCAACGTCATCAGTTGGGTGACAGGCGTTTGCTACTGTCGGTGGGTCGGCTGGCTGCACGCAAAGGGTTGCGTGAATTTGTTGAACATGCGTTACCAACAATTGTTCGTAACGCGCCCGACGCCATGCTGGCTATCGTTGGCGACGCTCCTGCAAATGCCCTGTTAGCTCATGAACAGACACGTGAAAGCATCCAATTTGTTGCAGATACCCATGGTGTGGGTGAACACATTAGGTTTTTAGGCAGACTTCCTGAACAAGAACTGGCCTGCGCCTACGAAAGCGCCTCGCTCCACATCTTCCCTGTGCGCGAACTGCCCGGCGACCCGGAAGGTTTTGGCATGGTGGCGATTGAGGCAGCAGCGCATGGCCTACCCACAGTGGCGTTTGCGACAGGGGGGATTGTGGATGCCGTGGCAGAGGGGCAGTCTGGCTACTTGATTACCCCTGGTGACTATGCGGCGTTAGCACGGGCTGCTCTGCACGTATTGGCAGTATCCGGCGCCTATTCTTGGCAGGCCAATAGCCGCAACTTCGCCGCACAGTTTGCTTGGCCAAAGCTAGGGCTCAGGATGCAAGAGGTGCTACAAATTTCAGAACCCACCGCCTACAACCACTAAGACGATGAGTGGCTTATTAATGCCCTGGAATAAAGAAATACCAACAAGTACCCTTGAAACCAGCGATGTGTTGCAATTGGTTCATAATCCGCTCGTTAGCGTATTGATGATTACCTACAACCACGCAGAGTATCTGGCCGAAGCGATTGAAGGTGTCGTCCAGCAAGTGTGCGACTTTCCCTTCGAACTACTCATCGGCGAAGATGCTTCAAAAGATGAGACGCTCCAAATTGCCCTGGAATATCAAAAACGCTATCCTCACATCATCCGGGTTGTCCACTCAGAAGCTAACGTGGGCATGAATGCAAATTCTTGGCGAATCTTCGCCAAAGCCAGAGGTAAGTATGTCGCTTACTGTGAAGGTGACGATTTTTGGTGTGCACCCGACAAACTCACCCAGCAAGTAGCACTGATGGAGAGTAACGAAAAAATTGGCATCGTTCACAGCGACTGGACGCGCGCGCACCAAAAAAACGGGCAATGGGCTTACGATTACACTAAATCTGTCCACCACCGGGTAGCCTCCAAATATCTATCGGGCAATCTATTTAAAACCTGGCATTACCCTAAGATTTTGCGCACCTGCACCATCTTGCTGCGCAAAAAAACTATAGCCGAGTGGTATGCCTCTGGCCTTATGGATGCCAAGTACCATTTTGGCGATAGCGTATTGGCAGCATGGATTACCGCACGGGCACAAGTGGGCTACCTGCCCGCCGTTACAGCTGTTTATCGGGTAAGTCCCAATTCGGCACTGCGCTCGGGGGCAAAATCACGGGTAGCATTCTATAAATCGGCACTCGAATTTGATACCAATGCGCGTGCATTTTTTCGTGGCAAAATTAATTACCAAGATGGCTATCGGTGGGATTCTACTGCGGGGCTTTTGCTTTGGAGTTTGCGCGCACACGATTGGTCTGCAGCCAAAATGGCGTTACTTGATTTCAAACGACATTTCACTTTATCCCGCTTTATCGCTACGGGTTGCCAGACCATCACCATGCGCCTGCCCACGCTTCAGCGCCAACCACGTCGCATTCCTGGACAGCCCTGATGCGCACATGGGACAAACTCATCAACTACCGACCGGGACGGCTGGGCTACAACACCATACTGGGTACGACCGGGTTGGGTGGGCGTGCGATTGTTCAGGCTGCTTATCTGCTGATCGTCTCGCGCTGGCTCGGCGCCGAAGGCTACGGGCTGTTCGCAGGTTCAGTGGCATTGGTCACGCTAGCAACTCCCCTCGCTAACTGGGGCAGCGCTCTACTGTTGACTGAGTACGTTGCCCAAGATCGTTGCCGTTCACGGGGGATGTGGGCAACGGCCTTGGTACAAACAGGGGTAGCAGGGGGGGTACTCACCGTTGGTGTGTTGGCCCTATCAACCCTGTTGCTGCGTGAACAACTACCGCTTGGCCCACTACTTCTACTCGCAGTCTCTGAACTACTGCTGCTACCGGCCTCCCATGCTGCCAGCAGCCAATGCTCGGCGTTGGAACGCGGCGGGGCAGCGGCTCTGTCGGTCTGTCTCGTCCCATTGGGGCGAACTTTGGCCATGCTGGGAGCCATCGCCTGCAGCTTGGCAGCGACACCAGAGTTGGCCGCCCTAGCCCATTTCAGCGGTACCGTACTCGGCTTCGTCGCGGCCATTGCCCTCGTTGCCTGGGTGGATGGCCTGCCTGCATGGCATGAACGCCTACCTTTGCACAAAGCCATCCGGGAAGGCACCACTTACGCTATCAGTAGCGCCGCTGGCACCAGTTACCAAGAAGTGGACAAAACGCTCATGCTACAACTGCTGGGTGCAGCGGCTGTCGGTTCCTACACCGTTGCATTTCGCGTCACCAGTATGTTCGTGCTGCCGGTAGCGGCGCTCATCAATGCCGCCTTGCCCCGATTGATGGCAGAGGACAGCAGCAAAAACCAGCACCGCACTTACCGCGCCATGCTGTTGGCCGCTGTGGGCTACGGAACGCTAGCAGGGGCTGCTATCTTAGTAGCAGCCCCCTTCGTCCCGCAGGTGTTCGGCACGGATTACAGCGAAGCCATTACCTACCTACAACTGTTGTCACCTTGGCCTGTGCTTTTTGCACTGCGCCAGTGTATGGGCGCGAAAATAACAGCTACAGGCCAACAACATGCACGATCTATTATCGATGTTGTAGGATTTTTTTTAGTGGTTTTACTAAATTTAATATTTCTTCCTGTTGTAGGTGCAAATTCTTCCGCACTTTCCCTGTTGGCAACAGAAATTATTATGACAATAGCCCTTTCGCTAACCATAAACATCAATAAAAAATTTATCACCCCAAAGGATGACAAATGAAAGTCTATGGAATTATTGGCGCAGGTGGATTTGGCAGAGAAATAATGCCTATAGCAGAAAATTACTTAAGATCATTAGGGGCGATTGATCAAAAATCAGAATTGATGTTTGTGATTGAAGATCAATTTTTTTCATCGCAAAACAACATTAATGGTCATCGCGTCGTCAGCATGACTGATTTTACCTCCACCCCTGCATCGGAGCGTTATTACAATATTGCAATTGGGAACTCTTTGACAAGAGAGCGAATTTCAAGTAGCATCCATCCTGAAATTGCAAAGCCATTCTCTATATTCGCACAAAATCATATTTCACTATGTGCCAACACAGTAGGCGAAGGCGCGATTTTTTGCAACTACTCTCAAATCACATCCAATGCAAAAATTGGGAAATTTTTCCATGGCAATATTTATTCGTATATTGCCCATGATTGCGTCATTGGAGATTTCGTAACATTTGCCCCAAGAGTAATGTGCAATGGCCATGTAATCATAGAAGATCACGCATATATTGGTACAGGCGCGATAATTAAAGATGGAACCAATAAGCCAATAATTATTGGGCGCGGCGCCACTATTGGGATGGGCGCTGTTGTCACAAAAAGTGTGCCTGCCGGATCAACTGTAATTGGAAATCCAGCAAGAATTATGGAGAGATAAAAAATCTACCCCCAAATAAATACAGCAATACAAAATCACTTATTCATCTTCCGCTTTCGCCAAATTCCCAACAATCTTGACTATTGTCTCCATAATAATTTCAGGCAGATCTCCATTTGGCAATACCATTACACGATCTGCCACGGCTATAGTATTTGGGAGCATCAGCCCTGCATGTGGAAATAGGTCACGGTAAGGCTGCATGCGGTGGCAACCTGGCCAAAAATATTTACGCACTAAAATATTGTTGGCGTGTAACGCTGCAATTAAATCGTCACGCGATACCGGACAACCCTTATCTACTTCCACAACAACGTAATGGTGGTTGTTGCGTTCATTTGCGTCGTAGGTCAGCACTTTGATGCCAGGAATAGCTGCCAGCCTCTGCTGATATGCAGAATGAGTGCGCTGGTTAGCGGCAACGATGGCATCAAATCCATCCAAATTCGCCAAACCCATTGCCGCACACACCTCAATCATCTTGCCATTGGTACCTGGGTGAATAACGTTGTCGTAGCCCTTAAAGCCGAAGTTACGCATCAACCGCAGAGTCTCAGCCAACTGGTCATCATTGGTGGTAACGGCTCCTCCCTCCATCGTATTGAATGCCTTGGTAGCATGGAAGCTAAACACCTCGCAGGCACCAAAACGGCCAATACTCTGCCCCTGATAGCTACAGCCAAAAGCATGGGCGGCGTCGAACATCAATTTCAAGCCATGCTCGTCAGCAATCGCTTGTAGCTCCAATACGGGCGCGGCACGGCCCCACAAATGCACCCCAATGATGCCGCTGGTGCGCGGGGTGATCATGCGGCGCACGGCAGCAGGATCAAGGTTATGCGTTGCTGGATCGATGTCGGCAAAGACGGGCGTAATGCCTTGCCAACTCAATGCATGCGCCGTCGCCACAAAAGTCCACGAAGGCACAATAACTTCACCAGTCAGACCTAATGCACGTATAGCTATTTCTAAAGCAATCGTGCCATTACACATTGCGATACAGTGTTTTACACCTAAATTTTCAGCAACTCGCGCCTCAAATTCCTGAATAACTGGGCCATTATTTGTTAGCCATTGATTATCAAGAATTTTATTTACTTGATCAATAAATTTTTCACGGTTTTTTATATTGGGGCGACCAACATGAATGGGCCGCACAAAAGCTGGTGGTAAATTATTTTTTTTCATGATATTTTTAATAAAATTTACTATCAATCTCGGTACATCAACGCCGTAATTTGCTCAGATATCAGCCCCATCATGAAAGTAATGACGCTGCCGGTGTAGAGCAAAGCACTCATATTGGTAAAGCGGTGCATGGTGGCAAACGTCCAACCATACCAACCAGTAGCCAACAAAAACATCAAAAAGGCCACCGGCGCAAAAATCTTCATTGGTGAAAACAGCGTACCAATTTTGAAAATGATGAGTAAAAATCGTGTGCCATCACGCAGCAGGCGGATATGGCTTTTACCAATGCGCTTGGCAGCGTGAATGGGGATATAAGCTACCGAATACCCGGCGCGGAAAAACGCCATGGTGCTGGTGGTGGGATAAGAAAAGCCATTGGGCAAAAGGTAGAGAAACTCACGGAACTTGTCTGCCCGCACGGCGCGAAAACCGCTGGTCAGGTCTTCCACCTTGTGCCCAGTCATCCAGCTGGCCAGCCGGTTGTAGAGTCCATTGGCCAGCCCGCGCCCCACGCTGGCTTGCGAGCCCTTTTGGCGCGCGCCCACCACCATGTCATTCCCCTGGTTCAGTTTGCTCAATAGGCGCGGAATGTCGGCAGGGTCATGCTGGCCGTCAGCATCCATAAACACCAGCACCTCCCCTAGCGCTGAGCGGGCGCCGGTTTTAATGGCTGCGCCATTACCCTTGCTGTAGGGGTGGTGTACCACGCGTGCCCCGGCGGCTTGGGCCACGGCAGCGGTGTCATCGGTGGAGCCGTCGTTGACTACCAGCACTTCTATTTCGCCCACTATCTGCATTTGTAAAAGCTGGGCATGGATTTTTTCCACTGTGGCACCAATGGCAGCAGCTTCATTTTTAGCAGGAAGAACGATGGAGAGTTGCATGGGCACTGAAGACTGCATAAAGTTACCGTAGGTTTTTCTTATTTCGTTACACGATCGGCTGCCATGATTTTCTGCATCCGTTGAATTTCTTGCTGGTAATGGTTTTTGCCCAATGGGTCGGTATTGAGCTTGCCGCTCTCTACACCCTGCCGAATATAGTCAAGCAACTGTTGCGCCTCCTGCAAATGGCCAGCGCCAGCCATCTCTGCAAACATTTGCATGGCGGAACTGGCAAGGCCATAGCGTTGAATAGCATCTAAGTAATGGATTTGGGCTTGGGGTACGTCGCCCATTAAAAGATACAAGCGTGCTTTGTTGTATGCAACCACACGCAGGAACAACGGAAACTCTTTGTACGGCCCACGTTCGGTCAGAGTATTCAACAAGTGCAACAAAGGCTGGTGGTAGCGGGTGAGTTCGGGCGCGGCCACGGCATCATCTACCAAAATGCGCAGGCCAGATGCCGTTTGTGCATCAAAAGCCTGCTGCACCAACTGCGCGGCGGCTTGCTCAAAATGCTCTTCTGTCGCTTGGCCGGTGTTGACGTGAATGCGTAGCCAACTCATGGTGAGCAATGAGCTATGGGGTAGCTCTTGCACCGCCTGATCGGCCCAGGCCAATGCTTCACCATATTTTTTTTCTTCTACTAAGCGGCTAATCAGGTAGTTTCGCCCACGGGCCGATTGCGGATCTTTCATGGCCCAGTAGGTTTGTAGCCGATCAGCATCGGCCCATAGCAGGCTGCGCTGCCATGTCATGCCTGCCAGCATGGCGATCAGCGCGAGTGTGACGGCCATGGCCATCCTAGGGCGATACCGTTGCCCCAGCCAATCAATGCCTACAGCCAATGGCAAGAACATGAAAAATGCCGGAACGTAATTGCGATGCTCAAAATACAGTTCCAAACCAATGACCGTAGATTCGATCAAATGCCCACAAAAAAAGAAAACAACCGCGAGCCAGACAAAAGGAAGGCGACGATACAGCAGCGGCAAAGCCAAAATAACTGCACCCCAGCCAAAAATGGCCCATGCAGTACTGATGGGCTGAAAAATACCACGCGAAATTTCAAAGCCATCTTGGAAAAGGCCTGCACCCTCGATACGTGGCAGCCAAAGCTGGCCCACATAGTCCCACATAATGCGGGTTTCTGAATACAGGCGCTCTACCTGATCAAATGGGCGATGGGGCCAAATATGGGGGGTGAAGTTAATTTGCTTGGCCAAATAGGCCAATACAGCCAAAGCAGGCAAGCCCAGCACCAGGGCCAGCCAAAGTTTTCTCGGTGGTGCGTTGGCCCGCATGCGATGCAAAAATGCCTCCACCACCAAAAGCAACAGGGGCAATAAGGCGCCGTTTTCTTTAGAGAGAACGGCCAGCAGTGTGCCCATGCCTGCACTGCTCGTCATCAACGCATAAGCGGCTAATGGGCGGTGCTGCGCAGGCTGCATCAGCCACAAGCGCCCTTTCAAATAGCCCACCATACCGGCCAGCATGAACAGGCCGCTGAGAATGGTCATGCGCTGCACCACGTACAGCGTGGTCGATACCCAATAGGGATGCAGCATCCACAAGCCAGCAGCCACTACAGCAATCCACGCGGCGCGCACCTCCACAAAACGCACGGCACACAGCAGCAAATAGGTGGCCCAAGCCAACAACAGGCCACACAATAAATGCAGGCACAGATTGGTGTATTTAAAAGAAGCGGCAACACTGGGCCACGTGTTGTCGTCAATCAGAAAGCTAAGTAAGGATAGAGGGCGGCCAGTAGGGCCAGACCAGCCGCTAAGAATATAGCCTTTTAGGCTTGTCCAGTCATGCACTCCGCCAACATCACCCAAGGCTTTGAGGTTGGGCTCATCATCAAACAAAAATGGCCCAATCAAGCCATGCCAATAAACTACCAACGCCGCAACAACAAAAAAAACAAACAACACACTCGGTGTTATTTTTTCATGGAATGCCCTCATGGATTGCATGTGAATATTGGGTATTGGCAATTTGAAAGAACCTATCAAATAAAAAGCCCACCGAAGTGGGCTTTTTATCACATCACCAAAAATTAACGGCAGTTAGAAGGACGATATTTTGCATTCACAGTGCCTCCCTTGCAGCTCCACTGCACGCCACCCGCACCGGAGGCTGGGCTCAGTTCAAGTGTTGCACCATTGGTAACCTTGTCATTATAGGTGATTGTGATTTTTCCATTAGCAACCGCTACCTTGGTCACTGCATTACCTTTGATGTCGGTATCGGTGGCTAATCCTGCAGATGCATTATTTGTGGGGAACTTGCCTTGCGACGAGAAATACTCCGTCACAGAAGCTTTGGCTCCGCCAGCCAGCGTCAAACCCTCGGCCACATGGGTACGCTTGGTGTAATCCTGGTAAGCAGGCAGCGCCACAGCGGCCAAGATGCCGATGATCGCCACAACGATCATCAATTCAATCAGGGTGAAACCCTTTTGCACGGAACGCATAGTACGGTTCATAACACTTCTCCTCAAAACGATTGCAACGAAAGCCCGAGAGGAACTTCCCTGGCTTCGCTAGGAATGTACGCATCAACCGTGCCAACTTTCGATTAGCGGGCCAAAGTGCAAGCAAACGTTGCATCCCGCCAGCGCCGCGCCAACAAGTGTGAGCAAATACCACAAAGAATGGAAGGGATTGGTGCGAATGACACTTTTGTGCTGCCAAAAATGTCATTTCTGAGGGCGATAGGGCCGACGTTTACGTCAGGCGGGCGGGCAGGTGCTGGGCGCTGCCCCTGGGCAGCTACCCTCTTTAGGCGGCTGCTTGTGAATGGCAATTAGCGACTGACCTTCACTTTTGAGGGTGTCCATGCTGTGCTGGTGGACTATCAGGACTACCACTGAAAACCGGAGAAAACACCATGACCATGACGACGATGTTCTCGCCCCCACACCCGGGCCTGACGCTGCGCGATGACGTGCTGCCTGCGTTGGGCTTGACGGTGACAGAAGCTGCCGCGCAGTTGGATGTCTCGCGTGTCACCTTGTCGCGTGTGCTGAATGGGCACGCTGCTATCTCTCCAGAAATGGCCCTGCGCCTGCAGGCGTGGCTAGGCACAGAGCGGGGCGGTGATGCTCGCCTGTGGCTGGCACAGCAGGCCGCTTACGACGTGTGGCAAGCGGGCCTGAAGTTCAAAGACGCCCCCATGCGGGTGCAACCAGCCCCTGGCCTGGCAGCACTGGCCTGATACATGGCCGCCGCGCGGCGTGGGACACTGCCAGCGCCCCCGCAACGCCCTACCCTACCGCCATGGAACAATTTTTCAACACCGCTGGCCCGACGATTCCCGCCGACCACTACCACCTCGACCCCTTGCAGCGCGTGGACTGGCCCGAGATTCAGCACCTGATAGCCACCAAGCGCTACTTTGTGCTGCACGCACCGCGCCAAACCGGCAAAACCACCACGCTGCTGGCGATGATGAAGGCGCTCAACGAAGGCGGGCGCTACGCCTGCGCTTACGCCAACATCGAGGGCGCGCAAGCCGCGCGCGGCGATGCCACCCAGGGTATTCCGGCGGCGTGCGATGCCGTGGCGCGCTCCATCGCCCTGTATTTGGATGCGCCCGCCGTGCAGACGTGGAACCAAACGCAGGGGCGCCAGCAGTCGGCCCAAGACCAGCTCACCGCGCTGCTCACCCACTGGGCGCGCACCAGCGCCAAGCCCACAGTGCTGCTGCTGGACGAGGTGGACGCGCTGGTGGGCGATACGCTGATTTCGCTGTTGCGCCAAATCCGCGCGGGCTACGCCCAGCGGCCCGAGTTTTTCCCTCAGTCCATCGTGCTGTGCGGCGTGCGCGATGTGCGCGACTACCGTATGCACCAAGAAGGCGCCGAGGTCATTACCGGCGGCAGTGCTTTCAATATCAAGGCCGAATCGCTGCGCATGGGCAACTTCACCAAAGAGGAGACACAAGCGCTGTGGCTGCAGCACACCCAGGCCACCGGCCAAGTGTTTGATGCCGCGATTTTTCCTGAGCTGTGGGCCGACACCGAGGGCCAGCCCTGGCTGGTGAATGCCCTGGGCCATGAGGTGACATGGAAGAACAAAGCCGCGCGCGTGCGCAGCCGCCCCATTAGCTTGGTGGACTACCAGCAAGCACGCGAGCGCCTGATTTATTCGCGCGCCACGCACCTGGACCAATTGAGCGACAAGCTGCGCGAGCCGCGCGTGCGCAGCGTGCTCAGTGCGCTCATTGGCAGCAAGGAAGAAACCGATGGCAGCGGCATCCAGCCCGACGATGTGCAGTACGTGGAGGACTTGGGCTTGATAACTGCGCGCCCGTCTATTCGCATCAGCAACCGCATCTACCAGGAGGTGATTCCGCGTGAACTCACCTGGGTGGTGCAAAGCTACATTGCCAACCAAGAGCAAAGCTGGTATGTCACGCCCGCGCACCGCCTTGATATGCCCAAGCTCTTGGGCGCGTTTCAGCAATTTTTTCGCGAGCATGGCGACATTTGGAGCGATGGCCTGAGCTACAAAGAGGCGGGGCCGCAGCTCATCATGCAGGCGTTTTTGCAGCGCATCATCAATGGCGGCGGGCGTATCAACCGCGAGTACGGCCTGGGCAGAAAGCGCACAGACTTGTTCATCGAGTGGCCCACCGACCCCGTGCAGGGCATGTACGGGCCGCTGCAGCGGGTGGTGATTGAGCTGAAGATGCAGCGCGGCGCACTGGAGCCCGTGCTGGCCCAAGGCCTGGAGCAAACCGCAGACTACGTAGCGCGCGTGGGCGCTGACGAGGCGCATTTGGTCATCTTCAACCGCACCCCCGAGGTGCCTTGGGACGAGAAGATTTGGCAGCGCCAGGAGCGCTTTGGCGCGCTGCCCATTGCGGTGTGGGGCGCGTGAGGGGCGCCGGGTTCAGCCCCCTGCGGCCAGCTCGGCAATCAGGTCGATGTACTGCTGCTGGGCGGCCTCGGTGCTGGTGCCCTGGAGTTTGTTCCAGGCGTCCCACTTGGCGCGGCCCACCACGTCGGTGAAGCTGGGTTTTTTCTCGGCGTTGTCGCCCTGGGTGGCTTGTTTGTAGAGCGCGTAAATTTTCAAGAGCGTGGCGTTGTCGGGGCGCTCGGTGAGTTGCTTGGAACGGGCCACAGCGGCTTCAAAAGCAGTGTGCAGATCGGACATATACGGGTCTCCAAAAATCAAAGGGCTTGAACACAGCGGCGCATCTTAGGGGCCACCCGCCCCCACCACGAGCACCTTGGCGACACCTGGCTGGGCACACGCCTTCTGTACGATGCGCCCTTCGCCCCGGCCTGGCGCTTGTTTTTTGCCTCTTGTCTTTTGCCCACCATGTCCAGCCTACCCCCGCCCCTGTCTGCCAGCCGCTGCGCCAAAGCGGTGATGCTGGCCTGCCTGAGTGCCTTTGCGGCGCTGGTGACGTTCAACAACCTGAGCGACTACGGCAGCAATTTCGCTTTTGTGCAGCATGTGCTGGCCATGGATACGGTGTTTGCCGACAGCGCAGCGCGCTGGCGCGCCATCGACCAGCCGTGGTTGTGGCATGGGGCTTATGGGCTGATCATTGCCTGCGAAGGGCTGGCCGCCGTGCTGCTGGGGCGCGGGGCCTGGGCTTTGTGGCGGGCTCGCCGCGCCAGCAGCAGCGACTTTGCCCGCGCCAAGCAAACCGCCCTGTGGGGCGTGCTGGCGGGTTTTGTGCTGTGGTTTGGCGGCTTTATGGTGGTGGGCGGCGAGTGGTTTTTGATGTGGCAATCAAGCCAATGGAATGGGCAAGAGAGCGCATTTCGCTTCTACCTCACGCTGCTGGCGGTCGGTATTTTTGTGCAGCAGGATGACGCCTGACGCCACAGCAAGTATTTTTTGATAGCGCCTTGCGCTTGCCTGGCAAGGGTTTCAGCATTATTTCTAACTGAAACCCTTGTATATCAAGCGCAAGCAGCTCTTATTTTGAGAGCACCAGGCGCAGCAGTTCTGCACCATCCATCACCTGATCGCCGGGGGCGTAGAGCAGCTCTTGCACCTCGCCATCGGCGGGGGCGGCAATGGTGTGCTCCATTTTCATGGCTTCCATCACGGCCAGGGGCTGGCCTTTGGTGACCTTGTCGCCCACCTGCACGGCAAACGAGACGACCTTGCCCGGCATGGGCGCGGTGAGGCGCCCGCCCTCGCTGGCCGCGTCGCCCGAATGGGCCAGCACGTCCAGCACACTGATGGCGGTGTGGCCTTGCGGGGTGAACACCTCCAGCCGCTCGCCCTGGGGATAGACCTGCACACGGGCGCGCAACTGGCCAAATTCCAGCACCAGGGCGCTGTGCTCGCCTGTGTGCTGCGCTTCACGCTGCCAGTGCAGTGCGCCCTGGTGGCATGGCGCACCTGCGGCGCTGGCGTCACCCACCTGCAGGCTCAAGGCGTTGTCGCGGCCATAGGTGAGCTGGGCGGGCACGCTCTCGCCTGCGTACTCGAACGAGAAGCGGCGCACGGTGTGGCCGTGCGAGCGCCAGCCGTCGCGCTGGCTGAAGGGGTCAGCGGTCACGGTGGCGCGCTCTTGCTCCAGGGTGTGGGCAACCGCAGCAGCCGCAGCCAAGGCCAGGCCCACTGGGTCTTGGCCAAACAGCACGGCGCGCTCGCGCTCGATCAAAGCGGTGTCGAGCTGGGCCTGGGCAAACGCATGGCTGGCAGCCACGCGGCGCAGGAATTGCACGTTGGTGGCCAGGCCGACGATGTGCGTTTGCGCCAGCGCAGCGTCCAGGCGGGCGAGCGCTTGGGCGCGGGTGTCGCCGTGGACGATGAGCTTGGCGATCATCGGGTCGTAGAAGGGGCTGATGGCGTCGCCCTCGCGCACGCCGTCGTCAAAGCGCACGGGGGCACGCTCAAACGCGCTGTGGCCGGGCTTGCGGTAAATGGCCAGCTGGCCGGTGGCGGGCAAAAATTGGTTGTCGGGGTTTTCCGCGCAGATGCGCGCCTCGATGGCGTGGCCGGTGATGCGCAGTTCGTCTTGGCGCAGCGGCAGCGCTTCACCCGCGGCCACACGCAGTTGCCACTCCACCAAGTCCAGCCCGGTGATGGCTTCGGTGACGGGGTGCTCCACCTGCAAGCGGGTGTTCATTTCCATGAAGTAAAACTTCATCTGCTCGGGTGCGTTGTAGCCGCCCGGCTGCTCGACGATGAACTCCACCGTGCCCGCGCCCACGTAGCCCACGGCCTTGGCAGCGGCCACAGCGGCTTCGCCCATTTGCTGGCGCAGCGTGGCCGTCATGCCCGGAGCGGGGGCTTCTTCCAGCACTTTTTGGTGGCGCCGCTGCACCGAGCAATCGCGCTCGAACAGGTACACGCAATTGCCTTGGGTGTCGCCAAATACCTGGATTTCAATGTGGCGTGGGCGCAGCACGTATTTTTCAATCAGCACGGCGTCGGAGCCGAAGCTGTTGATGGCTTCACGCTGGCACGAGGCCAGGGCTGCGGCAAAGTCTTCGCTTTTTTCCACCAGGCGCATCCCCTTGCCACCGCCGCCCGCGCTGGCTTTGATGAGCACGGGGTAGCCAATGCGGTCGGCCTCACGCTGCAGCAGCTGGGGGTCTTGGTCGGCGCCGTGGTAGCCGGGCACCAAGGGCACGCCCGCTTTTTCCATCAGGCGCTTGGATTCAGCTTTCAAGCCCATGGCCAAAATGGCCGAGGCCGGTGGGCCAATGAACACCAGCCCGGCTGCAGCGCAGGCCTGGGCAAATTCGTCGTTTTCGCTCAAAAAGCCATAGCCGGGGTGAATGGCCTGGGCGCCGGTGGCGCGGGCGGCTTCAATGATGCGCTCCCAGCGCAGGTAGCTTTCTTTGGGGCTGCTGGCACCAATATGCACGGCCTCGTCGCAGGCAGCGACGTGTTTGGCGTGGGCGTCGGCATCGGAATACACCGCCACGGTTTGCACACCCAAGCGGCGGGCGGTAGCGGCGACGCGGCAAGCAATCTCGCCACGGTTTGCGATCAGGATTTTTTTAAACATTTATGCCACCTTGGCAGGGCCAGAGAAGAAAGAGAACACGCGGCGCAGCACCGCGCGCAGGAAAGAAAACAGCAGCACCAGCAGCAGCGCCGACACGACCACCATGCACGCCAGGGCCACGCCGAACCACAGCGGGTGCTGCGTGGCGAGCCACACCACGGCCAGCACCAGGCCATCTTCCAAAAAAGACAGTCCCCAGTTCGACAGCGGTTCGGGCGAGGTGTTGGCAGCGGCGCGCGCCGTCATCTTGGTGGCCATGGCGGTGGCGGCCAGCGAGCCGCCCAGCAAACCGGCCACCACGCCCAGCGCAGCACTGTCGGCACCGAACACGCCCGCCGCCAGCAAGGCCCCGGCAGGCACGCGGATGATGGTGTGGGCCACATCCCAGGCACTGTCGAGCCAGGGCACTTTGTCCACCACAAACTCGGTCAGCAGCAGGCTGGCACTGATCAGCAGCACCAAAGGGTGTTGCAGCACCTGCAGCCCTGCGGGCAGCACCAGCGCCCCAGCCAACCCCATGGCCCCGACCAAGAACACCACGGCGTAGAGCCGAAAACCGCTGGCCCAGCCCAGCGCCGCTGCCAAGGCCAGCAGGCTCGGCAAGTCCAGCTGCGCAGAGACCTGCGCCGCCCCGGCCGCCACCTCGCGCGCCACGCCCGCATCGATGTGCAGGCCCAGGGTGTGCAGCCACTGAACGAAGGCGAGCCACAGGGTGTCCATGTGCAGATGTCGGTGTGGAGGGAGCGCGCAAAGCCATTGCCTGGGCCTGGGCTCAAGCGTTCAGCCAGCCCGGCTTGCGCTTTTGCAAAAAGGACTGCACGCCTTCACGCCCCTCGGCGCTGGCACGGATGTCGGCAATGCCCTCGACCGTGGCAGCGATGAGACTGGCATCAATCTCGCGCTCGGCCACGTCGATGACCAGCTTTTTGCAGGCACGCACGGCCTGGGGGCTGGCCACGCTGAGGGCTTGGGCCAGCGCATCGACCTGGGCATCGAGCTGCTCGGCCACCACCACAGCATGGACAAAGCCGATGCGCAGCGCCTCGGCGGCATCAAAACGCTCTGCCGTGAGGAAGTAGCGGTGCGCGGCACGCGCGCCCATGGCGCGGATGACGTAGGGGCTGATGGTGGCCGGTATCAGCCCCAGCTTCACTTCGCTGAGGCAAAAACCTGCCGTGTCCACGCTCACCGCCATGTCGCACGCGGCTATCAGGCCCATGCCACCGGCGTACACATCACCCTGCACGCGGGCAATGGTGGGTTTGGGGCACTCGAAAATCACACGCAGCATGTCGGCGAGCTTGCCTGCATCGGCCAGGTTCTCGTCGCGCGTGTAGTCGGCCATGCGGCGCATCCAGTTCAGGTTGGCACCAGCGCAAAAGGCTGGGCCCTCGGCGGCCAACACCACGACGCGCACGTCAGGGCGCACACCCACTTCCAGAAAGGCGGCAGTGATGTCGGCAATCACCTCATCGCTGAAGGCGTTGCGCACTTCGGGCTGGGTGAGGGTGATGGTGGCGCGGTGGCCGTCGTAGGCCAGGGAAAGGGCTGCCATGCTTGCCTCCCTTACATGCGAAAGACGCCAAATTTGGTGTCTTCGATGGGCGCATTGCGCGCAGCAGACAGACCCAGCGCCAGAACGCGGCGCGTGTCCACGGGGTCGATCACACCGTCGTCCCACAAACGGGCGCTGGCGTAATAGGGGTGGCCTTGGTCTTCATACTGCTGGCGAATGGGCGCCTTGAAGGCTTCTTCTTCCTCGGCGCTCCAGGTGCCGCCCTTGGCTTCGATGCCGTCGCGCTTCACCGTAGCCAGCACGCTGGCAGCCTGCTCGCCACCCATGACGGAGATGCGCGCGTTGGGCCACATCCACAGGAAGCGCGCGTTGAAAGCACGCCCGCACATGCCGTAGTTGCCCGCACCAAAGCTGCCGCCGATGATGATGGTGAATTTGGGCACGCTGGCCGTAGCTACGGCCGTGACCAGCTTGGCGCCGTGGCGCGCAATGCCTTCGTTTTCGTATTTGCGCCCGACCATGAAGCCGGTGATGTTCTGCAAAAACACCAATGGAATCTTGCGCTGGCAGCACAGCTCGATGAAGTGCGCGCCTTTTTGCGCCGATTCACTGAACAAAATGCCGTTGTTGGCGATGATGCCCACTTGCATTCCTTCGATGCGCGCAAAACCGCACACCAAGGTGGTACCAAAGCGCGCCTTGAATTCGTCAAACTCGCTGCCATCGACGATGCGGGCAATGATTTCACGCACATCGAAGGGCTTGCGCGTGTCGGTGGGGATGATGCCGTACAGTTCCTCTGCTGCATATTTAGGAGCTGCGGGCGCTGTATCTGCGCCATTTTCTGGCTTTTTCTTATTCAAATTGGCTACGCTGCGACGCGCCAGGGCCAGGGCGTGCATATCGTTGTGCGCCAGGTGATCGACCACGCCCGACAAGCGGGTGTGTACGTCGCCACCGCCCAAATCTTCGGCCGTGACCACTTCGCCCGTGGCGGCTTTCACCAGCGGTGGCCCACCCAAAAAGATGGTGCCCTGGTTTTTCACGATGATGGATTCATCGCTCATCGCTGGCACGTAGGCACCACCCGCGGTGCATGAGCCCATGACGACGGCAATCTGCGCAATGCCCTGGGCGCTCATGTTGGCTTGGTTGTAGAAGATGCGGCCAAAGTGGTCGCGGTCGGGGAACACGTCGTCTTGGTTGGGCAGGTTGGCACCGCCCGAGTCCACCAGGTAGATGCAGGGCAGGTGGTTTTGCTGGGCAATTTCCTGCGCACGCAGGTGCTTTTTCACCGTCATGGGGTAGTAGGTTCCGCCTTTGACGGTAGCGTCGTTGCACACGATCATGCAGTCCACACCCGACACCCGCCCCACACCGGCAATGACGCCCGCACCCGGGGCGTCGTTGTTGTACATGTTCAGCGCGGCCAGAGGGGCCAGCTCCAAAAAGGGCGTGCCCGGATCGAGCAGCATTTGCACCCGGTCGCGCGGCAGCAATTTGCCGCGTGCCAAGTGTTTGGCCCGGGCGGCCTCGCCGCCGCCTTGGGCGATGCGTTCCATTTGCGCGTGCAGGTCTTGCACCACTGCGCGCATGGCGCTGGCGTTGGCCTGAAATTCCGCGCTGCGCGGGTTGATCTGGGTAGAAAGAATCATGGCAGGGCTTTGAAAAGGAGGAAGGGGCTTGAGTGGTGGACGGCAAATGGTGGCCAGCACGGCCTTAGGCGGTGGCTTGTTCGGTCAGGCCAAGGGTGGCCGACATGACCTCGCGGATTTTGAATTTTTGGATCTTGCCAGTGACGGTCATCGGGAAGGCATCCACAAAACGGATGTAACGCGGCACCTTGTAGTGTGCGATTTGGCCTTTGCAGAAGGTGCGAATGTCGTCTTCCGTGGGCTGGGTGCCCGGCTTGGCGATGATCCAGGCGCACAGCTCTTCGCCAAAACGGCTGTCAGGAACGCCGACGACTTGAACGTCTTGCACTTGCGGATGACGGTAGAGGAATTCCTCGATTTCACGTGGATAGATGTTCTCTCCGCCACGAATGACCATGTCTTTGATGCGGCCTACGATGTTGACGTAGCCCTGCGCATCCATGGTGGCGAGGTCGCCGGTGTGCATCCAGCCGTCTGCGTCAATGGCTTCACGCGTTTTGGCTTCGTCACCCCAATAGCCATGCATGACGGAATAGCCTTTGGTACACAGCTCACCGCGCTGCCCCACAGGGGTGAGTTCGCCCGTTTCGGGATCAACGATTTTGACTTGCAGGTGGGGCTGCACCTGGCCCACGGTGGAGACGCGCTTGTCCAGAGGTGTGTCGGTGGAGCTTTGGCAGCTCACCGGGCTGGTCTCCGTCATGCCGTAGGCAATGGTGATCTGTGACAGGTGCATGTCGCTGACCACGCGTTTCATGACCTCAATCGGACAGGGTGAACCGGCCATGATGCCGGTGCGCAAGCTGGAGAGGTCGAATTCGGCAAAGCGCGGATGATCCAACTCCGCAATGAACATGGTAGGCACGCCGTGCAAACCCGTACAACGCTCGGCTTGCACAGTTTCCAAGACAGTCAAAGCATCAAAACCATCGTTCGGATAAACGATGGTGGCGCCGTGCGTTAAGCAAGCCAAATTGCCCAGTACCATGCCAAAGCAGTGGTACAGCGGTACGGGGATGCACAAGCGGTCTTGCTCCGTGAGCTTCATGCACTCACCAATGAAAAACCCGTTGTTCAGAATGTTGCGGTGGGTCAGTGTGGCGCCCTTGGGAAAGCCGGTGGTGCCACTGGTGAACTGAATGTTGATGGGGTCGGTATTTTTCAATGTGGCAGCCAGGGTATCGATGCGCTCATCCTGGGGCTCTCCGCGTGCCAGCAGTTCGGAAAAACGCCACATGCCGGGTTCTTCTTGACCTTCGCCAGCGACATCAATCCACACCACCGTGCGCAGCGTGGGCAGGCGCTTGGCGGCCAGTTTGCCTGGCAGGCACAAGCCGAGTTCAGGGGCCAGCTCACGCAGCATGCCAAGGTAGTCGCTGGTTTTGAAGGCACGCATGCTCACCAGCGCCTTGCAGCCGACTTTGTTCAGGGCATATTCCAGTTCCGCCGTACGGTAAGCAGGGTTGATGTTGACCAAAATCAGTCCGACCTGTGCAGTAGCCAACTGCATCAGCACCCACTCAGCATTGTTGTGGGACCAAATACCAACCCGATCACCGGGCTGTAGGCCCAAACCTAACAAAGCACTGGCCAAGCGGCGCACTTCGGTATGCAGTTCGAGGTAGCTATAGCGGCGCTGTTGGTGGCGGCAGACAAGCGCTTCGCGCGTGCCTTGGTGCGCGGCCATTTCGGCAAAAAACTGGCCGATGGTTTGCTCAATCAAAGGCACATCGGTACGGCCTTGCGACTGGCTCAGGGAAAGGGGGGCGGTCATCGAACGGTCTCCTGTGCGTGCGGGTGCGGCCCGCTTAAAGCGCAGCATACGCCGCCAGGTGCTGCAGATGGGGCCAGCAAGGTTGCAATAATTGCCATGACAAGCCCTCAACGCCGAGCCATGTACACCCCTTCTTTACCCTCGCAACCTGCCCCACGCGCTTTGCTACAGGCCGATGCTGCAGCTACCCCCATGGCATTTGTAAGAGCAATTGTGCGTGCTTACAAACTGCGCGGCCTGAACCCACAGAGCGTTTTGCAACGGGCACAAATTGCGCCAGAACATTTTGCCAAGGATGAGGCAAAGATCACGGCATGGCAAATGGAAACTCTGTGTGATGGAGCCATGCGGGAACTGGACGACGAGGCTTTGGGTTGGTTTTCTAGGCGCTTGCCATGGGGTAGCTATGGCATGCTGGCACGCGCATCTATTACCGCTCCCCACCTAGGATTAGCGCTCATGCGCTGGTGCCGCCACCATGGCTTGCTGACCGACAGCATTGCCCTATCGCTTGCCACCGAGGGCCATACGGCACAAATCACGCTGGAAGAGCACTACCCACCTGGTGGAGATGGCACCTTGAGGGAATTTTGTCTGGTCTCGGTACTGCGCAATATCCATGGAGTGGCATGCTGGCTGATTGACTCTCGCTTACCCCTGCAAGAAGTGCACTTTCCTTTCCCTGCACCTGCACATGCTGAGGTGTACCCCTTGCTTTTTCCTGGCCCTGTCACTTTTAACATCCTGCCACGGGCAACCATTCGGTTTGACGCCCGCTATCTGGCACTTCCCCTGGCACGGGATGAAGCAGCATTGCGGCAAATGCTGCAACGTGCCTTACCGTTGACCGTTTTGCAATATAGGCGGGATCGCCTGCTGGTACAACGCGTGCGACAACTACTCAACTGCGATCCAGCGACCTTGCACAGTGCCACCGTGCTCGCTGAACGCTTACACCTTTCCACACGCACATTGCATAGGCAACTCAAGGAAGAAGGTGCGTCTCTACAAGCACTCAAAAATGACGTACGACAAACACGCGCGGTGGAACTGCTGCAGCGCACGGAGCGTCCCATCAAGCAAGTGGCGCAAGCCGCAGGTTTTGGGAATGAGAAAAGTTTTATTCGAGCGTTCAGAGGTTGGATAGGGCAATCACCTACTGAATTTCGTCGCAACACACGCTCAAGCGCGTAGCGCAATTTTGTGAAACGACACATTGTTGCAAATCGCTTGGTATTTTCTAGCCCTATTATTTTTTATTGCCAAAGCAAAACCCCCTGCACCTTGAGGATGCAGGGGGTTTTTAGATATTAGCCTGACGATGACCTACTTTCACACGGGGATCCGCACTATCATCGGCGCGAAGTCGTTTCACTGTCCTGTTCGGGATGGGAAGGAGTGGTTCCAACTTGCTATGGTCATCAGGCTTAAACTTTTTGTTTGATTGACGTTTTGTCAGTCAAACGAATTCATAGAGTCGAATGTATTTTGATTGCGCTTTTTGGCATAACTAGTCTGACGTGATTGTCAAAGTTATAGGGTCAAGCCGCACGAGCAATTAGTACTGGTTAGCTCAATGCATTGCTGCACTTGCA
>JAYRPZ010000109.1:0-2708 GCA_041910915.1 Acidovorax sp.
GCTGGTGGCCACGCTGCACGACAGCAATGCCGCGCAAATGGTGGCGCAAGTGCTCTCGCGCGAGGCAGATTTGGCGCTGGGCTCCGACATCGGCCAGACGCATTCCGAGCTGGCCACCGAGCGGCTGTTCAGCGAACGCATGGCGCTGTTCCTGCGGCACGACCACCCGCTGGCCCAGCGCGCCAGCGTGCAAGGGCGCGACCTGGACGGCCTGCCCCTGGTGCATGTGAACCCCGATGCCGTGGTGTGGCGCGCCATCAGCCGTGAGCTGAGCGCCGTCGCCAATGTGTACCCGCAGGTGGTGCACCATGTGTCGATGTTGACCACCGCGTTCGGCATGATCCAGGCGGGCGCCGGGGTGGCTCTGCTGCCGCGCTACGTGGCACGCCTGATGCCACCCGACCTGCGCGCCGTGCCCATCGTGCGGCCGGTGCTGGAATTTCCTATCGTGGCGATCCGCTTGGCCAAGCAGCCGCTCAGCCCCGCCGCCATGGCCTTTTTGACGATGGCGCGGCAGCACCTCAAACCGTCGCTGCTGTAAGAACCTACCAAGGCTGTGCCCTGAATCACTGGGGTTCGTGCATGCTGTGGGTGCTAGCAGCGCTTGCGCACAGTTCTTCTTCATTCCCATTCCGCCTGCAAGGCAGCTTTATTTCACCGCTGGCGGTGGTGCCAGCACCTTGCTGCAGCGACGGGTCTGACAGACTGGTTGTACGGGATTGCCGCGGAAAAAGCATGTGCTCCATAGACAACGCTCACCGCGGGGGCAAAGCACGATGGCTTCGTCCGTGATAATCTCGAATTGTAAAAAATAGTTACCGCAATTGCCAATTACGGTCATCGATTCCCGTTCGCACGATTTCAGGGTCCTGCGCCAGTCATCCATACGCCCAGCCCTCACCAACAGCGACCGCCATCCATGGTGAATCACATTCCTGCATCGGATGCAACGGCTGGACTCAGGCTCGGACCCACCACCTCAAGGCGCTACTAGGAGATTGCCCATGAACCATTCGAACAACCAAAGCAGCGCTGCAATTCTGGCTGCGAGCCGCGCGGGTGAATACCTGAGCTTTCGCCTCGGGGCCGAGGAATACGGCATCGAAATCCTCAAGGTCCAGGAAATCCGGGGTTTTGAGCCCTCCACCAAAATGATCAACGCACCAGCCTACGTGCTGGGTGTGGTCAACCTGCGTGGCGTCATCGTGCCCATTTTGGACATGCGCCTGAAGTTCAACATGAGCGATGTGGCCTACGACAGCCAGACCGTCACCATCGTCTTGAGCCTGGCCAAACAGGTGGTGGGTATCGTGGTGGACGCGGTATCCGACGTGGTGGAACTCAAGGGCGAGGACATCAAACCCGCGCCCGATTTCACCGGCGCGATCGATACCCAGCAAGTGATCGGCATCGCCACCATCGAACAAGACCAGCGACAACGCATGTTGATCCTCATAGACATCGAGAAACTGATGTCCAGCGCCGAGATGGGCTTGATCAGCCAGAACGAAGTAGCGGCGTAAGCACCGGCGCTGCACGGTCTCCAAAAACTACCAAACCCCATTAAGGCGCTTGCCATGAATTTTTCGCAGATGAAGCTATCTACCAAGCTGTCGCTAGCTTTCTTCGTGTTGATCGTTCTCACCATGGTGGTGGGCACGATCAGCGTGTTCAAGATGGCCCAAATCGACCGGGCGGTCAACGAAATCACCCACAACTGGCTGCCCAGCGTGAAGTACGCCGCAGCCATGCGCGACGCTGCCAATCAGATTCGGCGGATTGAGCCGTCGCACATCATGTCCGACACGCCTGAGGAATTTGCAGCAGAAGACAAGCGCCTGGAAGAAGCCAAGGCCCGGTTTGCGAAGGCAATGGAGACTTACAGGCAAAACATGACCGAGCCAGAAGAGCGCGCCGCGTTTGCCGATTTCATCAAGGCCAAAGACGCCTACTTCGCGATTCAGGTCAAGCTGCTGGAGGAGTCGCGAAAAGGCGAGGCGGGCAGTGAGGCAGCACAAAAAATCTTCCAGGGTGAATCGCGCAAGGCCTTCAACGAAATGGTGGGGCTCATCACCAAAATCGTTGACATCAATGACAGCTTTTCTAATCGCTCTGCTGCGGCAGCCGAAGCTGCCTATGCCTCTGCGCGCATGCAGGTGATTGGCTTGGTGCTGGTGTCGCTGGTTCTGGCAGTGCTGCTGGCCGTGCTCATCTTGCGCGACGTGACGGGCATTCTGGGTGGCGAGCCCGCCGAGGCGCGTGAACTGGCGCGTGAAGTGGCTGCGGGCAACCTGAACAACCAGATTCTCCTGAAAAACGGTGACACCCACAGTCTGATGGCCGCACTCAAGGCGATGCAAGACAGCCTGGCGGACATCGTGTGGCGCGTTCGCTCGGGCAGCGAGTCGGTGGCGTCGGCTAGCAGCCAGATCGCCCAAGGCAACCAGGACCTGAGCAGCCGCACCGAAAGCCAAGCCAGTGCGCTGGAAGAAACTGCAGCCTCGATGGAAGAGCTCGGCTCTACCGTCCAGCAGAACGCCGACAACGCCAGGCAAGCCAACCAGCTGGCCCAAAGCGCTTCGGGCGTCGCCACGCAAGGCGGGCAAGTGGTCGCCCAGGTGGTTGACACCATGAAGGGCATCAGCGAGTCGAGCAAGAAGATCAGCGACATCATCAGCGTGATCGACAGCATCGCCTTCCAGACCAAC
>JAYRPZ010000110.1:0-4582 GCA_041910915.1 Acidovorax sp.
AGCAAGGTGGCGCGCTCGCGTGCGGCGCGCTGGCCTGCGGCGTAGTCCTGTACCTTTTCCAGCAAGGTGCGGATGGACAGCAGGCTGGTTTCCAAGCGCGCGCCCAGGCATTCCGCCACCTGGCCCCAGGAAAAACCAAACACCAGCGCCACCGCCATCACCAGGCAAATGATGCCCAGCAGGCCCGAGCCGGTGAAGCCCAGCCACTGCATGGCCGCAGGCCCCAGCAGATAGCCCACCACGCCCCCGGCGTGCCCGGGCAGCAGGCTTTCAAAACGGTACAGGCGCGACCACTCCAGCGCCGTGCTGGCAGCCAGCAGCAGCGCCAGCCCCACCCAGAACCAGAAGCGGCGCATGGCGGGCGAAGGCGGCTGGGGCGCGTGTGGGTCGGGGCGGCTGCGCACGGCAGCGGCGGGGCTGTGGCTGCCGCGCATCCAGCGCACCAGCGACGCTAGCCAGGCGTAGGCGAAGGCCACCAGCACCCACCACACGGAAAAACCAAACATGAAATAGCTGCTGTCGGCCAGCCAGGCGCCCAGGCGCCCCACCCAGTTGTGTACGCCCTGGCCCATGCCCGAGGTGGACCAGGCGGCGTCTTGCGTGGAATAGCTGCACATGGCCAGCACCCACAGCAGCAAAGCCAGGCAGCCCAGCACCAGCGTGACTTCATGCCCCAGCCGGGCGGCCAGTGAGCGCGGTGGGGGGGTGGAGTTGAGGGTGTTGAGCGAGTACGTCATGGCAGGCGCGCGAGCTTACCGCATGGGGTGGGAGCTGACCTGTGAGAAACTGAAAAAGCTATCAAAAACCATAGCTGCTTGCGCTCGCCAGATGGGCTTCAGAGGCCCAAAAGATACTAAAAATAGGCGCTCAATCCACGGCACCGATGCCGCGTGGGGCGCTGCGCCGCCCGTGGCGCTGCCGCAAGGCACAAAATAAGGTAATTTATGGCCTTAAAGCAAGATGTAGCAAGCGCAAGCAGCTCTTTTATTGATAGCAGGCACGCTTGCACGACAATCAGCCCCTGCCTGTTCCCCTGAAGAAAGACGCACCGTTTTGGCCCGCAACCCCCTCTCTGCCCTGGATTTACCTGAAGTCAGCGTGTCCGACGATGGCGAAGTCCGCCACCTGCACCTGGGCACGCCCTGGATTCAAGGCTCCATGCGCGTGGCTGCGCCGTTTGATATTGAGCTGGAGTACGTGCAGCGCATGATGGCCTGGCTGCTGTTCGTCGAGCCCGCAGAGGTGCCCCGTCTGCAGGCGCTGCAGTTGGGCCTGGGCGCGGGCGCGCTGACCAAGTTTTGCTACAAAAAGCTGCGCATGCACACCAGCGCCATCGAACTCAACCCCCAGGTGCTGGCGGTGTGCCGTGCCTGGTTCAAGCTGCCGCCCGACGGCCCGCGCCTGCACACCGTGCTGGCCGATGCAGCGCAAGAAATTCGCAAGCCCGCCTGGCAGGGCAAGATCGACGCGCTGCAGGTCGATCTGTACGACCACCAAGCGGCCGCGCCGGTGCTCGACAGCGCCGCTTTTTACGCCGACTGCCGCCAGACCCTCACCGAGAGCGGCTGCCTGACGGTCAACCTGTTTGGCCGTGCCAGCAGCTACGAGCGCAGCCTGGCCAGCCTGGCCGAGGCCTTTGGCGCCGACGCGCTGTGGGCCTTCAAACCCACGCGCGAGGGCAACACCGTGGTGCTGGCCCAGCGCCAGCCCAGCCGCCCCGACAGCGCCGTGCTGCACGCGCGCGCCGAACTCATCAAGCAGCGCTGGGGCCTGCCCGCGCCCAAGTGGCTGCGCGTGTTCAAGGCCGTGCCGCACTGAGCGCACGCTCTTTCTGATCCTCTCGCTCCAGGAGTTTTTTCATGCATCCGAACGCCAGCGCCGCTCCCCTCAACGCTGTGGCCGCCCCCGTGGGGCCGCTGGACTGGCGCCGCGTGGTGGGCTGGCTGCGTGAAGATGGGGTCATCAGCCCCGAAGAGGCCGAGCGCACCATCGCCCGCTGCGCCCAGGCCGAAAGCCACCAACACCCCCTGGTGCGGCTGGCCAACGTCGCCATGGAGCGCGCGGCCGACGCCCGCGCCTTAGACCTGGAAGAGCTGACGCAGTACGTTGCCGGGCGCTGCGGCCTGCGCTATTTGCGCATTGACCCGCTCAAGGTGGACGTGGGGCGCGTGGCCGATGCCATGAGCGCCTCTTACGCCGAGCGCCACCGCGTGCTGCCGGTGCAGGTCACGCCGCACGAAGTGGTGGTGGCCACGGCCGAACCTTTCATTACCGACTGGGTGGCCGAGGTCGAGCGCCAAAGCAAGCGCAGCGTGCGCCGCGTGATGGCCAACCCGCAAGACATCACGCGCTACATGGGCGAGTTTTTTGCCCTGGCCAAATCGGTGCGGGCGGCGCAAAAAGCCGGTGGGGCCAGCAGCGGCAGCACCTTCGAGCAATTGGTGGAGTTGGGCAAAACCAACAAGCAGCTCGACGCCAACGACCAGGGCGTGGTGCGCGTGGTCGATTGGCTGTGGCAGTACGCCTTCGATCAGCGCGCCAGCGACATCCACTTAGAGCCACGGCGCGACCAGGGCGTGATCCGCTTTCGCATCGACGGCGTGCTGCACCCTGTGTACCAAATGCCCATGGGCGTGCTCAATGCCATGGTGGCGCGCGTGAAGCTGCTCGGGCGCATGGACGTGGTGGAGCGCCGTCGTCCGCAAGATGGCCGTATCAAAACCCGCAACCCGCGCGGCGACGAGGTGGAAATGCGCCTCTCAACCCTGCCCACGGCGTTTGGCGAAAAAATGGTGATGCGGATTTTCGACCCCGACAACGCCGTGAAAGACCTCAGCGCACTGGGCTTTGCGCGCCACGACGCCGAGCGCTGGGAGAGCCTGGTCAAGCGCCCGCACGGCATTATTTTGGTGACCGGGCCGACGGGTTCGGGCAAAACCACCACGCTGTACTCCACGCTCAAGCGCGTGGCCACCGAAGAGGTGAACGTGAGCACGGTGGAAGACCCCATCGAAATGATCGAGCCCAGCTTCAACCAGACGCAGGTGCAGCCGCAGCTCGATTTCAACTTCACCGAGGGCCTGCGCGCGCTCATGCGCCAAGACCCCGACATCATCATGGTGGGCGAAATTCGCGACCTGCCCACGGCGGAAATGGCGGTGCAAGCTGCCCTCACGGGCCATCTGGTGTTCAGCACGCTGCACACCAACGACGCGCCCAGCGCGGTGAGTCGCCTGATGGAGCTGGGCGTGCCCAACTACCTCATCAACGCCACGCTGCTGGGCATCTTGGCGCAGCGCCTGGTGCGCACGCTGTGCTCGCAGTGCAAGCAGCCCGACCCCGAGGCCCGGGTGGAAGACGTGAGTGTGGCTGTGCGTCCCTGGAAGCTCTCGGGCGGCTACCAGCCCTACAAGCCCGTGGGCTGCGTGGAGTGCCGCATGACCGGCTTTCGTGGCCGTACCGGCTTGTACGAGCTGCTGACGGTGACCGAGGCCTTCAAAGACAAGGTCTCGCAAAGCCCGTCGATCGACGCGCTGCGCCGCCAGGCGGTGCAAGACGGTATGCGCCCGCTGCGCTTGGCCGGGGCGCTGCGCGTGGCCGAGGGCATGACCACGCTGGACGAAATCATCTCCGCCACGCCGCCGATTGAGGGTTGATCTTCATTTTTGATAGCGCCTCGCGCTTGCCTGGTAAGGCTTGGAGGCCATTTTGACTCTAAAAAATACGGTAAAAATACGGTATGCCTGCCTTTTTTGTTCCCCGCCACCTGAAAGACAGCTTGGCCGGTGGCGTGTTCATGCTGTGCGGCCTGGTCTTTGCCTGGGGCGCCCGCGCGTACCCGCTGGGCACCAGCGCGCGCATGGGGCCGGGCTACTTTCCCTTCGTGCTGGGCTTGGCGCTGGCGCTGGTGGGCGCCTTGCTGCTGGTGCAGGCCAGCGTGCGCCAGCGCCGCGAGGTGCAGCCTCTGGGGCCGTGGGCCTGGCGGCCCCTGCTGTGTGTGCTGGGGGCTAACATCGCCTTTGGCGTGCTGCTGGCCGCTGCCGCGCTGCTGCTGGTACTCGTGCTGCTGCCGGCGGTCAAGCAAACGCGCCAGGACGCCTTCACCGAGGATTAGCCCCACATACCCGCCCCGACCATGCACCACACCCCCCTTCCCGCGCTGCACCCGCAGCGCGCGCTGTTGCACAACGAGATCCATGCCCGCCCGCCCGAGGCCCTGGCGGCGCCGATGGCGATCACCCACGTCGTCATGTGGGCCGACGCCGCGCAGCGCGAGGCCAGCAGGGCCCACCTGGCGGCGCTGCTGCGCGACCACCATCTGCCGCTGCCAGGCGAGCACAACACCCACCTGCGCGTGGACCTGGGGGCCTTCCGGCTGCGCTGGGAGCTGCACACCGAGTTCGTCAGCTGGACGTTCATGGCGCCCCTGGCGGCCGACGGCTTCGCCGAACGCGAGCCCACGGGCGCGAGCGAGAGCGTGCCCCGCGAATGGCTGGCGCAGTTGCCCGGCCAGTGCCTGTGCAGCCTGCACCTGTGGGTGCTGCCTACGCAGGGCTTCGGCAATGCCTCGCTGGTGCCCCAG
>JAYRPZ010000111.1:0-27358 GCA_041910915.1 Acidovorax sp.
GTCGGTCTGCGCTGGCCCTCGAATCGCATCGCTGCGTTGCATCGCTTGCCAATACGCTCGGTATTGGCTGCGCAATGCGCCTTGCGCTGCGATCCGATGGCGATGCGCAGCCTTCGACATCTGACCGCTGACGCGACACTAGCGTGTGCGATGGCACCGCTACCATCGCGGGCATGACTGCACCTTCCACCCCCTCTGACGACCGCCATGGCGCTGTGCAGGCCGCCACCGCGCTGATCCACCATCCCTACCAGCCACCCGCAGGGTTTGACGCCCCTTTGCCCGGCGTCTTCAAGGCCTCGACGGTGTTTTTCCCCAACGTCGCCGCCATGCGCGAGCGTGAATGGAAAAACAAAACCGGCTACACCTACGGCCTGCATGGCACGCCCACCACCTACTTGCTGGAAGAGCGCCTGGCCACGCTGGAGGGCGGCGCGCAGTGCCTGCTGGCCCCCAGCGGCCTGGCGGCGATTGCCACCGTGGCGCTGGCGCTGCTGCGCGCGGGCGATGAGGTGCTGATTCCTGACAACGCCTACGGCCCCAACAAAGCCCTGGCCGAAGCGCAATTGCGCCACTACGGCATCGGCCACCGTTTCTACGACCCGCTGGACGTAGATGACCTGATCGCCCAACTCACCCCCGCCACGCGGCTGGTGTGGCTGGAAGCGCCAGGCTCGGTGACCATGGAGTTCCCCGACCTGATGGCCCTGGTGCAGGCCTGCCGCACCCACGGTGCCCCCGGCCTGCGCTGTGCGCTGGACAACACCTGGGGCGCGGGGCTGGCCTTTGCCCCGTTCGATTTGCGTGCCGATGGCGGCAGCCTGGGGGTGGATGTGTCTGTCCATGCCCTCACCAAATACCCCAGCGGCGGCGGTGATGTGCTCATGGGCAGCATGGTCACGCGCGATGAGCGGCTGCACCAGCAGCTCAAGCTCACGCACATGCACCTGGGCCTGGGCGTGGGTGCCAACGACGCCGAGGCTCTGCTGCGCGGCCTGCCCAGCATGGCGCTGCGCTACCACGCACAAGACCGCGCTGCACGCCAGTTGGCGCAGTGGCTGGGCCAGCAAGCGCCCGTGGTGCAGGTGCTGCACCCCGCCTTGCCAGGCAGCCCCGGGCACGCGCACTGGCAAGCCCTGTGCGGCCAGCGCAGCAGCGGCGATGCCCAGCAGCGCGGGGTGGCGGCCGGGCTGTTCAGCGTGGTGCTCGATGCGCGCTACACCCAGGCCCAGGTGGATGCCTTCTGCGACAGCCTGCGCCTGTTTCGCATTGGCTACAGCTGGGGCGGCCCCGTCAGCCTGGTCATGCCCTATGACTTGGCGTCGATGCGCTCACGCACCACGGCGCACCTGCGGCCCGGGCATCTGGTGCGCTTTGCTATTGGGCTGGAGGCGGTGCAGGATTTGCAGTGCGACCTCGCGCAGGCGCTGGCGCGGGCTTTTTAGCCCCGGGCAGCAAAGGCAGCAGGTGCGGCCAGACGTTGTCGAGCATGCGGGGCTGCGCCTGGGCATTGGGGTGAATGCGGTCCGCCTGGAACAGTGCCAGCGGGTCGGCTGCATCGGCCACACCCGCCAGTAAAAATGGCACCAAAGCCGCTTTGCGTTCGCGCGCTACGTCGCCAAACAGCGCGGCAAAGTCGCGTGCGTAGGCCGGGCCGTAGTTGGGCGGCACCTGCCTTCCCACCAGCAGCACGCGTGCCCCGGCCTGTTGCGCGGCCTCGGTCATGGCCAGCAAATTGGCGCGCGTGTGCGCCAGGGGCAGGCCGCGCAGGGCGTCGTTGCCGCCCAGCTCAATCACCACCACGGCGGGCGGCTGCTGCGCTAGCAAGGCGGGCAGGCGTGCGCGTCCACCGGCGGTGGTGTCGCCACTGAGGCTGGCGTTGTGTACCTGCACTGGCAACTTTTGCGCCGCCACACGCTCTTGTAAAAGCGCCACCCAGCCCTGGCCGCGTGCCAAACCGTATTCCGCGCTCATCGAGTCGCCCAGAATCAGCACGCGCGGGGCGGGGGTGCCAGCCGCTGCCGCAGCGGAAGCGGCCCCGGCCGGGGCCATGCAGGCGCCCAGTGCGCCCGCCACCCCTGCCGCGATAAAGTCGCGCCGTGACCAGTGTGTTGTTTCCACTACCTTTGCATCCTTGAAAACGTGATTGCCCATGCCTGAAAGCGCTCCTCTGATTGCCGTTGACCACGTCAGCAAAACCGTCACCGACTCCAGTGGCACGCTCGATATTTTGCGGGACATCGATTTCACCCTGGGCAGCCACGAAACGCTGGCGATTGTGGGCGCTTCGGGCTCGGGCAAAAGCACGCTGCTGTCCATCATGGCGGGGCTGGATACACCCAGCAGCGGCACCGTGCGCCTGGCCGGGCAGGATTTGTTCGCCCTGGATGAAGATGGCCGTGCCCAGCTACGCGGGCACAAAATGGGTTTTGTGTTCCAAAGTTTTCAGCTCATGCCGCACCTGACGGCGCTGGAAAACGCCATGCTGCCGCTGGAGCTGGCCGGGCGGCGCGACGCCCGCGCCCGTGCCACCGAAATGCTGCAGCGCGTGGGCTTGGGCCAGCGCCTGCAGCACACGCCGCGCCTGCTTTCGGGCGGCGAGCAGCAGCGCGTGGCGCTGGCGCGGGCCTTTGTGGTTGAGCCTGCGGTGCTGCTGGCCGATGAGCCCACCGGCAGCCTGGATCACGCCACCGGCGCCGCGGTGATGGAGCTGATGCTGCAGCTCAACCGCGAGCAGGGCACCACGCTGGTGCTGGTAACGCACGACCGGGGCCTGGCCGAGCGCTGCCAGCGCAGCATCACCCTGGAAGCGGGGCGAATTTTGCTCTCAAAATAAGAGCTGCTTGCGCTTGATACGCTTGGCTTAGGGCCAGTTTTGATGCTCAAAATAGGCGCTGCAGCAGCGTTTTCAGCTTGGGTGATGGCCTTGCCAGGCCGCCATCGCCTGGCTACAGGGTAAAAATACCCATCAAAATGGCCTCTCAGCCTTATGGGGCAAGCGCAAGCAGCTCCTGAAAAAAGAGCGTTCAGGAGCATGGTGGCGCTTTCAAGCAGCCACCAGGTGCTGCCGATCTCCTGGGCACAATACCGCCCCATGCATGTGAGTTTTTCCCCAGCCTGGCAGGCCGTAGCTGCCTGGCTGTTTTTTTTCACGCCCAGTTTGTTGCCGGGGGTGTCGGGCTGGTCGGTGTGGCACCTGGTGTTGTCGGCGCTGTGTTTTTGGCCGCTGTTGCGGTTGCGGGCCTTGCAGCCGCTGGTGCTGGCGCTGTGGATGGTGCTGGGCTGTATCAACATCGTCCACGCCAGTTTTTTTGGTGCGCTGGCCGATGAGTTTTTCCTCGCCACGGTGCTGCGCACCACGCCCGCCGAGACTATGGAATTTTTGCCCACGGTGCCGCGCGCGGCATGGCTGGGGCTGGCGCTGTGGCTGCCGCTGTGCGCGCTGGCAGCGCGCGTGCTGTGGCGCACCTTGCCGCAGGTGTGGAATACGTCGCTGCTGCTGCGCCGCATGTGGCAGGGCGCCTGGCTGTTTTGGGCGCTGGTGCTGGTGTACACGCTGCTGCAGCAGCTCAATCCCAACACCTTTATGCGCAAGGCCAAAAGCCTGTACCCGCTGCACGCCGTGCGCGCAGTGATGCGCCAGCAAGAGATTCAAGAGGGCCTGTTCCAGCCCCCCGTGCTGCCCAGCGCACCGCCTGACGCCAGCGCGCAAGTGGATACCGTGGTGGTGGTGCTGGGCGAAAGTGCCAGCGCGCACCGCTGGTCGCTGCTGGGCTACCAGGGCGCGGCCACCAATGCCCCACTGGCACAGCTGCCCGGCGTGCTGGCCACCCCTGTGCTGGCCCAGGGCTGGAACACGGCGGCGGCGCTGCCGTACATGCTCACGGGGATGTCGGCGCTAGAGAGCAGCCAGCGCCGCGCGCCTTCGTTCATCGACCTGGCGCAGCACGCGGGCTACAAGACCTTTGCCTTCAGCAATTCGCGCTTTTTCAGCGCTGCTGAAGATTTTTTCAGCCTGGCGTTGCGCCGCGCCAGTGCGGTGTACCAAAAAGTGGGCAATGGCGACTTGGACGAAGTGCTCACCGACAGCCTGCGCACCGCCTTGGCCGACCCAGCGCCGCGCAAGCTGATCGTGCTGCACACCTACGGCAGCCACCCGCTGCCACAAGAGCGCACGCCGCTGGGCTATCGCGCGCTGCACGAGCCCTACGACAACAGCATCCACTACAGCAGCGCCTTGCTGGCGCAGTGGGTGGAGCTGCTGCGCGATGCCCATCCTGAGAGCAGCGCCTTGCTGCTCTACACCAGCGACCACGGCGTGCTGTTTCCACCCTGCGCTGAGGACTATCGCCACGGCGCAGCACTGAGCAGCCTGGAAGTGCCCCTGCTGGCCTGGGCCAATCCACCAGCGCAGCAGCAGCATGGTGCGCTGCTGGCGGCCTTCACCCCCGCAGCCAACGCCAGCGGCCCGCCTGCCCGCGCCCACAGCAATGCCTTGCTGGCCGAGCTGGCCATGCGTGCCGTGGGCTATGGCGCGTGGCTGCAACAGCCCGACTGGCCCAGCAGCCAGCAGCCGGGCTGGGAAGGGCGCTCCTGGGCGCAGCTGCGCCAGGGCGACGCCTGCACTTTGCAAGCACCTTGAGGGCGCAGCCTTCCGCCGGAGGATGAGCGCGTTTGCGCAGGGTGCAGCGCGGGCGGCGGGATAATGCCGCGGCTATGTCCACGCCTAAAGTTTTGTTCGGCTTTCATGCCGTTGGGGTGCGCCTGAAAACGGCGCCGCAATCCATCATTGAGATTTACTACGAGCCCACGCGCCGCGACGCGCGCATGCGCCAGTTCTTGCAGCGCGCCCGCGAGGCCGAGGTGCGCCTGATCGAGGCCGACGGCCTGCGCATTGCCAAGCTTGCAGGCAGCCAGGGCCACCAGGGTGTGGCCGCACGGGTGCAGCCTTTGGCACAAATGCAGTCGCTCGATGATTTGCTCGACCAGCTCGAAGCCGATGGTGTGCGCAATCCGCTGCTGCTGGTGCTTGATGGCGTGACCGATCCGCACAATCTGGGCGCCTGCCTGCGCAGCGCCGACGGCGCAGGCGCGCACGCCGTGATTGCCCCCAAAGACCATGCCGTGGGCATCAATGCCACCGTGGCCAAGGTGGCCAGCGGTGCGGCTGAAACGGTGCCGTACTTCATGGTGACCAACCTGGCCCGCACCTTGGGCGAGCTGAAAGAGCGTGGCATTTGGGTGCTGGGCACCAGTGGCGATGCGGACAAATCGCTCTACCAGGCCGATTTGCAAGGCCCGGTGGCGCTGGTGCTGGGCGCGGAAGGGGCGGGGCTGCGCCAGCTCACGCGCAAAAGCTGCGATGAGCTGCTGCACATTCCCATGCAGGGCGCGGTAGAGAGCTTGAACGTCTCGGTGGCCAGTGCGCTGTGCCTGTACGAGGCGCTGCGCCAGCGCCGCGCGGCGGGGTGAGCATGTCGCCCTGGATGCAACTGGGCTTGGCGATTGTGGCCGAGGTGGTGGCTACCTCGGCGCTCAAGGCCTCGGCAGGCTTTACCCGCCTGTGGCCCAGCGTGCTGTGTGCCGTGGGCTACGCCCTGGCGTTTTACCTGCTGTCGCTGGTGATGCGCACCTTGCCCACGGGCGTGGTGTACGCCGTGTGGTCGGGCCTGGGCATTGTGCTGATTGCCGCAGTGGGCTGGGTGATGTTCGGGCAAAAGCTGGATGTGCCCGCCCTCATTGGCATGGGCCTGATCGTCGCCGGGGTGGCGGTGATTCAGTTGTTTTCCAAAACGGCCGCCCACTGAGGGGCGGCACCAGGTGCCAGGCACCTCTGAACACGCTCTCAGCCGCGTGGCTGGGGCGCAGCGGGCAGGGTGTGCAGCGGAATGTCGCGCGCTTGTGCCAGCGCTTGCAGCGCAGCGCAGCTTTGTACTTGCACAAAGGCAGCAATCGCCTGCTGGGTGTGTGCGGCGCGGGCGTCGGTGTCGGCGGGCAGGCCTGCGGCTTGCCACAGGCGCCGGGCAAAGTGGGGCTCCAGCGCGGCCAGGGCCACCAGACCATCAGCACAGGGGTAAATGCGGTAGCCCGCGTGGGCGCCGCCAATATCGGCCTGGGGCGTGGTCAATTCCCAGTGGCGCGGCAGCGCCAGCCAGTGGGCCGCGTCTGCCAGGGCCACTTCCAGATCAGCCCCTTGGCCGCTGCGCGCGCGTGCCAGCAGGGCCTGCAGCACGGCCTCGCTGGCCATCAACGAGCCGCCCATGTCGGCGTACAGCGTGGCGGGCAGCTCGGTGCTGGTCACCAGGCCCGATTGGGCCAGGTAGGTCAGATCGTGCCCGGCTTCTTCGGCGTGCGCCCCGCTGGCACCCACGATGCGTACCAGGCACAGGCGCGGGTAGCGGGCGTGCAGCGTGGCAGCGTCCAGCCCCAGTTTGGTGAGTGCGCTGGGGCGAAACGAGGTCAGCAGCACGTCGGTGTCGGCCAGTTCCTGGTGCAGGCGTGCCTGGCCCTCGGGGCTTTTCAGATCGGCCTGGACGATGGTGATGCCCGCGTGCAGTGCGTCATAAGCCTGGGGGCTGTACAGCGCCATGGGGTCGGCACTGCGCTGCCCGGCGGGGGCCAGGGGTTCGAGCTTGTGGCACTGCGCGCCCATGGCACGGCAGCGCTGCAGCGCTGCAGGGCCGGGAAGATTGAGCGCCAGGCTCAGAACGCGGGTGCCCTCCAGGGCTTGCAAAGGGGTGGTGTGCATAGGTGTAAAAAAGGGAAAAACAACCAGCGCAGACAAGGCCTGACTGCTGCTGCGATGATCCCACGTTCCCTGGAGCTTGTATGAACCCTTCTCACACCCTCCCGCCTTCTGCTGCTGCCCCGGCTGTGCTGGAAAGCCTGCGCCCTTCGGCTCGTATGCCGGTGCTGTTTGTGGGCCATGGCTCACCCATGAACGTGATCGAGGACACGGCCTGGCGCTTTAACTGGCGCGACCTTGGCCAGGAGTTGCTGGCGCGGCCCGAGCGCCCGCAGCTCATTGTGTGTATTTCGGCCCATTGGCTCACGCAGGGTGGCTGGTGCCTGCTGGGCATGGCGCAGCCGCGCACCATCCACGACTTTGGCGGTTTTCCCCGTGTGCTGTACGAGCAGCGCTACCCCGCGCCGGGCGCGCCTGCTGTGGCCCGCACGCTGGCGGCGCAGCTGCGCTCACCGGCCACGGGCGAGCCTTTGCGGCTTGATGAACATGAGTGGGGCCTGGACCACGGCGCCTGGGGTGTGCTGTTGCCCATGTTCCCTGCAGCCGATATTCCCGTGCTGCAACTGAGCATGGACTACAGCCGCCCGCCTGCCGAGCACTTTGCCCTGGGCCAGCAGCTGCGTGCGCTGCGCGATATGGGGGTGCTGATTGTGGCCAGCGGCAACATCGTGCACAACCTGGGCTATATGCGCGCTGGGGCAGGCATCAACGCCACCTATCCCTGGGCCCATGCGTTTGATGCGCAGGTCACCGAGCTGGTGCGCCAAGACCGCCTGGCCGAGCTGGCGCAGTTCCAGCAATGGGGCCAGGCCGAACAGGTGGCCGAGCTGTCACACCCCACGTACGAGCATTTTCTGCCCCTGCTGTACGCCGCCGGGGCGGTGGAGCCGGGCGAGAGCCTGCGCTTTTTCAACACGGGTTTCCAAGCTGCGTCGATCTCCATGCGCTCCATCGCCTGGGGCCTGTGAGCGGCAGGCGTGGGCACGTCAGATTTCCGCAAGCCCCCGGCTCAATAATTATTAATTCACCGGGGCTTTGTCGCCCGCAGCCAAGGAGACTCCATGCCGCAATACGCCGACTTTCACCAACGCTCCATCGCCGAGCGCGACGCCTTTTGGGCCGAGCAAGCTCGCCTGATTGACTGGCACACCCAGCCGCAGCAAATTTGCCAGTACGACAACCCACCGTTTGCCAAATGGTTCGTTGGCGGCACCACCAACCTGTGCCACAACGCCGTCGATCGCCACCTGGCCGAGCGCGGTGCGCAAAACGCGCTGGTGGCTATCTCTACCGAAACCAACACCGAGCGCGCCTACAGCTACGCCGAACTGCACGCTGAAGTGCAGCGCATGGCCGCCAGCCTGCTGGCGCTGGGTGTCAAGCAGGGCGACCGCGTACTCATCTACATGCCCATGATTGCCGAGGCCGCGTTTGCCATGCTGGCCTGTGCGCGCATTGGTGCCATTCATTCGGTGGTGTTTGGTGGCTTTGCGTCGTCGTCGCTGGCCACGCGCATTGAAGACGCCCAGCCGGTGGTGGTAGTGAGTGCCGATGCAGGCTCGCGTGGCGGCAAAGTGGTGCCCTACAAGCCGCTGCTGGACGAAGCCATCACCCTGTCGGCGCACAAGCCGCAGGCGGTGTTGATGGTCAACCGTGGCCTGGCAACGGCCCCCATGCAAGCCGGGCGCGATCACGACTGGGCCACCTTGCGCGAGCAGCACCTGAACGCCAACGTGCCCTGCGTGTGGGTGGAATCTACCCAGCCCAGCTACACCCTCTACACCAGCGGCACCACCGGCAAACCCAAAGGCGTACAGCGCGACACGGGCGGCTACACCGTGGCGCTGGCGGCCAGCATGCAGCACATCTTCCAGGCCAAGCCGGGTGACACCTATTTCTGCACCAGCGACATTGGCTGGGTGGTGGGCCACAGCTACATCATTTACGGCCCGTTGATTGGTGGCATGACCACCATCATGTACGAAGGCCTGCCCATCCGCCCCGACGCGGGCATCTGGTGGAGCATCGTGGAGAAGTACCAGGTCACGCACATGTTCTCGGCGCCCACGGCCGTGCGCGTGCTGAAAAAGCAAGACCCCGAGTACCTGAAAAAATACAACCTGCAAAGCCTCAAAGCCCTGTGGCTGGCTGGCGAGCCGCTGGACGAACCCACGGCGCAGTGGATCAGCGACGCGCTGCAGGTGCCCATCATCGACAACTACTGGCAGACCGAAACCGGCTGGCCCATCATGACGCTGTGCAACGGCGTGGAGCAGCAAACCTCGCGCTTTGGCAGCCCTGGTAAGGCGGTGTATGGCTACAACGTCAAACTCATTGACGAAGCCACGGGCGAAGAACTCACCACGCCCAACCAAAAAGGCGTGCTGGCCATTGAAGGCCCGCTGCCCCCCGGCTGCCTGCAAACCGTGTGGCGCGATGACGACCGCTTCGTCAACACCTACTGGAAGAGCATTCCCAGCCGCCTCATCTACAGCACCTTTGACTGGGGCATCCGCGATGCCGATGGTTATTACTTCATCCTGGGCCGCACCGACGATGTGATCAACGTGGCCGGCCACCGCCTGGGCACGCGCGAGATTGAGGAGTGCATCTCCAGCCACTCCAACATTGCCGAAGTGGCCGTGGTGGGTGTGGCCGACAACCTCAAGGGCCAGGTGGCGCTGGCCTTTGCCGTGCCGAAAAATGCCACCGGCCTGGACAACGACGCGGCCCGCGCTGCGCTCGAAGCCGAGGTGCTGAAACTGGTGGATCACCAGCTCGGTGCCGTGGCACGCCCGGCACGGGTGCATTTCGTCACCGTGCTGCCCAAAACGCGCAGCGGCAAGCTCTTGCGCCGTGCGCTGCAGGCCGTGGCAGAAAAACGCGATCCTGGCGACCTCACCACCATGGAAGACCCGGTGGCGCTGCAGCAGATCAAGGAATTGATCAGCTAAACAGCCTCTGCTGTTCCACACAGCAGCGCACAACAGCGCCCCACAGCGCATCACAGCGCCCCGCTGAAGCACCCAGGTGCCCAGCGGGGCGCTCTTTTTTTAAGAGCTGCCCGCGCTTGCCCAGAGCGGCTGAGAGCCGTTTTGGGGCCTGAAGCCTCGTGGCTCAAGCCGCCAGGGGTAGCTCGCTTGCGGGCAGCGGTGGCAGGTCGTGGTGCTGCCGGGCGCTGGCGCAGCGCTCATCTCCCAGGGCGAACTGGCGGCATGGCGTGGGGCGCTCGTCGTAGATGCTGCACAGCGACTGCTTGCCGCAGCGCCCCACCAGCGCCACGCAGCGCACGGGGTGCTTGTCGGTGCCATCCATGCGCCAGCGGTTGCCGCTGACCTCGTGCGCCAGCGCGTCGGGCACGCTACCGCCCATGGATTGCAGTTCGTACACAGAAAATTCCACCCGGTACTGGTGGCAGCAGGCGCCACAGACCACGCAAGGGTGGGGTTCAATAGAAGCGGAGAAAAGCTCGGACATTGCACAGGCCCATCCAACACACGCACACAAAGAACCCCGCAGACCCGATGAACGGGTGTGCGGGGCAAGGCAGTGAGAGCAAGGGGGGCCGCTAGGTGTGGCCCTGCACAAATTTGAGCGCCAGGATGTACCAGCGCAGGTTCCGGCAGCGGGGAGGGCAGATATTCATTTTTTGATAGCTGCTTGCGCTGGTCCGGAGCCGTTAAGAGCCTGATTTGGCTTGAAGGAGTATTAACCCAGCCGCCCGAGCAAAAGGTACTCCATCAGGGCCTTTTGCACGTGCATGCGGTTTTCTGCTTCGTCCCAGACGACCGATTGCGGGCCGTCAATCACCTCGGCCTGCACTTCCTCGCCACGGTGCGCGGGCAGGCAGTGCATGAACAGTGCGTTCGGTGCGGCCACGGCCATCATGGCTTCGTCCACACACCAGTTGGCAAAGGCTTTCTTGCGCGCTTCGTTCTCGGCCTCGTAGCCCATGCTGGTCCACACGTCGGTGGTGACCAGGTCGGCTCCTCGGCAGGCATCCATCGGATTGCTAAAAAATTGATAGCTGCTCGCGCTTGCCCCGCTTGGGCCAAAGGCCAATTTTTCATCTAATTCATAGCCGCGTGGTGTGCTGACGTGGACTTTGAAGCCCAAGATGTGCGCCGCCTGCAACCAGGTGTTGGCCATGTTGTTGCCATCGCCCACCCACGCCACGGTTTTGCCAGCAATGCTGCCGCGGTGCTCGATGAAGGTGAAGATGTCGGCCAGGATTTGGCAGGGGTGAAATTCGTTGGTCAGGCCGTTGATGATGGGCACGCGCGAATACTGGGCAAAGCGCTCAATTTTGCTGTGCTCGAAGGTGCGAATCATCACCAGGTCGGTCATGCGGCTGATGACGCGCGCCGAGTCTTCAATGGGTTCGGCGCGGCCCAGTTGGCTGTCGCCCGTGGTCAGGTGAACCACGCTGCCGCCCAGCTGGTACATGCCCGCCTCAAAGCTCACGCGCGTGCGTGTGCTGGCTTTTTCAAAAATCATGGCCAGCGTGCGGTCGGTCAGGGGCTGGTATTTTTCGTAGGTTTTGAATTTCTTTTTGATCAGCGCCGCACGCTCGAACAGGTAGGCGTATTCCTGGGCGCTGAAATCGCTGAATTGCAGATAGTGCTTCATGGGGGTGGCGGCTTGGGTCATGGCAGTGGGGCTCATGGGGCACTCATTCGGCCAAAAAGGCTTGCACCAGGGGCGCCAGGCGCGCCACGATCTCGTCGGCTTCGGCGCTGGTCAAAATCAGCGCAGGTACCAGGCGGATGACGCTGTCGGCGGTGACGCTCATCAGCAAACCGGCCTCAGCAGCGCGCCCGAGCAGGGGGCCGCAGGGGCGGTCGAGCTCAATGCCAAGCATCAGGCCCTGGCCGCGCACTTCTTTCACGCCAGGCAGGTGGCCCAGGGCGTTTTGCAGCGCAGCTTTCAGGTGGGCACCCACGCGGGCCGCGTTTTCCAGCAGGCCCTCTTCTTGCATGATGCGGATGGTTTCAATGCCCGCACGCATGGCCAGCGGGTTGCCGCCAAAGGTGGTGCCGTGGTTGCCTGGTTGCAGCACGTTGGCTGCACGTGGCCCGGCCACCACCGCACCCACTGGCACGCCCGAGCCCAGGCCTTTGGCCAGCGGCATCACATCAGGCACGATGCCCGCCCACTGGTGGGCAAACCATTTGCCGGTGCGGCCCATGCCGCATTGCACTTCGTCAATCATCATCAGCCAGCCGCGCTCATCGCACAGCGCGCGCAGCTGGCGCAGGTACTCGGCGCGCATGGGGTTGATGCCGCCTTCGCCCTGAATGGTTTCAAAAAACACCGCCACCACGTCGGGGTTGCCTTCCGTGGCTTGGCGGATGGCGTCAATGTCGTTGAGCGGTACGCGGATGAAGCCTTCCACCAGCGGGCCAAAGCCGGAGTGGATTTTGGGGTTGCCCGTGGCCGACATGGTGGCAATCGAGCGCCCATGGAAGGCCTTTTCATAGACCACGATTTGCGGTTTGGCAATGCCTTTGTCCACGCCAAACTTGCGCGCAATTTTCAGTGCGGCCTCGTTGGCTTCCAGGCCGGAATTGCAGAAAAACACATTGCTCATGCCCGACAGCTCCACCAGTTGTGCCGCCAGCTGTTCCTGGCCGGGTACGTGGTAGTAGTTGGAGCAGTGGATGAGCTTGGCAATTTGCTCTTGCAAGGCGGGCACGAGCTTGGGGTGGTTGTGCCCCAGGGTGTTGACGGCAATGCCGCCCAGGGCGTCCAGGTACTCTTTGCCGTTCACGTCCCACACGCGGCAGCCCTGGCCACGCTCCAGTGCGATGGGCAAACGCCCATAGGTGTTCATCACGTGGGGCGAAGCGGCCTCGATCAAAGCTGACATGCGAACGATCTCCAAAAGGGTGCCAGGGCAGACCTGGGGGTCAAAAAGGAAGGGCGATTTTAGGTGCTGTGATTGCCTTGCCCAGGGATGTCGTGCATCTGGTGCTGCACAACGCCAGTGCTTGTGCTGATGCGTGGGGCAATGCACCTGCCGTGGTCTCAGGTTTAAGGGCTTAACTCTTATATAAGAGTTAAAATCAGCGGCTTCGCGTCGAGGCAGCGATCCTGTCTGGGCGCGCTCTTTTTCCTGGGCTGCAAACTCAATGGCGATACAACCCGACACCAAAGAAGTCTTCATCCAGGGCATCACCCACGATGGCCGCACTTTTCGCCCCAGCGATTGGGCTGAGCGCCTGGCGGGCGTGATGAGCCAGTTTCGTCCCGGTGGCGCCCGCCCTGGCAGCCACTTGAGTTATTCCCCTTGGTGTATTCCGACAACGCTGGGCGGCGTCAAGTGCGTGGTGGTGCACCGCGATCTGCAAGCCCACGAACCCATGGCCTGGGATTTCGTCATCAATTTCGCCCAAGACAACCAGCTTCAGGTGATAGAAGCTTGCCTGTTGCCCGACGCACCGCAGGGCTAGAGCACGCACAAAAAAACCGCCCTGGGGCGGTTTTTTGCTTTGCTGACAGCGCACCCGTTACAAACGGCAGGCAACCGAGGTTGCCCGTGCGATAGCCTGAAAGGGTCAGGCAGCCAGTGCCAGGGCCTTGACCTTGGCGGACAGGCGGCTCTTGTCGCGAGCTGCCTTGTTTTTGTGGAAGATGCCTTTGTCGGCAATGGTGTCGAGCACCGATTGCGCTTTTGCAAACAGTTCAGTGGCTTTGGTTTTGTCGCCAGCCAGAACAGCCTTTTCGACGTTCTTGACAGCGGTACGGTACTTAGAGCGCAGCGAGGTGTTGGCTGCGTTCAGCTTGACGGTCTGGCGTGCGCGCTTGCGGCCCGATGCCAGGCGGGGGTTTTTTTTCTTCGGCTTAGATGCCATGGTAAATGTTCCTTGTGTCTGAGGATGTTGTCAGCAAAGCCCAAGATTATAGCTTGCTGCGTTAGCCCAGGGCTTGCGCATACACTCGGCGGCGTGACTCTGTTCAAAGCTGCCTCCACCGTTTCCTTGCTCACCCTGGCCTCGCGCATCACAGGGTTGGTGCGTGACTTGCTCATGGCGTCGATGTTTGGCGCCAACGCCTTGACCGATGCCTTCAATGTGGCCTTTCGCATTCCCAACTTGTTTCGGCGCTTGTTTGCTGAAGGGGCGTTCAGTCAGGCTTTTGTGCCGGTGCTGGCAGCAGCGCGCCAGCAGCAGGGGGAAGAGGCCACCCGCTCGCTGATCGACGCCGTGGCCACCGTGCTGGCCTGGGTGCTGGTGCTGACGTGTATGGCAGGCGTGCTGGGCGCGCCGCTGCTGGTGTGGCTTTTGGCCAGCGGGCTGCGCCAAGAGCCTGCCAGCTATGACGCGGCGGTGCTGATGACGCGCTGGATGTTTCCCTACATTGGCTTCATGTCCATGGTGGCCTTGGCGTCAGGCGTGCTCAACACCTGGAAGCATTTCACTGTGCCTGCGGCAACGCCGGTGCTGCTGAACTTGTGCATGATGGCCGCCGCCTGGTGGGGCGCGCCCTACCTGGGGCGGCAGGGGATAGAGCCGATTTACGCCATGGCTGGCGGGGTGATGCTGGGCGGGGTGCTGCAGCTGGCAGCCCAGGTGCCGGTGCTGTGGCGCTTGGGCTTGTTGCCGCGCATAGGTCTGTCGTGGCGCACGGTGCAGGCGGCCTATGCCCAAGAGGGTGTGCGCCGCATTTTGCATTTGATGGCACCGGCGTTGCTGGGCGTGGGGGTGGCGCAGTTGTCGTTGATGATCAACACGCAAATCGCCTCGTACCTGGCCCCGGGCAGCGTGACCTGGCTGTTTTACGCCGACCGTTTGATGGAATTTCCCACCGCCTTGTTGGGCGTGGCGCTGGGCGTGGTGCTGACGCCGCAACTGGCGGCTGCCAAGGCTGCAGGAGATGCTGAGCGCTATTCCGCCATGCTCGATTGGGGCTTGCGCATTGTGGTGCTGCTGGCCGTACCCAGTGCCGTGGCCTTGTTGATTTTTGCCCAGCCCCTGGTGGCCACCTTGTTTCACTATGGCGCACTCAAAGACAGTGACGTGCTGCAGATTTCCGCCGCCTTGGCGGGCTATGGCGTGGGTTTGCTCGGCCTGGTGGCCATCAAGGTGCTAGCGCCCGGTTACTACGCCAGCCAAGACATCCGCACCCCCGTCAAGATTGCGGTGGTGGTGCTGCTCTTTACCCAGGTGCTGAATGTGCTGCTGGTGCCGCTGCTGCAGCACGCGGGCTTGGCCTTGTCGATTGGGCTGGCGGCGCTGGTGAATGCGCTGTGGCTGTTGGTGGGCTTACTGCGCCGGGGCAGCTACCAGCCTCAGCCGGGTTGGGGGCGCTTTGCCCTGCAGGTGGTTGCCGCAAGCGCTTTGCTGGCGCTGTTGCTGCTGGTGGCGGCGCAAAACCTCGATTGGTTGGGCCTGCGGGCGCAGAGTATGCAGCGGGTGGGCTGGCTGGCCACGGTGCTGGTGGGCGCAGCGGTGTTGTACTTTGGCGCTTTGTGGGCCGCAGGACTGAACCTGCGGCAGTTGCTGCGCCGCTGAGGCGCAGGCGGGCGCGGGGCTTACTGCGCCTTCACGCACAGCACCGGGCACGGTGCGTTCATCAAAATGTCTTGCGCCATGCTGCCCAGCAGCAGCTTGCCCACAGCGGAGCGCTTGCGCAGGCCAATCACCAGCAGCGACACCTGTTCGGCGTCGATCAGGCTCATGATTTCGTCGATGGTGCTGTTGCCGCGCACGAATTGTTTGAACTGGGTCGGAATTTCCAGCTTGGCCAGGCGCTCTTCGACGCGCTCGACCTCGTAGCCGTTGACCACTGTATCGTCATGGCCGCCGCCAGGGCCAGCGTTGATGACGACCAGGCGCTCGTTGCGGCGGGTGGCAATTTCAATGGCTTTGTCCAGCGCGGCCTGGCCTTCCGGACGGGCTACGTAGGCGACGAGAATGGTCATAGTGTGTCTTCCTGCAAGAGTGGTCTGTTATTCGGTTTGATGTGCATCAGCACACCAATGCAAAGCATAGCCCACAAATTTGTCACTTTGGCGTTGCGTGCCGCCGTGCTCTGTGGCCCAGAGGTCACACCAGCTGGGCGGCGTGCAGTTCTTTTTTCAGGTAGGCGTACAGCAGCGGCGCGGCGACCAGTCCGGCTGGGCCGAAGACGGCTTCTGCCGTGAACATCACGGCCAGCAGCTCCCACACACCAATGTGCGTACGCTGTCCCACCACCTTGGCGTTGATCACATACTCGGCTTTGTGGATCAAAACCAAAAAACCCAGGCAGGCCAGCGCTGTAGCGGGCGATACCGACAAGCCCACAATCGTCAGCACCACGTTGCACAGCAGGTTGCCGACAATCGGAATCAAACCGGCGACAAACGTCAGCGTGATCAGCGCCCGGGTGTAGGGCAGTTCCATTTGCCAGAGCGGCAAAATCAGCAGCAGGAAGATGGCCGTCAGTACGGTGTTGAACAGGGCAATCCAAAACTGTGCGGCAACGATTTGGCGAAATGCATCACCCAGCAAACGGATGCGCTGCATCAGCGCCCGCACCAGAGGGCCACGCATAGGTACCGAAGGCCGCACCGCTGCCAGCGCGCCAATCAGCAAACCCACGTACGCGTGCAGCAGTCCACCGAGCCAGGCGCGGCCTGTGGTGGCCAGCATGCCGGCCTTGCCTGCCAGGTAGGCCGCAATGGCACGCTGAATGTCCGCTGCGCCTTCAGGCAACTGAGCCGCCATGTCGGGCGGCAGCTTCACGCGCAGCTCTAGCACCGTGCGCGCCATGAAGTCGAGCAGCTCGCGGTACTGCAGCGGGGCCGAGAGCAAATAGCTGCGCGAGTGCGACAGCGCCAGCGCCAGTAGCACGATGGGTGCCACGATGACCACGGTGGCCGCCAAGGCCTGGCCGCTGCGGCGGGCCTTCCTGCCACCAGGCAGGTGGCGCCGCAGCCGTACCAGGCGCGGCGCCAGCCAGCGCGTGAGCAAAAAGCCCAGACACACGCACAGCAGCCCGGGCAGCAGCCCGCGCACCATGACCAACAGCAAGGTGCTGGCCACCAGCAGATAACTGGCGATCAGCACGCGGGGGCTGTGGGGAGTGGCGACGGGGTGCAGCATGCCCGAAGCAGGTGCTTAGGCGACTACGACCGCAGCACCCTGGCCGCGTTCAGCAATGTGGCCGATGCGGTACACCGCCTCGCCCAGCTGGGCCAGCGTTGCAGCCGTGGCTTCGGCGGCTTCGGCGGGCACCACCAGCACCATGCCAATGCCGTTGTTGAAGGTGCGGTTCATCTCGATGTCGTCAATGCCAGCGGTTTGTTGCAGCCAGGCGAACAGCTCGGTTTCTGGCCAGCTGCCTTTTTGCAGGTGGGCAGCAAGGCCTTCGGGCAGCACGCGGGGAATGTTTTCTAGCAAGCCACCACCAGTGATGTGCGCCAGGGCCTTGATGGGGTGCTGCGCCAGCGCGGCCAGCACGTTCTTCACGTACAGGCGCGTGGGTTCCATGATGGCTTGCTTGAACGGCTTGCCATCGAGCGTGGCTGGGGCGCTGGTGCCGGCACGCTCAATGCACTTGCGCACCAGGCTAAAGCCGTTGGAATGCACGCCGCTGGAGGCCAGGCCCAGCACCACGTCACCGGCTTGTACGTCTTTGCCGGTGAGGATTTTTGATTTTTCCACCGCACCCACAGCAAAACCCGCCAGGTCGTATTCGCCTGCAGGGTACATGCCGGGCATTTCAGCGGTTTCGCCGCCAATCAAGGCGCAACCCGACAGTTCGCAGCCACGGGCAATGCCGCCGACAACCGCTGCAGCGGTATCGACATCGAGCTTGCCGCAGGCGAAATAGTCGAGGAAGAACAGCGGCTCGGCGCCTTGCACCAGCACGTCGTTCACGCTCATGGCCACCAGGTCGATGCCCACGGTGTCGTGCATATTCCATTCAAAGGCCAGCTTGAGCTTGGTGCCCACGCCGTCGGTGCCGCTGACCAGCACAGGCTCTTGGTAGCGCTTGGGCACCTCAAACAGGGCGCCAAAGCCGCCAATGCCGGCCATCACGCCTTCGCGCAGGGTTTTCTTGGCCAGCGGCTTGATGCGCTCGACCAGCGCGTCACCAGCGTCGATGTCAACGCCAGCGTCCTTGTACGAAATAGGGGAGGTGGCAGGGGGGGTGGCAGAGTGGCTCATGCAAATTCCATGGAACGCGGCCCCAGGGGCCAAAACGGCGGATTTTAAGGGGCCTGGGCCGCTCAGACGGGCCGCCGCAGCCCGGGGCCGCAGCGACAGGGGCCAGCTCGCCTAAAATTGCCCGCTTTGTCCCCGGCTGCAACCACTTGTGGTGGGGCGCCTTGTTGTCTCCCCCCCCTCTACACCGCATGTTGTTTGTTGATTCGTCGGCCTTTGCCTTGCGCGGCGCAGGTGCCCGCTAGCCATGGGCCCCATGAAACAGTTGGCGCTGGACATTGGTCTGGCCCCTGAGCCCACACTGGCGCGCTTTTTTGTCGGTGCCAATGCGGCGCTGCTGCAGCATTTGCGCCTGGCACTGGAAAGCGGCCACAGCGGCGCGCTGCGTGCCCCCGTGCCGGTGTACCTGTGGGGCGAGCCTGGCTGTGGCAAAACCCACCTGCTGCGTGCCGTACACGAAGCGCTGCGCGAGCAGGGCTTGAGCGTGGGCTGGATGGATGCCAGCACGGCCCACCTGTGCGACTTTGACGAACGCTGGGCCGCCGTGCTGCTCGATGAGGTGCATTTGTTCGATCTGGAGCAGCAGGCGCTGGCCTTCAACTGGTTCATCAACGCCCTCAACCCCGCCCACGGTATGCCGCGCTGGGTGCTGGCGGCGGGCGATGTGCCGCCGGCTGATTTGCCCCTGCGTGAAGACCTGCGCTCGCGCCTGGGCTGGGGCCACGTGTTTCAGGTACGGCCACTGGATGAAGACGCGCGCCGCGCCGTGCTGCGCCAGGAAGCCGCCGCGCGCGGCCTGCACCTGGGCGACGACGTAATGGACTACATGCTGCGCCACTTCTCGCGCGACCTGGGCAGCCTCATGCAGCTGCTCGACCACCTTGACAGCTTTGCCCTGCGCGCCCAGCGTGCGCTCACCATTCCGCTGCTCAAAACCATGCTGAAAACCGAGTGAGCGGCCCCACCCATCGCACTGTTGCGCCGCCGCGCTGACTTTTTTTGAAATACCCCATGCCTGCTGAGATTGCACCTTCCCCCGCCGCGCCGCGCCCCCGTTTGGCGCTGTTCGACCTCGACCACACCCTGCTGCCCATCGACTCCGACTTTGAGTGGGGCGAGTTCACCAGCCGCATCGGCTGGACCGAGCCTGAAGAATTTGGCCGCCGCAACGCCGAATTTTTTGCCCACTACCAAGCGGGCACGCTCGACATCCGAGCCTACGTGCGCTTTGCCACCGAGGCCATTTGCCGCCAGGGTGCCCAAGCGGCGGCCGCTGCCCACGCCCAGTTCATGCGCGAAGTGGTGGCGCCAGCCATTCGCCCGCAGGCGCTGCAGCTGTTGCGCCAGCACCAAGAGGCGGGCGACCATGTACTCATCATCACCGCCACCAACGAATTCGTCACCCGCCCCATTGCCCAGGCTTTGGGCGTGCAAGAACTGCTGGCCACCGAACTCGAGCGCGGCCCTGACGGCTGGTTCACCGGCGAGATTCGCGGCGAGCCCAATATGCGCGAGGGCAAAGTGCGCCGCATGCAGCAGTGGCTGGCCCAGCGCCAATGGGACTGGAGCGACGTCGAGAGCACCTTCTACAGCGACTCCACCAACGACATTCCTTTGCTCGAAAAAGTCGATACCCCGGTGGCCACCAACCCCGATGAGCGCCTGCGCGCCCTGGCCGCGCAGCGTGGCTGGCGCATTCTCGACCTGTTTTCTGCCCAACCATGATCAAAAAATTCATCGACAAACTGCTGAGCAAAGCCGACAGCGTGCGCCCGCGCAAACCGCGTTTTGGCAAACGTGTGGAAGTGCCCGCCAGCGTCCACGGCATCGACCCCACGCTGGTGGACCGGCGCGCGCTTGACGTTGTCAGCACGCTGCAAGACGCGGGCTACGCCGCCTACATCGTGGGCGGTGCGGTGCGCGATTTGCTGCTGGGCCTGCGCCCCAAAGATTTCGACGTGGCCACCGACGCCACGCCCGAAGAGGTGAAACACCTCTTTCGCCGCGCCTTCATCATTGGGCGGCGCTTTCGCATCGTTCACGTGGTGCATGGGCGCGGGCGCGAGCACGAGGTGATTGAAGTCTCCACCTTCCGTGCCTACCTGGACAGCGCCGACGCCGAGCAGGTCAGCGGCAACGAGCGCACCAGCAAAGCCGCCCTGGCGGGCATGACGCACGCCGTGGACGCCAGCGGGCGCGTGCTGCGCGACAACGTCTGGGGCCCGCAAGACCAAGACGCGGCGCGGCGTGACTTCACCGTCAATGCCATGTACTACGACCCGCGCACGCAAGTGGTGGTCGATTACCACAAAGGCATTGAAGACGCGCAAAAGCGCGTGCTGCGCATGATTGGCGACGCCGAGCAGCGCTACCGCGAAGACCCCGTGCGCATCATCCGCGCCGTGCGCTTTGCGGCCAAGCTGGCCCACCTGGGCTTTGCGCTGGAGAGCAAAACCGCCAAGCCGCTGCGCCTGTGCCAGCCGCTGCTGCACGAGGTGCCGCAAAGCCGCCTGTTCGATGAAATGCTCAAGCTGCTGCAAACCGGCCACGCCCTGGCCTCGGTGGCGCAACTGCAAAAACTCGGCCTGGCCCAAGGCATTTACCCGCTGCTGGACGTGGTGGTGCAGCGCGCTGACGAACCCCTGGTGCGCGCCGCACTGCAAGACACCGACCGGCGCGTCTCTGAAGGCAAGGCCGTGGCGCCGAGCTTTTTGCTTGCCTGTTTGCTGTGGCAAGACGTGCAAACCGGCTGGCAGCAGCGCCAGGCCAGCGGCGAGCACGCCTTCCCCGCGTTGCAGGCCGCCATCGACGAAGTGTTCGAGCAGCGCATTGGCGACATCTCCGGGCGCGGCAAGCTCGCGGCCGATATGCGTGAAATCTGGGTCATGCAGCCACGCTTTGACAAGCGCTCAGGCAGCCAGCCCTTCAGCATGGTGGCGCACATCCGCTTTCGGGCTGGTTTCGACTTTTTCCGCCTGCGCTCCGATGTGGGCGACGTGAGCGAGGAGCTGGTGGATTGGTGGCAAGAGTTTTACGCCACCGACGACGCCCGTCGTGAAGACATGATGGCCCAGGTGCGCGAGGAAATGCGCCAGGCCCAGCGGGCGCAACAGCGCAAGGCCCAGCCCACCGTGCACCGTGTGCCCAAAGCCCAGGCCGTTGGCAGTGCCGATCCAGCGCCGCCAGCCAGCGACGAGGCCTTGGGCACCGACGCACCGAAAAAACGCCGCCGCCGCCGCCGCAAACCTTCCGGTGGTGCAGGCGATGCGCCCGCGCAGCATGGCGACGACTGACAGCGCCGCCGCCACGGTGGCCGCCACCAGCCCCGTCTGGATTGGCCTGGGCGCCAACCTGGGCGACGCCCGCGCTGCCTTGCAGAGGGCACGCCAGGCGCTGGCGCAGCTGCCTGGCACCACGCTGGTGGCCAGCTCGGGCCTGTACCGCAGTGCGCCCGTGCAGGCCGAGGGGCCTGATTTTCTGAACGCTGTCGTCGAGCTGCGCACCACATTGGCACCGCTGGCGCTGCTGCAAGCCTTGCAGGCGCTGGAGCAGGCAGCCGGGCGCGAGCGCCCCTACGTGAACGCACCGCGCACGCTCGATTTGGACGTGCTGCTGTGGGGCCCCGGTGGCCACAGCGTGTGGGAGCTGCCCGGCCTGAGCGTGCCGCACCCGCGCCTGTGGGAGCGTGCTTTTGTGCTGCTGCCCCTGGCCGAGTTGCTGCCGCAGCGCGTGGGTGCCGCGCAGCTGCAGGCCGTGGCCGCACAGCGCATTGAATGCCTGGGGGCCTGGTGATTGCAGCGCTCCCAAGTGCCCATCTCTTTATAGCTGCTTGCGCTTATCCAGCGTGGCTTAGAGCCATTTTTTATGCTCAAAAATGGGCAAAAACAAGGCTTTTTGCCTGCTCTGGCACGCCCCAGAGGCTTGGGCAGGGCATTGTTAGGCTGATTTTGAGTATCAAAATGGCCTTTCAACCTTGCTGGGCAAGCGCAAGCAGCTATCAAAAAAGGAGTTTCAACCATGCTTTTTGAGACCCCCACCCCTGCGCTGGCCGCAGCGCCGCCGCTGGCTGCGCCGCGCGTGCTGCGCTCGCTCTCGTGCGTGGTGCCTTGCTACAACGAGGCGGCCAATTTGGAGCTGCTGCTGCCGCTGCTGCGCGCGCAGCTGGCCCGTCTGGCGCCGCAGTGGGAAATCATCCTCGTCGATGACGGCAGCACTGACGCCACCGCCCAGCGCATGACCGAATGGACACGCACCCCGGGCGTGCGCGCGCTTTTGCTGTCGCGCAACTTTGGCAAAGAGGCGGCGCTGTGCGCCGGTCTGGAAGCCGCCCACGGCGACGCGGTGGTGATGCTCGACTCCGACATGCAGCACCCGCCCGCCTTGCTGGAAACCTTTGTGCGCCACTGGAGCGCCGGGGCCGACGTGGTGTATGCCGTGCGCGCCCACCGCGACGATGAATCCACCTTCAAGCGCGTGGGCACCGAGTGGTTTTACAACCTCATCAACCGGGGCGAGCGCTTTCGTATGCCCCCCGGCGCGGGTGACTTTCGCCTGATGGACCGCTGCGTGGTCGATGCGCTCATGCGCTTGCCCGAGCGCAACCGCTTCATGAAAGGGCTGTACGCCTGGGTGGGCTTTGAATCGGTGGCCGTGCCCTATGTGCCCGAGGAGCGCGCCCACGGCACCAGCCACTTCAGCAAGCGCCGCCTGGTGGGCCTGGGGCTGGCGGGGTTGACGGCATTTTCCGTCTGGCCGCTGCGCACCGTGATTGCCATGGGCACTGTGCTGGCGCTGGCCGCGCTGGGCTACGGCGCCTACCTCACGGTGATGTACCTGCTGCACGGCCATGACGTGAGCGGCTGGACCACCATCGTCGTCAGCCTGATGCTGTTTGCGGGCATTCAGTTGCTGTCGCTTGGCGTGGTGGCCGAGTACGTGGGGCGCATTTACGAAGAAGTCAAAGGCCGCCCGCTCTACCTGGTCAAGCGTGAGTTGGGCCAGGGGCTGGACGCTGCATCCCCAGCCGCGCAGGGCGTGGCCCCCCTGCCACCCGGTTGATGGCCGGTGATCTTGTCGCCCTGTGGTTTGTTGGATGGATATGAAGCCTGCACTTTTTTTCTGGCGCCACCCCCTGGGGGTGTTGTGCGCCATCGTCGTCTGTTTGGCGGCCACGGCCTGGATGCGCCCCCTCATGGTGCCCGACGAAGGGCGCTACGCCGGCGTGGCCTGGGAAATGCTGCGCTCGGGCGACTGGCTCACGCCCACGCTCAACGGCTTGCCGTTTTTTCACAAACCACCGCTGTTTTACTGGCTGTCGGGCGCGGCGCTGTGGCTGTTTGGGCTGGTAGAGATTGCCGGGCGCATGGGCGCTTTGGTGGGCGCCACGCTGGGCGCCATGGCCCTGTACCTGTTTGCCCAGCGCTGGAGCGGCCCGGCCAGTGCGCGCCGCGCCTTGGTGGTGCTGCTGGCGCAGCCGCTGTGGCTGGTGGGTGGGCAGTTTGCCAACCTCGATATGTTGGTGGCGGGCTGCATCACGGCCACCGTGCTCACTTTGGCACATGCCGCTTTGAGCCTAGAGGCGGGCTTGCCCCACCGGCGCAGCCTGTGGCTGGCCTACGGCCTGGCGGGCCTGGGGGTGCTGGCCAAGGGGTTGATTGGTTTTGTGCTGCCCGCCCTGGCCATAGGGCTGTGGTTGCTGCTGCGTGGGCGCTGGCGCACGCTGCTGGGGCTGCTCTCGCCTATCGGCTTGGTGGTGTTTTTGCTGGTGGCCGCACCGTGGTTTGTCGCCATGCAGCAGCGCTATGGCGATTTTTTGCACTACTTTTTCGTGGTGCAGCACTTCCAGCGTTTTTCGGTGGGCGGCTTTAACAACGCCATGCCCGCCTGGTTCTACCCGCTGGTGCTGTGTACCTTGAGCGCACCTGCCTTGCTGTGGTGCGTGCGCTGGCTGCGCCCCAGCTACTGGCGTGCCCAGGGCGAAGAGGCCCTGCCCGGCGCCGCTTCCGTGCCGGAGCCAGCCCAGGAGCCTGCCTTGGCAGCGCTGCCCACCGCCGCCGTGCGCAGCCTGATGCTGGTGACGCTGTGCAGCGTGGTGCTGTTTTTCACCATCCCCAAGTCCAAGCTGGTGGGCTATGTGCTGCCCGCCGTGCCACCGCTGGCCTGGCTCATGGCCGATGCCAGCGCCTACCTCATGCAGCTGCGCTGGCGCCAGCGCGCCTGGGCCGCCAGCCTGGCGCTGGGCGCCAGCCTGGCCGTGGGCGTGGTGCTGTGGCTGAGCTGGCACATCGATTACTCCACCCGCCCACTGGCGCGCGCGCTGGCGGCGCAGCACCAGCCAGGTGAGCCGGTGATCATGCTGGCCGAGTATTTTTACGACCTGCCGTTCTACGCAGGTCTGCGCAAGCCGGTGGTGGTGGTGGACCAATGGCGCAGCCCCGAAGTGAAAGCGCGCGACAACTGGCGCAAAGAACTCGACGATGCCGGTGAATTCGACCCCGTGCGCGGCGCCCACTTGCTGATGCGCCCCGAAACCTTGCCCAGCGCCTTGTGCGCCGCCCCGGTGAGCTGGCTGCTGGCGCACAACGGCGATGTGGCGCCTTACCCCTGGCTAGGCAGCCTGCCAGTGGTGGCCCAGCATGGTGATGTGACGCTGTGGCGCGCCACGCCCGCGCAGCTCAGTTGGTGCGCAAAAACGCCCAATGCCGACTGAGCACGTAGGTCAGCCCCGCCACGCCCACCAGCACGGCGGCCAGCAGCAGGTCGTAGCGCAGCGTCGTCCAGTGCAGCAGCAGGGCGTAGGCGCTTTCATTCACAGCAAAGCCGCCTGCCGAAATGGCAAAAAAGCGCCGTGCCGCCGCGCCCACCGGGTTGCCATGGCCGCGAAAGCTGAAGTGGTGGTGGCCGCCAAACGACACGCTAAACGCCACCAGCCAGCCCAGCACATTGGCCCACAGCGGCGCCAGGCCTGCCCAGGCCACGCAGGCCGTGGCCACCGTCCAATGCACGGCGGCGGCGGCGCAGCCCACCACAATGAACCACGCCACACGCCCGCCCTGGCCCTGCGGCCTGCGCGCACCCGAGGAAATTGAAGAATGCAAACTCATGAGGCGGCGCAGCATACCAGCGCCACAGTGCAGCCCCCGGCGGTGTGCGTGGCCCTGTGTGTGGACGACTACGGCCTGCACGAAGGCGTGAACCGCGCCGTGGGTGAGCTGGCCGCGCTGGGCCGGGTGCAGGCCACCTCGGCCATGGTGGGCGGGGCGGCATGGGCCAGCGGCCTGGCGCTGCTGCGCCAGCTCGACCCCGCGCAGGTGCAGGTGGGTTTGCATCTGGACTTGACCGAATGCGCGCTCAACCCCGCGCTGCGCCTGCCCCTGGGGCGCTGCATTGCCCAGGCCTACCTGCGACGCTTCGACACCGCCGCCCTGGCGCGCGAGATAGCCCAGCAGCTCGACCGCTTCGAGCAAGGCCTGGGGCGGCCCCCGGCGTACGTCGATGGCCACCAGCACATCCACCAGTTGCCGCAGGTGCGCGAATTGCTGCTGGCCGAGCTGGCGCGGCGCTACTCCAGCGCGCAGCGGCGCACGATGTGGCTGCGCAGCACGCGCGCTGCACCGCGCGCCGCCCAGGGCGATGCACGCACCGCCTTCAAAAGTGCCGTGATTGCCAGCCTGGGCCGCCGCGCGCTGCTGCGCCAAGCGCGCGCCCTGGGGCTGCAGCACAACGCCCACTTGCTGGGGGTGTACGACTTCACCGGCGGCACCGCGGGCTACCTGGCGCGCCTGCAGGCCTGGCTGGCCCATGCTGCGCCGGGCGACGTGCTGATGTGCCACCCCGCCCACCCCAGCGCCGCCACCGACGCCCTGGCCCAGGCCCGCCAGGACGAGCTGGCCGTGCTTACCAGCAGCGCCTTTGCCACGCTCTTGCAGCGCTGCGCGGTGCGTTTGCAGCCCTTGGTGGGGGCGGATGGGGGGTGAGAGTGCTCCTTTTTTAGGAGCTTCTTGCGCTTATCCAGTAAGACCTAGAGGCCGATTTGACTGTGATTTTTTCTTCTGTAAAGTGATGAAGGAATTTGGCTTGAGCAGGGCTGTGGTGCCCCAGGCGAACACACTGAAAATCCCATCGCAGGGCTGAAAACCACACGCGGTGGAGCATGTCGAAGAAGCTGTGGAAGGAGCGCACATCTTGGCGATAGCGTTGCAACGCTATATTGCGCACTTCTGCGTACGCAAATGCCCGTACAACCGTACTGGCGCTGCGGCAACACTAGCACTTCAATGAGAGAGGGACACTCCTGTGCAGTACGAATCCCTAGCCTGCGGACAACTGGTCAAGCGCTCATCCGCTAGTACCACGGCGGCAGCGCCAACGTTCTTGGTTCGCCAGTGGCTCCAATGGCTTGTTCAACTGGTGCTGATATTTGTTGGTCTCTTCTTATCAACTACCCAGGCGCATGCGCAAGCAACCGTGCCATTGAATGTGTTCAAGGCAGGAAAGGGCAGCGGCACCGTTATCAGCAGCCCTGCGGGCATCAATTGTGGCCATACCTGTACCGCAAGCTTTACCACGCGTTCGACAGTGACTTTGCACGCCCTGGCTGATCCAGGCAGCAGCTTTGCTGGTTGGAGCGGTCCCTGCATAGGTACCGGCAGCCGTTGTGAAGTCTTTATGTATTTAGCCTCCAGTGTCACCGCCACCTTTGATGTGACTGCAATGACCCGCATAGTCACCTTGAGCAAAACTGGCACAGGTATGGGCAGAGTGATCAGCAGCCCTAGTGGTTTGGACTGTGCAGAACTATGCACTGACGTCTCAGCCAGATTTGCCAGCACTAGCCCTGTCACCCTGACTGTATTCACCATCAGCGGCAGTTCGTTTGTGGGCTGGAGTGGTGCTTGCAGTGGTACCAGCCTCAAGTGCACGATCCCTGCTGGTACCAGTAGCGCCAATGTCACGGCGCGATTCATCCCTGCGGAGGACTTGACAGTCTCGCTCCAAGGCTTGGGCAGTGGCACCATTACCAGCAGTCCGGCGGGCATCAACTGCAGCAGCACCTGTTCGGCCAGCTATGGAACGGGCACCCAGGTAACTTTGACAGCCGGAGCCTCCTCGGGGAGCATCTTTGCTGGTTGGAGTGGCGACTGTAGCGGCACTGGTACCTGTACAGTCACGATGAGTGAAGCGCGCAGCGTCACCGCCACTTTTAAGAGCGTGCTGCAATCGTACCGCCTGGTCGAATTGAGGAAAACTGGCCTGGGTACGGGCGGCGTAAGCAGCAGTCCCAGTGGTTTGAATTGTGCAGCGGGCTGTTCCAGCACTTCGGCCAGCTTTGCCAGTACCAGCACCATCACCCTGACAGTACAAGCAGCCAGCGGCAGCACCTTTGCTGGCTGGAGTGGGGGCTGTAGTGGCACCAGCAGCAGCTGCACTATTCCCGCAGGAACTAGCAACGTCGACGTCA
>JAYRPZ010000112.1:0-15650 GCA_041910915.1 Acidovorax sp.
GTCGGTCTGCGCTGGCCCTCGAATCGCATCGCTGCGTTGCATCGCTTGCCAATACGCTCGGTATTGGCTGCGCAATGCGCCTTGCGCTGCGATCCGATGGCGATGCGCAGCCTTCGACATCTGACCGCTGACGCGACACTAAGCGCCTTGGCATGGGCGTGAAATAATCCTAAAACCATAGCTGCTTGCGCTTACTGGGCTTGGCTTAGAGGCCAAAAACCATCTAAAAACCACCCCCTAACCGCCCTGCGCGCAGCCCCCAGCGCAGCGCAACACACCTGCCAGGTATGGAAATGCGCCCATCCCGCCAGCAGGCAAATTGCTATTTGCACGCAGTTACCCGCTTTTAAGCACCTGTTCGCAGCACCGCCAGCCAGCCAGCCGCAGCCGTAGCGTACATGCTGCCAACTTCGCTCTATTGCACGCTTTTTCAGCGCAAATTCCCTTCATTTGCGGGCATTGTTTTGCCCGCTGCTTTTTCCACGCTGGCGTGCGCCAAAGCCAGGTTGCGTCCCTAGAATCGCCCTGCCTTGCCAGCCCCCCGCCGCACCAGGCCGCAGAAGAATGAACCCATCGCCACACGCCACCCGTGCCCCCGCAAACCCTGCCTCCACGCCCGCCACCCCAGGCTGGCGCTTGGAGCACATTGGCCTGCGCCGGGGCAGCACCCAAGTATTTGACGGCTTGAACCTGCAACTAGCCGAGCCGCGCATTGGCCTGGTGGGGCGCAACGGCGCAGGCAAAACCAGCCTGCTGCGCATGCTCAGTGGCCTGGAGCCACCGCAGCACGGGCGCATCGTTTGGCAGGGCGAGGAAGCGCACAGCGCGCAGCGCACCCACACCCCCAGCCGCCAGGTGGGGCTGATGTTCCAAAACCCTGACGACCAAATCATCTTCCCCACCGTGGAAGAAGAGCTGGCACTGTCGTGGCGCAGCGCCCACGGTGGTGACCGCCACGCCACCAAGGCGGGCGTGCAGGCGTTTTTGCAAGAACGCGGCCTGGCTGCGTGGGGGCCGCGTGCCGTCAGCGCACTGAGCCAGGGCCAGCGCCAATGGGTGTGCTGGTTGGCACTGCTGCTGGCCCAGCCGCGCGTGCTGCTGCTCGACGAGCCCTACGCCAGCCTCGACCTCCCCGGCCAGCTGCGCCTGGCGGCAGACATTGCGGCCAGCACGCAGCAAGTCATCGTCTCCACCCATGTGCTGGACTATGTGCGCGACTACCCGCGCGTGCTGTGGCTGGAGCAAGGCCAGGTACGCGCAGACGGGCCCGGCGACCAAGTGTGCGCCACCTACGAAGCCTGGGTGCGCGCCCAAGCCCTGCCTGTGGCAGTAGAGGCCTGACGCCATGGGTAGCCTCTACAGCGAGCACACCACCTGGCTGCACGGCTGGCGTGCTGGCACCAAGCTGGCGCTGCTGGCCCTGCTGGGCACGCTGCTGTTTGTGCTGCAACAGCCCTGGATGCTGGTGGCCGCTGCCACGGTGTGTGCGGCTGTGTACGCCAGCCTGGGCGCGGCCACCCTGGCAGCGCGGCGGCTGATGGTGTCGGTGCTGGTAGCGGCTGCGCTGGTGGCGGCCTTCCACGGGCTGATGGGCGACTGGCCGCTGGCCGTGAGCAGCGCGCTGCGCCTGGCCTGCGCCTCCAGCCTGGGTGTGGCGCTCACCGTCACCACCCGCACGGGCGATCTGGTGGAGGTGCTGGAATGGCTGCTGCAGCCGCTGCGCCCGCTGGGCGTGCAGCCCGAACGCCTGTCGCTGCAACTGGCCTTGATGCTGCGCTTTACCGAACACTTCTTCGTGCAGTGGAAAAAACTGGACGAAGCCCACCGCCTGCGCACCGGGCGTGCCGGGGGCTTGCGCCTGATTGCGCCGCTCACCGTGCAAATGCTGCAAACCGCACGCCGCGTGGGCGAAGCCCTGTTTATGCGGCTGGGCTAAGCCCCACGCCCTCCCCCTCCCCATTTCCCTCCCCCCTGGCCCTCTTTTTTCTGCAAGGACTTTGCACCATGAACCCCACACTCAACCGCGCTAGCTCGCAATCGCTGTCCATGGTGGCCCTGTTTGCCGCACTGATGGCTGTGATGGGCCTGATCCCCAAAATCGATCTGCCGTTTGGCGTGCCCATCACCCTGCAATCGCTGGGCGTGATGCTGGCGGGCTGCCTGCTGGGCGCGCGGCGCGGCTTGCAGTCCATGGCACTGTTCCTGCTGGCCGTGGCCGTGGGCCTGCCGCTGCTCTCGGGTGGGCGCGGTGGCCTGGGCGTGTTCATGGCACCCTCCGCTGGCTACCTCGTCGGCTATGCCCTGGCTGCAGGGGTCACGGGTGCCCTCATGGCGCGGCTGCCTACGCAGACCCCCATGCGCGCGGCCATCAGCGCCTTCACCGCCTCGGTACTGGGCGGGCTGGTGTTCCTGCACGCCCTGGGTATTGCGGGCCTGATGGCCCTGGCCAAAATGCCACTGGACAAAGCGCTGATGGTGGATTTGGCCTTTGTGCCGGGTGACCTGATCAAGTGCGTGCTGTGCGCCATCGTGGTGCACACCGTGGCCAAGGCCCTGCCCGACTGGCGCATGGGGGGCCGTGCATGACGCTGGGCACACACGTCCACCACCCCCTGGCGCACTGGGCACACACACGCCCCCACGCCGTGGCCCTGGCCAGCGAAAACCAGTGCCTGACGTTTGCCGACTTGCACGCCCGTGTGCAACAACGTGCGGCGCAATTGGCCACGGCACAGGCTCCTGCCACCGTGCTGCTGCCCGGCACCGGGGGCGTGGTGCATACGCTGGTGGAATTTCTGGCTGTATTGGCTGCCGGGCGCTGCGCGGCTGTGGGGGACCCCGCCTGGCCTGCGCCCATCGCCCAGTCGGTGCAGGCAGCCATTGCAGCGCTGCCCCCACTGCTGCCACCGCCCGCCCCCGGCCAGGAGCCTTTCTACATTGGCTTTACCTCCGGCAGCTCGGGTATGCCCAAGGGCTTTCGGCGCCACCACCAGTCCTGGGTGGAGAGCTTTCGCGTCAGCCAGCACGACTTTGGCGAGGCTATGGCCGGGCGCATCGTCGCCCCCGGCAGCCTGACGGCTTCGCTGTTTCTGTTTGGTGCGCTGCTGGGGCTGTGGACAGGCGCTGGCAGCGTGGTGCAAGAGCATTTTTCTGCCGAACGCACGCTGCGCGATCTGGCCAGCGCACCCGCCACCGTGCTGGTGGCCGTGCCCAGCCAGCTGTTGTTGATGCTGCAGTGGGCGCAGCGCCGCCACTGCGCGCCCGTGGCGCAGGTGCAGCTGGTGCTGATCAGCGGCGCGCGCTGGATGCGCGAGCACACACCCGCGCTGCGCCAGCTGTTTCCGCAGGCGCGCATCGTCGAGTTCTACGGTGCCTCTGAAGCCAGCTACGTCGCCTGGATGGATGCCAGCGAAGATGCCCCGCCCCAGGCCGTGGGCCGCCCCTTCAGCAACGTCGCGCTGCGCATTGGCGAGCACCCGCACACCCCTGTGCCCCAAGGCGAGGCAGGCCGCATTTGGGTGCGCAGCCCCATGCTGTTCATGGACTACGTTCACGCCATCGACGGCTCCGCCGCCGTGCAGGAAGACGGCTGGCTGAGCGTGCGCGACATGGGCTGGCTCAATGCCCAAGGCCTGCTGCACCTGTGTGGCCGCGAAAGCCGCATGCTGGTCACCCAGGGCAAAAACCTGTTCCCTGAAGAAGTGGAAGCCCGCCTGCTGGCGCACCCTGCCATCGCCCAGGCCAGCGTGCTGGGCCTACCCGATCCGCTGCGTGGTATGCGCGTACACGCTGTCCTGGCCGCTGCCCCCGGCCAGACCCTACCCAACGGCTTGGCCCTGGCCCAGTGGTGCCGACACACACTGGAAGCCTACAAAGCACCACGCCAGTGGTGGCTGTGGCACGGCCCCTGGCCGCACACCCGCAGCGGCAAAACCGACCACACCGCCCTGGCCGCCGCCCTAGCCGCTGCGGTGCGCCCCCACCTGGCGCAACCCAGCGGCCACGGCACGCCCCCTAGCGAAGCCGCAGGCCTGCACGCATGGCGCTGAACACCGGCTGGCCCATCATCGGCTGGGCGCGCACGCCCGTGGCTCCGGTGGGCGGTGCCCTGGCCGCCTGCCCGCCCCATGCCCTGGGCACGCCGCTGGTGCAGCACCTGCTGGCGCAAGCGGGCCTGCCCGCCAGCGCAGTGGACGCTGTGGTGCTGGGCAACGCCCTGGGCGCTGGCGGCAACCCCGCGCGCCTGCTGGCCCTGGCCGCCGGCCTGCCCGAGCGCACCCCAGCGCTGACCGTGGACACCCAGTGCTGCGCCGGTATGGACGCCGTCACCCACGCCTGCGCCCTGCTGGCCCTGGGCCAGGCCCAGGTGGTGCTGGCAGGTGGTGCCGAAGCCTGGAGCCGCGCCCCCCTGCGCCTGCACCGCCCCCAGGCAAACGGCCAAATGCCGCAGCCCTACGAGCAACCGGCCTTCGCCCCCTGGCCCGAGCGCGACCCCGACATGCTGGACGCCGCCGCCGACCTGGCTGCCGCACACGCCCTGCCGCGCAGCGTGCAAGACGCCTACGCCCTGCACAGCCACGCCCAGGCCCTGCAGCACCGCGCCACCCAGCACGCGGAAATCGTGCCCATCGCCGCTCTGTCGCACGACGCCTACCCGCGCGTGCTCACGCCAGCGCGTGCTGCCCGTATGCCCGCCGTGCGCCAGCGCAGCGGCCCACAAGGGCAGGACTGCAGCCTCTCCACACTGGCCGTTTCACCCAAGGCCGACGGCGCTGCCCTGCTGCTGCTGGCCAGCCCCGCCGCCTGCCAGCGCTGGGGCCTGCGCCCGCGCGCCCAGTGGCTAGACGCCTGCACCCTGGGCGGTGCTCCGGAAACTCCCATGCTCTGCGCCCAACAGGCCGCGCACACGCTGCTGCAGCGCCACGCCATCGCCCCGCGCAGCCTGGCCGCCCTCGAACTGCACGACGCCTTTGCCGCCCAGGGCCTGGCCTTTGCCCAAGCCCTGGGCCTGCCCTGGCAGACGCTGAATCCCGAAGGCGGCGGACTGGCGCGCGGCCACCCGATTGGTGCCTCGGGCGCCATCGCCTTGGTGCGCGCCCTCTCGCGCCTCACCGCTCGCACGCCTGCCGCACACGCCCGCGCCCTGGCCTGCGTGGCAGGTGCGGGCGGCCTGGGCAGCGCCACCCTGCTGGCCCCCTGGAACCACACCACACCATGAACACCCTCGCCCCCGACGCTTACCAGCACCTGGCACGCACCCGCCACTCGGTGCGCGCCTTCCTGCCCACGCCCGTGCCCCAGCCCCTGCTGGAAGAACTGCTGCACACCGCCCGCCTGGCCCCCAGCGGTGCCAACCTGCAGCCCGGCCACTTCTGGCTGGTGCAAGGCCGCCCGCGCCAAGCCCTAACCGACGCCCTGTGCCAGGCCTACCGCAGCGGCCAGCCCGAGCAAGAGGACTACGCCTACTTTCCCCGACCCATGCCCATGCAGCTGCGCAAACGCCAGGTGGCGGCAGCCCAGGCGCTGTACGGCTGCCTGGGGGTGGAACGCGGCGACGCCGCAGCGCGGGCGCGCCACTTTGAACACAACTACCGTTTTTTCGATGCCCCGGTGGCCCTGGTCGTCACCCTGCAGCAGGACTTTGGCAGCGGCGGTTTCATGGACTTGGGCATGGCCCTGCACGGCCTGATGCTGGCCGCGCACGCCCAGGGCCTGGGCGCCTGCGCCATCGGTGCCCTGGCCTCGTACCCCGCCATCGTGCGCAGCACCCTGGGCCTGCCCGCCGACCACCTGGTGGTCTGCGGCATGGCCCTGGGCTACGAAGACACCACAGCCCCCGTCAACGCCACACGCACGCAGCGCGCGGCGTTGCACGAATACTTTGCGGTGCTGGGTACGTAGTTCCCCCATATCTGCCTGGCTTTGCACCGTCCTGGGCGGCATGATGGACGGCTCGACAGACAACAACGGGGAGCACAAAGGTGGCAGGAGCAATTCGCAGCACCGATCTCAAAACGATCATCCATTCCAAGCGGGCCCAGATTTACTACCTGGAACACTGCCGCGTACTGGTCAACGGTGGGCGGGTGGAGTACGTGACCGATGCGGGCAAAAAAAGCCTGTACTGGAACATTCCCATCGCCAACACCACGAGCATTTTGCTGGGCACCGGCACCTCCATCACCCAAGCCGCCATGCGCGAGTTAGCCAAGGCAGGTGTGCTGGTGGGATTTTGCGGTGGCGGTGGTACGCCGCTCTTCAGTGCCAATGAGGTGGATGTTGAGGTGGCCTGGCTGACGCCGCAGAGCGAATACCGGCCCACCGAGTACCTGCAAGCCTGGGTGAAGTTCTGGTTTGACGACGCACTGCGCCTGCACGCTGCCCAGCAGCTGCAAACAGCACGGCTACAGCGCCTGCAAGCAGCGTGGGACACCCGGGCGCTGCGCGATGCCGGCTTTGCCGCCGATACCTCGCGCCTGCAAGCCCTGGTGGCGCAGTTCACGCAACGCATCGCTCATGCGCCCGACGTCACCACACTGCTCACCGACGAAGCACAACTGACCAAAGCCTTGTTCAAACTTGCTGTGGAGGCGGTGGGTTACGGGGACTTCACCCGCGCCAAACGCGGCACGGGCACCGATGCAGCCAACCGCTTTTTGGACCACGGCAACTACCTGGCCTACGGCCTGGGTGCCACCGCCACCTGGGTGCTGGGACTGCCCCACGGACTGGCCGTGCTGCATGGCAAGACGCGGCGGGGCGGCCTGGTGTTTGATGCGGCCGATCTGGTCAAAGATGCCGTGATCCTGCCGCAGGCCTTTCTGTCGGCCATGCGCGGCGACGAAGAACAGCAGTTCCGCCGCCAGTGCATCGAGGCACTCACGCGCAGCGAAGCGCTCGATTTCATGATCGAGACCCTGCAACAGATTGCCACCTCCACCGCGCGCCTGGCAGGTGTACAGGTGCCTGGGCAGGGGGCTGCGGCATGAACGTACTGCTTGTCTCCCAATGCTCCAAGCGCGCCTTGACCGAAACCCGGCGCATCCTCGATCAGTTTGCCGAACGCCGTGGCGAGCGCACGTGGCAAACCCCCATCACCCAGGCGGGGCTGGACACCCTGCGCAAGCTGCTGCGCCAGACGGCACGCAAAAACACCGCCGTAGCCTGCCACTGGATTCGCGGGCGCGACCACAGCGAACTGCTGTGGGTGGTGGGCGATGCCAGCCAGTTCAACGACCAGGGCGCCGTGCCCACCAACACCACCACCAGCAACGTGCTGCGCACGGGGGATGAAAACGCTTGGCACCACCTGCCGCACATCACTGCCCTGGCCGCCTTGGCGGCCCTGTTGCACGACCTGGGCAAAGCCACGCAGGCATTCCAGGACAAGCTCAAGAACCCAGGACTGCACGAGCGCAACCACTACCGCCATGAATGGGTATCGGTGCGACTGTTTCAGGCGTTTGTGGGGCAGGACGACGACGCAGGCTGGCTGCAGCGGCTGGCAGACTGCGCCGCGCCAGGTACCGATACCAAAGCGTTTGAAGCGCTTTGGCTGAACCATACAGACGGGCGGCTGCTGCGCGATGGACTGGACGAGCCCCAGGCCCAGCAGCGCTTGCCCTTCGCCCACCTGCCACCCCTGGCCCAGGCCGTGGCCTGGCTGGTGTTCACCCACCACCGTCTGCCCTGTATGCCAGTAGAGAAGTCACACGATGTAGATCCACATGACATGGAAGACGAAAGGTGCATTCACCACCGCTTTGGGGCGCGCCCCCACTTCCTAAATTCAAACGTCTTGGACGACATACTGCTGCGCATCAGCGCAGACTGGAACGAACCACGCGAGCGCACCGCCCCCGCCACGGTGCAAGCCCACTGGCACTTCCCGCGCGGGCTGCCCGTCACCCAGCCTGCCTGGCGCAAAAAGGCAGCCCGCTACGCACGCAAGCTGCAGGCACTGTCGCAAGCCCCCGGCCAAAGCATGGTGCTGCACGACCCCTTTGCCATGCACCTCGCCCGCCTGTGCCTGATGCTGGCCGATCACCACTATTCCAGCCTCACCGACGAAGCCCAGCGCACCCCGTACCGCAACGCGGCCTATCCACTCTATGCCAATACGCGCCGCAATGACTACCAAAAAGATAGCTGCTCGCGCTTGCTGGATAAGGGTAAAAGCCCAATTTTTAACCAAACCTTAGATGAACACCTGCTGGGTGTGCAAGCCCACGCCACGCTGGTGGCACGCTCCCTGCCCAGCCTCACGCACAGCCTGCCCGCACTCAAGCACCACACGCCCCTGAAAAAACGCAGCACCGACCCGCGCTTTGCCTGGCAAGACAAGGCCGCCGAGCTGGCCGCCAGCGTGCGCGCCCGTGCGGCGCAACAAGGTGCGTTCATCGTCAACATGGCCTCTACCGGCTGCGGCAAGACGCTGGGCAACGCCCGGGTGATGAATGCGCTGGCCGACCCAGCGACCGGCCTGCGCTGCGCCTTTGCCATGGGACTGCGCACACTCACGCTGCAAACCGGGCGCGTGTTCCAGCACGACCTGCAACTGAACGACGAGCAACTGGCCATCCAGGTCGGCGGTGCGGCCAGCCGGGCGCTGTTTGACTACTGGGAGCAGCAGGCCGAGGCCACCGGCTCGGCCTCCAGCCAAGCGCTGCTGGACGAAGCAGGCACCGTGCTGTTTGAGGGCAACGACCAGCACCCGCTGCTGCAGCGCCTGACCGACGACGCCAAAGCCCGCGCGCTCATTGCCGCTCCCCTGTTGGTCTGCACCGTGGACCACCTCACCCCCGCCACCGAAAGCCTGCGCGGTGGCCGCCAGATCGCGCCCATGCTGCGTTTGCTGACCAGCGATCTGGTGCTGGACGAGCCCGACGATTTCGACATGGCCGACCTGCCCGCCCTCACCCGGCTGGTGCATTGGGCAGGCCTGCTGGGCAGCCGGGTGCTGCTGTCTTCGGCCACGCTGGCCCCTGCGCTGGTGGAAGGACTATTTTTGGCCTACCGCGCCGGGCGTGCCGTGTACCAGCAGCACCGCAGCGAGCGGCCCAGCGAGCCGATGAACATCTGCTGCCTGTGGATCGACGAGTTCCACCAGTCCACACAAGATTGCGCGGACGGGCCCGCCTTCCGCGAGGCGCACAGCCAGTACGTGCGCAAGCGCGTTGCCAAGCTGCAGCAGGCCGAGGTGCGGCGCTTGGCGCAGATTGCGCCTTTGCCCGATACCTGGAGCAGCTTGGACGAAGCCGAGCGCCGCAAGGACTTTGCCCGCCTGGTGCTGGCGCAAGCCTGGCAGCTGCACCAACGGCCCCACAACCACAGCCTAGACGCCACCAGTGGCAAGTGTGTGAGCCTGGGCCTCATTCGCATGGCCAACATCGCGCCGCTGTACGACGTGGCCCTGGCCATGTATGCGCTGGGCGCCCCGGCCCCCGACGTGCGCGTTCACCTGTGCGTGTACCACTCGCAGTTCCCACTGCTGCTGCGCTCGGCCATCGAGCAGCAGCTGGACACCTTGCTCAACCGCCGAGGTACCCAAAACGATCACGACCCCGCACTGCAGCGCCCCGCCCTGCGTGCCCTTATCGACGCCCACCCCGAACGGCACCACCTGTTCATCGTGCTGGGCAGCCCCGTCACCGAAGTGGGGCGCGATCACGACTACGACTGGGCGGTGGTCGAACCCTCGTCCATGCGCTCGCTCATCCAGCTGGCCGGGCGCGTGCGGCGGCACCGGAGCGGGGCCGTGGGCGGGGTGAACATGGTGGTGCTGGACAGCAACTTGCGGCATTACAAAAAGCCCGACAAGCCTGCCTACGAGAAACCGGGGTTTGAGACAGAGCATGCGCCGTTCCAGCTCAAGTCCCACTATTTGCACGACCTTTTGGCGCGAGAGATCGGCATAAACGCAGCCTGGGCGGTAGACGCACAGCCACGGATTGCCCTGCCAGCCGACAACAAGCTGCTGCCCCGCCGCCGCTGGATCGACCTGGAGCACGCCCGCATGCACGACAGCCTGCTGCCCAAGCCCCCAGGCACCGCAACGCCCACCCATGCGGCCTGCCTGCAGTGGCACGAGCCCCAGCCCGACACGCCCCGATCCTTGTGGCTTACCGGCCTGCTGCCGCAGTTCCAACGCTTTCGCTACGACCCACAGCAACGCGACGACGTGGCCCTGCTACCAGACGAAGAGGAGGAAACGCTGCAACTGCACCGCGTGCAAGACGGGGAGCGCCGCTACGAAAAGGTTTATGTGCCCATCCACCAAAGCCTGTGCCACCCCGTGCCCGCAGCGCAGCTGGCATCACCCAGCGTATCGCCCTGGCCGCAGGTGAATGGGATGGCGGAACTGGCTGCACTGGCGCAAGCGCAGGGCTTGTCGTTGGAGCAATGCGCGCAACGCTATGCCACCGCCAGCCTGCCTGAATCGCAGGCGGGCTGGTGGTGGGATGAGCGTTTGGGCTTTACCAAGAAAGCCTGAGCTGCCTGTGCGGCAGATCAAAAGATACTCACAGATGATTTTCTAAGCTGCGTTTTCTGCAGATATTCACATATGATGGCTACTCATTTTAGCTACCAGGAGTGAGGGTCGAGTGAAAAATGAAGCACCACCAGCGGATCACGCCAGCTATCGCGAGGCGATTGCGGCTTTCTTACAAGAGAGACTGCACGCCAAACTTGACAAGCTGAAAGACGAAGAAGACGACAAACGCCAGGAGGTGCTAGCGCAGCATCAGCCCACCGCCTGGCTAAAAGATGCGGCACGGCGCGTGCAGCAAATCCAGGCCGTCACCCACGCCCTCAAACCCATCCACCCCGACGCACGCGGCACCAACCTGTATGTAGAACCCAGCACCCTGCCCGCGCTGGCGGAACTGGGCAGCCACGCACTGGGCGAGCACTTTGTGGGCGATGTGGTGGGCAATGCGGCGGCGCTGGATGTGTACAAACTGCTCAAGCTGGAAGTACACGGGCGCAGCCTGCTCACCGCCCTGCTGGCACACGATGCCGATGCCCTGGCCGCCCTGCACCCCGACCCGCAACAAGCCCTGGCGCTGCGCGATGCCTTGGTGTCGCTCACCCAACCCCGCGCTGAAGGCCCCAGCAGCCACACCCTGGCCAAGCAGCTGTACTGGCTCACGGGCAGCGATGCCTGCGACGATGCCCACTACACCCTGCTGGCCCCGCTGTACGCCACCTCGCTGGCCCATGCGGTACACGCCCAGGTGCAGGAAGACCGCTTTGGCGAAGCTAACAAAGCGGCCCGCCAAGCGCGGCGCGAACGCAAGATGCATGACGGCGTGTTCCACGACTACCCCGGCTTGGCGGTACAAAACATGGGCGGCACCAAGCCACAGAACATCAGCCAACTCAACAGCGAACGGCGGGGTGTGAACTACCTGCTGTCGTCGCTGCCGCCAAATTGGCAGACCAGCGCGGTGCGGTTGCCGGTGCATGCAGCTTCCGTGTTCGATCGATTGTTTATCGCCCGGCCCGAAGTGCGCCGCACCGTGCGGGCGCTGCGGGTGTTTTTGGAGTCCAACCCCGACACCAATCTGGCCACCCGTGAGCGGCGCGAGGCCTTGCTCGACACCCTGCTGGACGAATTGGTGTCGCTGGCCGCTGAGTTGCAACAGCTCCTGCCGCCGGGCTGGAGCCGGGATAAAGAGCGCTTTGAAAAGCTCAGTTACGAAGAGATGCTGTGGCTGGATCCTCTGCGTACAGAAATCCCTGAAGAAGCCCAGTTTGCACATGACTGGCTGTACATGGACTGGCCCGCAGCCATCGGCAAAACCTTTGCCAACTGGCTCAACGCGCAACTGCGCGGCAAGCTACCCGTGGGTGATGCCGAAGCACGCGAGTGGAAGAAAGTGCTGCTGACCGACGAAGACGGATTCAAGCAGCAACTGCGCGAGCTGCGCAGCAAGCTGGATGCGCCCCACGACATCCCCATCCGCAAAACACATGCGGAATTGGTGGCCCTGCGAGAGGAGAACCCATGAGCCCGCAGCAACCCCAAGCCATCCTCATCCTCCCCCACCTGCGCATTCAAAACGCCAATGCCATTGCCAGCCCGCTGACGCACGGCTTCCCCTCCATCACGGCCTTTACCGGCGTGATGTGGGCGCTGGAGCGCAAACTGGCCCAAGCCGGCGTGCCGCTGCGGCTGCACGGCGTGGGCGTGGTGTGCCACCACCACCAAGAGCAGGTCACGCAAGGCTATGTGCGCAACTTCAACCTGACGCGCAACCCGGTGGGCAAAGACGGCAGCACCGCCGCCATCGTGGAAGAAGGCCGCATGCACCTGCAGCTCACGCTGGTGCTGGCCGTGTCAGAAAAGCGCACGCCCGGCACCCCGGCGGCGCTGGTGCAAGGCAACCAAACCCAGCTGGACGACTGGGCGGCGCTGGCCGGTCACCTCCTGGCGGGTATGCGCGTGGCGGGCGGCAGTGTGCTGCCATCGCGCCCCGTGCCCGGCAAACGCGTACGCCCCTGGATGACCATCGTGCCCGAAGACCCTGTGGCAGCAGAGAAGGCATTCCGCCAATGGCGGCGCCAGTGGCTGCCGGGCTTTGCCCTGGTGGGGCGTGATGACCTGCTGGCCCAGCGCCTGCAAGCGCTGCGCGCCAGCCAACCCACCGCCACGCTGCTGGATGCCTGGCTGCACGCGGCGCGCTTCAATTACGCGCCGGTGGTGCCAGAGGGCGCAGCGCCGGTGCCCGACGGGCAGGTGCCGTGGGCCGACCCACAGCGCCGCAAAGGCAGCGGCTGGATCGTGCCCATCCCCGTGGGCTATGCCGCACTCACGCCCCAAGCACACGCTGCCGGTACGGTGCGCAACGCGCGCGATGCCAGCGTGCCGCTGCGCTTTGTGGAATCAGTCTATGCGCTGGGCGAGTGGATCAGCCCGCACCGCCTGACGCACCTGGGGCAGCTGCTGTGGCGTGCCGAAACCGACGACGCCCTGGGCCTGTACCGCTGCCGCAATGGCTACCAACCGCCACCAGCGGACGATGCCACCGCGGCCCACACAGACACGGACACGCAAGACGCATGGGACGACGATGAAGCCTATGCCTACACCTAACTCCCCACGCCCATCGCCCCCTCACAGCACCTTTTGGAAAGACTGACACCATGACCGACAAACTCACCACCGCATCCGTCCTGGCCTTTGAACGCAAGCTCGACCCCTCCGACGCCGTATTCCACGCAGGCCGCTGGGACGACCGTGCCAACTCGCACGCATGGCAGCCCGTGGTTGTCCGTGAGAAATCTGTGCGCGGCACCATCAGCAACCGACTCAAGGCCAAAGACCAAGACCCCGCCAAGCTGGACGCTGCCATTGAAAACCCCAACCTGCAAACCGTGGACGTGGCCGCCCTGCCCGCCGAGGCCGACACGCTCAAGGTGCAATTCACCCTGCGCGTGCTGGGCGGCGCGGGCACACCCTCGGCCTGCAACAGCGCGGCTTACCGGGCCAAGCTGCTGGCCACCGTGCAGGGCTATGTGCAGCAGCATGGCTTTGGCGAGCTGGCGCGGCGCTACGCCGCCAACCTGGCCAATGGCCGCTTTCTGTGGCGCAACCGCATGGGTGCCGAACAGGTGGAAGTCACCGTGGAGCACATGCAAAACGGGCAGGCCCAAAAAAAATGGTCTTTTAACGCTCTAGCCCTGAATACACGAGCGCTAGCAGCTATCAATCATGAAGCAGAAGGCTTGGCAGAACTCGGCCAAACCATTGCGGACGGACTGGCCGGAACGCAGCATGTGCTGCTGCGGGTGACGGCCTGGGTGCGCCAAGGTGCGGGGCAAGAAGTCTTCCCATCGCAAGAGCTGATTCTGGACAAAGCCAGCGCAGGCAAAAGCAAAACGCTGTACAGCGTGGACGGCGTGGCAGCCATCCACTCGCAAAAAATCGGCAACGCCATTCGCACCATCGATACCTGGTACGAAGGTGCCGACGAACTCGGCCCCATCGCCGTGGAGCCCTACGGCTCCGTCACCACCCAAGGCAAGGCCTACCGCCAGCCCAAGCAAAAGTTGGACTTCTACACCCTGCTAGACCACTGGCTGCTGAAAGACCAGGTGCCGCCCGTGGAGCAGCAGCACTTTGTGATGGCCGTACTCATCCGTGGCGGTGTGTTTGGCGATGCCAGCTAACGCGCGAGGCCCCATGACCACGCACTACATCGACATCACCCTGCTGCCCGACCCCGAGTTCAGCCACGCCCACCTGCTGGGCGCGCTGCTGGCCAAGCTGCACCGGGCGCTGGTGCAGCACGGCGCGGGCGACATTGGCACCAGCTTTCCGCAGCATGTGAATGCGCCCCTGTCCCAACGCACCTTGGGCAGCGTGCTGCGGCTGCACGGCCCCCAGCACGCCTTGGAGGCACTGATGGCGCAAGACTGGCTGCGCGGCATGCGCGACCATGTGGCGCTCACGCCGCTGGCCGCCGCGCCGCCCAACGCGCCGCACCGCCTGGTGCTGCGCCGCCAGTTCAAAACCAATGCCGAACGCCTGCGCCGCCGTCGTATGCAGCGCAAGGGCGAAACCGCTGCGCAAGCCCAGGCTGCCATCCCCGACAGCGTGGAACGCCGCCCCGACCTGCCCTACGCCCACCTGCGCAGCAGCAGCACTGGCCAGCCGTTTTGCCTGTTCATCGCCCACGGCCCCCAGCTGGCCACCGCCGTGGTGGGGCACTTCAACACCTACGGCCTAGGCCCCCACGCCAGCATCCCCTGGTTTTGACCCTTTTTTGCGCGCACTGCCCACAGCCCTTGTCCATCAAGGACTTACAAGCCGCGCGTAAAAATGGGTTCAGCCACCCAATAAGGCATTTGTTCTTTAAAAATCAGTGGGTTATCTGCATGACAATGCAGTTCTCTGCCGCATAGGCAGCTCAGAAAAATCTGTGAGCCGCATTCCTACGGCCCTGCTTTGTTCTCTGCCGCATAGGCAGCTCAGAAATCCAGTGTCGCCTTGGCCGCGCGGTTCTTGGCGTTCTCTGCCGCATAGGCAGCTCAGAAAGCCGATGCGGGGGCGATACGGCGGAAATTGGCAGTTCTCTGCCGCATAGGCAGCTCAGAAAAATCGCGCCGAAACCGGTGGAGCAAGTGCAGGTGTTCTCTGCCGCATAGGCAGCTCAGAAAATGGCGAGAACTCGATACGCCGAAAACAACGGGTTCTCTGCCGCATAGGCAGCTCAGAAAACCACCAAAACCAGCCTTGTCGCGGCCATCAAGTTCTCTGCCGCATAGGCAGCTCAGAAAGTCTTGGCGTCCACATCGATGACATCTCCACCGGTTCTCTGCCGCATAGGCAGCTCAGAAAACCTGCGTCACGGTGCAATCCGAGACGTGCTCGTTCTCTGCCGCATAGGCAGCTCAGAAACCAGTAGCGGTGACGCGGGCGGCTGCTGGGTGGTTCTCTGCCGCATAGGCAGCTCAGAAATGGACGAAAACACCGAGGGCTCGCCATGGACAGTTCTCTGCCGCATAGGCAGCTCAGAAAACGGCCAGCACCCACAAGCTGGCGGGCTACGCGTTCTCTGCCGCATAGGCAGCTCAGAAAAATGAGGCTGCTGCGACAATGCGCCCATGCAAGTTCTCTGCCGCATAGGCAGCTCAGAAAAGAA
>JAYRPZ010000113.1:0-5252 GCA_041910915.1 Acidovorax sp.
GCGTGCGCGTGCCCAGCAGCGTGCCGCCCTCGGCTGTGTACAGCTTGATGGACGCCGGGCCAGGCCCGGCATCTGCCAAAGCGATGCTCGCCGCGTTGCGGGCCGCGCGGTGCTCCGTGATGATCGCAAGGCTGCTCATGGGGCGGCCTCCGTGGCCACCACAGGCCCTGCGCCCGTGGCCTTGTGGGTGCGGTAGGGGTCAATCCCCACGGCGATGTACTCAACGCCCAGCTCCAGGCCCGTGGCCGTGTAGTAGCCGCCCGCATCGCTCCAGCCCTCCCAGGCTTTGTAGCCGTCGGCAAGGCGCAGCAGCCAGACGCGGCCCAGGGCAAAAGGAGACTCAGGCGCGGTCGGCGTGGCTTTGAACATCACGCGGTCACTGATGACGCCCACGCTGCGCGCATGCGGATGCAGCAGGTTTTGCTCCAGGCGCATAGGCGGTGGTAATGGCGTCAGCACCAGCGGCGGCAGCAAGTTCATGACAACAGTCGCCCCGGCAGCAAAGCTGCCGGACTCGACGCTGAGCCTGTGCACATCCTCAGACCAAGCGCTGCCCATGGTGTCGCTCCACCGCACCCGCACCTCCGCGACAGACTGCGGGATGTAGGGCGAGTTCGAGCAACGAATGCGCAGCTTGGCCACATCTACTGCGGCTGGGTGCACATACCAAAGCCGCCGATCCACGTCGCCAAAGGCGGTGCACCAATCGGTGCCTGTGTTCTTGTCGAAAGCGCGGGCTGCTTCATACCCGGCGCCATATTCACTGGACGCAAACGCCTCCCCGCCTATGCTGACCTCCGAGCCAGCCGCGTTCAGAAAAGCCACCTCCGTGAGTTGCGTGTAGGAGATCGTAGCCGACGAAAAAAACACCCCCCATGTCCGATGCGCTGCCATGGCTTATCTCCACGGGCCAGTCAGATCAACAAAAGCGATGCCGCTCGGCGAATAGATGCTATTGCCTACCGAGACTGCACGCAGGCGGCGCCCGATTAAATCACCCGCGCCTGCCAACACGTCGCCCCGGCCAAAAAGGGCCGCAGCGCCGCTTTGGGGCACGTACCCCATGCCTGGTACAAACGCCCTTGGCGTGCCGTCCGCTTGCACCAACTGCATCCTGGACAGGAGCACAGCGCCATCAATCGCGGATGGCGCCGGGCCAAGTGTGGCGTCGTCGCCCGAGATCACGCCGGCCACAGCGCCAGCCATCGGTCGTGTGCCCAGCGATTGCACTCCCGCCGTGCCATTGGGTCTTCTGGGTACAACAACAGAGCCAAGCGAACCCGCTGCTGCGCTGGCCCCCGACAAGGCCCCCTCATTCACTCCGCCCTGATCAAAAGTCGATGCACTCAAAAATGTGCACCAGGGATCGCCCCCTGGCGCCAGCACCACAGGGTCGCCAAAGCCGCGCACGTTGGAAGTCACGTAACTTGGGGACTGGGGTACGCCAACGGACAGCGCAATCAGCACCGCCCGCGAGTCCGCCGCAAGCAAATACGGCACTGGCTGCGCATCAGCCGCTTGGGACTTCTGCCATGCGGACTGGTTGCTGTCCAGGCTCGCGGCCCGGCTGAACCGCGCTGTGCCCGTGCTGATGGCGGTCATGGACTCAAAGCCCGCGACGGTTGCGTACGCCCCGTAGCTGTCGCGCACTCGCAGGAAATGCCTGGGCGAAGCCACCTCCCGGCTCCGGTACGCGGCCATGTGGGTGCCCGTGAAGGGCTTTTCCCACCCAGCCGCCGCATATTTGATGGCGATGGTGCCCGTATAGGTACCGTCCGCCGCAGCGGTGGGGAACGTCATCACGGTGTCCGAAGAGCTTTGCACCCGTGCAAGGCCGTTGACGGCGCCCGGCACGGCGCCGCTCACCTGAATGACTGCGCCTGGCTCCCACAAGGTATTGGCGCTGAAAGTGGCCGTAGCGACCCCATCGGCCACCGTGAGCGTTGCGGCAGTGGCCGATCCCCAACCGTTTATAAAAAGCGCGTCAAGTGCCGCAATCAGCGTGCCGTTCAGACCGTTGACAACAGGCGCGCCACGCATGCCTTCGTGTATGTACCTCACTGCATATGCATCAGACATTTGTGCCCTCTTATGTGAAGCTGCTCTCAGGGTCGCGGGCGACATCGCCGCGTTGCACGATCCAGAACGAGTCATCCAGCCCCGCCGGGGAGCCGGGCTGGGTTGCCCGAACGACGGCCACAGAGCCTTCTGCGCCCACGGTGTCAATGAACAGGACATTGCCCGCCACCCAGCCCGCGTTCCAGCCCGCTGCGCGCACCGTCATGTATGGCGCGCCTGAGGCGACATTGATAGGAGAAAAATCTTCCCCCCGATTGCCACTGGCAATCTGTCCCAAATGCTGGCCAATCAAATCGAACTGGGTGCCGCTGGCATTGATACGCAATGCCCAGCGCTCTGTGATGGCGCCCAAGTTATTGACCTCAATCGGGTATTGCCCCACGTTGAAAGTGCCGGTTGCCGCCCCCCTGGCCGGGTCAAGCCCGTCGTGCCAGGTGGTGCCGTCCCAGCTCGCCTGGTCGTACACGCGGCTCACGCGCGCAAAGCGGTCGCCCTGGCGCAGCGCTGTGCTGAGCACCGCCCCAGCCGGGAAGCCATAGCCCACAGGCTGCGTCAGGCGCACCTTGCCGTCGATGCGCACCTCGGCAATCTGCCGGTACACCTCTGTGCGGCCCACCACCTTGACCTGCGCGGGGTAGCCCGCCAGGTCTGTAAAAGTCGCCGTTCCAGCGTCCAGGTCTGCCGTGTAGCCCGTGAGGATTTCTGCGCCCGAGGTGGCGTCCAGCACCTGTACGAACGACAGCCGCTCGTGCCCCAGGTTGTAGGTCATGCCCACGGCGGGGGCAAACGCTGTGCCGCCATGCGTGATGCCCACCACGCAGGTGCCGCCTGGGCGCACGTGCACAACGCGGCCATCGGCGGGAAGCGCGGCAGGGTCAAGGCCCATCAGCGTCACGTCCACCGGCAGATAGATGTAGCTCACGGCAGAGTAGCGCAGCGTGCTCGGGTCTACCGGCCAGGGGCGCCACACCTTGCCGGGGTGCACCGCGCCTACTTCCGCCGCGTCGTACCACCACTCTGCCTTCTGCGCGTCAGTCAGGTCAGCGGCCAAAACGAAGTCTCCGAACTGCAGCTCCACCCCGCCGCGCGACGGCTCCACACGGCCCCGCATGTGGCTGCCGGTAATGACGCCCTGGGCGTCCACGTTGGCAGTCAGTGTGGCGCCGGTCAAATCCACCACCGACAGCACAAACCCGCCGGGCCCTGGCCTCAAGGGCGCGGCGTCAGTGCTGAAGAACAGGCAGGCGGTGCTCCAGCCCCCTTTGTGCGTCCACAGGCTCAGCAACTGAAAATCCTGCGGCCCAGTGCCGCCCACCACCCAGTCGGTCATCACAGCGGTGCCGCCTGCGTAGTCCACCCGCCCGCTGGCAACGCCGGGGCTTGAGCCGGTACGGTCGCGGTAGATCACCCCCTCAAAATCCGTGTACACCGCGCCCATCCAGCGGAACATGACCGAGCCGGGCACGATGGAGTCGGAGGTGTAGGGGCACAGGTCAATGCTCACTGCATCGGGCGTGTAGCTCATGGTGCGGGCCACTGGCACGGCAGGTGCCACACGATAGCGGGCCACGATGGACGAGCCCGCAAGCACCTCCTCGCCCACGCTGGCCGTGCTGTACTCGCCGCCCTTGCGGGCGCTGACATCGCTGCTGGCCTCGCCGTCTGTCACGGTGTGCTCAAACTCGGCCGCCTTGTCGTGGTCGGACTTGTAGCTCTCGGTGGTGCGGTCGTGCGAAACCACCTTCACAGACACCTCCTTGCCCGCATAGTCCACCGTTCCCAAGCCGTCAATAAAGCCCCCCGCACCGTCGTCAGTGAGCGCATGCACCACGACCAGCCTGCCGTCAGCAGTCACCGCACTTTGTTGCGACAAGGTGCTTGAACTCCCGTTGCTGACCTTCAGCACAAAGGGCCGCGCCACGTATCGAATTGCCATATCTGACCCCTGCCTCAAGAAGAAGACGAAGAAATTGCCCAACCGCCGCCAGGCGTGCCGCCCCCGCCTGAGCTTGCGCCCCCGCCGCTCGACGAACCACCGCTGCTGGAGCCACCGCTGCTCCACGAGCCAATGGCAACACCGCCATCGCCGCCACCGCCCGACAGCGGCTGCGGCTCGTAATACTCCGGCACCGTGCGAATGAGGTAGGACACATCCGTGCGCTTGATGGCCTTGGTCGTTGTGTCCACGGCGCCGCTGGTGCTGCTGGTGGTGCGCGCCGTGGCCCACTCAAGCTGCAGCGTCCCCGCAGCAGGCTGCTGCGCAAGCTGCAAGGGCACAAACCCGGCCGCATCCGGCGTGCTCGGCGGCACTGCAAGGATTTCTGTGTGCACCGCGTCGGTCTGGTATGCGATGCTGATGTCCGCCCCAGGGTCTGGCATGTAGCTGGGGCGCAGCAAGACGGTACCGCTGGGGTGGTCAACAACGCCCGTGCCGTCTCCGCTGATGGCGCCTGTAGCGGCCACAGTGGCGGTACGCACCGCACCACCGCTGGGCCAGCTCAGCGCCAAAGAGCCTGCAATCACGCCCTCATGCGCAAGCACAAAGCAGTACTCCGGCGCGCGCACCTGCGCGCCCTGGCCGGATCGGTCGGTGTAGCCTACCCGCGTGCCGTGCGTGATGGTGATGCTGCTGCCAATGTCGGGCAGCGCCTTGAGCGTCATTGCCAGCGTGCCGGTCAGCGCGTCCACAGACCCGCCGCCCTGGCCCGCAAGGCGCCCGGTGCCATCGTCGGTGATGGTGTAGCGGTTGCCCAGCGACCAGTAATCGATGTACACCGTGCCCGGCTCTGGCAGCGGGCGCAGCTGGGCCGTGTACACCAGGCCCGCGTTCTCTTCGCCGATCTTGATGCGCTGCGTGTGCGGGCTAATGCCCACCTCCACGCGCCTGGGCGCGTCTGCCAGCACCACGGTTTGGCGCGCCGTGGGGCGGGCGTCCACCGTGGCCGCCTCGGTGCGGCTGTTGGGCACGATCTGCGTGTACACAGAGTCCAGCTGCAGCCACACATCCGTGGGCACCGTGGGCGCTGTCAGGCGGCTTGCGCCGTGGAACATGCCGCTGTCGCCGTACACCGTCTCGCGCAGCACGGTTTTGTCCGCAGCGCGCGCAAAGTAGCGCGACGGGGGCGAGCCGGGGTAGTCATGCAGCAGGCCGTCAAACAGCTCGCAGGTTGTCA
>JAYRPZ010000114.1:0-13117 GCA_041910915.1 Acidovorax sp.
GGTGTGCAGGCGCGGAATCGGGCGGTCTGCGTTGTTGCAAATCCTCGCAATAGCAAGGCTATTGCTGCGGTTTGCGCCTAGCAGCCCATCCCGATCCGCATCCTGCACCCCTTCGCGCGAGATCGTGAACACGCTCTAAAAGCGCCCCACCAGCGACAAGCCCAGCAGCGGGGCCGCTTTGAAGTTTTGCTTCTCCACCAGCTCGCCTGAGGCATCTTCCACCCGCAGCTTGCCGCCCACTACCGCGCCGCCGTACAGGTGCAGTGCCATTTGCGGGCCGAACTGGCGCGTCACACGCAAAAACAAGGGCACCCCGGTTTCCTCGCCCACACCACCACGGGCCAGCGGACGATCAGCCAAGCGGAAACGCACACTGCGATAAGAGAATCCGGCACCCAGCGTCCAGCCACCGTCGAGGCGATAGTCGAGCTCCAAACCTACAGGGCCAGTGGGGCCACTGGGCAGCGGGTTGACCAGGCGCCAGCGCTCGTTCAGGCGCCAGTCCACCACCACGAAGGGGAAGGCGCTGGTTTTTTCAATTTGCTCGTACACGCCCACACCAACGCCCAGGCGGTTACCACCTTCAAACTGCTTGACGCCCGAGAACATGGCGCCCCACACGCGCGAATCGCTGCTGCTGGCACCTTTTTCGCCAAACCAGTCCACCGAAGGCGACACACTCAGGCTCCAACCATCAGACACGCCCCAGGACAGCGGCACAGACACGCCATAGCGGCGCACGGTGCCCCACGGGGCTTGCGGGCCAAAAGCGCTGGCGTTGTCGAACGAATAATCGTACTGGTCGTAGTTCAGCGTCACGCCGATGCGACTGCCCGCCCCCAGCGCGTAAAACGCCCCACCACGCACAATGGCGCTGCTCACTTTGAAGCGCCCACCATCGTCGACATCGCTGTAGCCCTGGTACCCCGGGGTGACCGACACAAAAGGCTGCCAGGCGCTGCCCTGCGCGTAGGCGCTGGTTGCCAAAGTCAACAAAGCGCCCACAATGGGAGCGCAGGAAAGACGAAGAAAAGACATAGTGAAAAGGTTTGGATGAAGGGGAAGCGCTGCATTAGATGCGATGCCCACTGCTGCGTCAACTTGGGCCGCGCACAGCCGACTGCAGCAACCCGGATCATGGTGCCAGCCCCCCAGGCACAGCCTGTGGCAAGCCCAGCGCGAAGAAGTGCTCGCCAATAGCTAGATTGGCAGGCCCCGGCACCGGGCTATGCCAGGGGCCGCAGTTGCAACTGGCTGTGAAACACCCGCTGCTCGCCGGTGACGGGGTCGAGGAAGGCCAATTGCTGCGCCAGCAGTTGCAGTGGGTTGGAATAGTCCCCCTCGGGCGGGTCGTTCACTTCGGGGTAAAAAGCATCGCCCCGCAGCGGCAAGCCCAGGGCGCTCATGTGCACGCGCAGTTGGTGGCGCTTGCCGGTGAGCGGCTCCAGCCGGTAGCGTGCCCAGGGTGCGGCCACCTCCAGCAGCTCCATGCGGGTGAAGCTGTTGGGCGCGCCCGGCACTTCGTGCATACGGAAAAAATGCCTGCTTTCTTCCATGCGGCTGTGGTGCTGGCGCGGAAATGCCAACTCGGGGCGCCAGGGTGCCACCGCTTCGTACACCTTGCGCACCGTGCGTTCGCGAAACAGCGCCTGGTAGCGCCCGCGTGTGGCGCGCTGCACCGAAAACAGCACCAGCCCGGCGGTATCGCGGTCAATCCGGTGGATGGGCGAGAGCTCTGGCAGGCCTAGTTTGCGCTTGAGGCGCACCAGCAGCGTGTGCTGCAAGTAAGCGCCGGTGGGCACCACAGGCAAAAAATGCGGCTTGTCGGCCACCACCAGGTGCTCGTCTTGGAACAGCACGGTTTCTGTGAACGGAATCTCGGCTTCGTGTGCCAGCGTGCGGTAGTAGTACAGGCGCAGCCCCGGCACTGCCGCTCGTTCAGGCGTCACGCACTGGCCGTACTCGTCCACCACATCGCCCGCAGCCATGCGCTGTGCCCATTCAGCACGTGCCACGGTAGGCAGGCGCTGGGCCAAAAAATCGAGCATGCTGCCTGTGATCTGCGAAGGCAGCGCCACACAGCTGGGGCTGACGCCATCGCGCAGCGGCAAAACACGGGGATCGTGCGGGTTGTGCATGGCCGTGCAAAGCTCCAAGAAAATTCAATTTTGATAGCTGCTTGCGCTTGCTACACAAGGGCTAGAGGCCGATTTAACTCGCAGCGCTACCACCCAGGCCCTGCTCACAGGCCGTACACCAGTCGGCGCAAGCGGCATCGGCGGCGGTGGTGCGTTCGCCCAGCTGGGGCCAGCGCCGCTGCACGGCATGGACGATGGCTTGCAACTGCCACAGCGCCTCGCGGCCCACCAAGGCCAGTTCCGCCAGGCCTTGGGCATCGCCTTGCAACAGGGGCAGCATGTCGCTCAATTGGTGGGGGTGGGCGCCCGCAGCGATCAGGGCTTTGTGCAAGGCCCCCAGGCGCTGATCGATGAACGCGCCGGGCGCAGGCAGCTTGCCCACCAGCGGCGCGCGCAGTTGAATCCAGCGCTCAAAGGTCTGCGCCAGCACGGCAGCATGGCGCTCGGCCTCGGCCTGCATGGTCGGCGCATCGGCCCCTGCGGTGCTTTCGTCGGCCAGCAGGGGCAGCACCAGCGCCACCAGCGCGGGCGGAAATTTGCGGTGGTTCAGCCGCAGCATGAGCGACAGGCGCTGCGCCGGGTGGTCGCTGTATTTGCCAAAAAACGCATCCACCACCTCGGCCAGCAGCAAGATGCGGCCCAGCGGCGAGATGTCCGCACCCGGCGTGCCGCGCGGGTAGCCGGTGCCATCCAGGCGTTCATGGTGCTCCAGCACCGCCTGGGCTACGGCAGGCGGGTAGGCAGGCTGGGCACGCACCAGCAGCATGGCAGTGACGGGATGGGCCACCAAGTGCTTGCGCCCCGGCCCGGCCACTTTGTGGCTGGGGTCGCGCCACACGGGGTCCATGTGCAGCACGCCAATGTCGTGCAGCAGCGCGGCAGCCGCCAGGTGGCTGGCCTCGGCCTGGGCCAGGCCGGTGCGCAGGCCCAGGTACAGGGCCACCAGCATCACGCCCACACTGTGCGCCAGCAAATCCGGCTGCTGTTCACGCATCACCGTCAGCTTGAAGGCCAGGGGTGCAGGCAGCGGCACGGCAGCCAGGGGCGCCAGCAGCGCCGCCTCGCCCCCCACGGCCTGGGCCATGCGTTGCAGCAAGGGCTCTTGGCAGCGCTGGCGGGCCAGCGCCTGAATGGCCGCGATGTCCACCGCGTTCTCGGCGCTCAGGTGGCCGTCAATGCTGCCCTGCAAACGGTGCTGCACCAGGCGGTCGTACAGCCGCGCGTCAATGCGCGCACCCTGCTCGACCAGTTTGATGCCGTTGGCGTTGTAGATGGCGCTGTGTGCCACCACCTGGCAGCGCTCGGCCATGTCGGTAACGGCCTGCAGGTAGTTGGGGCCGTCGTCTGGCGGCGGCGCGTTCCAATCCACAGACAAATCGGTGTCGGCGCTCATGGTGTCGGCGCTCGGCTCATGCCTCGGGCGCAATGGCTTCGGCCCAGTCGTACAGGGCGCTGAGGATGTCGTGGGCGCGCTCGTCTTCGCGCTCCTCGGCCTGCTCCATCAGCTGGTCGATACGATCAAACAGCGCCTGCGCTGTGAGCGCCCCGCCCTGGCCGTGCAGCAGGCGGGCTGCGCAGTGCTGCTGCCAGCGCTGCTGCTCGTCGGGCGTGAGGGTAGAGGCAAAGTTGCGCGCACGGTAGCGCCACAGCAGTTCGGCCAGGCGCGGATCATCAAAACCCGTGCGGGCGTGGGCCAGCTCGGCACCCGTGAGCTGGCGCAGCTGGTTCAGGCGGCGGCGGTCTTCTGCGCCCACAAAGCCGCCGTAGAGGTCTTGCTCCACATCGGGCGCAGGCTCTGGCGGGCGCTCGAACACGGCGGCCCAGGTGCTGCTCAGGTCAGGCAGGGCGCGCGCGGCCTGGGCGTGCTGCGCAGCGCGCTCTACATCGATGCCCCAGCGCTGCGCCAGCGCGGGCGTGAGGGTGTTGAGGTTGCCCACCACCATGGGCGATTTGTTCAGGTGCACGCTCTTGAGCGGCAAGCGCATCACGCCCTCGGGTAGCTCGGCCTGGCGCGTGAACAGGCGCTGGCGAATATCTTCAGGGCGCAGCGTGGCCAGCTCGGAGGGGTCGTAGGCCAAGTCCCAGGCTAGCACTTCGTTCTTGTTGGTGGGGTGGCTGGCCAGGGGCCACATCACGGCCAGGCAGCCGCGCTCGGCAGGGAACATGCCGGAAATATGCAAAAAAGGCCGCGCCGTCTGCACGGTGGCGGGCAGGCGCAGTTCGGCCATCACCCGGTCTTTTTTGTGCAGCCCCAGGGCAAACTCGAACAGCCGGGGGTTGTGCTGGCGCACCAGCCGCGCCAGGGCCAAGGTGGCGCGCACGTCGGACAAAGCATCGTGTGCGGCGTCGTGCGCAATGCCGTTGGCCCGGGTCAGGTCTTGCAGTTTGAAGCTGGGCGAACCGTCGTCTTTCTTGGGCCAGTGGATGCCCTCGGGGCGCAGCGCGTAGGCCATGCGCACCACGTCAAGCAAGTCCCAACGGCCACACTGGTTTTGCCACTCGCGCGCGTAGGGGTCGATGAGGTTGCGCCAGAACATGTGGCGCGTGATCTCATCGTCGAAACGGATGGTGTTGTAGCCCACGCCAATGGTGCCGGGGCGGCCCAGTTCGGCCTCGATGCGGGCGGCAAATTCGCGCTCGGGCACGCCGCGTTCCAAGCACATCTGCGGCGTGATGCCGGTAATGAGGCAGGACTCGGGGTCGGGTAGGTAATCGTTGGCGGGCTGGCAATACAGCATCAGCGGCTCGCCGATTTCGTTCAGCTCAGCGTCGGTGCGAATGCCAGCGAACTGCGCGGGCCGGTCACGCCGGGTGTCGGCGCCAAAGGTTTCGTAGTCGTGCCAAAAAAAGGTGTGCATGGGTACACAGGACTGCCGCAAAGCGCCTGAAAAACGCAAAAGCGCAAGTATGCATGGGCGGGCGGTATAACCACGCTTGCTGTTCACCGCGCTGCTGCGGCGGTGCTCCTGCACTTTGTCTGCTGGTTTTTTGCTTTTCTTGCCTATGGTGGCCTGATGTCTTTTGCCCTGCCCTCTTCGATTGCCGATGCCCCACCCGCTGCACCAGCGCCTGCGTCTTTTGCCGTGATGGGGGCCGGTGCCATGGGCAGCTACCTGGGCGCGCTGCTGGCGCACGCGGGCCTGCCGGTGCGCCTGATTGGCCGCGCCGCGCATGTGCAGGCCATCCAGGCGCAGGGGCTGCGCTTGCAAACCGCCACGCTGGATGTGTCCCTGCCCATGGCGGCCCACACCGACGCAGCCGCCGTGCAGGGGGTGGATGTGGTGCTGCTGTGCGTGAAAGCCACCGACTTGGAGGCCGCCGCCCGGCAGCTGCAGCCCCACCTGGCGCCCCACACCTTGGTGCTGGCGCTGCAAAACGGCGTGGACAGCGCCGAACGCCTGCGCGCGGTGCTCGGCCCCACGCAAGCACTGGCCAGCGGCGTGGTGTACGCCGCCACGCGCCTGCAGGGGCCAGGCCACGTCTGGCACGGTGGCGGCAACGATGTAGTGCTGGGGCCACAGCCCCTGGGGGAGCGCTTGCTGCACGCCTTGCAGGCAGCAGGCCTGAACGCGCGCAGCAGCGACAACCTGCGCGGCACGCTATGGGCCAAGCTGATCGTGAACTGCGCCTACAACGCGCTGTCGGCCATCACCCAGCGGCCCTACGGCTGGCTGGTGGCACAGCCCGGAGCCCTGCGCCTGATCGACGATGTGCTGGATGAATGCCTGGCCGTGGCACGTGCCGATGGTGTGCAGCTACCGCCGCCCAGTGCGCCAGAGGATGCGAGCGCCACGCCCCTGAGTGCAGAAGCCGCGCTGCGTGCCAACGTCTACGCGCTGGCGCAGCGTATGCCGCTGCAGTGCTCCTCGACGGCGCAAGACCTGGCGCGCGGGCGCATCAGCGAAATTGAGCACCTCAATGGCTATGTGGTGCAGCGCGGCGCCGCCCTGGCTGTGCCCACGCCCGTCAACCACACCTTGCTGGTGCTGGTGCGTATGCTGCAAACGCCACCAGGCGCTTGAGCAGACGCTGGGGCAGACTTCAGCCGCCAGCGTGCAACAAGGCACGCACCCGCTGCAAATCCTCGGGCGTATCCACACCCGGGCCGGGCGCGTGGTCGGTGGTGTGCACTGCAATGCGATGGCCGTGCCACAGGGCGCGCAGCTGCTCTAAGGCCTCGATGGCTTCGGTGGGCGCGGGGGGCAAGAGCGGAAACTGGCGCAAAAAGCCCGCGCGGTAGCTGTAGATGCCAATGTGGCGCAGCGGTGCAAAACCAGCCAGCACCGGTGGCACCGCCACGCCGCCCTGCCACCAGGCGGGCTGGGCAGGGTCTAGCCCCAGGTCGCGCGGCCAGGGAATGGGCGCACGGCTGAAGTACTGCGCCAGGCCTGCGCCATCGCACACCACCTTGACGACGTTGGGGTTGAGCAGCTCGGCCACGCTGGCCAGCGGGTGTGCGGCAGTGCCCATGCTGGCTTGGGGGCGCTGGGCCAGCACGGCGGCCACGGCATCGATCAAAGCGGGCGCCATCAGCGGTTCATCGCCCTGCACATTGACGACGATCTCGTCATCGGCCAAGCCCAGTTGCTCACAGGCCTCGGCCAGGCGGTCGCTGCCGCTGGGGTGGTCGCTGCGCGTAAGCAGTGCCGCCACGCCATGCGCAGCACAGGCCTGCACGATGCGCGCATCGTCTGCGGCCACCACGGTGCGCTGCGCGCCGCTGCGCTGGGCCTGCTGGGCCACGCGCACCACCATGGGCACGCCTGCCAAATCGGCCAAAGGTTTGTCGGGCAGGCGGCTCGAAGCCATGCGTGCCGGAATCAGCACGGTAAAGGCGACTGCGGTGCTCACAGCGCGTCCAGCTCGTCGTCGCTCAGGGTGCGGGCTTCTTCTTCGAGCATGACCGGAATGCCGTCGCGCACCGGGTAGGCCAGGCGAGCGCTGCGTGACATCAGCTCTTGGCGCTCGCGGTCGTAGATCAGCGGCCCTTTGGTGACGGGGCACACCAGCAGTTCAAGCAGTTTGGTATCCATGGGGCAAGGCTCGCAAGAAGAAATCGACAAAGGGGTGGGAAGTCAGGGCGGCGATGATAGCGAGGCCAGCCGGGCATCCAAGAGCTGCCAAAAGGCCGGGGCTATATGCAGCTGCAGCGGCACAGCCAGCGCATCAGGGTGGCGCGGCCAGAGTTTCACGGCATCTTTTTCGGTACAAATCAGCCTCTGAGGCGCACCAGACAAGCGCGACCAGCTCTCAAAATCATAGTGGTCTGGCAGGGCCTGGGCCTGCGCTACGTGCAAGCCACAGGTGCGCAGCTGGGCAAAAAATTCCTCGGGCCGGGCCACGGCTGCTACGGCATACACCGGCTGGCCACGCAGGGCCGCCAAGGGGTGGCGCTGGCCCTGGCCGTCCACGGCCTCAGGGGCCAGGTGGCGCTGCAGCGCAAAGGCCGGGGTGCCGGGGTGCAGCGGCGGGCAGGCACCGGCGTAGAGCACTGCCGTCACCGGGCGCGGCCAGGGCTCGCGCAGCGGGCCCGCGGGCAGCAGCCAGCCGTTGCCCGCGCCCTCGTCGTTGAACACGCAAATTTCCACGTCGCGCGCCAGCGCCAGGTGCTGCAGGCCGTCGTCGCACACGATCACATTGGTGCGGGGGTGGGCCTGGCGCAGCGCTTGCACGGCCTGCATACGCTGGCGCGCCACAAACACCGGCACCTGGGCGCGCCGGGCGATCAAGAGGGGCTCATCGCCCACATCCAGGGCCAAGCTGTCAGGGCGCACCTCACGGCAGTCGGTGGTGCGCCGCCCATAGCCACGCGACACCACGCCGGGGCGCCAGCCACGCGCACGCAAATGCTCCAGCAGCGCCAGGGTGACGGGGGTTTTGCCCGCGCCGCCCGCAATCACATTGCCCACCACGATCACCGGTACATCGGCACGTGCCGGGGGCTGGGCCGCCCAGCGCCGCTGCTGGCGCCGCACGGCTGCCGCGTACAACTGCGAGACGGGCCACAGCAACCTTGCCAAAGGGCCACGCTGGCGCCAGGCATGGCGCAACAGGTCAGCCAAAGGCATACGCAGGGCCTGGAGCGGGGCCCGCGTCAGCGCCCGGCGCTGGCCGCCGACTGGGTGGCGAAGGTAATTTGCGTCAGCCCCACGCGGCGCGCGGCTTCCATCACGGTGATGACGGACTGGTGCGGTGCCGTGGCATCGGCACTGATGATGACCACGCTGCCCGTCTGGGCCGCTTGTTGCAGCGCCAGCGCCACGCTGTCCACACCCTTGCCGTCAATGGCCGCCTTGTTGATGGCGTAACGGCCATCAGCCGCAATCGCCACCACGATTTCCTTGGGGTAGTCGCGCTGCTGCTCGGCATCGGCCACGGGCAAGGTGAGCTGCAGCTCGGTGAACTTGCTGTAGGTGGTGGTGAGCATCAAGAAGATGAGGATCACCAGCAGCACGTCAATGAAGGGAATGAGGTTGATCTCGGGCTCTTCCTTGGTGCGGGGGCGAAAGTTCATAAGGCCCTCACTTGCGCAGGCGCAGCAGGTGTCGCACCAGCTGCTCGGCAGCCAGCTCCATGGTCAGCAAGTAAGCGTCGGCACGGCTACGGAAGTAGCGCCAAAAAATCAGCGCGGGAATGGCCACGATCAGGCCGAACGCCGTGTTGTACAGCGCCACCGAAATGCCGTGCGCCAGCTGCGCCGGGTTGCCCGTGCCCACGGCACCACCACCCGATTGCGAGCCAAAAATTTCGATCATGCCAATCACCGTGCCCAGCAACCCCAGCAAGGGCGCGGCCGAAGCAATAGTGGCCAAGGCGGTGAGGTATTTCTCCAGCCGGTGCGCCGCCATGCGACCTGCGCCTTCCATAGCAGAGCGCAGTTCGGCTTCGCTGCTGGTGGGATGGGTTTGCAAGGTGCGCAAGCCCGTGGCCAGCACCTCGCCCAAGAGAGAGTTTTGCGCCAGTTGGCCCACCGTTTCGTTGCTGGGCAAACCTTTGGCACACACGGTGAGCACTTCGTCGAGCAACTGGGGGGGAGCGATGCGCGGCGTACGCAGGGCGACAAAACGCTCAATGACCAGCGCCAGGGCCAGGATGGAGCAGGCAATCAGGGGCCAAATGGGCCAACCTGCGGCTTGTATGATCGTTAGCAAAACTCTCTCCGGTCAGAAATGGGGCAACCGGCGATTATGGCGTAGCCCCCCTTCATGCCGACCCCAGACAGCAGCGCCGTTGCACACAGTTGCATCCCCCAGAGATGCACACAATCTGTGGATAACTTTGTGGAAAAGCCTATGAATAGCAGGCCGAAAGCCGCGCCAGCTCGTGCTTACAGCGTTTTGCTGAAAAATTCATCAATCGAAAATCTTTATAAATCAATGACTTGCACCTACTTTCGGGCGTTTCCCAGGGGCTGGAGGGCGGGCCAGCGAAAGAGCGGCGCCGTGTGGAGTTCTTGCGCTAGCGCAAAGCCAGGCACCGGGGAGCAACGCCGTGCCTGAGGCCCTTCCCTCCACCAGTGCCAGCCTGCCGGTGTGGGAGGTGGGCGCGCTGTGCCGCGCCGTGGGCGACGCGCTGGCCGCGCGCTTTAACCCGGTGAGCGTGCGCGGTGAAATCAGTGGTTTTTCCCGCGCGGCCAGCGGGCATTGCTACTTCACCCTGAAAGACGCCCAAGGGCAAATCCGCTGCGCCATGTTCAAGCGCGCCGCCAGCCACCTGGACTTTGCCCCGCGCGATGGCGAGCTGGTAGAGCTGCAAGGCCGCCTGGGGGTGTACGAGCAGCGCGGGGACTTGCAGCTCATCGTTGAGCAACTGCAGCGTGCAGGCCAGGGGGCGCTGTTCGAGCAGTTTTTGCGCCTGAAAGCCCAGCTCGAAGCCGAGGGCCTGTTTGACACCGCCCGCAAACGCGCCCTGCCGGTGCTGCCGCGCGCCATTGGCCTGGTGACCTCGCCCGGAGCAGCGGCGCTGCACGATGTGGTGACGGCCTTGCGCCGACGCGTGCCGCACATTCCGGTGGTGCTGGTGCCTGCGCTGGTGCAGGGGGCACAGGCACCCGCTTCGCTGTGCGAGGCGCTATCAAAACTGTATCTTCTTGCGCGCTCTGGACAAGGCTTAGAGGCCAAAAACACTCCAAATCTACCGCCCATCGACGTGATTTTGCTGGTGCGCGGTGGCGGCGCCATTGAAGACCTGTGGGCCTTCAACGATGCCACGCTGGCGCGCACCATCGTTGCCAGCCCGGTGCCCGTCATCAGCGGCGTGGGGCATGAAACCGACTTCACCATCGCCGATTTTTGTGCCGACCTGCGTGCGCCCACGCCCACGGCTGCGGCCGAGCTGGTGGCCACACCCCTGCGCGAGCACCTGGCGGCCTTGGCCCACCTGGCTGAACGCTTGCACGAAGGCGCGCAGCGCCAGTGCGAACAGCGCCAGCAGCGCCTGGACATGGCAGTGCAACGCCTGGGGCGGCCCTCGGCCCTGGTGACGCGCCAGCTACTGGGCCTGGCCCGCCTGGGCCAGCGTATGCAACAAGCTTCGCTCCTGAAATTGCAGCGCCTTGCGCAGGCCCAGCAAGGGTTAGAGGCGAATTTCTCTCATACCCTGCAGCAACACCTGCTGCAGCACACACAGCGCCTGGAACAGGCCCAGCTGCAGCTGCAATTGCTCGACCCGCGCCTGGTGCTGCAACGCGGCTACGCCTTGCTGCACGACAGCCAGGGGCGCAGCGTGACCCACATCGCGCAGGCCCCGCCAGGTAGCGCCGTGCGCGCGCAGGTGATGGACGGTGTGCTCGACCTCACCGTGGTGCAACCCCGTTTGCTGTAGCAATGGCGCCCGCGCGGGCGTGGGGCTACCCACGCCCGCAGCCTGCAAAGGCAGCGCCTTCTTCCTACAATGGCCGCCGCCGTGCCTCTTCGGGCACTTCACCCACGATGGAATCAACCCACCTCCAAAGGAACACCGACATGGAACATACCCTGCCCGCCCTGCCCTACGCCATCGACGCTCTGGCCCCCCACTACAGCCAGGAAACCCTGGAGTACCACCACGGCAAGCACCACAACGCCTACGTGGTGAACCTGAACAACCTGCAAAAGGGCACCGAGTTTGAAAACATGTCGCTGGAAGAGATCGTCAAGAAGTCCAGCGGCGGCATCTACAACAACGCAGCGCAAATCTGGAACCACACCTTCTTCTGGAACTGCATGGCCCCCAACGGTGGCGGCGAGCCCAGCGGCGCGCTGCTTGAAGCCATCAACGCCAAGTGGGGCAGCTACGCCGCCTTCAAAGAAGCCTTTGTGAAGTCTGCCGTGGGCAACTTCGGCTCGGGCTGGACCTGGCTGGTGAAGAAGGCTGACGGCAGCGTGGACATTGTGAACACCGGCGCCGCTGGCACGCCCTTGACCACCGAAGACAAAGCCCTGCTGACCGTGGACGTGTGGGAACACGCCTACTACATCGACTACCGCAACCTGCGTCCCAAGTTCGTGGAAACCTTCCTGAATAATCTGGTGAACTGGAAGTTTGCCGAGGCCAACTTCGCCTAAGCCACCTGGCTTTGCCGCATGGCTTGCAGCCCGCACGGTGTGCGGGCTTTTTTGTGTCCGCACGATTTGTCAGTCTTGTATAAGAGTTGGGATTTTTGACAAATTTTTTGCAGTTTTTTCCAAGGATTTTCCCGATGATTTTCACATCATGGAAATCGATTGCGAAATATACGAAATTCGTGTGACGACTCAAGCACAATGGAGGGCGTCACAACGACTGCCTGGGCGCTGGCGCGCAGGCGCTATTCCACCCTGTTCTTGGAGACGCAAGATGAGCACAACCCAGCCGACCATCATCTACACCCTGACCGACGAGGCGCCGCGCCTGGCCACGGCGTCCTTCTTGCCCATCGTGCGTGCTTTTGCCTCGACGGCAGGCATCAACGTCGCAGAGAGCGACATCTCTGTTGCAGCACGCATCCTGGGCCAATTCCCCGAGCACCTGAGCGAAGCGCAACGCGTGCCCGATACCCTGGGCGAACTGGGCAAGCTCACGCTCAAGCCCGAAGCCAACATCATCAAGCTGCCCAACATCAGCGCCTCGGTGGCCCAGCTCAAGGCAGCCATCAAAGAGCTGCAAGACAAGGGCTACGCCATTCCCGACTTCCCGGAAAACCCGCAAACCGAGGAAGAAAAAGACATCCGTGCGCGCTACAACAAGTGCATTGGCTCGGCTGTCAACCCTGTGCTGCGTGAAGGCAACTCGGACCGCCGCGCGCCCAAGGCCGTGAAGGAATACGCCCGCAAGAATCCCCACAGCATGGCCGAGTGGAGCCAGGCTTCGCGCTCGCACGTCTCGCACATGCACGCCGGTGACTTCTACCACGGCGAAAAATCCATGACGCTGGACCGCGCGCGTGACGTGAAGATGGAACTCATCACCAAAAGCGGCAAGACCATCGTCCTCAAGCCCAAGGTCAGCCTGCTCGACCGCGAAGTGATCGACAGCATGTTCATGAGCAAGAAGGCGCTGCTGGCTTTCTACGAAAAGGAAATTGAAGACGCACGCAAAACCGGCGTGATGTTCTCGCTGCACGTCAAGGCCACGATGATGAAGGTGTCCCACCCCATCGTGTTCGGCCACTGCGTGAAGATTTTCTACAAAGAAGCGTTTGAAAAACACGCCAAGACCTTTGAAGAACTGGGCGTGAACGTGAACAACGGCATGGTCGATCTGTACAACAAGATCGCCACCCTACCCCAAAGCCAGCAAGACGAGATCAAGCGCGACCTGCACGCCTGCCATGAGCACCGCCCCGAGCTGGCCATGGTGGATTCGGCCAAGGGCATCACCAACTTCCACTCGCCCAACGACGTGATCGTGGACGCCTCCATGCCCGCCATGATCCGCAACGGCGGCAAGATGTGGGGTGCCGATGGCCGCCTGAAAGACGTGAAGGCCGTGATGCCGGAATCGACTTTTGCCCGCATCTA
>JAYRPZ010000115.1:0-20422 GCA_041910915.1 Acidovorax sp.
AGGGGTGCAGGATGCGAATCGGGATGGGCTGCTAGGCGCAAACCGCAGCAATAGCCTTGCTATTGCGAGGATTTGCAACAACGCAGACCGCCCGATTCCGCGCCTGCACACCCGCGTGGAGATCGTGAACACGCTCTTAGGCTGGCTGCTGCACGCGTTGCACCATTTCCTGAGCAAACTCAATGAAGGCCTTGCTGCCGCGCGCGCTGGGGTCAAACACCACACCGGGCAGGCCGTAGCTCGGTGCCTCGGCCAGGCGCACGTTGCGGGGAATCACGGTATCGAACACCTTGCTCCCGAAATGGCCCTTGAGGTGCTCGCTGACCTGCTGCTGCAAAGTGGTGCGCGGGTCGAACATCACGCGCAGCAGGCCAATGATTTGCAGCTGCGGGTTCAGGTTGGCATGCACTTGCTTGATGGTGTGCACCAAATCCGTCACGCCTTCCAGGGCAAAGTATTCACACTGCATAGGCACCACCACACCATGGGCTGCGCACAAACCATTGAGGGTGAGCATGGACAAGGAGGGCGGGCAGTCCAGCAGCACAAAGTCGTAATCGGCTTCAACGGCAGCCAGGGCGTTTTTCAGGCGCTTTTCACGCTGTGGCAATTGCACCAGCTCAATCTCGGCACCCGCCAACTCACGGTTAGCGCCCAGTACGTGGTAGCCGCATTTTTCAGCGAACACAGCGGCCTCGCGCACTGAGGTGGAGCCAATCAGCACGTCGTACACCGACGAGGACAGCGCCCGTTTGTCCACCCCCGAGCCCATGGTGGCATTGCCTTGGGGATCGAGATCGACCAGCAGCACCCGCTGGCCAATTTTGGCCAAACCCGCCGCCAGGTTGACCGTAGTTGTGGTTTTGCCAACGCCGCCTTTTTGGTTGGCAATGCAGAAAATGTGGGCCATGCGCTGAAAAAGTGAAAGAGGTGAAAAAGAGGAGGGCGAGAAATAAGCGGCCTCTTACTTGGAAAGAGCCAGCTTGAGGCCAAAACCAAGCAGCAGCATACCGGCAGTTTTTTCCAACGTTCGGCCAATCAATGGGTGTGCCCGCAAGCGCTGTGCCAAATACCGGGTCAACAGTACCACCACCAGGGCGTACAGCAGCGTCAAACTGGCAATCGTCAGCGCCATCACGGCAAACGTCAACACACCCTGGTGCTGCTGCGGATCGACAAACAGCGGAAAGAAAGCCATATAAAAAACGATGGCCTTGGGGTTGAGCAAGGTGATGATGGCGCCTTGCTTGAAGTAGTGGCGCGGCTGCATATGCAACACCGGTGGGGCACCTGGCGCAGCGGTGAGCATTTTCCAACCCAGCCACGCCAAATAAGCGGCGCCCAGCCATTGCACCGCAGCAAAGGCCCAAGGGTGGGTCGCCAGCAGCGCCGCCACCCCGGCCACGGCGGCCCACATGAGTACCTGATCAGCCGCCACCACACCACAAGCGGCGGCCATGCCAGCTCGCACACCGCCGTGGCCGGTAGCGGTAATGAGTGCCAGATTGCCTGGCCCTGGAATGGCCAAAAACACCAAAATGGCCAGAACAAAAGCGCCGTAGTCCGCAATGCCGTACATCACCAGGTCTTTGATGCGGGGGTGGGGCTGGGGGCAGGGCGCATCCAGACAATGCAGCGCTGTGCGGGCAAACCAGGCACGGCCAACGCTTCCACATTCAGCACCTGCACCTGCGGGGGCAGGGCAGCCATTTCTTCCTGGGGATGCTGTCCCTTCATCGCCAACCATATGCCCTGGGGTGCCAAGGCCGCGCGCGACCAGGTAGTGAAATCGGGCAACGAAGCAAATGCACGGCAGCTCACCACGTCGTAAGACTGTTGCAGCGATTCCACCCGCGCGTGAATGCCCCGCAGGTTGCGCAGCCCCAGGCTGGCTGCCGCTTGCTGAATAAAGGCGGCCTTTTTGGCCACGGTGTCCACACAGCTCACCTGCAACTGTGGGCAGCAAATGGCAAACACCACGCCAGGCAAGCCGCCGCCAGAACCCACATCCAGCAAGGACTGCGGCGTTGATGCCGCTGCGGGCAAGCTACGCAAATGGCGCTGTAGCGGCCCCACAGCGGCGAGGCTATCGAGCAAATGATGGGTGAGCATGTCTTGCGGATTGCGCACTGCCGTGAGGTTATAGACTTTGTTCCACTTTTGCAGCAGTGCCAAAAAGTCGAGCAACTGCGCCATCTGCTGCGCTGTAAGCGCCAAACCCAAGGCTGCACACCCCGCCTGCAAAGGCTGCATCAAAGCGGAGGAAGAAGAGGAAAGTGCGTCTGTCATGGCGTAGTGGCGGCATCTGCTGTGGCCGAGAGAGGGGCAGTGGCGGCAAAACCCTGAAAGCCATTTTTCTTCAAATGCACCATCAACAAAGAAATGGCTGCGGGCGTCACGCCCGAAATGCGCGAAGCTTGCCCCAGTGTTTCAGGCCGATGTTTTTGCAACTTCTGCCGCACTTCAATGGAAAGGGCGGCCACCTGCATGTAATCCAATTCGGTGGGCAGGCGCAACTTCTCAAAATGTGCGGCGCGTTGCACTTCATCTTTTTGCCGATCGATGTAGCCTGCGTATTTGGCGGCAATTTCTACTTGCTCAATCACTGAGGCGCTCAGTTCACCCAGTGTTTCACGTGAAACGTCGTGGCTGGCATATTTACCACCATCCATCGCCATCAGTGCTTGGTAACTCACAGCGGGGCGACGCAGCAAATCAAACAAGTGGTATTCGTGCTCAATGGCCTTGCCCAGCACCCGCTCGGCCTCTGCAGCGGCCAGAATGCGCGGATTCACCCAGGTGGACTTCAGGCGCTCGGTTTCACGTGAAACAGCATCACGTTTGCGACCAAAGGCATCCCAGCGGGCATCGTCCACCAGGCCCAGCTTGCGGCCAGTTTCAGTCAGGCGCATATCGGCGTTGTCCTCGCGCAGCTGCAGACGGAACTCGGCACGGCTGGTGAACATGCGGTAGGGCTCGGTTACGCCCTTGGTGATGAGGTCGTCCACCAGCACGCCCAGATAGGCCTCGTCACGCGCGGGCAGCCACGCCGCTTCACCTCGGCATTGCAGTGCGGCGTTGATACCAGCAAACAAGCCCTGGGCTGCCGCTTCTTCATAGCCCGTGGTGCCGTTGATTTGTCCGGCAAAAAACAGCCCTTGGATTTGCTTGGTTTCAAAACTGCTTTTCAGCGCGCGCGGATCAAAGTAGTCGTATTCAATGGCGTAGCCCGGGCGCAGGATGTGGGCGTTTTCCAGCCCCTTCATCGAGCGCACCAGGGCCAGCTGAATATCAAACGGCAGGCTGGTGGAAATGCCGTTCGGGTAGAACTCGTGCGTGGTCAGGCCCTCGGGCTCCAGGAAAATTTGGTGGCTGTCTTTGTCGGCAAAGCGGTTGATTTTGTCTTCCACACTGGGGCAGTAACGCGGCCCCACGCCCTCAATCTTGCCGGTGAACATGGGGCTGCGGTCAAAGCCGCTGCGAATGATGTCGTGCGTGCGCGCGTTGGTATGGGTAATCCAGCACGGCATTTGGCGCGGGTGCATGGCTGCACCGCCATAAGCGTGCGCCATGAAGCTGAACACGGGCACCGCACCCTCGTTCACACCGCCGGGCATGCCATCGCCAGGCTGCTCTTCGCATTGGGAGAAATCAATGCTGCGCCCGTCAATGCGTGGCGGGGTGCCTGTTTTCAAGCGCCCCTGCGGCAGGCACAACTCCTTCAACCGGGCGGAGAGCGACACAGCGGGGGGATCACCTGCGCGCCCACCCTGGTAATTGTTCAGACCAACGTGGATTTTCCCATCGAGGAAGGTTCCCGCCGTCAACACCACCGCACGGCTGCGAAATTGCAAGCCAATTTGCGTCACCGCCCCCACCACCCGCTCGCCCTCTACCAGCAAGTCATCCACCGCCTGCTGGAACAACCATAAATTCGGCTGGTTCTCCAGCCGATGGCGAATAGCGGCTTTGTAGAGCACCCGATCGGCCTGGGCGCGGGTGGCGCGCACCGCGGGGCCTTTGCTGCTGTTCAAAATGCGAAATTGAATGCCACTTTCGTCCGTCGCCAGCGCCATGGCGCCACCCAGTGCATCCACCTCTTTCACCAGGTGGCCTTTGCCAATGCCGCCGATGCTCGGGTTGCAGCTCATTTGCCCCAGCGTTTCGATGTTGTGCGTCAAGAGCAGTGTTTTACAGCCCATGCGCGCACTGGCAAGGGCTGCTTCGGTGCCAGCGTGACCGCCGCCGACAACGATGACATCAAATTCCTGGGGATACAGCATGGGGACAAAGCTCCGGTGGCGCGAGAAAACCGCGAATTTTCCCACCTTTGCCTCCCCGGAGGTTTCACGTGAAACTTGGCCACCAAGGCAAAGCGTGCATTTTTTCTTACCCCCTTGCGAAGGCAGCGCTGTGTGAGCCGAAGAAATCCCCGCAAAATGAACCCACCCATTGCACACAACAAGGAGGAGGGCGCCGATGTCTTTTTTTCGTCAACTTTCCCTGCGCACACAAATGCTGGCCGTCGTGGCTTGCATTGTGCTGGCGGGTTTTGCACTTACGTTATCGATACTGACCTGGCAAGCAGGGCAAATGCAACGCGAAGCCGCCCTGCGCTACGCCAGTGAGTTGGCAGCGCACAGCGCACGTGACGCCGCAGTCCCCCTGCAACAAGGTCTGGAGGCTGCACGCACACTGGCCGCGACCTTGGGTGCGCTGAAAACCTCAGGAAATGCCAACCGCCAAGCGGGCCATGCCATTTTGCGCACTGTGCTGGAGCAAAATCCTCGCTTTGTTGGCGTGTGGACGGGCCGGGAACCCAATGCTTTTGACGAACGGGACAGCGACTTTGCCGATATGGCTGGGCACGATGCCACGGGACGCTACGTACCCTACTGGAACCGAGGCGGCGCCAATGGCAGCTCCGCACTGGACCCCCCTCACAGACTACGAAAAACCTGGTGCCGGAGACTACTACCAGCTGCCTAAATCCACAGGCAAAGCCACGCTGGTAGAACCCTATGCCTACCAAATTGGGGGCAAAAGCGTGCTCATCACCACTTTGTCGGTGCCCATCGTGATCGAGGGCCGCTTTATGGGCGTCGCTGGTGTGGACATCACGCTCAATGGCATCCAGGACATGGTGCAGGCCATCCGCATTTACGAAAACGGCTACGCCAGCTTGCTCTCGAACCAAGCCATTTACGTCGCCGCCAAAGACCGCGCCAAGATTGGCAAACCCGCCGACGGCAGCGATGGCCTGTCCGAGGCGCAACTGCAAACCCTGCGCAGCGCCGTGCGCGAAGGCCAGCAGGTTGAACTGTCGTTGCATGACCCGCTGATCGGGGGCGATGCCATTCGCCTGCAAGCCCCCATGCGACTGGAGGGCGTGGCCAGCACCTGGTCGTTCAGCGCCACCGTGCCCAGCGACGAAATTCTGGCGCAAGTGCTGCGCTTGCAGTGGAGCGCTGCGGCGCTGGGGCTGCTGAGCATTGCGCTGGTGTCAGTGGTGCTGGCCTTTGCGGTAGATCGGCTGATCTTGCGCCCCTTGGGTGGTGAACCCAGCGCCGCAGCAGCCCTGGCAGAGCGGGTCGCCCAGGGTGACTTGAGCCAAGCCATTGCGCTGCGTGCGGGCGACCGCTCCAGCGTCATGTTCCAGCTCAAAACCATGCAAGACAGCCTGGCCAGCGTGGTAGCGCGCGTGCGCGAAGGGGCAGAAACCGTGGCCACTGCCAGCGCACAAATCTCGCAAGGCAACCAAGACCTCTCCGGGCGCACCGAATCACAAGCCAGTGCGCTGGAAGAAACGGCTGCCTCTATGGAAGAGCTTGGCTCCACCGTGCGCCAAAACGCCGACCATGCGCAAAACGCCAGCACCTTGGCACGCGAAGCGTCAGAGGTTGCCAGCCAGGGCGGCGAAGCCGTGGGCCGGGTGATCCAAACCATGCAAGGCATCAACACCAGCAGCCGCAAAATTGCCGACATCATTGGTGTGATTGACTCGATTGCGTTCCAAACCAACATCTTGGCGCTCAATGCCGCTGTGGAGGCTGCACGCGCAGGTGAGCAAGGCCGCGGTTTTGCCGTGGTAGCGGCTGAAGTGCGGCAACTCGCTGGCCGCAGTGCCGATGCCGCGCGCGAAATCAAAACCCTCATCAGTGACAGCGTCTCGCGCGTGGAAGTTGGCAGCGATCAGATCAACGAGGCTGGCGCCACCATGCAACGCGTAGTCGATGCCATCCACCGTGTCAGCACCATCGTTACCGAAATCAGTGCCGCCAGCCGCGAGCAAAGCGCCGGCGTCTCGCAAGTCGGCGAAGCCGTGGTGCAGATGGATCAAGCTACGCAGCAAAACGCGGCCTTGGTGGAAGAAATGTCTGCCGCCGCTCTGAGCCTACGTCAGCAAGCTGACTCCTTGGTCAGCACGGTTGCTGTGTTCCAACTGGAGCACCAACAGCGCACCACGCTGCCACGCAGCTGAACGCGGCAAGCGACAGGGTGTTTCACGTGAAACACCCGTCGTCACAAGGCAAGGCCCATGGCGAACATGCTCCAATCCACGCCATGACACACCTTGCCCACCCACCAGCCCCACAGCTCCTGTACAGCCAGCCCTTGGGCGTTCAACAGCTCATCCGTGCATGAAGGCCCTCATGAACTGCCGCCCTGGCTGTGCCGCGTGCTGCATTGCCCCCTCCATTTCCAGCCCCCTCCCCGGCATGCCCCAGGGCAAACCTGCAGGCGTGGCCTGCCTGCAGCTCACGGCAGACCTGCGGTGTGCCATTTTTGGCCAGCCCGAGCGGCCCGCCTGCTGCAGCGGACTATCGCCCTCGGAGGAAATGTGCGGCACCTCGCGCCACGAAGCACTTGCATGGCTGACCGAGCTGGAACAGGCCACCGCACCCTGCCCAAGCAAATGGCCCATGAGCACCCCGTAGCACAGCGCCCATTGCCCTTCGTACGAGGCTGGGCCACACTGGGACGTGTCAAGAGTTGGGGCACACCCGCGTCGCAACCGCGAAGAAGAGGCCCCCTTGGCACGCCTTCAAGGAACAACCCATGCCTCCAACCCCTACACCAGCGTCCTCCAGCACGGAGCCCCAGGATTTTTCACGGCGCCATTTCATTCAATACGCGGCCATCAGCCTCAGCGCACCTGCTTGGGGTGCAGTGCTGGGTGGCTGCAGCAGTACGCCAGACGCGCCAGCACGCTACCCCATCGACACCACGGTGGTGAAAACCACCGAGCGCATGGTCTCCTTTGCCTACACCCCGCCGCGCCAGCCAGCACGCGCGGGCGTCATGCCCGCCCCGGCCGACCCGCCCCTCAGCCCCAATGGCAGCGCTGCCCTCACGTGGAACCAGCTTGACCAGACCACGGAATATGAGCAGCGCGGCTACGGCCAGTGGCAGTACGTGCCCCAGGGCCTGCCGGTGATGGTGCGCACCGACCTCATGCCACCCGGCTACGACCCTGCCACTGCGGCCCCAAAACAGCAACTGCTGCACTTCTTCGCCATGACCGACGTCCACATCACGGACAAGGAAGCGCCCAACCAGTTCATGCACCTGCAAAAAAGCAATGCCGGGTTTTCGGGGCAAAACAGCTCCATTTATTCCGGCGTCATGCCCTACACACACCAGGTGTTCGATGCGGCCATCCAAACGGCCAACGCTCTGCACCAGCAAAAACCTTTCGACTTTTTCATCTCGCTGGGCGACGTGTGCAACAGCGCTGCGTACAACGAGCTGCGCTGGTACCTGGACATCATTGACGGCAAGCTCATCGCCCCCAGCTCAGGCGCGCACCTGGGGGCCGACCAGGTGGACTACCAACGGCCCTTTCAGGCAGCAGGGCTGGACAAGTCCATTCCCTTCTACCAAGTGCTGGGCAACCACGACCATTTTTTGATTGGTTCCTTCCCCATCTCGGCCGATCCGAAGCTGGACTTTCGCGCCAGCTACGTCAGTGACCGCATCTGGGCCCTGCCCAACGAAATCCTGCAGCCCCAGGTCAGCACCTTTCCAGCGCTGTTCAACAAATACAACCTCATCAACCCCAGCCTGACGAAGTACTACCAAGGCGTGATCGATGGCCACTCGCCCCACGGTGCCATCACCGGAGCCGGGGCGCTGGCCACGGCCCCCCAAGTAGCCCCCGACCCCAACCGCCGGGCCTTGCTGCGCAGTGAATGGATCGCCGAATTTTTCCAAACCACCAGCAGCCCCAAGGGGCACGGCTTTCACCTGGTCACATCCAACCCGCACTTTCACCTCGTCCCAGAACACGATCGCGCAGGCTTTGCCTGCTACAGCTTCATCCCCAAAGCCCATGTGCCGCTCAAAATCATCGTGCTGGACGACACACAGCGCGAAGACGATGGTTCGGTGGATATCCACGGCCACGGTTTTCTCGACGCGCCACGCTGGGCCTGGCTGCAAGCCGAATTGGCCGATGGCCAAGCCAAAAACCAACTGATGGTGATTGCCGCGCACATTCCCATTGCCGTCTCGCCCATTGGTTCTGAAATGGAATGGTGGCTGGGCGACGCCAGCAGCAGCACGCGCAATGCCTGCACCCTGCAAGAGCTGGTGCAAGTGTTGCAAACCAACGGCAACGTGCTGATGTGGATTGCCGGGCACCGGCATTTCAACACCATCAAAGCCTTCACCGCCCCCGACCCTGTGGCAGCACCGCACCACGGCTTTTGGCAGGTAGAAACCTCATCGCTGCGCGACTTTCCACAGCAGCTGCGCACCTTCAACATCGTTTTGCACAGCGATCACAGCGTGTCCATCGAGGCCGTGAACGTGGACATTGCGGTCGCCGCTGGCACACCCGCAGAAAAATCGCGCCGCTGCGCCATTGCCGCGCAGCAAATTTTGCACAACAACCTGACCCTCAACGCCCCCAACTACCGCACCCAGTACGGCAAAGACCTCGGCCCCACCGACCCCTCGCGCCCCCAAGGGGGCGATCCTGCCGTAGCGCATTCGGGCGATGCTTTCACCGACCCCTCCATCCAGTTTGCCGACCTGCGCGCACAAGGCGTGCCCTACCACGCATCGTGCAACGCACGGCTGTTCAAGGCCCTGAGCCCACAAATGGTGCAGGCCCTGAAAGCCCAGGGACTGTGACCACCAGCGCCGCACCAATCTCACACGCCTGCACGGATGCGCGCATCTGTCTAGGATGCAGGCTTGTTTTTCATCCCTCACGGAAGCCATCGCATGAAGCTGTATTACTCTCCCGGCGCTTGTTCGCTCGCACCCCACATCGTCATCCACGAAGCGGGCCTGGCCTACACCCCAGTGCTGGCCAGCACCAAGACGAAAAAACTGCCCGACGGCACCGACTTCACCACCATCAACCCGCTGGGCTACGTGCCCGTGCTGGAGCTGGACAACGGCGAGCGCCTGCGCGAAGGCGTGGCCATCGTGCAGTACCTGGCAGACCAAGCGCCTGAGAAACAGCTGGCCCCGGCCAACGGCACCATGGCGCGCTACCGCCTGCAAGAATGGCTGAGCTTCATCAGCAGTGAACTGCACCAAAAATTCGGCCCGCTGTTCGTACCCACCACACCCGAAGACTACAAACCCCTGGTGAAAGAGCGCCTGATGGGCCGCCTGCAATGGCTAGATGGCGAACTGGCAGGTAAAACCTACCTGATGGGCGAGCAATTCACTGTCGCTGATGTCTACCTGTTCAACGTCACCAACTGGGCGCAGTACGTGCAGCTGGACATCTCCAGCCTGAAAAACCTCGCCGCCTACCGCGCACGCATTGCCGAGCGCCCAGCCGTGCAAGCGGCCATGCGCGCCGAAGGCCTGCTGCGCTAAATCACGCCGTGCTGGTGCTGCCACCCACGCCGGGGCAGCGCCAGCCGCTTGTGATGCCTGCGCCCTGCCAGCCCGGGCGCAGGGTTCCCCCTCCACCCCAAGGTAAACCCATGACTGTTTCTTTGTTCGACCCCGTGCAGCTCGGCGAGCTGGCCCTGGCCAACCGCATCGCCATGGCCCCCCTGACGCGCAACCGCGCAGTGAACAATATCCCCAGCGAACTCGCCGCCACCTACTACGGCCAGCGCGCTAGCGCCGGGCTGCTCATCTCCGAAGGTACACCCGTCAGCCAGCAAGGCCAGGGCTATGCCGACGTGCCCGGCCTGTACCTGCCCGCGCAGGTCGAGGGTTGGAAACGCGTCACCGCCCAAGTCCACGCCGCAGGCGGAAAAATCTTCGCCCAACTGTGGCACGTGGGCCGGGTGTCGCACACCAGCTTGCAACCCGAAGGCGCAGCCCCGGTGGCCCCCTCGGCGCTCACCGCTGCAACCAAAACCTACCTGATCGACCCCGCAACGCGCCAGGGCAGCTTTGTTGCTGCCTCGGCACCGCGTGCCCTGCAGGCCCAGGAGCTGCCCGCCATCGTCGAAGCTTTCGCCGCAGCCGCACGCAACGCCGTACAGGCCGGTTTTGACGGCGTGGAAATCCACGGTGCCAACGGCTACCTGCTCGACCAATTCCTCAAAGACGGCAGCAACCAGCGCAGCGACGAATGGGGCGGCAGCGTGGAAAACCGCGTGCGCTTCGTCATGCAGGTGGTGCGCGCCGTGGCCGATGCGATTGGCGCGGGCAAGGTCGGCCTGCGCATCTCGCCCGCCAGCCCGGCCAACGGCATCCACGACAGCGCACCCCAGCCACTGTTCGAGCACCTGCTGCGCCAGCTGGCACCGCTGGGCCTGGCCTACATCCACGTGATTGAAGGCTCCACCGGCGGCCCACGCGAGCTGCTCGAGCAGCCCTTCGACTACGCCGCGCTCAAATCCGCTTACCGCGATGCGGGCGGGCAGGGCGTATGGATGGTGAACAACGGCTACACACGCGAGCTGGCCATGCAAGCGGTGGCCAGCGGCTACGCCGACATGGTGGCCTTTGGCAAAGACTTCATTGCCAACCCCGACCTGGTGCAGCGCCTGCGCCAGGGTGCGCCCCTGAACCCCGGTAAGCGCGAGACCTTCTACGGCGGCGGCGCCGAGGGGTATACCGACTACCCAACGCTCGAAAGCTCCTAAACTAATAGCTGCTTGCGCTTGCCTGGTAAGGGTTTGAGGCTGATTTGATACCAAATCAAAAACGCTACAGCCTTCGCTAGCGCCCCATGCCCAAGGGGGGTGGGGCGCTGTGAACGATGCGGCTGAACAAGCGCTCATAGGCCGGGTCGGGCCGGATGCCGGTGGCCAGCAGGTCGGTGTTGCTGGCAAAAGCGGCGTCCATGGCGGCCCAATCTTCGGGTGACAGGTGCTTGAGAGCGGCGGGCAAAATGACCGTCTCCTCCAGGCGCATGTGCTCCAGGTAGAAGGTGATGTAGCGATCCAGCGCCTCGACGAAGGTGGCGCGGCGGCTCTCGCCCATCAACTCCCAGGCCAGCAGCAAATGCTCCAGCTCACGCACGGCTGCCTCGCCACCCGCGTGCTCACTATCGAGTCGGGCAATGGCCTCGGCCACCTCGGGGGCGCGCTGGGCAATGGGTGGAAACAACAACTCCGTTTCCTTGGGATGGTGTTGGCGCTCGGGAAATTCGTCGATGTAGAACAACATCGCGCGCATGGCATCGAAGAAAGTGCCCGGCTCTTTGCCCGGGCCGCGCTCGGCCAGCATACGCAGCGAACGCAAAATGGCAGCCAGGGTGCCGTGTTCTTCACGAATCACGCGCAAGGTGGTGGATGACATGGTGTTTTCTCCCGTGCGGCCTGCCCCGGTGCTGGGCCACTGCGCCACCTGGGGCAAGGCTTTTCATCAACTGTGCAAAACAAAATTGTCAGTGGCACGCCACGGTAGCAGGGCAGGGGGCCACCGGTCAATGTGGCCCCGGTCTCCCTCACGCAAGCAGGGCTGAGTGGCTCAAGCGGAACTGGCTCACCAACTGCGATAGGCGCTCGGCCTGCTCGCGCAGCGCAGCAGCGGCTGCAGCCGATTGCTCGACCAGGGCGGCGTTTTGCTGCGTCATGCGGTCAATCTCGCTCACCGAAGCATTCACCTGGGCAATGCCGCGCGTCTGTTCGTGGGCCGCCGTGGTGATCTCGCCAATCAAGCTGCCCACGTTGCGCACGCTGGTGACCATGCCTTCCATCACGCGCCCGGAGTCTTGCACCTGGCGCACGCCACCATCGACCGCGCTGACGCTGGAGTTGATCAGTCCCTTGATCTCGCTGGCTGCCTGGGCGCTGCGCTGCGCCAGCTGGCGCACCTCGCCTGCCACCACGGCAAAGCCCCGGCCTTGTTCGCCCGCCCGCGCCGCCTCAACGGCAGCGTTCAGCGCCAAGATGTTGGTCTGGAAGGCAATGGCATCAATCAGGCCAATGATGTCGCCAATGCGGCGGCTGGATGCCGCAATCTCGCCCATGCTGCCCACCGCTTGGTGTACCACGGCGCCGCCGCGCTGCGCTTCGTCCGAGGCCGTGCGGGCCAGTTGATTGGCGCTTTCCGACGAGCTGGCCGTGTGCTCCACCGTGCCGGTGAGCTGCGCCAAGGCCGCCACGGCCTCTTGGGCGTGGCTGGCGGTTTGCTCGGTGCGCTGCGACAGGTCTTCGTTGCCGCTGGCAATCTCGGCACTGGCCAGGGCGATATTGGAGCTGGCATCGCGCACCTGGGCAACGATGCCCGCCAGGCTGCGCTCCATGTCCATCAGGGCGTGCTGCAACTGCGAGACCTCGTCGCGCCCCACCACAGCCATTTGCTGCGCCAGGTCACCCTGGGCAATCGCTTGGGCCATGCGCCGTGCCTGCTCCAGCGGAGCGGCAAATCGACACCATGTTCAGCAAGGTGAGCGGCGCCACCACCAGCACGGTAATGCACACCGCCAGCACGAACAGCCATTTGGTCTGCTCAGACGTATCACGCTGCGCCTGCACGCTGGCTTGCACCTGCTGGCGCAACTGCGTGTCCAGCGCCTGCAAATGGCCTGCGGTGCCCGCCCAGGCTTGCTCAGCGCGGCTGGACAAGCTGGCCGCTGCCGCCAGCACCTGTGCCGGTTCGCCCGCCAAGGCCTGCAAAGAGGGCGTCAGCTGCTCGCGGTAGCGCTGCAGCAGGCCCTGCAGCGCCGTTAACTCTGCGGCTTCGCTGGTGCGCGCCGTGCTGTGCAGCTGCTGCAGCAACTGCTGGGCTTTCGCCAGCGGGTCTTGCCAAGACTGCAGCAACACGGGCTGGCCTTGGGCCGCAGCGAGCAACAGGTCTTTTTCTTGTTGGCGCACCGTGCCCAGCACGGCGCGCAACTCGCCAAGAGAGACGCTGTGGGTAAAGGACTCTTCCACCAACGCCTCGCTCATGCTGTGGATGCGCAGCATCCCCAACATGCCCGCACTGCCCAGCATTCCCAGCAGCAACAGCACCACGACAATCGCGCCCCACATGCGCAAACGGATGGTGAAGCTGCGCATCAATGCAAACACATCCATGCTCCGACTCCTTGCAAGGGCGACGAAACCCCTCCGCCGCATTGTCATTGCAGTGTGCCAGAGCCTTGCCTAGCGCGGCGGCTGCCAGCGCTTGAGCAGCAAGGCATTGGCCATCACGCTCACCGAACTCAGCGCCATGGCGGCCCCGGCCACCATCGGGTTGAGGTAGCCCAAGGCGGCCAAGGGAATGCCCGCCACGTTGTAGATAAACGCCCAAAACAGGTTTTGCCGAATTTTGCGCACCGTGCGGCGCGAAATATCCAGCGCGGCGGCCACCAGCTGAGGCTCGCCACGCATCAGCGTAATGCCCGCCGCGTGCATGGCCACATCGGTACCGTTGCCCATGGCCATGCCCACATCCGCCGCCGCCAGGGCCGGGGCATCGTTCACGCCATCGCCCACCATGGCCACGGTGTGGCGCTGGCCGGGCTGCGCCCCCTGCTGCAGTTGGCGCACCGCCAGGGCTTTGTCGCCGGGCAGCACGTCGGCCAGCACCTCGCCCGCTTGCGGCTGCAAACCCAGGCGCAAGGCCATGGCCTCGGCGGCGGCGCGGTGGTCACCCGACACCATCACACAGCGCAGACCACGTGCGCGCAGCTGCGCCAGCGCCTGCGCGGCGCCAGGCTTGGGGGCATCAGCAAATGCCAGCAGGCCCTGCAGCACCCAGCGCCCAGCGTCCTGCGCAGGGGTTGGACTGGTTGGATGGCTGGAAGCAGGCTGCCACTGCGCCAGGGCCGAGAGCGTGGCACCCTGCTGCTGCAGTTGCTTGGCCTGCGCGGCCAGCGGCCCCAGCACCACGCCCAGCTCCTGCATCCAGCGCAGGCTGCCCACGCTGTAGCGCCGCCCCTGCACCTCGCCTTCTGTGCCACGGCCTGGCACGGCACGCACCTGCTGGGCCGCAGAGCAGGGCAGAGCGCGGGCCTGGGCGGCCTGCACCACTGCGCGGGCCAGCGGGTGTTCGCTGCCACTTTGCACGCTGGCCAGGTCGGCCAGGGCCAGCGCCTCGTCCACGCCCGGGGCGGGCACCCAGGCCGTTAACTGCGGCTGGCCCAGGGTGAGGGTGCCGGTTTTGTCGAAGGCCACGGTGTCCACCCGGTGCGCCAGCTCCAGCGCCTGGGCGTCTTTGATGAGGATGCCGTGCTGCGCCGCCACGCCGGTACCGGCCATGATGGCAGCCGGTGTGGCCAGCCCCAGGGCACAGGGGCAGGCAATCACCAGCACGGCCACGGCACGCATCAACGCCACTTCAGTGCCCGCACCGGCCCACAGCCAGCCCAGCAACGTCAGCAAGGCCACCAGCAGCACCACCGGCACGAACACCGCCGCCACCTGGTCCACCAAACGCTGGATGGGCGCCTTGGCCGCCTGGGCGTCTTCCACCAGGCGAATGATGCGCGCCAGCAGCGTCTGCGCCCCCACAGCCTGCACCTGCATGACGATGCGGCCTTCACCATTGATGGCACCGCCCGTCAGCTGGCTGCCCGGCTCACGCAGCACCGGCAGCGGCTCGCCGGTGAGCATGGACTCATCCACATGGGTGCAGCCCTCCAGCAGCAGACCATCGAGGGCGATGCGCTCGCCAGGGCGTACCACCAGGCGGTCGCCCACCATGATTTCGTGCAGCGGCACATCCACCTCGCCATCGCGCGTGAGCAGGTGGGCGCTGTCGGGGCGCAGCGCGTGCAGGGCGCGGATGGCGGCGGTGGTCTGGCGCTTGGCGCGCGCTTCCAGCCATTTGCCCAGCAGCACCAGGGTGATGACCACGGCCGAGGCCTCGAAGTACAGGTGGGGCATGCGCCCCGCCGGTGCGCTCCACCACAGCCACAGCGACAGGCCATAGCCCGCACTGGTGCCCAGGGCCACCAGCAAGTCCATGTTGCCCGTGAGCGCGCGCGCCGCGTGCCAGCCCGCTTGGTAAAAGCGCGCGCCCAGGTAAAACTGCACTGGCGTAGCCAAGAGCCACTGCAGCCAGGGCGGCAGCATCCAGTGCTGGCCCAGCGCATCGCCCAGCATGGGCAGCACCAGCGGGGCCGACAGCGCCAGCCCCAGCGCCACCGGCGCAAACCCGGCCCATGGCCCAGGCTCGGCTTGCGCGGGGGCCATGGCGCTGTGCAAGCGCGGCTCATAGCCCGCATTGCGCACGGCACGCTGCAGGCGCTGGGCCATGTCCGCGGCGCTGTCTGCCGCTTCGGCAGGCAGCGCGTAGGTGATGTGCGCCGACTCCGTCGCCAGGTTCACCGCCACCTCTTGCACACCAGGCACCTTGCGCAGCGCCCGCTCTACACGGGCCACACAACTGGCGCAGGTCATCCCGCCCACCCCCACATCCAGCACCGTGCAGGTGGGCACGCTGGCAGCTTCGTCGTTTGTCATGGCAACACCTCGGCAAAAAATCCAAACAAGCAGGGCCCAACCACCACCCCGCAGGCGCAGCTTAGGCGTTGACACCATGGCAAAGTCAAGGCCTTGACATTGCCACCATGTCAAGCTTCATGATGCGCCTGTGCCCTGGCGTGGCATGGCTGCCCCGTCGTTCCCTGTCTCACCATCCCCAAGGAGTTTTTATGCAATACCAGTTCACCGTTGAAGGCATGACCTGCGGCCACTGCGAGCGTGCCGTGGTACACGCCGTGCGCGAAGTCGATACGGACGCCATCGTCAAAGTCGATCTGGCCAGCAAGCAAGTCAGCGTAGAAAGCGACAAGGCGCGCGACGCCATTGCCAACGCCATCCGCGAAGAGGGCTACCAGGTCAGCGCATGAGCGCCACTCCCCCACCCAGCGCTGCCGTGGCGATTGGCACGGCAGCGCGCCGCGCTGGGGTGTCGGCGCGCATGGTGCGCCACTACGAGGCACTGGGTCTGCTGGCACCGGTGGCACGCTCGGACAGTGGCTACCGCCAGTACAGCGACACCGACATCCACACCCTGCGCTTCATCCGCCGTGCGCGCGAGCTGGGGTTTTCCATGGAAGAAATCGCCACCTTGCTGGGGCTGTGGCAAGACAAAGACCGTGCCAGCAGCCACGTCAAGCGCCTGGCGCAAAACCACATCGACAGCCTGAGCGCACGCATCAGCGCCATGCAAGCCATGCAGCGCAGCCTGCAAGCCTTGGTGGCTTGCTGCCAAGGGGATGCCCGCCCCGACTGCCCCATCCTGGACGATCTGGCGGGCACCTGACAGCCTGGATGCACCACGCCAGCGGCGCCAAACATCTCAAAAACCATAGCTGCTTGCGCTTACCTGGCGCGGTTCAGGGCCGTTTTTTGCTTGATTTCACCAAACTGCCCAGGGGGCTTAAAATTTGCCCCCTCTCCAAGGAGCGTTGCAGCGGCCCGGGTGGGCCGTCAGGCTTGGAGAGCGCGCCCTGACCAACGACGCTCGCCTGTTTTTTGCCGACCTTTTTCTTGCAGGTGAGTGCCATGGCCGTTGCTGCCGCTGTTTCTGATGCTTCCGATGTTTCCGATGTTTCCTCTACCCAGGCCAGCGTGCCACCGATGAAACTCTCCGGCCTGGAGCCCGTGTTCATTGGCGAGGGCAGTTTGTTCGTCAACGTCGGCGAACGCACCAATGTCACCGGCTCCAAGGCGTTTGCGCGCATGATCCTCAACGAGCAGTACGAGGAAGCGCTGTCGGTGGCGCGCCAGCAGGTGGAAAACGGCGCGCAGATCATCGACGTGAACATGGACGAGGCCATGCTCGACAGCAAGGCCGCCATGGTGCGCTTTCTGAACCTCATCGCCTCCGAGCCCGACATCGCCAAGGTGCCGGTGATGGTGGACAGCTCCAAGTGGGAGGTGATCGAGGCCGGGCTGCGCTGCCTGCAGGGCAAGGGCATCGTCAACTCCATCAGCATGAAAGAAGGCGTAGAGCCGTTCAAGCAGCAGGCCAAGCTCATCAAGCGCTACGGCGCCGCCGCCGTGGTCATGGCGTTTGACGAGCAGGGCCAGGCCGACACCTTTGCGCGCAAGATCGAAATTTGCGAGCGCGCCTACCGCATCCTGGTCGATGAGGTGGGCTTTGCGCCCGAAGACATCATCTTCGACCCCAACATTTTTGCCGTGGCCACCGGCATTGAAGAACACGCCAACTACGCGGTCGATTTCATCGAGGCCACGCGCTGGATCAAGCAGCACCTGCCCGGCGCCAAGGTGTCGGGCGGCGTGAGCAACGTGTCTTTCAGCTTCCGTGGCAACGAGCCGGTGCGCGAGGCCATTCACACCGTGTTCCTGTACCACGCCATCCAGGCGGGCATGGACATGGGCATCGTCAATGCCGGCATGGTCGGCGTGTACGACGACCTGGAGCCCGAACTGCGCACGCGCGTGGAAGACGTGGTGCTGAACCGCCGCCCCGACGCGGCCGAACGCCTGCTGGAGATCGCCGAGGCCGCCAAGGGCGCCGCCAAGGACGACAGCAAAAAGCTGGAGTGGCGCGGCACGCCCGAGCAGCCCAAAACCGTGGGCGAGCGCCTGTCGCACGCGCTGGTGCATGGCATTACCGACTTCATCGTCGAAGACACGGAAGAGGCCTACCAGGAGATCGTGGTCAAGGGCGGCGGCCGCCCGCTGCACGTCATCGAAGGGCCGCTGATGGACGGCATGAACATCGTCGGCGACCTGTTTGGCGCGGGCAAGATGTTCCTGCCCCAGGTGGTGAAATCCGCGCGCGTGATGAAGCAGGCCGTGGCCCACCTGATTCCCTACATCGAAGAAGAAAAGCGCCAGCAAGAAGCTGCGGGCCTGGACGTGTCGAGCAAGGGCAAGATCGTCATTGCCACCGTCAAAGGCGACGTGCACGACATTGGCAAGAACATCGTCACCGTCGTTTTGCAATGCAACAACTTCGAGGTCATCAACATGGGCGTGATGGTGCCCTGCCATGAAATTCTGGCGCGTGCCAAGGCCGAGGGGGCCGACATCATCGGCCTGTCGGGCCTGATCACGCCCAGCCTGGAAGAGATGCAGTACGTCGCGGGCGAGATGGACAAGGACGAGTACTTCCGCATCAAGAAGATTCCGCTGCTCATCGGCGGCGCCACCTGCTCGCGCGTGCACACCGCCGTGAAGATCGCCCCGCACTACGAAGGCCCCGTGGTCTATGTGCCCGATGCCTCGCGCAGCGTGAGCGTGGCGCAAAGCCTGCTGGGCGAGGGCAAGGCGGCGTACCTGGCCGAAGTCGAGGCCGACTACGAAAAGGTGCGCGAGCTGCACGCCAAGAAAAAGAAAACCCCGCTGTGGCCGCTGGAAAAAGCGCGTGCCAATGCCACGCCGGTGAACTTCACCCAGCACCCGCCCACCGTGCCGCGCGTGCTGGGGCGGCGCGTGTTCAAGAACTTCGACCTGGCCGAAATCGCCCAGTACATCGACTGGGGCCCGTTCTTCCAGACCTGGGACCTGGCCGGGCCCTACCCCGCCATCCTGGACGACGAGATCGTGGGCACGGAGGCGCGCAAGGTCTTCGCCGATGGCCAAGCCATGCTGAAGAAAATCATCGAAGGCCGCTGGCTGCAGGCCAACGGCGTGCTGGGCCTGTTCCCGGCCAACCGCGTGGGTGACGACATCGTGTTCTACACCGACGCGTCGCGCACCGAGGTACTGATGACCTGGTACGGCTTGCGCCAGCAGACCGAAAAGCAGGCCATCGACGGCGTGATGCGCCCCAGCCGCTGCCTGGCCGACTTCGTTGCGCCCAAGGACAGCGGCGTGGCCGACTACGCGGGCCTGTTTGCCGTCACGGCGGGCATCGGCGCCGAGAAGAAGGAAAAGGAATTCCTCGCCGCCCTGGACGACTACAGCAGCATCATGTTCAAGGCCCTGGCCGACCGCCTGGCCGAGGCCTTCGCCGAGTGCCTGCACGAGCGCGTGCGCAAGGACCTGTGGGGCTATGCCGCCGACGAGCGCCTGAGCAACGAACAGCTCATCAAAGAGCAGTACCAGGGCATCCGCCCCGCGCCCGGCTACCCCGCCTGCCCCGACCACACCGCCAAGATCGACCTGTTCAAGGTGCTGCAAGCCGAGGACATTGGCATGACGCTGACCGAGAGTTTGGCCATGAACCCCGCGTCGAGCGTGAGCGGTTTCTACATTGGCAACCCCAACGCCAGCTACTTCAACGTGGGCCAGATTGGCGAAGACCAGCTCCAAGACATGGCCCAGCGCCGTGGCATGGACGTGCAAGAACTGCGCCGCTTCTTGGCACCGAACCTTGGCTAAATACGCGCTGCTCCGGTGAATCCAAGGCCACGCTTTGCGTGGCCTTTTTACATCTAATTGTTTGTATTTTAATAATACAAGCTATAGTTTGTATTTTAGAAATACAGCTTTTAGGCTGTATGAAAGGAGGTGTGATGGATGAATTTGTCGTTCGCACATCCGATCAGCTCTCGCCACTTTTAAGAGCATTTCGCAAAGAGGCCAAGCTGACGCAAGTGGATGTGGCCCAGCAAATGGGCGTGACGCAGCAAACCGTGTCTGCCCTGGAGCGCAACGCTGAAGCAGTCAGTGCACAGCGTTTAACGCAGCTGATGAATATTTTGGGTGTGGAGCTTGTGCTGCGTAAAAAACCGCAAGCCCCTGCTCCATCAAGTGCGTCGCCAGATAGCAGCATGGATTGGTGATGACGATGCGCAAACCCAGCAAATCCTTGGACTTATGGATGAATGGCCACCAAGTCGGCCAATGGAGCATCGAGGCCGGGGTGGATGTGCTGCAGTACGACAGCCAATGGCTGCACAACAAACTCGGGCGACCGCTCTCGTTGTCTCTGCCTTTTACGCCCGGAAATCTGCCGCACAAAGGTGAAAAAGTACGTTTTTATTTTGAGAACTAAAAGGGCTTTGTTGCACAAACACCCCGACAGCAGGTAATTTTGCGCCATGAGTGAAGCTGCCACCCCTACCAAGAGACGCTACCAGATCCGCAATTGGGCGCAGTACAACGCTGCGCTCAAGGCACGCGGCTCACTGACCATC
>JAYRPZ010000116.1:0-5287 GCA_041910915.1 Acidovorax sp.
CGGGCAGCGCCAGCGCTTTGGCGTGCCGCTGGACCTGGTGGGCACACCCTTCCAGCTCAGCGCCTGGCAGGCCCTGCTCGCCATCCCCTATGGGCAGACGCGCAGCTACGCCGAACAGGCCCGCGCCATCGGCCGCCCCAGCGCCACGCGCGCCGTGGCGGCGGCCAATGGGCAGAACAAGGTTTCCATCATCGTGCCCTGCCACCGTGTGATCGGCAGCGACGGCAGCCTCACCGGCTTTGGCGGCGGCCTGCCGCGCAAGCGGGCGCTGCTGGCGCTGGAGTCGCCGCAGGGGCGCGGCTTGTTTTAGGAAGAAGAGGAGGGTGGTGATGGATGATTTGGCACCCACCGATCTCAAATCGGTACTGCACTCCAAGCGTGCCAACATCTATTACTTGGAGCACTGCCGCGTGCTCGTCAACGGCGGCCGGGTGGAATATGTGACCGATGCAGGCAAGCGCAGCCTGTACTGGAACATCCCCATCGCCAACACCTCCAGCGTCCTGCTGGGCACCGGCACCTCCATCACCCAGGCGGCGATGCGCGAGCTGGCCAAGGCCGGCGTTCTGGTGGGCTTTTGCGGAGGTGGCGGTACGCCGCTGTTTGCCGCCAACGAGGTGGACGTGGAAATAGCCTGGCTGTCGCCGCAAAGCGAATACCGCCCCACCGAATACCTGCAGGCCTGGGTGAAGTTCTGGTTTGACGACGAACTGCGCCTGCTCGCTGCCAAACAGCTCCAGACATGGCGGCTGCAGCGCCTGCAGACAGAGTGGAGCGCACGTGCTTTGCGCGAGGCGGGCTTCGCCGTGGATTTGGCCCGCCTGCAGGCTTTGGTGCAGCAGTTCACGCCACGCATTGCCAACGCACCGGATGTGACCGCGCTGCTGACCGACGAGGCGCAACTGACCAAGGCATTGTTCAAGCTCGCCGTGGACGCCGTCGGCTATGGCGAATTCACCCGCGCCAAGCGTGGCACGGGCACCGACGCGGCCAACCGCTTCTTGGACCATGGCAACTACCTGGCCTACGGCCTGGGCGCCACCGCCACTTGGGTCTTGGGCCTGCCTCACGGGTTGGCCGTGCTGCATGGCAAGACGCGGCGCGGCGGGCTGGTGTTCGATGCGGCCGATCTGGTCAAGGATGCCTCCATCCTGCCGCAAGCTTTTCTGTCGTCCATGCGCGGCGACGACGAACAGCAGTTCCGCCGCCAGTGCATAGAGGCCCTCACGCGCAGCGAATCGCTCGATTTCATCATCGACACGCTCAAGCACATCGCCGTCACCACGGTACAACTGGCCAACGCTTCGGCTCCACCCCAGGAGCCCCGTGCATGAACGTACTGTTTGTAGCCCAGTGCACCAAGCGTGCATTGACAGAAACCCGCCGCATCCTCGACCAGTTTGCCGAGCGGCGCGGCGAACGCACCTGGCAAACCCCCATCACCCAGGCGGGGCTGGACACCGTGCGCAAGCTGTTGCGCCAAACGGCCCGCAAAAACACCGCCGTGGCCTGCCACTGGATTCACGGGCGCGACCACAGCGAACTGCTGTGGGTGGTGGGCGACGCAAGCCAGTTCAACGACCAGGGCGCCGTGCCCACCAACGCCACGGCCAGCAACGTGCTGCGTGCCGGTGACGAAAACGCCTGGCACCACCTGCCGCTGATGACCGCCCTGGCCGCCTTGGCCGCCCTGCTGCACGACCTGGGCAAGGCCACGCAGGCTTTTCAAGACCGCCTCAAAAACCCTGGCCTGCGCGAGCGCAACCACTACCGCCATGAGTGGGTGTCGGTGCGGCTATTCCAGGCGTTTGTGGGGCAAGACGATGACGCTGGATGGCTGCAACGGCTGGCGGCCTATGCCGACGCAGACACCGATGCGCAGGCACTGGAGGCAGCGTGGCTGGACCATACGGGTGGTCGGCTGCTGCGCGATGGGTTGGATGAGCCCCAAGCCCAGCAGCACTTGCCTTTTGCCCAATTGCCGCCGCTGGCCCAGGCGGTGGCTTGGCTGGTGTTTACCCACCACCGCTTGCCCTGCATGCCCGTCAAACAGTCTCAAGGCATGGAGGCTGAAGACTTGGAGGATGCCCGGCATACCCACCGTCGCTTTGGCGCGCGCCCCAGCTTTATCAACACCAGCGATCTTGACGATGTGCTGTTGCGCATCAGCGCTGACTGGAACGAGCCCCGAGAAAGCGTGTCTGCCTCGACACTCGCCGCCCACTGGCACTTTCCGCACGGGCTGCCCGTCAGCACTGCTGCCTGGCGCAAGCAGGCTGCCCGCTATGCACGCAAGCTGTTGGAACTGTCGCAAGCTGCCGGACAACGCACGGTGCTGCACGACCCGTTTGCCATGCATGTTGCGCGCATGTGCCTCATGTTGGCCGACCACCATTACTCCAGCCTCACCGACCCCGTTGCCCGCGCCCCGTACCTCAGTGAAGGCTACCCGATGTACGCCAACACCCGTAGCAATCACTATCAAAACAATAGCTGCTCACGTTTGATAGATAAGCGCCATAGCCCGCTTTTCAATCAAACGCTGGACGAACACCTGCTGGGTGTGCAAGCCCATGCTACGCTGGTGGCACGCTCCCTGCCCAGCCTCACGCGCAGCCTGCCGGCGCTCAAGAACCATAAGCCCCTCAAAAAGCGCAGCGCCGACCCGCGCTTTGCCTGGCAAGACAAAGCCGCCGACCTGGCCGCCAGCGTGCGCGCCCGCGCAGCGCATCAAGGGGCGTTCATCGTCAACATGGCCTCCACCGGCTGCGGCAAAACACTGGGCAATGCCCGCATCATGAATGCGCTGGCCGACCCCGCCACTGGCCTGCGCTGCGCCTTTGCCATGGGCCTGCGCACGCTCACGCTGCAAACCGGGCGTGTGTTCCAGAACGACCTGCAACTGAATGACGAACAACTGGCCATCCAGGTCGGCGGTGCGGCCAGCCGGGCGCTGTATGAATACTGGGAGCAGCAGGCCGAAACCACTGGCTCCGCATCCAGCCAGGCGCTGCTGGACGAAGCAGGCACGGTGCTCTACGAGGGCAACGACCGGCACCCGCTGCTGCAGCGCCTGACCGACGACGCCCAAGCCCGTGCGCTGATTGCCGCACCGCTGCTGGTGTGCACTGTGGACCACCTCACCCCCGCCACCGAAAGCCTGCGCGGAGGCCGCCAGATTGCGCCCATGCTGCGCCTGCTGACCAGCGACCTGGTGCTGGACGAGCCCGACGACTTTGACATGGCCGACCTGCCCGCTCTCACCCGTCTGGTGCACTCGGCGGGCCTGCTGGGCAGCCGCGTGCTGCTGTCCTCGGCCACGCTGCCGCCTGCGCTGGTGGAAGGGCTGTTCCTGGCCTACCGCGCCGGGCGGGCCGTGTACCAGCGCCACCGCAACGAACGGCCCAGCGAGCCAGTGAACATCTGCTGCCTGTGGATCGACGAATTCCACCAGACTACGCAAGACTGCGCGGACGGAGCCGCCTTCCGCGAAGCGCACACCCAGTACGTGCACAAGCGGGTTGCCAAGCTCCAGCAGGCCGAGGTGCGGCGGCTGGCGCAGATTGCGCCAGTGCCTGAAAACTGGCACAGCATGGAGGAAGCGGAGCGGCGAAAGGACTTTGCCCGCCTAGTGCTGGAACACGCGTGGCAACTGCACCAGCGGCCCCACAACCACAGCACCGACACGGCCAGCGGCAAGCGCGTGAGCCTGGGCCTCATCCGCATGGCCAACATCGCACCGCTGTACGACGTGGCCCTGGCCATGTACGCGGCTGATGCACTACCACCAGAACTGCACGGCAAGGTTCGCATTCACCTGTGCGTGTACCACTCGCAGTTCCCCCTGCTGCTGCGCTCGGCCATCGAACAGCAGCTGGACACCCTGCTCAACCGCCGTGGCGCCAAGGAAGGTTACGACCCCGCGTTGCAACGCCCCGCCCTGCGTGCGCTCATCGACGCCCACCCCGAGCCCCACCACCTGTTCATCGTGCTGGGCAGCCCCGTGACCGAAGTGGGCCGCGACCACGACTACGACTGGGCCGTGGTCGAGCCCTCGTCCATGCGCTCGCTTATCCAGCTGGCGGGGCGCGTGCGGCGGCATCGGCTTGGGGCTGTGGGCGGGGTGAACATGGTGGTGCTGGACAGCAACCTGCGGCATTACAAAGACAAGAGCAAAGCGGCGTTTTGCAAACCAGGCTTTGAAATGGACCCGCAGCCGCCAGGGTCGAGCGACGCTGCACAGAACTTCTACCTGCACAGCCATAGCCTGTGCCAACTGATGACGCGCTTAGTCAAAGACAATGAACCGTGGGCAGTGGATGCCCAACCGCGCGTTGAAGTGGCCACCGCGCAATACCACCCCCGCCGTCATTGGGCCGACCTGGAGCACGAGCGCATGCGAGATGCCATGTTGCAACGCTCTGCAGCCAGCAAATACACCACCGCCCCAGAGCGCGCTGCCTTCCTGCATTGGGCGCATCCCGGTCATCTGTGGCTCACCGGCCTGCTGCCGCAGTTCCAGCGCTTTCGCTACGACCCACAGCCACGCGACGACGTGGCCTTGCTGCCAGACGAAGAGGAAGACACACTGCGGCTGCACCGCGTGCAAGACGGGGAGCGCCGCTACGACAAGCTCTACGTACCCATCCACCAAAGCCTGTGCCACCCAGTGCCCGCAGCGCAACTGGCGTCACCCAGCGTATCGCCCTGGCCGCAGGTGGATCTGATGGAGGAACTGGCTGCACTGGCACAAGCGCAGGGCTTGTCGCTGGAGCAATGTGCAGAACGCTATGCCACCGCCAGCCTGCCTGAATCGCAGGCAGGCTGGCGGTGGGATGAGCGTTTGGGCTTTAGCAAGAAAGCCTGAGCTGCCTATGCGGCAGTGAATGTCAGCAGGTCAGTGACTTTTCTGAGCTGTCTAGTCGACAGTGAGGGGATGGTACATCTTCATCGACTGCAAAAATTTCAGGCTACATATTATAAGTTTCAGCAGGTCATTGACTGGTATGATTTTTTAAGCATAATAAAAACCCGAATGCAGCTGGAACCTGTATTCGGGTTTTATCAACAACGTGCTTCGCGGCACCAACAAGAAAGTGAGGTCACAGTGGATAGCTTTCACGCCCTCAGGAGGGTTTTGTCGGCTACCTAGCCGTTTCCACATCCCCGGTTGGTTCTGTGCTGACCGGGGAATTTTAGCTTCCAACCCTTTTGGAAAGGTATTCCCATGTCTGAAGCCCCTGAAACAGGTGGCAAGGCAGGCTACCGAGCGGCCATCAGCGCCTTC
>JAYRPZ010000117.1:0-98982 GCA_041910915.1 Acidovorax sp.
AATCAACAACTTCTTCACCCTCACCATCTATGTAAAAGGTGCGGAAGTGGTGCGTATGCAGCACAACCTGGTGGGCAAAGAAGGCTTGGCCCAGGGCATGAAGCTGTATTTCCAGCGCCACGATGGCTGCGCCGTGACGTGCGACGACTTCGCCCAGGCCATGGCCGACGCCAACCCCGCCAGCCCGCTGGCGCAGCACCTGGATGCCTTCAAGCGCTGGTACAGCCAAGCTGGCACGCCGCGCGTGCAGGCCGTGGGCCACTACGACGCTGGCGCGCAAACCTACCAGCTCACGCTGTCGCAAAGCTGCCCGGCCACACCCGGCCAAAGCGAGAAACTGCCCTTCGTCATCCCCGTCACGCTGGGCTTGGTGGCAACTGATGGCAGCGCCCTGCCCCTGCAACTGGCAGGCGAGGACGCGCCCCAAGGCTACGAGCGCACGCTGGTGCTGCACGAGGCGTCGCACACCCTCACCTTTGTGGGCGTCACGCAGCCGCCCGTGCCTTCGCTGCTGCGCGGCTTCAGCGCCCCGGTGGTGCTGGAGTGCGACTACAGCGACGCCGACTTGCTGACCCTGCTGGCCCACGACAGCGACGCCTTCAACCGCTGGGAAGCTGGGCAGCGCCTGCTGCTGCGCACGGCCCTGAACGCTATCAATTCAGAAGCTGCTAGCGCTTGTCCAGCAAGCCCTGAAGGCCAAAAAGACCAAAAATATCTACCCAGCGAAATCATCGAAGCGCTGCGCGCCGTGCTGCACCACCCGCAGCTGGACGCCGCCTTCAAAGAGCTGGTGCTGACCCTGCCCTCGGAAAACTACCTTGCCGAGCAACTGGCCGTGGTCGATCCGCAGCGCATCCACAGCGTGCGCGAAGCCTTGCGCATGGAACTGGCGCTGGCACTGCAAGCCGATTGGGTGTGGGCGTGGGAACACCACCATGCCCAAGGCGCTTACCGCCCAGACGCCACCAGCAGCGGGCGCCGCGCGCTGGCCGGGCTGGCCCTGTCCATGCTGTGCCTGGCAGCGCGCAGCACGGGCGACAGCGTTTGGCCCGGCAAGGCCTACCAGCAGGTGAAAGACGCCAGCAACATGACCGAGCGCTTTAACGCCCTGTCCGCCCTGGTCAGCAGCGGCCACCCCCTGGCAGAACCGGCCCTGGCACGCTTTTACGAGCTGTTCCAAGACGATGCGCTGGTGCTGGACAAATGGTTTGCCCTGCAAGCGGGCAGCCCCGACCACGGTGGCAACGTGCTGGGCGTGGTCAAGCAACTGCTCAAGCACCCGCAGTTCTCACTGAAAAACCCCAACCGCGCGCGCAGCGTGATCTTCAGCTACTGCAGCGCCAACCCCGGAGGCTTTCACCGCAGCGACGCGGCGGGCTACGTCTTCTGGGCAGACCGCGTGCTGGAACTCGACGCCCTCAACCCCCAGGTGGGTGCGCGCCTGGCACGCGCCCTGGATCGCTGGCGCCAACTGGCCGAGCCCTACCGCAGCGCAGCACACGAGGCCATCGCCCGCGTGGCCGCCAAGCCCGACCTTTCCAACGATGTGCGCGAGGTCATCACCCGCGCCCTGGCGGACGACGCCACGCCCTCCCCTCTTGTTTGACACCAAGGAATTTTCATGAGCAACCGCATCAGCCTGACCCGCTACCTTGTGGAGCAACAGCGCGACAACGACCGCATCCCCCCCCAACTGCGCCTGCTGCTGGAAGTGGTGGCACGCGCCTGCAAACGCATTGCCCTGGCCGTGAACAAAGGCGAATTGGGCGACGTGATGGGCAGCGCAGGCAGCGAAAACGTGCAAGGTGAAGTGCAGAAAAAGCTCGACATCATTGCCAACGAAACGCTGATTGGAGCCAACGAATGGGGCGGCCACCTGGCAGCCATGGCCAGCGAGGAAATGGAGGGCATTTACGTGGTGCCCAACCGCTACCCGCAAGGTGAATACCTGCTGATGTTCGACCCGCTGGACGGCTCTTCCAACATCGACGTGAACGTCAGCATCGGCACCATCTTCAGCGTGCTGAAAAAACCCGAAGGCCATCCCGGCGTACACGACAGCGACTTCCTGCAACCCGGCACCCAGCAGGTAGCCGCCGGTTACTGCATCTACGGCCCGCAAACCACCCTGGTGCTCACCGTGGGCGGCGGTGTGGCCATGTTCACGCTCGACCGCGAGCAAGGCTCTTTCGTGCTCACCCGCGAAAACGTGCGCATTCCCGAAGACACGAAAGAGTTTGCCATCAACATGAGCAACATGCGCCACTGGGACGAGCCCGTGAAGCGCTACATCGACGAATGCCTGCAAGGCAAGGAAGGCCCGCGCGGCAAAGACTTCAATATGCGCTGGATTGCCAGCATGGTGTCGGACGTGCATCGCATCCTGTGCCGTGGCGGTATCTTCATGTACCCCTGGGACAAGCGCGAGCCCAACAAACCCGGCAAGCTGCGCCTGATGTACGAAGCCAACCCCATGGGCTGGCTGGTGGAACAAGCGGGCGGCGCCGCCACCAACGGCCACCAACGCATTTTGGACATTCAACCCACGCAACTGCATGAACGCGTGAGCGTGATTCTGGGCTCGAAAAACGAAGTCGAGCGCGTCACCAGCTACCACCGCAAGGCCTGAGGGGCGCTAGCGCATATATAATTCAAGGCTTCGCCGGAATAGCTCAGTTGGTAGAGCAGCTCATTCGTAATGAGAAGGTCGGGGGTTCGATTCCTCTTTCCGGCACCAATACAGCAAAGGAAAGCGCGCTATCAATTCGGTAGCGCGCTTTTTCTTTTTTGGGCCATGTAGCCACCATGTAGCCACCGGTACAGGGTTTCTGCACTTTTGGCGGCTAGGTCGGTGGTGCGGCCTTGGTCAGTAAGTGTGGAAATATTTCCATGCTTTTCTGGCCTGCGGTTGCGCCCCTTCAACCTCTCCGCCACAGCCGCAGCAATCGCCTCGCGCGCGCAGGATGTCCCAATTCAGGAAATATTTCCTTAATTGACTCTGGGTTTCGCCTCGCGCGCTCGAAGGTTTTAGCGAAACTTTGCAGCGGCATTCAGTTGCCCAAATGCGAAAAACTCTCATTTGGTGTGCCCCGCACCCCTACGACGCATCAAAACCCCGTCAGGGCCCCCACGCGCAGTAGGTAGGCCCTACCCTTGCCCATCCTCCCAAAGCCTCACAGCGGGCGCTCTACGCGGTCAGTAGCACCAGCCAGCGCACGGGCAAAGGTCACGTTTCAAACATGACCTCGCGCAAGGCGTCCGGTTGAAACGCTACCCCGTCAGCGCTACTCAAAAACGTGAGTTCTCCCGAGTGGCTGGCTACAGCGTCCAAAAGCGGCGGAATCTCCGCAGTCTGTGGAAATTCAATAGCGCCCTTGGCGGCCTACGTGGACATCATCCAAATATGGATTACCTCGTCACGCTCGCACCTGGTCGAACTCCCGCAGTGCAGGGGGTTGCCGACAGGCGCAGCTCTTGCACCCTACCCAAAACCTTCCCGAGTAGCGCTGTCGCCGCTGTGGCCAAACTACGAAACTTTCGTAGTTACAGGCCAGCGCAAAAGACAAACCCGGCTCTAGGCCGGGTGTGGTGTGGGTGCGCTAGCTGGGCACGGTGAAGGAACGTCATCGCCCTGTGCTTGTCTGGTGCTTGTCTGGTGCTTGTCTGGTGGTCGAACTCCCGCACTGCGGTCAGTCCCAAAAGACGGGGTCAGCGTCTGTCCTGTCCACGACCCGCACGTCCTCAGCCTCATGGTTGACCGGCTCAGGCGCGCTATGACGGGCGATGGCGCGGGCTTGTGCTGCGCGGGCACGCTCAAGGCGCTGTTGTCGTTCGGGCAGTGCTGGTGCTGGTGCTGTTGGAGCGGTGCGGCAACCAAGCGCACGCCACAGGTCGGGCCACGAATCGATAACGCGCTTCTCAGGGTTTTGAGGGGGTTGCGGAGGGCAAAGGCTACACAGGGTAGTCTTTGGCGTTTTTACCCCCTCAAAGGCTATATAGCCTTCGGCATCATTGTCACCAGCATCAAAGGCTATAGCCTTATGCGCGCGGTCTTGGCTGGTCTTTTTGCCCCGGCTTGTGAAAATCTGCGCCATCGTGCGCAGCCGCTTGGGCTTTGCCTCCAACGACACGCCCAACGCCTCAGCGAATGAATGCGGCTCACGCTCGATTGTGGCGCGGATGGTGACCCATGCAGCGCTCTTGACGCACGGGTCGAGAGTGCCCTCAAGTCGTGCCAGCACAGCACGCGCCAGGGCAGCACGTTGGGCATGGTTCACCCGCTCGGGCTGGTGCAGCCCAAAGCGCCGGGCTACTTGCTCGAAAAAGTCTTTGCTCGTTTGTCGTAGCGCCTGAGCCGACTTCAACTCTTTGCCGCACATCTTGCCGTCAACCAGCGGCAACACCAGAACGTGCAGGTGCGGCGCGGCTTCGTCCTTGTGAACGACTGCCGACAGCAGGTTTTCAACACCGTAGCGCCCACCAGCCCAAGCAACAGTCGCAGCAAAGAACGCATCCTCAGCCACGCCAGAACCGGGCGGCAAGCTCACCAGCAGCTCAATGCATTGGACGTAATCGCGGCGCAGTTTGACCACGTCAACACCCGCAGCGGCCATCGCGCCATGCGCCACGGCGACAACTTTCGCGGGCGTGTCCGGGCCGTGCAAGATGCGGTTTTGCGCGGTGCGACTAGGGTCGATATGCGCTCGTGCGCCACGTTCGTTTTGGGCCGCGCGTAAATTGTGCCCCGCAGCTTGGGCCAGCGTTGAGGGCCTTCGGCCTCCGCACTTGGACAAGCCGACGGCGCCGATTCGAAGCAGCATCGTGGTCATTTTGCTACCTTTTCTGTAGCTGCTTGCGCTTGCTGGGCAAGTGCTAGAGGCGCATTTATGCCCTCTATCGCTTGCAACGCCAGTTTGGCGCGGCGGTAGCCGTCCCGGTGGTCTGTGGCCTCGGAAAAAGCCCGTGCTGTCAGCAGTTGGGCGACGGTCAAAACTGACAGCAGTGCCGTGGAGGCGTTTGCGCGTTGCCCTGGGCCAATCCCGGCAGTTTTGTTCACCAGACGGGCGCAGTTGACGTGAATGTGACTCTCGCAGCTCGCGCCAGCCGATACGGCGTGAACCGCCTCACGCATTGCGTGATAGGTCGGCAAATACTCGGTTTGGCGCAGTTCGGCGGCGCGGCGGGCCTGAGCGAAGGCTTGAATCAGCTTTGCTTTGAGCGTCACGACGCGCTCAGTGTTGCGAGACAGCGCCAGCACAAAAAGCGACTGGTCTTCATTCAGCAAAGCAAAGCGTTCGGCATTGCCGCCACCTTGCACACGGCCACCAACTTCCTTTTTAAATGGAAGTTGGCCGAACTCTTTGATTCGGTCGACGTACCGGTCAATCAGCGCCATTAACGACTTGTGTTTGTTGCCAAGATGCCCGGCCAACAGGCGGGAATCGACGCGCGGCTCAGTCTTGCCGGTCGTGGTCAGCTCGATTTGATGGGCACTCATTTGGAAACCCCCAGCAAACGGCGAATTTCCTCGGTAGGCCATGCAAGGCGGCCATGGATTCGCAGCGGGTGAATGGGGCCATCCTCGCGGCAAGCCCAAGAGCGCAGGGTTTGCGGCTTGCGGCTCAAATAGTGGGCGGCTTGCTCAGTCGGCACTGCCGGGCGGGTCTCCAGCTCCAAGGACGGAAAGCCGGTTTCATTTGCACTCTTCATCGTTCGCCTTTCAAACACGTCGATTTGTGTTGTGGGGCGAACTTTTCCTTCCCCACGTTCCTTGGGCGCCTTCGCGGGAACTGCGGGAACTGCGGGAGCGTCAGGGCGCTGTGTCTGCCACCATCGCGCGCAGCTTGCTAAAGTGGTTTTGCAGCGTTTTCAACGACAGGGGCTGGCCTATCTCGCGCGCAAAAAGACTGCCACGATGTGCCCCCTGCCCCCTGTCGAATGGGGAACCCGCCCCGGCTCGCTCTTCCAGCGCTCGGAACAACGCCTTTGCTGTCGAGTGCTGGCCAGCGCGCATTACTTCAAGGATGTGCCCCCCCGCAACGTCCAACCATGTGGGGCGCTTTTGTCTGGGGGGCCTGGTGCTGGCGCAGGGCGCGGCAGGCGCATCCTCGGGAGCTGGCACGGCCTGGGGCGCATCCTCGGCGGGCGCAGCAAGCGTGCCCAATGCGTGCTCACGCTGCAAATTCCGCACCTGTGCCAAGCGCTGCTCTGCGGCATCCTTGGGCGGCAACCTGCCGTGAATGGCCTCTTCAAACAGCACGCACCAGTGCCACAGCACATCCTCCCCGCTCACTCGAACGGCGTCGGGGTCAGTGTCTGGGGCGATGCGCGGGAGGATTTTTTCATTCCCGTAGCGGTCTTTCCAATGCCATTGGTCGCCATGCATGGGGCTGTGCGTCCAGCTTGTCAGGTCGCCCACCTCAACCAGGTGCAACACGTACTCCAAGCGGTGCGCTCCCCCCAAAACGTCAGCAGCGGCGCGGGCGCTCATTTGGCTGGGCAATGGCCCCAGCGCCAGCAGGCGGGCGATGGCGGGCGGGGTTGTGGTGTCGGTCATGTCGCATCCTCCCGAATGCAGCTCCCTCAATAGGTGCCCCAGCAGGCCAGCGGGAGGACTGGCTTTTCGGCACGGTTTCGAGGCGTGCCTAGCTGGGGCGAAACGGTTTAGGCGTGGGCGGGCGTCACGCTCAGGCGCAACCCCACGGCGTGCAGTACCTTGTGTAGCGTGGTGATGGTGGGATTGCCGTTTTCGCTCAGGGCGCGGAACAGGGATTTTTCGCCCACGTCCGCACGGCGGGCCACTTCTGCCATGCCGTGCGCTTTCGCCACTTGCCGCAGCGCCAGCAGCAGCGCGGCGGAATCGTCCAATTCCAAAACGGCCTCAATGTAGGCGGCGGCTTCTTCGGGGTCTTTCAGCGATTCCAGCAAATACCCCTGATAGCTCGCGTTGCGCGGTGCATTCATGTTCGCCCCCTTTGTTTCCAGTCGCTCAAATACTCAATGGCTTGCCTAATGGCGCGGTCTTGGTCGGCTTTGTCACTGGCACACAGCAGCAGCACCAGCACCGGCCCCTGTCGGCTCAGATACACACGGTAGCCCGGCCCCTTGTCGATTCGCAGCTCTTGCACGCCATCGCGCAGGGGCTTGCAGTCGCCAAAATTACCCGCTTGCAGGCGCGTTAGCCGGGCCTTGATAGCTGCGCGGCCTTGCCGGTCGGGCAGCCCCTCTAGCCACTGCACAAAGGGCACACGCCCCGCACTGTCGCTGTATATCTGAATGTCCATCATCGTATCTTATGCGGTACCGCTAGGCAACAACGCGCAGCTTGCCGGGTTCGGCCTGGGCAACGAACTGCACTCCGGCCAATTGCAGAATGTGCACCTCTATGCGCTCCAAAAAGGGGCGCAGCGCATCGATGCTGCGCGGCCTGTAGCCCTCTGCGGTTGCACTGGGTTTGTGCCCCATAACCTGCGCAATAGCCCCAGCGGGCGCCCCTGCGGCCTCTCCAAACAGCGAAAAGGTGCGGCGCAGCCCGTGAATGGTTAGGCGCTCGATTCCAGCGCTTTGCAGCGCCCTTGCGTGGCTGGCGCGGGTGTCGGTAATGCGCCCTGCCTTGCCTGTGCTGGCAAACACATAGGGGCCATGCCTGGGCAGCGTGGCCAGCAGGTGCGCCAGGTACGGGGTCAGGGGGATGGTTCGCGTGTCTTCCACCTTGTCTGCAATGGTCAGCTTGCGCCATCGAAAATCCACGTTCTCCCATGTCAACGATGCCAGTTCCTCACGGCGGGCACCTGTCAGCAGCAGCGCGCGCAAGTAGGCGCTTGCGGTGCGGTTGGGCAGCTCCTCTACGCCTTGCCACCAGCCGGGCACCTGCGCGGCCTCTAGGGCGTCGGTGCGGCGCTTGGTGGTGGGCAGATTCTGCGCAATGGCATCGGCCTTGCCAGCATCGCGGTCAGTCAGGTTCCGATACTCGGGACGGGCGGCGCACCAGCGAAGGAACCCCTTGAACATCATTAGGGCGCGCGCGGCTTGGTGTTTGCCGCGCAGGGCTTCGCCGTCGTACCACATGGCCAGGGCGTCGGGCGTCACGTCAACCAGCGCCAGCCCCATGAGTGGCCACAGCGGGCCGGGCAGCGTCACGCCTTGCCCTCGCTTTTTGGGTTCACCCCCTGGGCTGGCCATGCTTTCCAGGTCGGCACGGTAGCGCGGCTTCCATGCATCGCGGCGCTTGGGCTTGCCTTTGGCCAGGTACAGGGGCCACACCTCCCCCACGGTCAGGGCGCGTTCGGCGGCTTCGGCAGCGGCGGCAGCTTTTGCGGCTTGCTGTTGACGTTCAAGCTCGCGCGGGTCTTCGCCTTTGTCCAGCACCACGGCCAGCCGCCGGGCTTCGGCTCGCGCTTGCTCGATTGTCCAGGTGCGAACGTCCCCAATGGTGCGGCGGATGGTTTGGCGGTTGAGCTTGGACTCGAAGACGAAGGACTTCGCACCAGCAGCGGTTACACGCACGCGCAGCGCGGGCACTTCGCTGTCACGCATGAATGCCTGTTGCTTGCCAGGTGGGCAGCTCAAGCGCTCGATGGTGCCAGCGGTCAGGGTTTGGCGCTCGGTCAGGTCGGGCGTGTCGGTCTTTTTTGGGCGGGCCATGTTTTGCGCCTTTTGCGGTCAGGGTTTGGCTACACGGGCAGGTCATGTAGCCACCATGTAGCCACCATGTAGCCAAAAACCCCCAATTTTGGGGAATATCAATCAACGCTCAGGCTGTGGATTTATCCAGTGAATCATGGATAAAGTGTTGATTTACATAGATTGTAGCAACAACAATCAACACACCTAAAAACCCCTTTCCGCTCATTCGTAATGAGAAGGTCGGGGGTTCGATTCCTCTTTCCGGCACCAATACAGCAAAGGAAAGCGCGCTATCAATTCGGTAGCGCGCTTTTTCTTTTCTCGGCTATGTAAGCCCGAAGTACATCGTTTGTGTACTTTTGCCACGCCAGATAGCCGCCCGCTACTTGCGCAATAGGCAAGCCAGGTAATGCACAGGCCACAGCAAGAAGCGGCCTGCCAGCCAAAGTGCCAGCGCCAACAGCAGCGCGGCGGCAATTGCACCCACCCCATCAGGCCAGACCCAAACGCCCATCAGCAGGGCAACACACCCCCCAATCGTGCGCTTGAGGATGGTGATATTGCGCTGGGACGGGCTCACAAACACATAAAACCCCAGCGCACCTGCGGCAAGAAAAAACGACAGCAATTTCATAGGGTGTGCCTGTGGTGCGTATGCAGGCGAAAAAAAGCAATCATGCGAGGGTATGAATTTTTGTGTGGCTTTGGACACATTGCGGCCATTCGCGGCGGCCTTGTATCTCTATACCTGCTTTCCAGCGATAGCAGCCAGCGAAAATATTGTTGAAGTCCCCGAGTAGCTCAGCCTGATCACACCATGAAGGAGGTTGTCGCAAGCATTGAGGGGGTGGATGCGGCTCATGCTTCATCGCCTGAAGTAGAGAGATCCAAGCCGCCTACGGTTCTCCTCGCTCAGATAGAGGTCGTGAATGCTTTCGTAGGTATCAGCCTCGGTGATGATGGCTTTGACCTTGTGGAAGCGAAGCGAGCCCTCCACAACCGCAAGCGTAGCGGGGGGGGCAAAAAAAGGATCTTCGGGCTCCGCCTCAAAAGCAGCTTTCAATTCACCAAGCTTTTCGAACTTCGTGAGACTGATAACGCTGGCTTCAGGGAACAACACCAAGTTGGTTCCTCGCTCTCCAGTCTGTACCGATGGGAAAACCAGACCATCAACCTGTTTGCCAAAGCGAAGTCTCAGGTACTCGAAGACAACCTGAGTGGACAAGTAGCTTAGCTCGTCGTTCCTTCCCTTTGGCTTAGACATCTTCTTCACCAATGACTTTAGGAATGTTTTGAGATGTTGAGCGTCCAAGTAGCCCACATCCAGCAGAGTCATCTTCGGTGGCTCAACCATCTCTAGTTTGGTCAAGTCCAAGAGCTTCAGGCTGACGATCGGGGTTATGGCGACACTGACAACTTCGTCACCAGTGATAGAACGGATCTCGCTCAAACACGTATCCCGCTCAAGAGCACAGTACAAGGCGGAGATTCCGCTGGGAGTCATCCGTTGGCTACTGGCCATGTCCTTGGGTGTTAGGCCGAGCTGTGAAGCAGGGTCACCCGCAATCTCTTCGGTCTTCTTGTAACTATTAGCCCTTCGAGCACGGAAAAGCTCGGTGCCGCGATTCAAAGTGCGAATAACTTCAAACTTCAGCTGGTCGTCATCGGAGACAAGCAGTTTGAAAACTTCGTCGAGAAAGGCTTTCGCATTCGGGTTGAAGAAGCGGTGGGCATGTCTGATGTCGTCAATGAAAGTGGCCCACCGGGCTTCGTAAGTATTCCGTTCTAAGAGCCCGTCATCGATATAAAAGTGCGTTTCCATACCCCTGCTGTTGATCTTGAACTCGGCAGGAACCCCATCACATAGGTCATCGAAGTACACCTCGTCTCCGAGGTTGAACCACTCCATCAAAACGATGGCGTAATCGCTCACAGAAATTTCATCTGACCCTAGTTCGTAAATCAGGCCATGCTCGTAGCTAGAGAGATCATCTTCAGCAGCAACGTTTTCCTTAACGCGCTCGTAGATGTAATCAAAGAGTAACTTCGATTCGACGGCTACTCCCGTCTCGTTGCAGTAGCTGCAAGTACCTAGCGACCCATGACGACTGACTAGATCCTTGAGGACTTGAGGGGTGACACATGCGGAACAAATCATCTTCTCTCTCCGATGGATCTGATTAATGTAAGAGGTGGATCAGCAGCCATCGCGCTAGGGAAGCTCTTCACGAATCGGTTGTGGCTGTGTCACTAGGATGTGTGAAGTTAAAAAGCACTCAGCTTGAGCAATTTCTGCGTGAGCAGGACACACTCAGGCACTGCACGGGGGCCATGTGTCCCCAATCCTCGGGCTTCACGCCGACTGTGCACGCACTTGCCCCATGGCCAGCACCTCCCCGTCCCGGAAAGCGCTCTTCACCCCTCTGCGCCATACACAAAGCCAGGCGCCGCGCGCCAGCCACCCTCATGGAAAGCCGCACCGCAGAGCATCGGGAGCAGCATCAAGCCAGCCCCCGTCACGCGGCGCATTTCAATCAGCCGCGCGCTTTTTCTCAATGGGGTTGGCGGTGAGCCCCTGGGCCGGATACGCCCGCATAAATTCGCGCGCTTTCTCCGGGTGCGGCGCATTCAGCCAGGCGCCGTACGCGCCTTCATTCAAGATCGCCAACATACGCTTTTCGCTGCCCGGTTGCCCGTAGCGGTGCATCAACGCGTGGCTATTGGCGTTCACCGTGAGCAGGCAGAAACTGACGATCTCCTCGCCCTGCGCACCACTCCAGCGCTCCCACAAACCGGCGATGCCCATGGGCTTGCCGTCCACCCGTGCAATGCGCGTGGGCACAGCTTTGCCGCTGCGCCAGTCATCTTGGTGAAACGCCATCATGGGCACGATGCAACGCTGCGCGCCCAGCCAGGCGCCCCGGTAGTGGTTGGAGGTGCTCGCGGTCTCCGCGCGTGCGTTGACCAGTTTGGGCGAACGCAGTTTTGCGTCAGCCGCCGATTTCACCCAGGGCGGCACCAGGCCGAACTGCCCCACCACCAGCTCGCGTGCGCTCGCCGGTGGTTCGGTGCCTTCAACCGAGGGCCCTGCCTGTGTGTTGCGGATGAAAACGCCAGGGCGGCGGGGCCACACCTGGGAGCCCAGCGTGGTGTCGCTGGGCGCGTCAACGTCAAAAATGTCCCGGTACAGGTGTTCGGAACGCAGGCCTTCATATTTGGAACTCATGGCGCGGATGGTAAGCCGCGCGCTTGCGCAGCGCACTCCGCTGCGGGCGCCGGGCCTCATCCTTGGGCCACTACCGGCGAGGCCTGCAGCACATCTTGCACGCGCCACTGCGCCACGCCAGCGCGTTGCCACAGGGGTGCCATGCCTGGGCTGGCTAGCCAACCCAGGCGCTGCAGCAGCGGCTCCAGGGGGGTGGAAGATTCAACCAGCAGCACGTAGCGCAGCGGCTGTTCACCGCTGGCTTGGGCCTGGGAATCGTCCACAGCGCCCACCCAGTCCAGCTCACACAGCACGGCCAGCACCGCCTCCAGCGGCGCCGTGGGCACCTGCAGGCGCTGCGCCAAAGGTGCCAAGTGCAGGCCACGGGGCTGGGCCTGGGCGCTGGCGTGCAGCTGCTGCAGCACCTCGATGGCCAGTTGCAGCCGGGCACCCTCGCCCTCGGTGTGGCGGGTGGCACGGGCTTGCAACGTAGGCAGCTCGGCGGTAATCACAGCGCCCAGCAGCACGATGAGCCAGGCCATGTAAATCCAAATCAGCAAAATCGGCAAGGTGGCAAACGTGCCGTAAATGGCGGAGTACGTGGGCACCTGGCCCAGGTACAGGGCCAGGCCTTTTTTGGCCAGCTCCATGGCGGCTGCCACAAACAGGCCCCCCATCCAGGCGTGGCGCCAGCGCACCAGGGTATTGGGCACATAGTGGTAGAGCGCGGCCATGCCAGCGGCCAGCACGAAAAACTGCAGCGAATCAAACACCAGCCGCACCGACCCCGGCACCTGCTGCACCATGCCGCGCGAGGCCGACACCACATACGACGTAAAAACCAAGCTCAAGCCCAGCAGCAGCGGCCCCAAGGTGATGGCGGCCCAGTAAATCAGCACGCGTTGCCCCAAAGGGCGCAAACGGCGCACGCGCCAAATGTTGTTCAGCGTGCGGTCGATGGTCAAAATCAGCATCAGCACCGTCACCACCAGCATGGAAAAACCCACCAGCCCCAGGCGGCTGGCTTTGGCGGCAAATTGGGTGATGTAGTCCAGCACCTGGCGCGCAATGGCCTCGGGAATCAGGCTCTCCATCAGCCAGCGCTGCAAAAAATCCTGCGCCTTGGCAAACATCGGAAACGCCGTGAACGCCGACAGCGCCACCGCAGCAAAAGGCACCAGAGTCAGCAGCGTGGTGAAAGTGAGGCTGCTGGCGGTGAGTGCCAGATTGGCACTGCGAAAGCGCTCGGCAATCAAGCGCAGCGGGTGCAGCCACGCCGACAAGCACGCCAAAAAAGAAGAAGGCCGGGACATAGGCCACGATGATCCCAGATTCCCTTGGGCGCCAGCGCCTGGGGCGGGGAAATCTGGGATGATCGCCACCCCATGAATGCTGCGCCCCCCCCTTCCCCCACCCCGCCACTTGCCCTGCCCTCGCCCGCCGTGGCAGCCACGCGCACCGTGGCTGTGGTCAGTTTGCTGGCCTTGATCGTTCTGTGCCTGGCCTGGGAGCTGGTGCTGGCACCGGTGCGCCCAGGTGGCTCGTGGCTGGCGCTCAAAGCCCTGCCCCTGTGCATTCCCCTGGCCGGGCTGCTGAAAAACCGCATGTACACCTACCGCTGGCTCAGCCTGATGGTGTGGCTGTACGTGATGGAAGGTGCGGTGCGCGCCTGGAGCGACCGCCCCCCCAGCAACTGGCTGGCCCTGCTGGAAGTGCTGCTGTGCATCGTGCTGTTCACGGCCTGCAGCCTGCATGTGCGCCTGCGTTTGCGCGCCGCACGCGAAGCAGCCCAGGCAGCCACCCCCGCGGTAGGCCCGGCATGACGCCGCCCAACACCCCGCCCCTGCTCACTGCCAGCGCCGCCTTGCTGCAAGAGCTGGGCGCCTGCGTTGGCAGCGCCCACGTACTGGCCACGGGTGACCTGAGCGCCTGGGAGCGCGATCAACGCGGCCGCCGCCAAGGCAAAGCCCTGGCCGTGGTGCGCCCAGGCAGCAGCGCGCAAGTGGCTGCTGTGGTGCAAGCCTGCGTGCGCGCGGGCGTGGCCCTGGTGCCGCAAGGCGGCAACACCGGCCTGAGCCTGGGCGCCACGCCCGACGGCAGTGGCCAGCACATCGTGCTCAGCCTGGCGCGCCTGAACCGCGTGCGCGCCCTAGACCGCGACAACCTCACCCTCACCGCCGAAGCGGGCGTGACCCTGGCGCAGGCGCAAGAAGCCGCCGCCGAAGCCGACCTGCTGTTTCCCCTCACCCTCGCCTCGCAAGGCAGCTGCACCATTGGCGGCAACCTGGCCACCAACGCCGGTGGCACCCAGGTGCTGCGCTGGGGCAATGCGCGCGAGCTGTGCCTGGGGCTGGAAGTCGTCACCACCCAAGGGGCTGTGTGGAACGGCCTGAGCGGCCTGCGCAAAGACAACCGGGGCTACGACCTGCGCCAGCTTTTCATTGGCAGCGAAGGCACGCTGGGCATCATCACCGCCGCCACGCTCAAGCTCTTTGCCCGCCCGCGCGCGCAAGTCACCGCCTGGGCCACGGTGCCCACGCTGGCCCAGGCCGTGGCCCTGCTGGGGCTGGCACGCCAGCACCTGGGCGACGCCCTCACCGGCTTTGAAGCCATGAGCGCCCAGGCCCTGGCCCTGGTGGCGCAGCACCTGCCGCAGCTGCGCCAGCCCCTGCCCGGGCAAGCCCCCTGGGCGGTGCTGATAGAAGCAGCACGCAGCACCAGCGCCAGCTCGCTCGAAGACGACCTGCACAGCCTGCTGGCCCAGGCCTGCGCACAAGGCTGCGCCCTGGATGCTGTGGTGGCCAGCCAGCGCAGCCAGGCGCAGCAGCTGTGGGCCATCCGCGAGGGCATTCCGCGCGCGCAGGCGCTGGAAGGGCTGAACATCAAGCACGACATTGCCCTGCCCACCTCGCGCCTGGCCGACTTCGTGGCCCACACCGACGCGCTGCTGGCGCGCCAGCTGCCGGGGGTGCGCATCGTCAACTTTGGCCACCTGGGCGATGGCAACCTGCACTACAACGTGCAAGCGCCCGCAGGCCAGGCCAGCGCAGACTTTCTGCGCGCACACGAGGCCGAGGTGAACGCCTTGGTCTATGACGCCGTGGTGCAGTTTGGCGGCACCTTCTCTGCCGAGCACGGCGTGGGCCGCCTGAAAGTGGCGCAGCTGCAGCACTACAGTGACCCCGTGGCGCTGCAGCTGATGCACGCGCTCAAACACGCCCTCGACCCCCTGGGCCTGATGAACCCTGGCTGCGTGCTGCCGTCGGCGCATCAAAAACAATAGCTGCTCGCGCTTGCTGAGCGCGGCTTAGAGGCCAAAAAGACCACTAAAAATGGTCGATGTGTGCCCGCTCTGGCACTGCCCAAGCCCCGCCCGGGCCTTGCAAGCGCCCCCAACCGCCCAAAATATGAGGAAAATCGGCCTCTCAGCCTTATCTGGCAAGCGCAAGCAGCTATCAAAAAAGAAGCTTTAAGAGCCTTAGCGCCGCGCCCCGTAGGCACACCAGCCAGGCTTGGGGCTTTTCTTTTGTGGGTGCAGGCGGCAGGTATCCGGGCGCTGCTCGTACACGGTGCAGCGGCGGGTGCTAGCGTCCAGAAACTGGCAGTCACCACTGGCGCGCCGTGCCAGGGTGAACAGTGCATTTTTGTGGTTGAAGTGCTCAATCAACCGCGCTTTTTGCAGCCGCTTGGCAATGCGGCGCAGCTCCTCGTGCTCGGCCTCGAAGGCATCCACCCAGCCCAGGCGCACCAGATCAACAAGCTGCACCTCCAGCGGCATGGTGCAACAGTTGGCGGCGCAGGTCTCGCACAGACCCGCACGGTAGCGGGTCCAGGTGTCGGTGCGATCGACATCCACAATGGCAATCGGAGAACGCATAAGGGGGGCGATTGTGCCTGCGTGTGGCCACAGCGGAGGCAAGGCGCTCAAGCCATCTGCCCAATGGTGCGCCGAAAGCGCCCCAGGGCCACGGCAAAGAACACGGCGCCAATGCCCAGCAGGGCCAGAAACTGCGGCCACACCACGTCGATGCCCGCGCCCCGGTACAAGATGGCCTGGCCCAGCTCGACGAAGTGGGTGGTGGGGGCGGCCAGCATCAGGTCTTGCACCAGCGCGGGCATGCTTTCGCGCGGCGTGGTGCCGCCCGAGAGCAGCTGCAGCGGGATCAGCGTGAGCACCAGCAGCAGGCCAAACTGCGGCATGCTGCGTGCCAGCGTGGCCATGAAAATCCCCATGGATGTGGTGGCAAACAGGTGCAGTGAAGCGCCCGCCAGGAACAGCGCCATCGAGCCGCCCATGGGCACCCGCAGCAGCCCCTGCACCACCAGCAGCAGCGAGACACTGGCCGCCAGCAGCACCACCAGCGCCATCGACCACACTTTGGCCAGCATGATTTCGGTGGGGGTGACGGGCATGACCAGCAAGTGCTCGATGGTGCCGTGCTCACGCTCGCGGATCAGGGCGGCCCCGGTGAGGATGATGGAGAGCATGGTGACGTTGTTGATCACTTTCATGAAGCTGCCAAACCAGGTTTTTTCCTGCACCGGGTTAAAGCGCATGCGCAGCGCCAGCTCCACCGGCAGGGCCTGGCTGCCACGGTAGCGCTGGGTGAACTCGGTGACCTCGGCCAGGACGATTTGCTGCACGTAGGCGTTGCCGCTGAAGGCCTGGCTCATGCGCGTAGCGTCTACGTTGAGCTGCACTTCGGCGGTGCGCCCAGCCAGCACATCGCGCTGGAAGTTCGGTGGGATGTTGAGCACAAAGGTGTAGCGCCCGGCGTCCATGCCACGGTCCATTTCGTGCGGGGTGATGAGCAGTGGCGGGTTGAATTGCGGCGGATAAAACGCCGAGATGATGCGCTGCGACAGCGGCGAGTTGTCTTCGTCCACGATGGCAATGGGCGCGTTGTGCAGGGTGTCGGGCATGGCCGTGGCCGCCGTATAAACGCCCACGGTGAACACATAGACGATGAGCACCAGCATGGTCGGGTCGCGCAGCAGGCTCCACAGCTCTTTGATGCCCAGGCGGTAGATGTTGAGCAGGTGGCGGCGCATGTCAGCGTTCCTGCTTTTTCAGCAGCACGATGGCCGCCCCCATCACCACAGGCACCGACAGCAGCAACGCCAAGAAAGCGCTGTGCAAATCGGCCAGCCCCAGCCCCTTGCTGAACACGCCCCGGCTGATGGCGAACATGAAGGTGGCCGGGTAAATGCTGCCTATCCAGCGGCCCGCGCCCTCCAGCGACGACACCGGATCGATCAGCCCCGAGTACTGAATGGCTGGAATCAAGGTGCCAATCATGGCAAAGAACATGGCGGCAATCTGGCTGCGCGTGACGGCACTGGCCAGCAGCCCCATGCCGGTGGCGGTGATGCTGAAAACGAAGGCGGCCAGCAACAACGCGAGGTAATTGCCCGTGACGGGCACGCCAAACACTGTGACTGCCAGCAGGCTCATGAGCAGGAAGTTGAGCAGGGCCAAGGCGACGTAGGGCAGTTGCTTGCCCAGCAAAAATTCCACCCGCGTGACGGGGGTGACGTAGAGGTTGATGATGGAGCCCATTTCTTTTTCGCGCACCACGGCCAGCGCGGTGAGCATGGCAGGCAGCATGAGCAGCAGCAGCGGCATGACCGCAGGCACCATGGCGGGCAGGCTGCGCACGTCGGGGTTGTAGCGGTAGCGGGTCTGGATGCTCAAGTTGCTGCCCAGGGTGGTGCCGGTGCGCTCGCGGATTTGCGCCACCAACCACTGCTGGTGTACCCCCTGCACGTAGCCGCGCACGGTTTCAGCGCGCATGGGCATGGCGCCATCGACCCAGGCACCAATTTGCACCTGCTGGCCGCGCAGCACATCGCGCCCGAAACCCGCAGGAATCTCCATGGCCAGCGACAGCTCGCCGCTGCGCATGCGCCGGTCGAGGTCGGCATAGTCGGTGATGGGCGGCTGCTCGATGAAGTAGCGCGAGCCCGCCAGGTCGCGCGTGTAGCTTTGGCTCAGCGTGGTCTGGTCGCGGTCCAGCACGGCAAAGCGCAGGTTTTCTACGTCCATGTTGATGCCGTAGCCAATCACGAACATCAGGATCAGCGAGCCCGCCAGCGCCAGCGTGGCGCGCACGGGGTCGCGCTGCAGCTCCAGCGATTCGCGCCACACGTAGCTGAACAGGCGCTGCAAGCTAAAGCGCTGGTGGCGGGGATGGTGGGGCTGGTGCTGCGGCGGCGCTGCGGCATCTAGCGCCGGGTTGGTCTGGGAAGCAGTCTGCGAAGCAGCCACCATAGGCGCAGCGGCGGGTGCTGCCGGTGTACCGCCTCCGGCATCCACCAGGTAGCCAATAAAGGCCTCTTCCAGCGTGTGCGCTGCGCGCTTGGCCACCAGGGCGGCGGGGGTGTCGCTGTCCAGCACCTTGCCCGCGTGCATCAGCGAGATGCGGTCGCAGCGCTCGGCCTCGTTCATGAAGTGGGTGGAGATGAAGATGGTCACCCCGTCGCGCCGCGACAACTCCACCAGCAGGCGCCAGAAGTTGTCGCGGGCAATGGGGTCCACTCCGGAGGTGGGCTCGTCCAAAATCAGCAGCTCGGGCCGGTGCACCATGGCCACCGCCAGCGACAGGCGCTGGCGCATACCCAGGGGCAGGCTGTCGGGCAGGCTGCCTTGCACCGCTTCCAGCCCAAAGCGCTGCACCATTTCTTGCACGCGCGCGGGAATGTCGGCATCGGGCACGTGGAACAGCTGCGCGTGCAGCACCAGGTTTTGTCGGCACGTCAGCTCGCCGTAGAGCGAGAACGCCTGCGACATATAGCCCACGCGCCGACGGGTGCCGATGTCGCTGGTGTCCACCACCTTGCCGAACAGCGCGGCCTGGCCCTCGCTGGCGGGCAGCAAGCCGGTGAGCATCTTCATGGTGGTGGATTTGCCGCAGCCGTTCGAGCCTAAAAAGCCAAAAATTTCGCCACGCCGAATGCGAAAGCTCACATGGTCTACGGCCACGAAGTCGCCAAAGCGCATGGTCAGGCCGTCGGCGGCAATGGCTGTTTCGTGGGCGCCTTCAGCGGGCAGGGGCGGAATGCACACGGGCTGGTAGCCGCGCCTTTTTTCTTCGGGCAGCAGTGCAATAAAGGCCGCTTCCAGCGTGTCGGAGCCGCTGCGCTGCAGTAACTGCGCCGGGCTGCCGGTGGCCAGCACGCACCCAGCGTCCATGGCCACCAGCCAGTCAAAGCGCTGGGCCTCGTCCATGTAGGCGGTGGCCACCAGCACGCTCATGTGCGGGCGCACCGTGCGGATGCGCTGGATCAGCTCCCAAAACTGCGCGCGGGCCAACGGGTCCACGCCGGTGGTGGGGTCGTCCAGAATCAGCACGTCCGGGTCGTGGATGAGCGCGCAGCACAAACCGAGCTTTTGCTTCATGCCGCCCGAGAGCTTGCCTGCCGGGCGCGCCAGGAACGGCTGCAGGCCGGTGCTGCGGGTCAGCTCGTCAATGCGGCGGCGGCGCTCGGCGGCGTTGTGCCCGAACAGGCGCGCAAAAAACTGCAGGTTTTCCTCCACCGAGAGCGTGGGGTACAGGTTTTTGCCCAGGCCCTGGGGCATGTAGGCAATGCGCGGGCAAATGGCCTCGCGGTGGGTGCGCTGCGCCATGTCGCCCCCCAGCACCTGCACCTGGCCTTCTTGCAGAGCGCGGGCGCCCGCTAGCAACGCCAGCAGGCTGGACTTGCCCACCCCGTCTGGCCCAATCAGGCCGACCATGCAGCCAGCTGGCAAATCCAGGTCAATCCCTGCCAGGGCCTCGGTTTTGCCATAACGCAGCCGCACACCCACGGTGCGGGCCACGGGAGTGGGTGAAGTGGCTGCGGTGGGGGCAGCCTGTGCCGCGTGCGGTGCCACGGCTTACTCGGGCAGTTGGGTTTGCAAGGCTGCTGGCCAGGGCTGCTGGGCATCGAGCTTCACCCAGGCCACGCCGGGCAGCCCGGTCTTGACCTGCTGCAGATGCTTTTGCAACAGTTGCGGTGCGATTTGCACCTTGATGCGAAACATCAGCTTCTGGCGCTCGCTCACCGTCTCGACGGTTTTGGGCGTGAACTGCGCCGTGCTGGCCACAAACGACACGGTGGCCGGAATGACGTACTGCGGCGCGGCGTCCAAGATGATGCGGGCCTCGCTGCCCAGCGCCACGCGCCCCGCCACCGTCTCGGGCAAGAAGAAGGTCATATAGACGTCAGACAAATCCACCAGGTTCAGCACCTTGCCACCGCCGCCCAGCACCTCACCGGGCTGGGCCACACGGAACTGCACACGGCCAGCGCGCGGTGCTTTGAGGGCGGTGTCGTCAATCTCTGCCTCGATGCGCGTGAGGGTGGCGGCCACAGCAGCCACTGCGGCCTCGGCCCCGGCCACTTGCGAGCGCGCGGCCTCAATCGCTGCCTGCGCTGCCTGCACCTGGGCACGGGCAGCATTCAGGTTGGCCTGGGCACTGCGCACCTTGGCGCGGTCGTTGTCCAACTCTTGCTGCGGCCACATGCCTTGTGCGGCCAAGGGCTGCGAGCGGGCCAGGCGGCGCTGGGCTGCGTCCAGATCGCTTTCACGCGCAGCCACTTGTGCCAGGGCGCTTTGGCGCTCACTTTCGCGCGCGGCCACCTGGGCTTTGGCAGTGGCCACCGCCGTCTGCGCCTGAACGTGCTGGGCGTGCACTTCCTCGCGTTGGGCGTTCAGCGTATCGACCTGCATACGCGCCAGCACCTGGCCCGCCTGCACGAAGTCACCCTCTTTGGCCAGCACTTCCAGCAGCCGCCCACCTTGCTTGGCAGCAACGTCAATCTCGGTGGCTTCAATGCGGCCATTGCCACTGGCAAAACCCTCTCCGGGGCCGCTGGGCTGTAAACGCTGCCATGCGTAAGCGGCTGCCAGTGCGGCAGCCAAGAGGGCCGCTGCGGCGACCAGAATGCGTGTGCGTTGGGGGGACATGGGTTCTTCCGTCGGCGCTGCGCCCCAGCGGGCGCGCAATGGCAAGGGTGATGGCAATGGTGATGGCCACAGTCTACATCGGCCAGCACAGCGCTCAATCTGCCGCTGGCGTCACGGCCTGCAAAGCCTCGGTGATGCAGCTGCGCACAGCCGGGGTGGGCACCATGGTGCGCAGCGGATGCACCAGAGCGCGGCCATTGTTGCCCTGCGGTACCCGGCGGCGCACGCTGCCCCACAGGGCGTACGCCATATGGCGCCATTGGCCACGCGCCTCCTGGGCATCGCCCACTTCCAGGGCATAGCGGCGCATACACCAGTGGATGCGCAGGTGCAGCCCCACACGGTTTTGCACCAGCACATGGGCCGCCTCCAGGTAGCGCCAGCGCTGTGCAGCAGGCGCTGTGGCACTGGCAGAAAATTGCTGCAAAAGGTAGTCAAACGCGGCATGTTGACGATCGGATGGCATACGACAAGACTTTCATGGCCACACAACTGGGCCCGCACAGCACGGCACACACCCCACTGCACGGCCCATGCTACCCAGCATCACCATTCCTGCGCAGGCGCAAGCCATTGGGCAGCAGCAGCCCCCAAGTGCTTCATGCCATGATGGGGTGGCTGCGCACCACATGACAATCCAACCTCATGTCTGATTCCCGTCCGTCTCTCTCTCTTTGGGCCTGGCCACGTTGGTGGCTGGTTCGGCTGTGGCGCAACTTGCAGTGGCGCGCCTTGGCCTGGGCGCAAATGGTGTACCTGGGTGCCGTGGTACTGGTGCTGGCGTTGACCCCTTCCAGTTACCAAGCCCCGGCACGCCAGCGCCTGGCACAGCACATGGTGCTGTGTACGGCACCCATCCTGCCTGGCTTTACCCTGCTGGCGGCGTTGGCCTGCCTGGTGCTGACGCACATTGTGATTGCCTCCGCGCACAGCTATGGGCTGTCACGCTATGCCCACGAAATGCTCATCCGCGTGCTGGTGCTGGAACTCATCCCCCTGTCGGCGGCTTTGTTCGTGGCGCTGCGCTGCACCATCCCCTATGGCCAGGAGCTGGCACGGCTGCGCAGCCAGGGGCAGTTCGATACCCTGCGCCAACAGGGCTGCGACCCGGTGCGTACCGAACTGCTGCCGCGCGTGCTGGCGGGGGCCTATGCCAGCATCACTTTGGCCGCGCTGTCGTGCGTGGTGGCCCTGGCCACCGCTTACTTTGGGGTGTATGGCTTGCACCTGGAGGGCATGGCCAGCTACACACGCATGTTTGGCCAGGTCTTCACACCGGGGTTTTCGCTGGTGTTTGGGCTGAAAACCGTGTTTTCCAGCCTGGTGGTGGCGCTGGTGCCCTGTGCATCGGCCATGCATCCCGGGCCAGGCTTGTCTGAAGCCAGTGCTCTGGCACGGATGTTTGCCATGCTGCTTTTGATTGAAATGCTCTCCCTGATGGGCAACTACTACTGATCTGCCATGCCTGAATCCTCCCCTGCCCCGCTACCACCGACAGGTTTGCCGCCAGTGGCACACCTGCGAACCAAAGCAACAGCCCTGCTGCTGCTCACGGCAGCTCTCATCCTCGGTTCGGCCTTGTACCTGATGTACGCACGTGGCATGTTTGAGGCCACCCAACCCCTGGTACTGCTGGCTGACGATTCCGAAGGCGTGAGCGTGGGTATGGACATGACGTTTTCCGGCTTCCCGATTGGCCGGGTACGGCGCATTGAATTGGCCCCCAGCGGGGACGTGCGCATCCTGGTGGACGTGGTGCAAAGCGAAGCACGCTGGCTGCGCAGCTCCAGCGTGTTTACCCTGGTGCGCGGTGTGGTTGGGCCAGCCACGATCAAGGCCTACAGCGGTGTGCGTGACGACCCTCCTTTGCCTGCAGGGGCCGAGCGGCCGGTGCTGCGCGGTGATGCCAGTGCCCAAATTCCAGAATTGATGCTGACAGCCCATGCCCTGCTGCGCAACCTGCGTGACCTCAGTGCCGCAGATGCGCCCCTGGCGCAAACCCTGGCGAACGCGCAGCAGCTTTCTACCCGTCTGCAAGGCCCCCAAGGTGCGTTGGGCGTTTTGTTGGGCAATACGGAAGATGTGCGCCAGGTGAGCCAACTGCTGGCACGCAGCCAGCAACTGGTGGCACGTCTGGAAAGCATTGCCAGTCAAACCGAGCGTCAGGTGCTGGCCCCCGAAGGACTGCTGCCCCAGGTACAAGCCAGCGTCACGCAGGTGAGTGCCCAGATCAACGGCCTGCTGCAAGACACCCGGCACAGCCTGCAAAAGCTCGATGCCGTGCTGGCCCAGGCAGAAACCGTTAGCACCAACGCTGCCACGGCCAGCACCGATCTGGTCACGCTGCGCGCCGAGGTGGAATCGAATTTGCGCCAAATGGACGCCGTGATGCAGACCCTGCAGCGCCAGTGGCCCTTTGCCCGCCAGGCGCGCGAACCCGAGCTTGCCCTGCCATGACCTTTCTTTCAGCCCTTGCCCCACGCTGGTGGCTGCGCCCATCGGCAGTGCTGCTGGTGTGCGCCACCCTGGCGGCCTGTGCCAGCCATCCCGTACCACCCGCTTGGCAAAGCCGCGCACAAAGTGCCAGCGAACGCGCCATCACAGCCACCTTGGTGGGTGAACAACGCATTGCCACGCTGGAATGGGAGCGCGCGCGCCAGGCCCTGGCCAGCACCGCCCGGCCCGACCTGCTGGCACGGCTGGAATTGCAGCGCTGTGCGGCACTCTTCGCCAGCTTGCGGCCCCTGCCCTGCCCCGGGTTTGATGCCCTGGCGGCAGACGCCAGCGCCGCTGACCACGCCTATGCTGCTTACCTGGCAGGGCAAGCCAGTGCCGCACAAGCGGCGCTGCTGCCCACAACACAACAGGCGCTGTGGCGCTATCTGCACACCCCTGCGGCATCGCCAGCGGGAGTGTTGGCCCTGCTGACAGACACGCGCGACCCGCTGGCACGTTTGGTGGCCGCTGCTGCGGCCCTGCAGGCCGGTCAGGCAGATGCCCACGTCATGGTTTTGGCCAGCGACACCGCCTCAGCCCAAGGCTGGCGCCGCCCGCTGCTGGCGTGGCTGCTGCTGCAAGAACGTGCCGCCCAGCAGGCCCAAGACAGCGCAACCGCTGCGACCCTGCGCCGCCGCATCGCGCTGCTGCAGCCACCGCACTGAGCAGCGGCACACTCCCTCTTGGGAGGTTTACAGGCCCAAAAGTTTGGCGACGTAATCGGCGTCTTTGTCACCCCGGCCCGACAAGTTGACCAAAATGTTGGTGTCTGGGGACAGCGCAGGCGCGCTGCGCACCGCCCAGGCCACAGCGTGGGCACTTTCCAGCGCCGGAATAATGCCTTCCACGCGCGAGAGCTGCATGAAGGCGTCCAGGCACTCCTTGTCGGTCACGGCTTCGTACTGCACACGGCCCAGGTCTTTGAGGTAGCTGTGCTGCGGGCCTACGCCAGGGTAGTCCAGGCCCGAGGCAATGCTGTGCACGGCCGCAGGCGAACCATCTTCGTTTTCCAGCACATAGCACTTCATACCGTGGATTTCACCCGGCTTGCCCATGGTGAGCGTCGCGGCGTGGCGACCCGGCACGTGCGTGCCCTCGCCCGAAGGCTCCACACCCACCAGCTTGACCGAGGCATCGTTCAAAAATGCGGTGAAGATGCCCATGGCGTTCGACCCCCCGCCCACGCAGGCAGCCACATAGTCAGGCAGCTTGCCGTGCTTGGACAAGAACTGCTCGCGCGCCTCGCGGCCTACGATGGATTGGAAGTCACGCACCATCATCGGGAAGGGGTGGGGGCCCACCACCGAACCAATCGCGTAGATGTAGTCGGTGGGGTTGGTCAGGTACTCCTCAAAGGCGCTATCGACGGCCTCTTTGAGCGTGGCCGCGCCGCGCGTCACGGGCACCAGCTTGCAGCCCAAAATGCGCATTTTGGTGACGTTGGGGTGCTCTTTCTCAATGTCCACCTGGCCCATGTGGATCTCGCAGGGAATGCCCACCAGTGCGCAGGCCGTGGCCAGGGCCACGCCATGCTGGCCCGCGCCGGTTTCGGCAATCACCTTCTTCTTGCCCATGAACTTGGCCAGCAGCGCCTCGCCCAGGCAGTGGTTGATCTTGTGCGCGCCGGTGTGGTTCAGGTCTTCACGCTTGAGGTGAATTTGCGCGCCACCCAATTGAGCGGACAAGCGTTTGGCATGAAAAATCGGGCTTGGACGGCCCACATAGTCGGCAAACAGCTGGGCCAGCTCTTGCTGGAAATCTTCGCGCTGTGTGATTTGTGCATAGGCCGCGTTGATGTCATCCATGGCCTGTTTCAAGTGCGGGGGCACCAACTGGCCACCATAAGGGCCAAAAAAACCGGCGGCATCAGGCATGGGAGCGAGGGAAGCAGGGGCTGTCATGGTCGTCAATCAAAGCAGTGGTTGAAAAATTTGATAGCTGCTTGCGCTTATCCAGCAAGGGCTAGGCACAAAAAACCCGTACAACCCGAATGCGAAACAGGTGGTACGGGTGGGAGCCGGTGCAGCGCCGTGGCCACGGCCTCAAGCGCGCGGCGGCGTCAATGCTGGCGCAGCGCCTCGATGGTCACGCGGCGGGCGCCGTTGAAGCGTTTTTTCCAGTAGGACTCGTTCATGTCTTCCACACGCACCTGTGAGCCACTGCGTGGCGAGTGGATGAACTTACCCTCGCCCACGTAAATGCCTACGTGACTGAAAGAGCGGCGCATGGTGTTGAAAAACACCAAATCACCAGGCTGCAGGTCGCTGTGGTCAATGTTTTGCGCCGCCTTGGCCTGCTCGATGGCCTGGCGCGGCAAGATCAGCCCCACGCTTTGCTCGTACATGGCGCGCACAAAGCCGCTGCAGTCAAAACCCGTTTCTGCGCTGTTACCACCTCGGCGGTAAGGCACACCGAGAAAGCCCATGGCGGTGACCACCAGGTCCGAAGTGCGGCCCGCCACGTTGGCGCGCATTTCTTCGAACTGGGCCATCAGGGCCTTTTCGTTCATGAAGCGGGCAAGGGAGTCGTCGCTGGGGGCCGTTTCAGGGGCTGCATGGGCAGCAGAGCACACCAGCAAAAGGATGCAAAGCCATTTGGACATGGGCCGCGAGGGTACCACGCTCGCGCTGCAACGAAATGTCAAACTGGGGGGTGATTTGTGCTAGCTCAGGGTTTTCATGCAGCAGATGCTATGCGCGCTGGCTGGGCGACAATGCCCCATGGTCGGTCATGCGCTATGAGCGCACCGTTTTTGCACAATTTCTCAGAAAGATTGCCATGTTGCTTGAAGCCGAAGAGTCCCAATTGGTATTGGTGGACTACCAAGAACGCCTGATGCCCGCCATTCACGAAGGTGCCGCCGCCGTAGCCAATGCCCTGCGCTTGGCCCAGATGGCACGGCTGCTGGAAGTGCCTGTATGGGGTACCGAGCAAAACCCCACACGCCTAGGCCCCAACGATGCCCGGCTGCGCGCCCTGTGCCACAAAACGCTGCCCAAAATGCATTTCAGCGCGGTGGAGGACGGTCTCATCGATTGGCTGCGCCCACCCGCACGCCCGCAAGGCGGCAATGCCCGCAGCCTGCCGAAACATCTGCAAAAACCCACACAGACCACGCCCGAGCGACCCACCATCGTGCTAGGAGGCTGTGAAGCCCACGTTTGCCTGTTGCAAACCGCCCTGCAACTGCTGCAAGAGGAGTTTGATGTGTGGGTGGTGACAGACGCCTGCAGCTCGCGCACCGAACGCAACCGTGACGCCGCCTTCGACCGCCTGGCCGGTGCGGGCGCAGAACTTGTTACCACCGAGATGGTGCTGTTCGAATGGCTGCGCTCGTGCGAACACGAAGCCTTCAAAGACATGCTGGCCTTGGTCAAATAAATACATTCCACCCGATTTCCCAGGAGGCTCTCATGACCGCACCCATCCAGCGCATCGCCATCAGCACCGGCGGAGGCGATGCCCCGGGGCTGAACGCCGTGATCCGCGCCACCGTGTCTGCCGCGCTGCGCCGGGGCTGGGAGTGTGTGGGCATTCGTGATGGCTACAACAGCCTGCTGCAGCCCGAACACTACCCAGAAGGCGGGCTGGTGGCCCTGACCCACGAGCGTGTGCGTGGCATTGCCCATCTGGGCGGAACCATTTTGGGCACGACCAACCGAGGCAATCCCTTTCACTTTCCACAGCGCCAAAGCGACGGACGCATGGTGGAGGTGGATCGTTCCGACGAGTTGCTGCAGCGCTTGGCAGATGCCAAGGTAGACGCCCTGGTCACTGTGGGCGGCGATGGCTCCCTGGGCATTGCCCACGAACTGCACCGCAAAGGCTTGCGCGTCGTGGGTGTGCCCAAAACCATCGACAACGACCTGGACAAAACCTTCACCACTTTCGGCTTTGATACCGCTGTGGCCTTTGCAACCGAGTGCCTTGATCGCCTGCACAGCACGGCCGAAAGTCACCAGCGCATCATGGTGGTGGAAGTGATGGGGCGCTATGCCGGTTGGATCGCACTGCACGCCGGTATTGCCGGGGGAGCCCACGCCATTTTGTTGCCAGAAATTCCCTTCGAGCTAGACAGCGTGGCGCACAAAATCCGCAACCGCGAAGCGCAAGGCCGCCGCTACGCCCTGGTCGTGGTGGCAGAAGGTGCTTACCCCAAAGAAGGTGCGCGCGCCCTGCAGGCTGGCGCACAAGCAGGGCAGGTAGAGCGCCTGGGGGGCATGGGCGAACAAGTAGCCCACACGCTGGCTCACCTGAGCGGCAAGGATGCCCGCACCGTGGTACTCGGGCACCTGCTACGCGGGGGCTCACCTACGGCTTTTGACCGGCTGGCCGCCCTGCGCTTTGGCGCGGCAGCCGTGCGAGCCTTGGAAGAGGGCCTGTCAGGCATCATGGTGTCCCTGGCCTTTCCTAATGTGGAATACGTGCCGCTGTCGGAAGTGGCAGGGCGCATGAAAGCCGTGCCACTGGATGGTGACACACTGCAAACCGCACGCGATCTGGGCATCGCTTTGGGTGACGGCCCGCTGCCTAGCAAGGCATAAAACGCACACTGCACGCACCCCTTGGCGGAGTGCGTGCAGTGCGAGGTAGGCGCGGGAGCGGCTTACGGCTTACAGCAGTTCTTCGCGCAGTTGGGCCGCGCTCTTGGGCGAGAGCAGTCCAGGCGCCACGTCAAACACTGTTTTGCAACCCACCTGACCTGCTTGCTGCAGACGATGAACGGCACGTGCGTAGGCTACGAGCACGCTGGCAGTGAACTCTGGGTTGCTGTCGAGCTGCAAGCGGTACTCAATCACCTGGCGCGTGGTCTCGGAGGTGTTGCCACTGCGGATGACGAAGCCACCATGGGGCATGTGTGCGTGGTCACGCGCCAGCTCCTCGGCGCTGATGAAGTTCACCGTGGTGTCGTACTCGTCAAAGTAGTTGGGCATGGTGACGATGGCTTGGCGCACTGCCTCGGCATCGGCACCCGGTTGCAGCACCACAAAACATTCACGCGCATGTTTTTGGCGGGTGGTGAGCTGCGGGCGTTGGCCGCTGCGCACCTGGTCAATCGCTTCGGCCACAGGCAGGGTGTATTGAACCCCTGCAGCCACACCCGGCACACGACGGATGGCATCCGAATGGCCCTGGCTCACACCCTTGCCCCAGAAAGTGTAGGTTTCACCATCGGGCAGCAAGGCCTCGCCAAATACACGATTGAGCGAGAACATGCCGGGATCCCAGCCCGAGGAAATCAGTGCAGTGGTTTGGCCTGCCTGCGCTGCGGCATCCACAGCAGCGAAGTGCTCAGGAATGCGTGCGTGGGTATCGAAGCTATCCACCAGACAGAAATCGCGTGCCAGCTCGGGACTTTGCACGGGCAAATCATCCTTGGAGCCACCGCACAAAATCAGCACATCCAACTGACCCTTGTGCCCAGCCAACGCCTGCATGGAGTACACAGGTACACCGATGCCCACAGGCTTGAGCTGTGCCGGGTCACGGCGGGTATAGATGGCGCTGACAGCCATATCCGGATTCTTGGCAATGGCGGCTTCCACGCCGCGCCCCAAATTACCGTAACCAACGATGCCAATGCGAATGGGTGTGTGCTGCTCCATGATGGATCCCATGAAATAAAAAAACAAACACCGGATCGTGTCCGGCGAAAATCACTTGTTGCATGATTTGATGCGATTATTGCATAAATAACTTTTCTTCGCGGTGCGTCGCGAAGCAGCTTGGCAAGTCGCCTCGCAGCATCCGCCTATGTTGGGAACCCCGCTACCAACAGCCCTGATGAGCTTGGGTGTTTTATTTGAAAGAAAAATCGGCTCCAAGGCTTGAGGGGCAAGCGCAAAAAGCTATTAAAAATGCAGCAAAAAATTTTGACCCTGCTGTGTCAGCTGCATCCTCTCAACCAGCACCCTTCCTGCCAATGACGCGGCAAGCACACGCCATGGCACCTTCGCGCCCCCCAATCCAAGCCTCCATACCCCGGATACCGTGGCTGAAGCAGAAAGGTACAGACGAAAAAAAACCGACCTCGAAAGGTCGGTTCTTGCCGTAGGCAAACAGTGCTTACTTGGCGGCAGAGGCAGCAGCGGCAGCGGCGGTGGCAGCAGCATCTGCAGCAGCTTTGGCTGCATCCACAGCAACGGCAGCCGCTTCAACAGCAGCGGAAGCAGCCTCAGCAGGAGCAGCAGCGGAAGCCTCGGCAGCAGGAGCCTCAGCAGATGCAGCAGGAGCAGCCACTTCGGCTGGTGCTGGTGCTGGTGCCGAAGCGGCCTCAACAGGAGCGGCTACCGGTGCGGGAGCAGGAGCGGGCTCTTCTTTTTTGCCGCAGGCGGCCAGCGCAGCAGCAGCGATCACGGCAGCCAGGACGAGGGACTTGTTCATTGCAGTTTTCCTAAGGTGGGAGGGACAGATTCATGAAATGCCAAGACGTCCGCATATGCATGTCGCAGCCGGTTTGGCAGAGTCGCGCCGTAACGCAACGTGAACTCAGCCGAGCATTATAAAGAGTTTGTCAATTCTCGGTTTCACCAAAAAGTCACACGTCCAGCCTGAAACACAAAGATTTGCAAATGCTTTGTGGCAAGCCCACCTACTTTGACATGCAGGCACGCTCACAGGCCCAAGGTGGTCGCAGCAAAGCCAGGACTGCTGCGACGCAACACCCATTCGTCTAAATTTTCTTTCAGCAGCACACGGCGTTCCGCATCACTGCCGCAGACCACCACGCAACGATCCGTGTCGAGGCGCTGCAAAGCCCAGTTGGGCGTCCATAAGGCACTGGGAATATCGCTCGCCGCCGCCTGGGCACTGCGTCGGCAATTCACTTTGTGATCCCAGATGCCACGCCAACGCACGAAACGTGGATGACGGCGTACGATTTCGTCATAACTGCGCGCCAACAACGTCAGCCTGTGCCCCTGGTGTGCCCACTGGTCAAGCGAATCAACCACCGCACGTTCACCCAACGGCCAGTCCCAAAAGTCAGCGTCGCTGAGCAGCAGTTCTTTGCACCCTTGCGTCGCCGCCCATGCCAGCGCCTGACGCACCAGTTGCTGAAACTCTTCACGCCCCTGCAAACGCCCGGACGGCAAGCATGGCAGCGGCTCAGCAGTCATGGCTGTGCCCGTATCCAGCCATCTTCACACCAAGCGCTGAGCAGTTCCTGCGCAGCCTCGCTGGCGCGGGCCCACTCTGTGGCCGAGAGTGTGCGGGCATCGGCCAGGCGGCGCATCAAAGCGGCGTCGCGCCCCGAGGCGCGGTAGCTCTCGCCGTTGATGAAGATGTGCTTTTCGTCGTACATCATGCGCGTGCGCCGATCCAACACAAGCGTTTGCCCCGCCTCGGGAGCCTGCCCAGACTCAAACCACACATTCGCTTTGGGCTCGGTGAGATATTCGCCCAGCGCCCGCTCCAGGGCCAGCGGCTGGTCTAAAGCACGCTGCAGGGCTTGACGTGCAAAGCCTTGCAAAGCTGCAGGAATCGCCCCAGGTGTGGTGACGGCTTCTTGCTTGGGGTCACGGTAAATCACCGGGTGGCTGCGTGGTGTGGCGCATTCGTCTTCATCATCGTCCTCATCACACAGACGCAGCAGCAGTTCGCGGGTCATTTCGTTGCGTTCGGGCGAACGAAAGCCAATCGAATAGGTCATGCACTCGCCTTCGGCAATACCATCGTGCGCCCAGCCGGGGGGCAGGTAGAGCATGTCGCCAGGCTCGAGCACGTATTCTTCTTCAGGCTCGAAGTGGGTGAGGATTTTCAGTGGCACATCAGGCTGCAGCTCCAGATTTTTTTGCCGCCCAATGCGCCAGCGCCGCCGCCCATGGGCTTGCAGCAAAAAGACGTCATAGCTATCGAAATGCGGGCCTACGCCACCGCCATCGCTGGCGTAGCTGATCATCAAATCGTCCAGGCGGGCATCGGGCACAAAGCGAAATTTCTGCAGCAGCGCGTGTACGCCCTCATGATGCAAATCCACACCCTGCACCAGCACCGTCCAGTGCGGCGTGTGCAGTGCTGGCAGGGCACGGCGGGCAAACGGGCCATGGCGCAACGTCCAGCCTTGCTCGCCCTGGTGCTGGATCAAACGCGCCTCCACCCCCTCTTGGCCTGCCAATGCGAACAACTCGTTGCGCGGCACGGGCGGCACAAAGCCCGGCAAGGCCTGGCGCACCAGCAAAGGCTTTTTATGCCAGTGGCGGCGCATGAACTGGGCAGGAGAGAGGCCGCCCAGCAGGGCGAGGGGCAAATCAGTGTGCATGGGCTGGCAACGAAGAAAGGGCAGAAACCACCACACGGGTGGAGGGGCTTGCTGCGACAATTGTCCTATGGAAATCAAACAGCATTGCGTAGTCGCCCTGACCTGGGTCTTACAAGATACCCTGGGCGAGGAATTGGACGTGCTCGAAGCACCTGTGGAATTTTTGGTCGGTGGGCAAGACCTGTTGGGGCGCATTGAGGAAGCGCTGCAAGGCCACACCGCAGGCGATACCCTGAACCTGCACCTGGAACCCGAAGAGGCCTTTGGCGACTACCTGGAACAGCTGCTGTTCCTAGAGCCACGCCGCCTGTTCCCTGAAGAGCTGGAGGAAGGCATGGTGCTAGAAGGCAACGCACTGCCAGCGGGCTGCAGCCCGGCCCTGCCCAGCGAGTTGCTCTACACCGTGACGGACATTTACCCCGAACATGTGGTGCTGGATGGCAACCACCCACTGGCCGGGATAGCCCTGCGCTTGACCCTGCGCGTGCATGGTGTGCGCGAGGCCACCGATGACGAAACCGCCCATGGCAGCGCGGGCACAGGCTTTTTCCGCCTGCACAGCACACCAGCTACCGGCTTGCTGCACTAATGTGTTGCACTGTGCCCAGACCCCGCACGACAAACTGGCCTGGGCACACGCTCAATAGCGTGAAATTTGGCCGTTGACGATGCGTACACGATCGCCTTGGCGCAAATCGCCGGGGGAATTGACGTCGTACGCGCGTACACCACCCTGGTCAAGCTGGATGTTGATGCGGTACACCTGCGTGTAACCCTGCTGCATACGGCCTTCCACGGCATTACCTGCCAAGCCACCGGCCACAGCACCAACGACCGTAGCAGCAGTGCGGCCACGGCCACCGCCAATTTGGTTGCCCAGCACACCACCGGCCACAGCCCCCACCACAGCCCCTGCTCCTGTGGTCTTACCGCCCTGGGGTACCTGCACAGTTTGAATGCTGGACACACGGCCATACTCTGCACCATAGCCAGGCTGCTGATGGCCAGGGTAAGAGCTATAGCCAGGGGGAGAGGAAGTCGCACAGGCGGTAAGACTGGCAAGCGCAATGGCCGCGCACGCCACGGTCAGGCCACGAGAGAAAGAGGTCATAAAAACTCCTGAATGCGTCACTCAATAACGGGCTACAGCATACTGCGGCAGCTACGGCACCGCACCCATCGCACCTGGAAAAGCTATCTTTTCAATAGCTGCTTGCGCTTGCTACGTATAGCCAAAAGGCCTTTTTTACCCCCAAAACCCACACCCACTCTTGCAGCGCAGTCGTAGCACTTCAGAGCGACGGCATGCCCTGAGATGGCGGTGGTGACGATGGCCGGGGCTGCGCTGCATCTGCAGGCCAGTGCAGCACACGCTGGGGATAGGGAATATCGATCTGGTGCGCCCGCAGGCTGCGCAAGATGGCCAAGTGGATGTCTGAGCGCACGCCCAGCAGGCCGTTTTCCGGGTCACCGATCCAAAAGCCCACGGTGAACTCCAGCCCATCGGGGCCAAAGTTGGTAAGCCAGGCGCCCGGCGCAGGATCGCGCAACACGCGCGGGCTGGCCAGCGCCGCTTCGCGCAGCAGGCTCAGAACCAGCTCGGGATCACTGTCGTAGCCCACAGACACCACGGTCGAATTCCATACGCGCTGGTCACTCAGGCACAGGTTCTCGATGCGGCTGGAAATGAACACATCGTTGGGCACGATGGACTCGCGCCCTGCGCCCGAGCGCACCACGGTGTAGCGGCCTGTGATGTCGGTGATGCGGCCCTCAAAGCCATCGACGCGCACGCTGTCGCCAATACGCACGCTGCGCTCGGTCAAGATGACAAAGCCGCTCACATAACTGGCGGCCAGGCGCTGCAGGCCCAAACCAATACCCACACCCACCGCACCGCCCAGCACCGACAGCGTGGACAAATCAATTCCGACTGCGGAGGCCGCCACCAGCACGCCCACGAACAACAGCAGCGCCCGCACCACGTTGCTCAAAGCTTTGCGCACCGACAAACTGTCGCCCGAGGCCTGGCGCAACAGGCGCGCCTCGATTGCAGAAGACACCCACAGCGCTGCAATCATCACCGCACCCACGGTGATCAAGCCCTCGATCAAGGTAGCCACAGACAGGCTGGAGCTGCCCACTTTCCACTGGATTTCATCGAGGTCGCGCCACAGCACGGGCAACAGGCCCGTGATCCACAGCACCATGCTGCCCCAGGCCACCCACGACAGGCTTTGCTCGAACCAGCGCAGCCAACGCGCCTGCGGAAATGCCGCCCGCAGCACCTTGCTGCCCACGCGCACGGCGGCCAAAGCCATCAACACGGGAATAGCCACATGCAGTGCGGCCAAAGGCGTCCAGGAACCTAATACGCTGCGCGCCAAAGCCACCAGGCCCAGCAACAACAGGGGAAACAGCACGCCGTCAATGACGTTGCGCCCCAGGAAAATCGAAGGCGCATCGCCACTGGGGCGCAAAGTGCGGCGCAAGCCCCAGACCACCAACCAGGACACCCCAACGCAAACCGCCAACACCAGCAGCTCCAGCGCGGTGCGCGGCTGCAACAAGGCCTCGAACCAGTGGCCTACATCGTCAAACACCGGGGCGGGCGCCGCCGTGCCCGCTTGGCTCGCAGCCTTCTCTTGCATCAAAACTCACTAGCTATTTTTGTTTCCAGGAAGGGGGGCGCTTTTCTGCAAAAGCACGCGCACCCTCTTGGGCGGCACTGTCCATCATGTTGGTAGCCATGGTCTGGCCCGCCAATTGGTAGGCTGCTTCCAGACCCAGTTCACGGTGCTGCAGCACCACCGCCTTGCCCAGGGCAATGGCCGTGCGTGGCTTCTCGACGATGGCCTGCACCAGTTTTTCCACCTCGGCATCGAGCTGCGCCGCAGGCACCACGCGGTTCACCAGGCCTTGCGCCAAAGCCGTCGGAGCGTCGATAAAGTCCCCCGTCAGCAGCATTTCCATAGCGCGCTTGGCGGGCACGTTGCGCACCAGCGGCACGCTGGGCGTGGCACAGAACAAGCCGTAGTGGATGCCGCTGGTGGCAAAGCTAGCCCCCTCTTCGGCCACGGCCAGGTCACACTGCGCTACCAACTGGCAGCCCGCCGCCGTGGCCATGCCCTGCACACGGGCAATCACCGGCACGGACAGCTTGTGAATGGCCAGCATCACGCGGCTGCAGCGGGTAAACAGCTGCTGGTAATAAGCCAGTTCAGGGTGCTGGGCCATTTCCTTGAGGTTGTGCCCCGCGCAAAACGCCCGGCCCTGCGCCGCCAGCACCACGGCACGGGCGTGCTCGTCAGCAGCCACGGTGTCTAGCGCCTGCTGCAGCGCAGCCAGCATGGCCTCGCCGAGGGCGTTGAAGCGCGCGGGGTCGTTCAAGGTGAGGGTGTACACGCCGCGCTCGTCGCGCTGCACTTGCAGCACGCTGGCGGCTTGGTCGCTGGGATGGCTCATGCGCTGGGCTTTCTGGCCATGGCTTGGCATTTACACATCGGCCAGCACGCGCAGGTGCGCTTCCACGCTGCGTGCCAGGGCGCTGGGGATGTAGCCGCCTTCCAGGCACGACACAATGCGGCCCTTGCAGTAGCGCCGCGCCACGTCTTTCAGGCGCTGGGTGATCCAGCTGAAGTCTTGCTCGGTCAGGCCCAGCTGCCCCATGTCGTCCTCGCGGTGGGCGTCAAAGCCTGCGCTGATGAACATCATTTCCGGCTGAAATTCCTCCAGGCGCGGAATCCACATCATCTCCACCACTTCGCGGATGTCCATGCCCTTGGAATACGCGGGCACGGGCACGTTGCACATGTTGGGTGCGGGGTTTTGATCGCCGCTGTAGGGGTAGAAGGGGTGCTGAAAGAAGCTGCACATCAGCGCGCGTTCATCGCCCGCCAAAATGTCTTCGGTGCCATTGCCGTGGTGTACGTCAAAGTCAATCACGGCCACGCGCTGCAGGTTGTGGCGCTGCAGGGCGTACTTGGCGGCCACGGCCACATTGTTGAAAAAGCAAAACCCCATGGCCTTGTTGCGGGTGGCATGGTGGCCCGGCGGGCGCACGGCGCAAAAGGCATTTTCTAGCTCGCCCGCCATCACCGCGTCGGTGGCTTCCAGCGCAGCCCCGGCAGAGCGCAGCGCCGCATTCCACGTATGGACATTGATGGATGTATCCGAGTCCAGCGCCGTGTGCTCGGGGCCACCGGCCTCCAGCTCTTCGGCCAGGCGCAGCGACAGCCCCCGCAGCGCGGCCACGTGCATGCGGTCGTGTGCCAATTCAATATCGTTGAGGGACGCCAGGGGGGCTTCGCGGCGGTCCAATGCATCGAACACGCCGCTGATCAGCAGGCGATCTTCCACGGCATCGAGCCGCTCAGGGCATTCCGGGTGCCCCGGCCCCATCTCGTGTTTCCAGCAGTCCCTGTGGGTGTAATAGCCCGTTTTGCTCACAGTCGTGTCTCCCTGCTCATGGTTGTTTTCGGATACTGTTGCACCATGCACATACCCGACAAAATCGCATCTATCCTAAATCAGCTTAACACGGTGATCTTAGGAAAAAACTTACAACTGCAAGACTGCGTAACCTGCCTGCTGGCAGGCGGCCACCTGCTGATCGAGGACGTTCCCGGCGTCGGCAAAACCACCTTGGCCCATGCGCTGGCACGCACCTTTGGCCTGCAGTTTGCCCGCGTGCAGTTCACCGCCGACCTCATGCCCAGCGACCTGCTGGGCGTGTCAATTTACGAGCGCGGGCGCGAAGGCTTTGTGTTCCACCCCGGCCCGGTGTTTGCCCAGGTGCTGCTGGCCGATGAAATCAACCGCGCCAGCCCCAAAACCCAAAGCGCGCTGCTCGAAGCCATGGAGGAAAAGCAAGTCAGTGTGGAAGGCCAAACCCACCCGCTGCCGCAGCCGTTTTTCGTCATTGCCACGCAAAACCCGCTGGAACAGCTGGGCACCTACCCGCTTCCGGAAAGCCAGCTCGACCGCTTTTTGATGCGCACCAGCCTGGGCTACCCCGACCGCGCTGCCGAGCGCCTGCTGCTGTCGGGTGCTGATCGGCGCGACCAGGTCAGCCAGCTGCAGCCCGTACTGCAAGGCGACGAGCTGGCACAGCTGCAGCGCGCTGTGCTGGTCGTGCACACCTCCGACGCCCTGCTCGACTACGTGCAAAACCTCATCAGTGCCACGCGTTCGGGGCGTTGGTTTGCGCAAGGCCTGTCGCCGCGCGCGGGCATTGCCCTGGTGCGTGCGGCCAAGGCGCGCGCGCTGCTAGAGGGGCGCACCTACGTCGCCCCCGACGACGTGCAGGCCGTGCTCGCGCCTTGCATTGCCCACCGCCTGGTGCCCGTGGGTGACGCTGGGCGCGGTGCCATCGAACAAGTGCAGGCCCTGCTCGAAGCCACGCCCCTGCCGTGAAGCGCGCCGCCCCCCCACCTGCCGCTGGCCTGCGCCAGCGCGTGCAGCGCTGGTGGCTGGCGCGCCTGCCCGCCACCGACCATCTGGAGCTGACGCAGCACAACATCTTTCTGCTGCCCACCGGCGCAGGCTGGATGCTGGCGCTCACGCTGCTGGTGCTGCTCATCGCCTCCATCAACTTTCAGCTCAACCTGGGCTACCTGCTGACCTTTTTGCTCGCGGGCAGTGCCGCGGCCGGTGTGGTGATGGGGCACAACAGCCTGCGCGGGCTGCAGCTGCGCCTACTACCGCCCGAGCCATGCTTTCAGGGGCACAGCGCGCAGCTCACCGTGGAGCTGCACAACCCGGCGGCGCGCACGCGCTACGCCATTGCGCTGGGCTGTGCCGATGCGCAGCGCACCACCCCCACGCACTGGGCGCACACCGACGTGCCCGCCCAAGGCAGCGCGGCGCTGCACCTGGGCTTTGTGCCAGCGCGCCGGGGCCTGCACAACCTGCCGCTCATCGGCATACAAACGCACTTTCCGCTGGGCACCTTCCGCATTTGGAGCTGGTGGCGCCCGCACGCGCAGCTGCTGGTCTATCCCGCCCCGGAAGCCACGCCCCCGCCCCTGCCCCCCGGCGAGCCACGTGGCGGCCAGGGCGTACAGCAGCGCAGCGGCGGCATGGACGGCTTTGATGGCGTGCGCACCTACCAGCGTGGCGACCCGCTCAAACTCGTGCATTGGAAAAAAGCCGCGCAAAGCCTGGCCACGGGCAGTGGCGAGCTGCTCAGCCGCGATGCCCAGCACAGCCCACGCCATGAGCTGTGGATTGACGTGCAGCGCACCGGCCTGGCCGACCCCGAGGCCCGCCTGGCGCGCGCCACCGCCTGGGTGCTGCAGGCCGAGCGCCAAGACCTGCGCTGGGGCCTGCGCTTGCCCGGCGGCCACACCCTCGGCCCAGACGAAGGCGCGCTGCACCGGCGCCGCTGCCTGGAGGCCCTGGCGCTGTGCTAACGCCCCGGGCCGCCCCCGGCAAGGAAACTTTTGGCCAGCGAAACGATCAGCAAACCAGTATGTTTTTGATAGCTGCTCGCGCTTATCCAGTAAGCCTTCAAGGCCAATTTGGCCTCAAAAATTGTGCTCACCACACCCTGCAGCCTCTGCCCCACACCGCTGCAGCCCCTGTTTTTTGGAAAACCCCATGATTTTGAGCATGTTTTTGGCCTCTCAGCCTTATCTGGCAAGCGCTAGCAGCTCCTGAATACATAGCAATCCATGAGCACCCTCACCTCTCTCACCCGCCCGTGGCAGCACCTGCCGCGCGAGGCACGCGACACCTTGTTTCTGCTCGCCGTGATCGCCTGGATCGTGCTGCCGCTGGCGCCTCACCTGCCCGTGTGGGCCAGCGCTGGCGCCTGGGCGCTGCTGGGCTGGCGCGCCCTGCTGGCCTGGCAGGCGCGGCCCCTGCCCGCGCGCTGGTTGCTGGCGCTGGTGCTGGCGCTGGTGGTGGCGGCCACCTGGGCCACCCACCGCACCCTGGCCGGGCGCGATGCCGGCGTCACGCTGGTGGTGCTGCTGCTGGCGCTGAAAACGCTGGAGCTGCGCGCACGCCGCGATGCCATGGTGGTGTTCTTCCTGGGTTTTTTCACCCTGCTGGCGAATTTCTTCTTCTCCCAGGCCCTGCCTGTGGCCGCAGCCATGCTGGTGGCGCTCTTGGGGCTGCTGACGGCGCTGGTCAACGCCCACCTGCCCGTGGGGCGCCCACCCCTGACGCACTCGCTGGCCCTGGCCGGGCGCATGGCGCTGTGGGGTGCGCCGGTGATGGCGCTGCTGTTCGTGCTGTTTCCGCGCATGGCGCCCCTGTGGGGCCTGCCCGCCGACCAGCAGCGCGGGCGCACCGGCCTGTCCGGCGAGATGCACGTAGGCCGCATTGCCGAACTGGCGCTGGATGACAGCGTGGCCCTGCGCGTGCGCTTTCTCGGCGCCAACGCCGCCCCGCCACCACAGCACCAGCTCTACTTTCGCGGCCCGGTGCTCAGCCAGTTCGACGGCAGGCAGTGGCGTGCTGACTTTGACGCCATCCCCCCCTCGCGCTTCGCGCCCACACCAACCACCCCCATTGCTGGCGTAGAGGTGCTGGGCGAGCCGCTGCGCTACGACATCACCCTGGAAGCGCACCAGCACCCCTGGCTGCTGGTGCTGGACGCCACACCGCAAGCACCCACCCTACCCGATGGCTGGCGCGCCCAGGCCAACCCCCAGCTGCAGTGGCTGGCGCACCGCCCCGTCACCAGCGTGCTGCGCTACAGCGCGCAAAGCTGGCCGCAATTTCGCTACGGCGTGCAGCAGCGCCCCGCCACACTGCGCGCCCTCACCGCGCTGCCGCCAGGCAGCAACCCACGCACCCGCGCCCTGGCGGCCGAGCTGCGCGCCGACCCCGCCCTGGCGCAGGCCGACACCCCGGCGCTGGTGCAGGCCGTGCTGGAGCGCCTGCGCAGCGGTGGCTACACCTACACCCTGGAGCCCGGCGTGTACGGCGAACACACCGCCGATGAATTTTGGTTCGACCGCAAAGAAGGCTTTTGCGAACACATTGCCTCCGCCTTTGCCGTGCTGATGCGCGCCATGGGCGTGCCAGCGCGCATCGTCACCGGCTACCAGGGCGGTGAGATGAACAACGTCGATGGCTACTGGACGGTGCGCCAAAGCGATGCCCATGCCTGGGCCGAGGTGTGGGTGGCCGAGCAAGGCTGGGTGCGTGTGGACCCCACGGGCGCCGTGGCACCCTCGCGCGTGGGCCAGTTGCAGCGCCTGCGCCCACCCCAGGGCCTGCTGGGCGAGGCGATGGGTGCCGTCATCAGCCCCGGCCTGGCGCAGCAGCTGCGCGCCGTGTGGGAGGCCATGAACAACGGCTGGAACCAATGGGTGCTGAACTACACACAAAGCCGCCAGCTCGACCTGCTCAAGGCGCTGGGTATGCAAGCCCCGAACTGGCATGACCTGCTGCGCCTGCTTGCCGGGGCCATGGGCCTGGCGGGCCTGGGTGGCGCAGCCTGGGCGCTGTGGCAGCGCCAGCGCACCGACCCCTGGGCGCGCTTGCTACAGCGCACGCGCCAGCGGCTGGCACGCGCCGGTTTGCCGCTGCCCGAGCATCTACCCCCTCGCGCCATGGCCAGCCAGGTACATGCACAATTCGGCCCCGCCAGTCTGGACATTTGCGCCTGGCTGCTGCGTCTGGAGCGTGCCCGCTACGCGCCCGGCAGCACCAGCCGCCAGCAACTCGCCCCCCTGCAGCGCCAATGGCGCCAACTGCGCTGGCCCCGCCCGCGCTCTACACCATGAATGCCCGTTTGCCTTTCTCTGCCTTGCTCCCGCTGGCGCTCGCCACCAGCGCTCTTGCCCCCCTCCCCGGCCAAGCGGCCCCTGCCGTCAAAACAGCCCAAGCCCCAGCACGCACGGCAGCACCAGCGGCCACCAACCGCACCTACGCCGACCGTGCCGAAGCCATGCTGTTTGCCGATGACGTAGCGGCGCGGCGTGACCTTGATGCAGCCTGGGTGCGCGAAGCGATTGGCCAGGCGCGTTTTTTGCCGCGCGTGCCCGGTTTGATGCTGCCCCCCGCCAAAGGCCAGGCCAAGAATTGGCAGGCCTACCGCAGCCGTTTCGTCGAGCCCATTCGCATCCGTGCCGGGCTGCGCTTTTGGCAAACCCACGCTGCCACCTTGGCGCGGGCCGAACGCGAATACGGCGTGCCAGCAGAGATCATCATGGGCATCCTGGGCGTGGAGACGCTCTACGGTCAGCACATGGGCAACTTCCGTGTGATGGACGCCCTGGCCACGCTGGCGTTTGACTTCCCCAGCGCCCATCCCCGGGCCGCCGAACGCCAAGCCTTTTTCCAGCGCGAGCTGGAGCAGTTTCTCAGCCTGAGCGCGCGCACCCAGCAAGACCCGTTTGCGCTGCGCGGTAGCTACGCCGGTGCCATGGGGATGCCGCAGTTCATGCCCACCAGCTGGGCGCGCTGGGCGGTGGATTTTGATGGCGATGGCCGCATCGACCTGTTTGGCAGCCCAGCCGATGCGATTGGCTCGGTGGCCAACTATTTCGTCGCCCACGGCTGGCAAAGCGGTATGCCAACGCACTATCCGGTGCTGGTACAGGCCGAGGGCCAAGCGCTAGATACCCTGCTGGCGCCCGACATCCTGCCCAGTTTCAGCGCAACGCGCATGGCCGAGCTGGGCGTGCAGGTGCTGGGCAGTGGCGCGCAGCACCAGGGCCCGCTGGCGCTGGTGGAATTGGAAAACGGTGCCAACGCCGCCCCCAGCTACGTGGCAGGCACGGAAAACTTCTATGCCGTCACACGCTACAACTGGTCAAGCTACTACGCCCTGGCGGTGATTGAGCTGGGCCAGGAAATTGCGGCCCAGCGTGCCAAGGCCGTGCGCCCCGCCGCCCCCTGAGCCATGGCCCAAGCCCCTGCAACGCGCCGGCTAGCGGCCCGCGTGCCTACCGCCCGGGCCACCCGCGTGAGCGCCAGGCCCCCCATGCCAGGGGGCCGTGCTGCGACCGTGGAAAGAATGGTGGTGGTGGCGGTGGTGGCCATGCACCCGCCCACCTTCCGTGGCAGGCCAGCTATTGGCGCCCACTTCCACCCGCTCGCGCACCGGCTCTTGCCACTGGAACGGCGGCGCATGGCTGACGGGCACGCCATGCGATGGGCACTCCCCCGCACGCTGATCGATCACCATAGCGGCGCCAGCGCCAAAACGCTGCTCCACACTGTGGCGCAAGGGCTGGGTCAAATCCACCGGCGCTTCGCTGTGGCGGTACAGCAGCACCTGCTGGGCACTGAATACGCTGTAGCAGCTGGCAGCGGCCACGCCAGGCAGCGCCAACGCAGCCAGGGCGCCGCCCCAGGTCAGCACCGTGAAGACAACAGCTCGGCAGCAATGCATGGCAGCCCCCTGCAAAAACGCAAAACAACAACGGAAAATATCCGTCAAAACCGCCTCAAACCCTTACCCAGCAAGCGCTAGCAGCTATAAAAATAAGAGCTATTTACAGAAAATACCTTACGAAGCGCAGGCTTCTGGTGCGGGTGCAGGGGCTGGCTCGGTGGGCGCTTTGAACAAGGCCGCCAACTTGCGCTTGGGCTTGATGTTGGCCGAGAGGCTGCCGCGCACCGGTGCCACCTTGGGTGCCACTTCCCAGGCCGCTGGTTGGGCGCTGCTTTGGGCGGTACTGGGTTCGTAGGGGCGGTCAAAAAATGGATCGCGCGCCAGTGCCGGGGCACGGTAGCCGAAACGGGCCGGGCGCGCAGCTGGCTCGCTGTCCTCGCGGCGCGGGCGGCGGTTTTCGCTGAAGCGCTCGCGTGGGCGCTCGTCCGCCACAGCCACACTTTCAACCTCGATTTTTTTCTTGATCAGCTTTTCAATGTCGGCCACCAAGCGTGTGTCGCTGGCGCCCACCAAAGTCACGGCCAAGCCACTGGCACCCGCGCGGCCCGTGCGACCAATGCGGTGGACGTAGTCTTCGGCGTTAAAGGGCACGTCGAAGTTGAACACGGCGGGCACGTCTTTGATATCGAGGCCGCGCGCGGCTACGTCGGTACACACCAGCAGATCGACCTCACCAGCCTTGAACGCTTCCAGCGCTTTCAGGCGTTCGTCCTGGCTTTTGTCGCCGTGCAATGCGGTGGCACGCAGGCCATCGCGCTCCAACGAGCGGGTCAGGCGTGCGCAACCGAGCTTGCTGTTGACGAACACAAAGGCCTGGCGAATACCGCGCTCACGCACGATGTGGCGAATGATGCCGCGCTTGTCGTCATCGTGGGCGCTGTAAAAGCGCTGCTCCACGGTAGAGGCGGTTTCGTTGGGGCGGGCGACCTCGATGGTCACGGGGTTTTGCAGGTAGCTGCCCGCCAGGCGCTTGATTTCTGGCGAGAAGGTGGCCGAAAACAGCAGTGTGGTGCGGTTCTTGGGCAGGTAGCTCAAGATGCGTTGCAGATCGGGCAGAAAGCCGATGTCGAGCATGCGGTCAGCCTCGTCGAGCACCACGTATTCCACCTGGTTGAGCACCGCATTTTTGGCCTCGATGTGGTCCAGCAAACGCCCCGGCGTGGCCACCAGCACCTCCACGCCTTTTTTCAGTTCGGCGGTTTGGGGCTTCATGTCCATGCCGCCAAAAACGACGGCACTGCGCAACTGGGTGTATTTGGCGTACTGGGCGATTTGCTGCGCCACCTGGTCGGCCAGTTCGCGCGTGGGCAGCAGCACCAGCGCACGCACAGGGTGGCGCGCCGGGGAGGCGGAGGCGTTTTCGTGTTTCAGCAGGCGCTGCAGCAAGGGCAGCGAAAAGGCAGCCGTTTTGCCGGTGCCGGTTTGTGCCGCGCCCATCACGTCCTGGCCTGTGAGGACGACGGGAATGGCCTGTGCCTGAATAGGCGTCATAGTCTCGTAGCCCATGTCGGCTACGGCGCGCAGCAGCGGCTGCGCCAGCGCTGTGGATGAGTAGGGTTGTGTCATGAAGTTGCTATTGTCGCACTGCAACAAAAAAGCCAAAAGCTCACAGGTTGCGCGCGCGGAAAGTGTCGCAGGCTTGCACCTGGCCGCTTTGGTAGCCCTGGGTGAACCAGCGCATACGCTGGGCACTGGTGCCGTGGGTAAAGGCATCAGGGCGCACGGTGCCGCTTTGCTGGCGTTACAGGGTGTCGTCACCAATTTGCTCGGCAGCGTTCAAGGCAGCCTCCAGATCGCCTTGCTGCAGCCAGTTGCGCGCCTGCTGTGCATGTTGCGCCCAAATACCAGCGTAGCAATCGGCCTGCAGCTCCAGGCGCACCGACAAGGCGTTGTACTCACGCTGGCTGACGCGCCCACGCTGGGCATCGACCCTGGCCGTGGCGCCTAGCAAGGTTTGCACATGGTGGCCCACTTCGTGGGCAATCACGTAGGCCCGCGCAAACTCACCCGGCGCGCCCAACTGGTGCTGCAGGGTGTCGAAAAAATCCATGTCCAGATAGACCTTGTGGTCTGCCGGGCAGTAAAACGGCCCCATGGCCGACTGGCCGGTGCCGCAGGCTGTGGGTGTGCTGCCACGAAAAAGCACCAGCTTGGGCTGCTGGTACTGCGCCCCACCGCGCTGGAACAGTTCGGCCCACACCTCTTCGGTAGAGGCCAGCACCGTGGACACAAAGGCCGCCTGGCGATCGCCCTGGGGAGGCGCCGAGGCAGGCCCGGGCTGCTGCACCTGCGGGTTGCCCCCGCCCGAGAGCAGCCCCAAAGTGGTCAGCGGATTGACGCCAAACACGCCCCAGGCAATCAAGACGATGATGATCGTGCCCACACCGATGGTGCGTCCGCCCCCACCGGCGGCAGCGCGCGCGCTGCGCCGATCTTCCACGTTGTCCGACTGCCGATGGCCTTCCCACTTCATGCTGCACTTTCTGGCGCGCCCCGCGAGTTCGGGCGCAAAAAGCACAGTGTACGCACGGTCGAACCAGCCCACAGCCACCTGCAAACCCCCAGCTGCTTTGTGTACAGTGCCGCGCATGATTTTTCCCGCACTGTTGGCGTGCCTATACGCCCCCTGCACCCACTCTTGCGCGCCCCCGTGGGGGCCGCACACCCACCCGGATTTGTTGCCATGAGCGCCACCATACGCCTGCGCCGCTCCAGCCTGCGCACCCAAATTGCCGTGGTATTTGGCCTGCTGATCGTGGTGTTGGGACTCTTGCTGTCCACACTGCTCAGCGACATGCTGCGCCAGCACCTGCAAAAACAGGCCGGTATATCGCTAGAGCTGGCGGCGCGCAATGCCGCCAAAATGCTGGCCAACGGCCTGCAAGAGCGCAGCCGCGAGGTGCAGGTGCTGGCGCAATCCACGCCCCTATGGGCGCAGGGCCTGCAGTCGCCGCTGGTGCAACAAGTCATGGCGCGCAGCCAGGCCACGCACCCGCACAGCCTGTGGATAGGCGCAGTCGACAGCGCGGGCGTGGTGCGCGCTGCCACCGGCAACCTGCTGGTGGGGCAAAACGTCAAAGAGCGCCCCTGGTTCAGTGCCGGTCTGCGCGGCGTACACGTGGGCGATGTCCACCCGGCCAAGCTGCTGGCCAAGTTGCTGCCGCCCAGCGCCAGCGGCGAACCCCAGCGTTTTGTGGATTTTTCCGCGCCCATCGTGCGCAATGGCCAGACCGTGGGCGTGCTGGCCATCCACGGCAGTTGGGACTGGACGCGCGAAGTCATCGAAAGCCTGCTGCCGCCATGGGCTGCCGAGCGCCAGTTGCAACTGTTCATTTTTGACCACCAAGGCCAGGTCATCTACGCCCCCCAGGGCCAAGCCGAGGCCTACCGCGCCAGTGGCCAGCGCCTGCCAGCGCTGCCCGCTGGTGCCAGCGTCAACGCCGTGGCCTGGCACGACGAAAAAAGCTACCTCACGGCCATAGCGCCTTTGAACGCCCAAGGCCCGGCCAGCAGCCTGGGCTGGCACATCGTGGCGCGCGAACCGCTGGCGCTGGCCTTTGCTGAGGCTCACCGCGCGCAAATCGTGGCCATTGGCGTGGGGCTGGTCGTGGCGCTGCTGGGCGCAGCCATTGCCTGGCTGGCAGCACGGCGCCTGAGCATGGATTTGTACGCCCTGGCCAAAGCTGCACGCCAAATTGGCACGGGCAACACAGACGCCCACATCGTGCCAAGCTTCAGCAGCCGCGAGGTGCGCATCCTCTCCAATGCCCTGCACCGCATGACGCGGCGGCTGCTGGCGCACAGCCACGAGATGGAAAGCACCGTGCGCCTGCGCACCCAGGAGCTGCAAGCGGCCAACCAGGCGCTGGAGATGCAAGCGCGCAGCGACCCACTCACCGGCCTACTGAACCGGCGCGGGCTAGAGGGCCAGTTCAACTTTGCCATTGCCTTGGCGCGGCGCAGTGGCCGACCCTTGAGCTTGCTGGCGGTGGATGTGGATCACTTCAAGCGCGTGAACGACACCCACGGCCACGGCGTGGGCGACCAGGTGCTGCAAAGCCTGGCGCAAACCCTGCAACAGCGCCTGCGCCGCAGCGATGTGGCCGCGCGCATCGGCGGGGAAGAATTTGTCGCCTTGCTGCCCGACACCGGCCTGGCCGAGGCACAGGCCATGGCCGACGCCCTGCGCCTGGCCGTGGCGGCGCAGTCGCACCCGCAAGCTGGCCCCATCACCATCAGCCTGGGGGTGTCGGCCTTGCGCGCAGACGATGCCGACAACGCCAGCGCCCTGCTGGAGCGCGCCGATGCCGCGCTCTACCAAGCCAAAAGCGCAGGCCGCAACCGCGTGTGCGTGCAGCCATAGGGCGGGCGCCCTGCCCTGCGCCGCTCAGGCGCGCGGCAGCGTTACGCCGTGCTGGCCCTGGTATTTGCCCCCCCGGTCTTTGTACGACACCTCGCACACCTCATCGCTTTCAAAGAACAGCACCTGCGCGCAGCCCTCGCCCGCGTAAATGCGCGCGGGCAGCGGCGTGGTGTTTGAAAATTCCAGCGTCACATAGCCTTCCCATTCCGGCTCGAAAGGTGTGACGTTCACGATGATGCCGCAGTTGTGGACGAAGACGCCGTCTTCCAGGGCGAAGTTGCCCGCCTCGGGCACGGTGAGGCAATACACATCGTGCTCGCCGCCCACCGAGCGCACCGATTGCACCTTGTGGTTGCGCACCGCGTGGCTGGCCTGGCCGCGGAAAGCCGCCAGCTCTTGCGGAAAGCGGCGGAAGGTGGAGCGGTCGCAATCGAGCAGGCGCGCGGCGGCGCGGATGGAGCCGGTTTGGTGCAGGGCGGCGCGCACGGCGCTGGCGTCGATGTCCTGGCGCAGGCGCAGCTGGCGGGCGTGTTCGGCCTGCTGCAAGCGGCGGTCCCCAGCATCGGCCCAGACGCTGCGCATACGTTCGCCCTGGCGCGCACGTTCGGCCTGGTCGCGGTAACGCTCCAGCATGGCCTGGCGGTGCGCTTCGCGGGTGGCATCGGACGTTTGCTGGCGTTGCAGTAATAGGCGCTCGCGCGCTTGGGCGTAGCGGTCTTCTTGCCAGAAGGCGCTGGCGCGCTCGCTTTGCAGCTGCGCGTAACGCTCGGCCCATTGCGGGTCTTGCAGGCGCCGTTGCAGAGCGGCACGGATGGCGGCGCTGTGCTCTTCACCGTCGAAGTCGGGGCCAAAATTTTGCAGGTTGTGGTGGGCAATGTGCGCACCTGCGGGCATACGCACGATGTTCCAGGGGTTGTTGTTCAGCCGGTCGTGGTCCACATGGTGGCGGTGGCTGCCAGCGGCCTCGGTGTAGATGCCGTGGCGCAGGTTCCAGTCATCGGCCAGCCGGTGCGTGAGGTGGGCGTGGCCGCTCAAGGGGTGGTACACGGTTTCGTAGCCGCGCGAGAGGTTGCGGTACAGCGGCATCAGCGAGGTGCCCGGTCGCAGCTCGGCAGCGGCCAGCCAGCGGCCATCGCGCAGCATGAATTGGTGGTCGGGCGTAGCGTGGATGACGCGGCCATTGTCCAGCTGCACCGCCACCAGGTTGTCGCGGCCAATGTAGCGCGGCGCCTCCAGGCGGGCGGCAATCAGGCGGCCGTTTTCGCCCAGGCTGTAGCCCCAGAACATCTCGCCGCCCTCGGCGCGGCGGGCCATGTCTTCCAGCGTTGGCGCCGTGCCATCGAGCAGCGCCACGCGGGTATCACCCCGAAAGCAGCGTGCATACGTGCTTTTACCCAGGCAAATGGTCAGCACATTGCGCGGAATGCGGAAGTATTCGACGGTGCGTGCCAGCGCGAAGCTGTTGGGCGGGATGATGCAGCTGTCGCCCTCGAAATCGACGAAGCTTTTTTCATCGAAGTTCTTCGGATCGACCACGGTGCTGTGGATGTTGGTAAACACCTTGAATTCCGGCGCGCAGCGGATGTCGTAGCCGTAGCTGCTGGTGCCGTAGCTGATGACCTTGTGGCCGTTGGCGGCCTGGCGCACTTGCCCGGGCTCGAAGGGCTCGATCATGCCGTGCTGCTCGGCCATGCGGCGGATCCATTTATCGCTCTTGATGCTCATGCGCGCTCCTTGGCAGAAAGCTGTGGGTTTTGATTACTACGGTTTTGATAGCTGCTTGCGCTTGCCAGTCAAGCGCTAGGGCCGTATTTTGCTTGAGAAAGCGCAGCGTGCTCCTCACTCCACACGATGAAGCTCGACAACCGTGCGCTCCAACACGCGGCCTGCGCCGTGCGCAGCTACGATAGTCCGCTGTGTCCCCACCCCTGACGCCAGGGGGTTTTCTGAAAGGATGTTGCAAAGATGCCTATGTTTGTCGATACCTCGCCTCCCGGGCAGTGCATTTTTTGCCGCTTGGTGGCCGGTGAGATTCCCAGTGCCAAGGTGTATGAAGACGCTCTGACCCTCGCTTTCATGGACCTGGGGCAGGTCAACCCCGGCCATGTGCTGGTGGCTACCAAGCGCCACGCCGCCACGCTGCTGGACATCACCGCCGAAGAAGCGGCCGCCGTGATGCAAACCGCGCAGCGCGTGGCCCGCGCTGTGCAGGCCACGTTCGACCCACCAGGCCTGACGCTGCTGCAAGCCAATGGGCGCGAGGGTGACCAAACCGTGTTTCACTTTCACATGCACGTCGTGCCCCGCCACGGCAACGACGGCATTGCCCTGAGCTGGCCGCGCAAAGAGCCTGGCGCCCAGGTGCTGCAAGGCTATGCGCAGCAGTTGCAGGCGGCGCTGGAGCAGTTCAGCAGCAGCGCGCCCGCTGCTTGAACACGATCAAGGCTGCTGCGCCCGCCCATACTGCGTGCCGGTGTGCTGGAAGAAGAAGGCCATGCGGTGTGCATCCACGCGCACGCCCTCACCCTCGATGCCATGGCCGGATTTGGCGAACGAGTGCAGCAGGTAAGGCCCTGGCCCGGTGGCGGTGTTTTGCAGCGTGGCAGCCAACTTGTAGCTGTGCAGTGGTGGCACGCGCTGGTCGTTGTCGCCGGTGAGCACGTAGATTGCAGGGTAGGTGCGGGCGCGCACGTTGTGCAGCGGGGAAAACTCCATCAGGTTGGCAAATTCGTCAGCCTGGGTCGGGTCACCATAGTCAGCACGCCAGGAATAACCGTGGGTGAACTGGTCAAAGCGCGTCAGGTCGTACACGCCCACGCCAGGCAAGGCCACGGCCAACAGCTCGGGGTAGCGCAGTGCCAGTGCGGCAGACGAGGTGCCGCCGTTGGACTCGCCCTGCACCCCCAGGCGGCTGGCGCTGGTGTAGCCCTGGGCCACCAGGTAGCGTGCCACATCGGCCAGATCGGCATAGGTGCGCGGCTTGTTCCACAGGCGCCCGGCGTCGTACCAGGCGCGGCCTCGCTCAGCACCGCCGCGCACATGGGCGGTAACGACGATGCCACCACTTTCCAGCAAGGGCACATAGCGCGCGTCGAAGAGTGCTGGCAAAGGCACCTCAAAACCGCCGTAGGTGTACATCAGCGTGGGCGCTTTGCCATCGCGCGGCAGGCCCTTGCGCCGTGCCAGGGTGATGGGAATGTTCACCCCATCGCTGCCTGGTACCAACAGCTGCAGCTGCTCGAACTGCTGGGGGTCGTAGCCAGGATATTCCTGGCTGCTCAGCAGCACGGATTGCCCCTGAGCATGGTGGTACTGGTAGCTTTGCCATGGCGATACCGTAGAGGAAACGGCGTAGCGCAGGTCGCTGCTACCACCCTCCCCTTCTACACAGCGCATGGACTGATCAGCCACGGCTGTGTCGGCAGGCAGGGCTATCGCCTGGGCCTGCACGGGTGTGCGCTCCAGGTCGTAGCGCAGCAGTCGGGTGCGGCCATCCTCCCACTGCAGCGCATAGGCCGTGTGTTGGCAGACGACGATGGCATCCACCACCTCCTGCGGCTGTGCAGGTAGCAGGTGCTGCCAGTTTTGGGGTTGGGGCTGAGCAGGATCAATGCTTACCAGGCGGCGCAATGCAGCCCCCTCAGAAGCCACGGCCCAAATACGGCCAGACGACGGTGCGATGCCAGCGATCCTCAAGGAGTGCTGGTTGCGCCCGTCAAACACCACCACGGGCTGGGGTGGCGTGGGCGTGTTCAGTGGCAGGCGCAGCAGGTCGTTGCCCTGGTAGCCTGCACGCTCCAGATACATGGCCCCCTGGTCGGCAAATTGGGGTGCCAAGCTGTAACCCACAGGCCCTTGGTACCACGTCTGGGCTGCAGCCTGGGGCTGTGCCACGTCCAGGCGCTGCAGCGATTGCTGCGCAAAGCTCCCCGTGGCCGGTGCGCTCAAGTTCTCCACCTGCGTCCACAGCAGCAGCGTGTCCTCCCAAAGAAAACCGTTCGTAGCCGTGCGGGTGAGCACCCGGGGGCCCTGCTGCGGCTGGCGCAAGTCCAGCAAGTGCAGCTCTTGCAAGTCGGCAAAGTTGCGCCGCACCAGGTAGGCAAGGAAATGGCCATCCTCGCTGACCTGATGCCCGTTGAGCTGGATGTCATCTTCCAAGCCATCGCTGTCGTTCGCACTGGCACTGCGGGCCAACAGCGCGCGCACATCCACAAGCACCCGGCCTTCCTGGCCCACGCCGTCGGCCACGTAGATGCGCCCATCCACCGCACTGCCCTTGCCTGCAGATGGGGCCTGGTTAGCGCGCAGGCCGGGCAACGCGGAGGAGCGCACCATTTCCTGCCACTGGTAGTAGTAGCGCCCCTGGCGCTGCTCCCCCACCTGCACCAAACCCTGGCGCACCAGCGCCTGCCCTGGCCGTTGAGCGGCTTTGTGCTCGCGCCGCTGCATGTCGTTGACCAACTGATCCAGCCGTGGCGCCAGTGCAGCGTAGCTGGCATAGCCTTCCACTTGCGCCGTGCTGAAAGCGTTTTGCGCGCGCACCCAATCGGTCACAGGTGTGGTGTGCAACGCCTCCAGCCAGCGGTAGGGGTCGGCCACCTGCCGACCAAAATGGGAAGTGGCTTCATCGCCTGCGCGGGTGGCGGGATAGCTCACCTCCGCAGCAGGTGGGGGTGGTGCACTACCGCCATCCCCACCACAGGCTGCCAAACCCATGGCCACAGCGACCCCAAGGGCACCACGCCCCGCCCAGTCCATCACTTTGTACATCGTCCCGCTCCACGCTTGCCGTCGTAAAAAAAGGGCACACCAGACCAGTGGTGTGCCCCTGCATGGGTGGCGATTATTCAAGGAGGCCGCAAGGGGCACAAGCGAAAAAGTGCCCCAGCCGCATTCAGCGGCGTTCAGCGCCCGGGCACCTGGCCCTCAACGCCCTGCACGTAAAAGCTCACGCCGGCGAGGAATTTGTCGTCGGCCACGGCACCTTCGGCCAGCACAGTGTGGCCAGCGTTGTCCAGGATGGGGCCTTTCCAGATGGTGAAGCTGCCACTGCGCAACCCGGCTTTCACCGCATCGACACGCTCACGCGCCGCCGCTGGCACGTCGGCAGCCAGCGATACCAGGTCCACCGCACCCTCTTTCACGCCCCACCAGTGCGCGCCGGTGCTCCAGGTGTTGCCCAGCACATCGTTCACCGCTTTGCTGTAGTAGGGCAGCCACTGCACCACAGCCGAGCCCAAATGCGCCTGCGGGCCATAGGCGCTCATGTCGGAGTCCCAACCGAAGGCACGCTTGCCCTTGTCTTGCGCGGTTTTCAGCACCGCAGCTGAATCGGTGTTCTGGAACAGCACATCGGCGCCACCGTTGATCAGCGCCGTGGCCGCCTCGGTTTCTTTGGGCGGGCTGAACCACTCGTTCACCCACACCACCTTGGTTTTGATCTTGGGGTTCACGCTTTGCGCGCCCAGGGTGAAGCTGTTGATGTTGCGCAGCACTTCCGGAATGGGCACCGAACCCACCACGCCCAGCGTGCCCGTTTGCGTCATGCTGCCCGCTACGATGCCTGCCAGGTAGGCGCCTTCGTAGGTGCGGCTGTCGTAGGTGCGCACGTTCTCGCGTGTTTTGTAGCCTGTGGCGTGCTCGAATTTCACGTCAGGAAATTCCTCGCCCAGCTTTTGCATCACGTCCATGTAGCCAAAGGTGGTGCCGAAAATGAGCTTGTGGCCTTGCACCACCAGGTCGCGCAGCACGCGCTCAGCATCCGCGCCCTCGGGCACGCTTTCAACGTAGGTGGTCTGGATTTTGTTGCCGAACTCGGCCTCCAGCTTTTTGCGTGCCTGGTCGTGGGCGTAGGTCCAGCCGCCATCGCCCACGGGGCCAATGTAGGCAAAGGCAATTTTCAGCGGTTCAGCCGCCGCCGGGGGCGCCGAGGCCGAGGGCTGCGCTGCAGCAGGTGCATCGCTGGCCGCCGTGTCTTTCTTGCCGCAGCCCGCCAGAGCCACCAGCGCCATGGACGAAGCTGCGGCCCAGTGCAGCCAGGTGCGCTTGGAAAGGGAGGTCATACGTTTTTTCTCCAATATCAATACGTTGTGCGTGTGCAGGTACAGGCGGGCATGGGAGCACCCCAGCGCGGCCCGTGCAGCTTATTGGCCAGGCACCTTGCCTTCCACGCCCTGCACATAAAAATTGAGGCTATTGAGGAAAGCATCGTCGGCCACTTGGCCAGGGGCGAGCACTTCCTTGCCAGCATTGTCCCGGATGGGGCCCGTCCAGACGGCCAAGCTACCGTCTTTGAGCCCAGCACGGGCCTTGGCCACGCGCTCTTGCAGCTCGGCGGGCACATCGGCAGCGATTTTTTCCAGGTCGATGGCCCCCTCTTTCACGCCCCACCAGTGTGCGCCGCTGTCCCAGCGTCCCTCCAGCAGGTTTTGCACGACCTGGGTGTAGTACGGCGCCCAGTTCACCACCGCCGACCCGAGGTGGGCTTTGGGAGCGTAGGCACTCATGTCACCGTCTTTGCCGAAAGCGCGCACACCGCGCTCCTCGGCGGTTTTCAGCACGGCAGGGGAATTGGTGTTTTGGTAGAGCACATCAACGCCGCCATTGATCAGCGAGGTGGCCGCCTCGGCCTCTTTGGGTGGGCTGAACCACTCGTTCACCCACACCACTTTGGCCTGGATGGCCGGGTTCACGCTTTGCGCACCGAGCACAAAGCTGTTGATGTTGCACACCACCTCGGGAATGGGCACCGAGGCCACAACGCCCACCGTGTTGCTTTTGCTCATGCCCCCGGCCACGATGCCCGCCAGGTACGCGCCTTCGAAAGTTTTGGTGTCGTAGGTGGTGACATTGGGTGCACGCTTGTAGCCCGTAGCGTGCTCGAATTTCACGTCGGGCAGATCGGCTGCCGCTTTTTGCACAAACTCTTGGTAGCCAAAGCTGGTGGCAAAAATCAGGCGGTTGCCCTGGCCCACCATGTCGCGCATGACGCGTTCGGCATCGGCACTCTCGGGCACGCTTTCCACAAAGCTGGTTTGCACACGGTCGCCAAACTTTTCCTGCACTGCGCGTCGGCCCAGCTCATGCTGGTAAGTCCAGCCACCATCGCCAATCGGGCTGACGTACAAAAAGCCGATTTTCAATTTGTCTGGCGCAGAGGCCGCAGCGCTGGCGGCGCTGGCAGGTGCCGCGGTGGCCGCCTCGTCTTTTTTACCGCAAGCGCTCAGGACGGACAAAGTGGCCAAGGCCAAAGCCGACAGCGCGGCGTGCTGGAGCAAGGTGCGTTTGTGCATGGAAAAAACAAAGCCCAAAAAAGAGGAAAAGAAAATTTAAGAACAAAAAGGCCTCTAAGCCAATACCAGCAAGCGCAAGCAGCTCCTTTTTCAGGAGCAATCAGCGGCCCGGATCGAAGGGCTTGCCCAGCGAGGCAGGCATGTTGGCGCGAATCCAGGCAGGGTTGCGCGAGATCAGCACCAGCACCACGATGGTGGCCAGGTAGGGCAACATGCTCAGCAGTTGGCTGGGCAGCGCCACGCCGCTGGCCTGCAGGTGAAACTGCAGCATGGTGACGCCGCCAAACAAATACGCCCCCAGCAGCACACGCAATGGGCGCCAGGTGGCAAAGGTGGTCAGGGCCAGGGCAATCCAGCCGCGCCCAGCCACCATGCCCTCCACCCACAGCGGGGTGTATTCCAGCGAAAGAAAAGCCCCGGCCAGGCCGCACAGCGCCCCGCCCGCCACCACCGCAGCCCAGCGAATGAGCCGCACCGGGTAGCCCAGCGCGTGCGCCGAGGCGGGCGACTCGCCCACCGCACGCAACACCAGCCCAGCGCGCGAGCGCTGCAAAAACCACGCCAGCGCCAGCGCCAGGGCGATGGCGCCATACACCAGCGGGTCATGGGCGAACAGCGCCGGGCCCACCAAGGGCAGATCGCTGAGCAGCGGCACGCCGTCTGGCGCCAGCTCGGGCAGCTTGGCCTGCACGTAGCCCAGGCCCGCAAATGCAGAAAAGCCCACGCCAAACAGGCTCAGCGCCAGCCCGGTGGCGTACTGGTTGGTGTGCAGCCAAATCACCAGCCAGCCAAACACCCCTGCCAGCAGCGCCCCAGCGCCCATGCCAGCGGCAAAGCCCAGCCATTCGTTGCCAGTGGCCACGGTGGTGGCAAAACCGGCCAGGGCAGCGCACAGCATCATGCCCTCGGCCCCCAGGTTGACGACACCGGCTTTTTCATTGATCAGCAGGCCCAGCGCCGCCAGCGCAATCACGGTGCCCGCACTGAGCGTGGCGCCCAGCAGCAATGCGTACTCTTGCATTTACGCGCCCTCCTTGCGGCGCACCCAGCGCAGGCGGTAAGCCACCAGCGTGTCGCACGCCAGCAGGGTGAACAGCAGCAGCCCCTGGAACACCCCAGTGATGGATTTAGGCAGCCCCAGGCGCGACTGCGCCAGCTCGCCACCGATGTAGAACATGCTCATCAACAAAGCCGACAGCACCATGCCCAGCGGGTGCAATCGCCCCACAAAGGCCACGATGATGGCGGCAAAGCCATAGCCCGCCGGCACATACGGCGTGAGCTGGCCAATCGGCCCAGCCACTTCCAGCGCCCCGGCCAATCCTGCCGTGCCCCCGGAGATCAACAGTGCCAGCCACAGCGCCCGGCGCGAGGAAAACCCCGCGTAACGCGCCGCCGCTGGGGCCAAGCCCCCCACCTGCAGCGCAAAACCAGCGCGCGTGCGAAACAAAAACAGCCACAGCAGCACAGCCCCCGCCAGCGCCAGCAGCAGCCCGATGGTGACGCGCGAGCCGCTCCACAGGCGCGGTATCTGCGTCACGCGCTCAAAGGTGCGCGTTTGCGGAAAGTTAAAGCCTGCCGGGTCTTTCCATGGCCCGTACACCAGGTAGCTGAGTGTGAGCGTGGCCACGTACACCAGCATCAGGCTGACCAAAATCTCGTTGGCATTGAAGCGATCGCGCAGCAGCGCCGTCACCCCCGCCCAGGCCATGCCACCCAGCACCCCGGCCAGCAAGATGGCCCCCACAATCCAGCGGCCCGTGCCTGGCTCGGCCCACAGTGCCACCCCGGCCGCCGCCACCGCACCGATGACGAACTGCCCTTCGGCACCAATGTTCCACACATTCGAGCGAAAGCACACGGCCAAGCCCAGGGCAATCAAGAGCAGGGGCGTGGCCTTGAGCGCCAGCTCGCCCAGGGCGTAGCTGCTTTTGAGGGGTTCCCAGAAAAACACCTGCAGGCCGCGCACCGGGTCTTTGCCCAGCAATACAAACAGGCCCACCCCAATGAGCACCGTGATGGCCAGCGCCAACACGGGCGAGGCATACACCCACAGGCGCGAAGCCTGGGGACGCGCTTCAAGCTGCAGCATGGGCCACCTCCTCATCGAGCTGCCACAGCCCGCTCATCCATGCACCGATACGCTCAATGCTGGCCTGTGCGCGCGGCACCGAGGGCGACAGACGGCCCTTGGCCAGCACGTGCAGGCGGTCGCTCAGGGCAAACAGCTCCTCCAGCTCCTCGCTGAACACCAGCACGGCGCAGCCCGCATCGCGCAGCGCCAGCAAAGCCGCATGGATGTGCGCGGCTGCGCCCACATCCACCCCCCAGGTGGGTTGCGAGACGATGAGCAAGCGCGGCTGGGCGTCGATTTCGCGCCCGACGATGAATTTTTGCAAGTTGCCACCCGAGAGCGACTGCGCTGGCGCCAGCGGCCCGCCCGCCTTGACGCCAAAGCGCTCTATCAGCGCCCGTGCCTGGGCCTGCAGCGTGCTGCTGCGAATCCAGCCCAGCGGGCCCAGCGCATCGGTGCGTGTGAGCAGCAGGTTGTGCGCCAGCGGCAAGCTGGGCACAGCCCCGCGCCCCAGGCGCTCTTCGGGCACAAAATGCAGCCCCAAAGCCCGGCGCAGGGCCGGGTTCATGCCCCCGGCGGCCACCATGGCACCTTGTGTACTGCGCAGCTGCACGCTGTGGACGGGCGCACGCACGTCTTCACCGGAGAGCGCCTGCAGCAGTTCTTTTTGCCCGTTGCCCGACACCCCGGCAATGCCCACCACTTCACCGGCGCGCACCTGTAGCTCAATGCCCTGCAAATCCACGCCAAACGCTTGCGTCCGTGCCAGCGAGAGCTGCTGCACACGCAGCACCACCTCACCAGGCTCGCGCGCTTGGTGCTGCAAGGCAGGCGGCTCAGCGCCAATCATCCAGCGCGACAGCGAGGCATTGCTTTCCTGGCGCGGGTCACACACGCCGGTGACACGCCCAGCCCGCACCACGGTGCAAGCGCTGCACAAAGCGCGAATTTCGTGCAGCTTGTGGCTGATATAGACAATGCTGCAGCCCTCGCTGGCCAGCTGGCGCAGCACAACAAAGAGTTTTTCCACTGCCTGCGGTGTGAGCACCGAGGTAGGTTCATCAAGAATGAGCAGACGCGGGTTGGACAAAAGCGCACGAATGATCTCCACGCGCTGCATCTCGCCCACCGACAGGGTGTGCACAGGGCGCAGCGGATCGACCTCCAGGCCATAGCGTGTGGCTGTCTCGCGGATGCGGCGCGTGACTTCGGCCAAACCGGGCTCACGATCCAGGCCCAACCAGACGTTTTCCGCCACGGTGAGGCTGTCAAACAGGCTGAAGTGCTGAAACACCATGGCAATGCCCAAATGGCGTGCCTGCTGCGGGTTGTGGATGTGTACGCGCTGACCGTCGATGCGTACCACGCCAGCGTCAGGGCGCACAGCGCCGTAGATGATTTTCATCAGCGTGGACTTGCCAGCGCCGTTCTCGCCCAGCAGGGCGTGGATTTCACCGGCGCGCACGGCCAGGTCGATGCCGTCGTTGGCCACCACCGTGGGGTAGCGCTTGGTAATGCCCTCCAATTGCAAGCGCAGCACAGGGGTACTGCCAGACGCTGCGGAGGGAGAAAGAGGGGGTTGCATGGCGCGGATTGTCGCTCAATTCACACCCTTGGCAGGCCGATAAATTAGAACAAAATTGGCTTTCAAGGCTTATGCAGCAAGCGCAAGCAGCTATTTATTTAGGAGCATTTTCCGGCGCAGCTTCACACACTTGGTTGCGCCCGGCACGCTTGGCGGCGTAGCAGGCCATGTCGGCGGCGTGCAGCAGCGCGCTCACGCTGGCCCACGCGGGTGCCAACTGCACCAGGCCCAGGCTGGCTTGCAGGCTGAAGCTCTGGCCCTGGTGCGCAAAGGTGCAGCCCTGCACGGCGGCGCGCAGCTGCTCGGCCATGGCACGGCCACGCGCCAGGCTGCAATCGGGCAGCACCACGGCAAAGGCATCGCCGCCCACGCGCGCCACCCACCCCAGCTGGCGCACCTGCTGCTGCAGCAGCCGGGCCACATGGCGCAGCACGTTGTTGCCTGCGGCGTGGCCAGCGTTGGTGTTGAGCACGGCAAAGTGATCCAGGTCGAGAAACAGCAGCACCCCGGCTGCTGGCGCTCCCGGCATGCTGGCGCGCTGCGCCATCAGCGCCTCCAGGCGCTGCGCCAAGGCGTCGCGGTGGGGCAGCAGGGTCAGGGGGTCGTGCTGCTGCGCCCAGTCTTGCTCGTGCAAGGCGGCCCGCTCAGCCGTGCCGTCTTCCAAAATCCACAGCGTGCCAGCTTCCTCTGCGGCCTGCCCCAGGGCGTAGCCCTGCACGCGTGCCCACACGCGGCTGCCATCTTGGCGCACAAAGCACACATCGCCACTGAAGCTGCCATGTGCCACAAATGCCGCCCGTACTTGCTGCTGCACGCGCTCGTAATCGGCCACGCTGGCATGCAGCAGGCGGGTGTGCTGGCCCTGCAGCGTCGCAGGCGTGTAACCCAGTAACTGGCAGGCGCAGCGGTTCACTTGCTCAAACAGGCCCGCGCGGGTGATGGCAATGCCCAGGGGGGCATGCTCGAACAAAGCGTGCAACTGCAGGGCCTGGCGCTCAGATTGGGCGCGCAACTGCTGGCGCTGCTGTGCCAGGGTGCGCAGCACGCCCGCCAGGGCATTGACTTCGCCCCGTGCCTGTGGCCAGGGGGGCAACTGCGCCAAATCAGCGGCCTGCAACAGCAGCGGCGCACGGTGGCGCAACCAGGCCAACGGCTGGGCGACCCAGGCCATGGCCAGCAAACATGCCAGCGCCAGCAGCAGCAACCAGGTGGCAACGCGCCAGCCCACATCCGCCAGCGTGCCATGGTCTGTGAGGGTCACGGGCAGCGGCTGCGCACTGGTGCGTGCGACCAACCACTGGGGCAGCGGCAACGCAGCGACGCTGACAATCTGTCCCTCGCGGTACACGGTGCGCGCCCCTTCCACCAAAGGCTGGCCCCGCTGTAGCCATTCGCGGTACCAAGCCCTCAGGCCCGGCTCGTGCTCTACGCGCGCTAGCACACGCTCGGGTTGGGAATGCGCCAGCACCGTACCCTCGCGGGTCAAGAGCACCAGCGGCGCATCCGCGCGGGTGGACAACACCAGCGTGGGCGGCAGCAGGGCTGGGGAGTGCAGGCGCAACGTAGCCCCCAGCACTCCCAGCAAGCTGCCATCTTCAGCATGCAGGGGCACGGTGAGCAGCAGGCGCGCCTCTGTGCCCGGCCCGATGATGGGTTCAGACAGCAGCGGTTTGCCCTCGGCCAGGGTGCGGCGCAGGCCGTCGCGCTCGGCAGGCTCCAGGGTAGTGGCCTCTTGCGTGCGCCCATGGCGCAGGTGCAGCAGCAACACACCATCGGCACGGGCCAGCAGCAAGCTATCCCACCAACGCGCCGAGGCCAGGGCTTGGCGCACCTGGGCTTGTAAAGCCGCAGGCTGGCGCAGCAGTGCAGGCGTCAGGCCGCTGGCCACGGCCACCAACACCCGCTGGTTCTGCTCCACCTTGCTAGCCAACAGGCGGGCCAGCAACTGCACCTCGTCTTCCTGCTGCGCCGCCAAGCGCTGCAGCACTTGCTGCTGTTGTGCCTGGCTGACGATCCAGGCCGCGCCCACTCCTGCCAGTAACAGGGCCAACAGTGCCAACGCCAGCAAACGCGTGACCAAAGCGCCAGGCGCCCACCAAAACGGCGGTGCTCCGGCGGCTGGCGCAGGCCCCAGCACACTCACGACCACCCCTTGCGCAGGCCAACGCCTGCAGCACACCGCACACAAAGCACGCAACAAGGAAAGGTAGAGAACATGGCAGCAAGGAACAGGGGCACAGACGCGCGAGCCATCCTAGCCCCAGCCCCCCGGCCTGTTGACCTGGGTGCAACCCTGAAAACCGGCGGCGGAAAACCCTGAGAAGCCCCCCAGCAGCGCCAGCGCAGCCTGCACGGTTTAACCGGCGGCGACCATCTCCAGTGCCTGCGGCTGGGGCAAATTCAGCACATTGCCAGTGCCGGCAATCAGGCCGTGTTCACGCAAATGGCGCAAGATGCGCGAGAAAGTTTCCGGCGCAATGCCCAGTTGCGCAGCAATCGTGCGCTTGCGCTGGTGCAAGGTCACACGCAGCGCGCCCGAACCGTCGTGGTGGGCGTGGCGCAACAGCCACTGGGCGCAGCGCGCCTCGGCATCTTGCGCCAAACGGCTGACGGCCAGCTCGGTTTGCTGGTACGAACTCCAGGCCATGTCGCGCAGCAGGTCTTGCACTGCCTGGGGCAAGCGGGCCACAGCACACACCAGCTCTGAGCGCCCTACCCGGCGCACTTGCACCGTGGTGTCGGCCACCAGATCGGCAACGCTGGGCTGGCCCAGCAAGGCCGGGGCAACATCCAGCCAGCAAGGCCCTTCCACGGTGCCCAGTTGGTGGCGCAGCAGCTCGCCCTCGCGTACCCCCAGCAGCACGCGGCCACTGTCGAGGTGCAGCACGGAGGTGGCACGTTCGTTGCGCGCACACAACAACGAGCCTGCTGGCAACACATCAGCCGGGGTGCGGGGGTCGAGGAAAGATTGCGGAAGCATGGCGGGCACTGTGCCTGTGCGACGCCGCTGCAGTTTTGAGACACATCAAAATGCCCCCACCCTGGGGCTGGCCACATCGTCGGCCCGGGTGGGGCCAGCGCGAGCGCGGCGCAAGAGCAGCGCAAGGCGGGCCGCGTCTCTACAATGCGCGCTCCTTTTACGTGCCCCTTTCAGCGCGCCTTGATGGGCGCCTCCCCACCATGCCATCGCACGACTTCGACGTACTCATCGTAGGCAGCGGCCTTGCTGGCCTGTCCACTGCCCTGCACCTGGCCCCCACGCACCGCGTGGCCATCATCACCAAGCGCCAATTGCAAGATGGCTCCAGCGGCTGGGCACAAGGGGGCATTGCCGCCGTGCTGGCCAATGACGACAGCTTTGCCGCCCACATTGACGACACCTTGGTGGCCGGGGCCGGCCTGTGCGATCTGGCCACCACGCGCTTCGTGGTGGAAAACGCGCCCCAAGCCATCACCTGGCTGCGCGGTCTGGGCGTGCCCTTCACCCTGGAAGGCGATGAGCTGCACCTCACGCGCGAAGGCGGCCACAGCGCACGGCGCATCGTCCACGCTACCGATGCCACGGGCGCCGCAGTGCAAAAAACCCTCATGGAAGTGGTGCGCAGCACGCCCGGCATCAGCGTATTCGAGCACCACACGCTGGTGGATTTGATCACCAGCCGCAAGCTGGGTCTGGCCGGGCAGCGTTGCCTGGGCCTGTATGCCTTGGATGCCAAGCGCGACGAAGTCGTCACCTTCCGCGCACCGCACACCATCTTGGCCACGGGTGGCGCGGGCAAGGTGTACCTGTACACCACCAACCCCGACACCGCCACGGGCGACGGCATTGCCTGCGCCTGGCGCGCCGGTTGCCGTGTGGGCAACATGGAGTTTGTGCAGTTTCACCCCACGGGGCTGTACCACCCGCACGAGAAATCGTTTCTCATCAGCGAAGCGGTGCGCGGTGAAGGCGGGCGGCTGCTGCTGCCACCTTCAGCGGGGGGCACCCGCTTTATGCCCCAGCACGATGCGCGCGCCGAACTGGCACCGCGCGACGTGGTGGCACGTGCCATCGACTTTGAGATGAAAAAGCACGGCTTGGACTGCGTGCATCTGGACATTTCGCACCAAAGCCCGGCTTTTTTGCACGAGCACTTTCCCAACATCCTGGCGCACTGCGCCAGCTTAGGCATAGACATCACCAAAGAGCCCATTCCCGTGGTGCCCACCGCGCACTTCACCTGCGGTGGTGTGCTCACTGACCACGCCGGGCGCACCGACCTGCCCGGCCTGTATGCCGTGGGCGAAGTCGCCTGCACCGGCCTGCACGGTGCCAACCGCCTGGCCAGCAATTCGCTGCTGGAGTGCATGGTGTTTGCCCGCTCGGCGGCGCACTACATTGCCCAGGCGCCCCGCGCACAAATTCCAGCCCTGCCGCGCTGGGACGACAGCCGGGTGCAAGACGCCGACGAGTCGGTAGTGATTTCACACAACTGGGATGAACTGCGCCGCTTCATGTGGGACTACGTGGGCATTGTGCGCACCAACAAGCGCCTGGAGCGTGCAGCCCACCGCATTGCCTTGCTGACAGACGAAATCCACGAGTTCTACGCGCACTTTCACATCTCGCGTGACCTGCTGGAGCTGCGCAACCTGGTGCAGGTAGCCGACTTGATTGTGCGCAGCGCACAAATGCGCCGCGAGAGCCGGGGGCTGCATTTCAGCCGTGATTGGCCCGAGATGGCAGCACCCGCCGTGCCCACCATCTTGGTGCCCACCACGCCACGTTAAGAAAAGAAAAAACCCCGCGCAAACACACAGTTCACGCGGGGTTCAGGTGGCTTGCCTGGCTTTGCTAGCTTCCCCATCCGAAGGCCTCAAACCTGGCAGCGCGGGCGGCTGCGCCGGTGTACCTTAGACCCAGCTAGGGCACACCGGTGCGGGCTTAAAAGTTGTGGCGCACGCCGAACTCGTAGCCGGTCACGTTCTTGCCGACGCCGGGATCGTGGCTCAGCGACGAACCCAGCTTGCGCTTGGCGTTGTCATCGTTGGTCATGTGCGCAAAAGCCGCGTACAGCTCAGTGCGCTTGGACAGGCGGTAGCCGTAGCCAATGGCGATACGGCTGGCATCGGCGTCGCTCACCTTCTTGTCTTTGTACATGGTGTAGGCAGCACGCAACTCACCTGGGCCCAGGGGAGCCTTCACACCGATGCTGTACAGATCCACGCGCTTGTCGTTGCCACGCTCGGAAGCGATCAACACCATCGGGGTGGCCACGCCAAAGTTGTACGACGCACCCAGGTTGAAGTGCTTGTAGTTCACGGTGTTACCCACCTCACCACCTTTGACCGTGCCATAGGCACCGGCCACATTCAGCGGGCCATTGGCATAGCCCACGCGCAGGCCGACGGTGCTCGACAGGCTGTTGTTGCCCGCTTGCTCACCAAAACCATAGGTGATTTGGCCGTACACGCCGCCCAGCTTGGGCAACAGGTAGCTCACGCCGTTAGAAACGCGCTTGGGGTTGGAGCCTTCCGGGGTACCTGCAGCCGAGCTGCTGATGAGGTTGTGGCCATTGATGCCACCCATGCCGGTATCGCCAAAAGCGTGGAAGGTTTCCAGGTTTTGGTAGCCAGGGGTCTTGTCGCGGCCCAGGCGCACTTCACCGAAGTTGCCCATCACGCTCACGGTGGAGCGACGATCGAACTTGAAGCCGGTGCCACCGTCATCGACGTTGATGCCACCTTCGAGCCAAAAGCCCGCCTTCAGGCCACCACCGAGGTCTTCCTCGCCACGAAAGCCCAGGCGGCTGCTGGAGTTGCCGCCATTGGCCAAGCCGTACACGCTCTTGCTATCGCCGACTTTGTCTTTGGTAGAGATATATGCCACGGAGACGTCAGCCACACCAAAAAGGGTCACGCTGGAGCTTTGGGCCGAGGCAGCAGCGGCGCCAGCAGCAGCCACGAGGGCAAGGAGTGTTCGTTTCATGCTGTTTAACAATGGTTATGTAAATGAAAAAAGCCCACACCGGGCGCTATAGCAGGCAGTACCTGCAAGACGCACCGCGCCTGGGGGCTATAGGGATTACACGGAGGCGATATGACGAAACCGTGACACCCCTACCAATCGGCTCTGGCTCCTGTGGCAATGCCGCGCCCCAGCGCCGCAGCCCCCGGCACAAGCCACGCGAGCGACAGGGCTGGGGTAGATCGCATTAGACTTGTCGGTTTTTGAACTGCGTGCGCGCCGCGCCCCTTGCGTGCCAGCGCCTGCGCCCTAGGACTTTTGCCCATGCTCCGCACCCTGCTCAAATCGAAAATTCACCGCGTCAAGACCACCCATTGCGAACTGCACTACGAAGGTTCGTGCGCCATTGATGAAGACTTGTTGGATGCCGCCAACATTTGTGAAAACGAGCAAGTTCACATCTGGAACGTGGACAACGGCGAGCGCTTCGTCACCTACGCCATCAAGGGCGAGCGTGGCAGCGGCATGATTTCGGTGAACGGCTCGGCCGCACGCCGCGCCTGCGTGGGCGATTTGCTCATCATCGCGGCCTTTGCCCAAGTCGATGAGAAAGAGCTGGCCACGCACCAGCCGCAATTGGTCTTCGTAGATGGCAACAACCGCCAGGTGGAGCTGCGCCACCACGTGCCCACCCAAACCATGTAAGCCTGGGTAGGCTGCGAAAAGCTCTCTTTTTAATAGCTGCTTGCGCTTATTCCGTGCGGCTTAGAGCCCGATTTCATACTTGAAATCGGGCTTTTTTCTTGTCCTCAGACAAGGCTGGCGCCTCATTCTTGCTTTTGCAGCCCGCCGCTGCGGATCAGCTGCACGTACTGGCGTAACTTGGCGTTGTCGGGGTTCACGTCACGCACGCGCTCGACCAACCCCATGACCTCGGCCACCAGGGCGTCGGTGCGGCCCTCGGCACGGATTTGACCAATCAGCAAGCCGCACAGGTTCATCATCATCACCTCGCTGTGGGGCAGGTTTTGCAGTGCAATGCGCAGTAGGCGTGCCCCCTCGGCAAACTGCCCCTGGCGGCCCAGCATCACGCCCTGGTTGTTGATGGCTACGGCCTCTTCGCGCGAAGCGGCAATCAGCGCCTTGCCCTCTTCGCCCAGGTTGGCCTGCTCAAACAAGTGTTGTACCTGCGCACTGAGCTGGGTGTTTTCGTGGTTGGCCTTGACCAAGTTACCCACCAAAGTGCAGGCTTTCTCTTTGTGGCCCAGTGCCAACATGCTTTGTGCCAGCTCCAAAGTGGCTTGCGGCGGGGCATTGCCACCTTGGCGTGCCAGCAGCTGTTCAGCCTGTTCCAGTGCCGCCTGGGCTTCTTCTTTTTTACCTGTTTGTTGGTAGAGCACGCTTTGCACTGCTGCCACCTGAATGGCAATCGCGCCGCCAGCATCTTTGAAGACCTCTTGGGTGCGCGCCATCACCTTGAGGGCAATGTCTGGCTCGTCGCTTTCTGATAGCACCCGCGCCAGGGCAATGTAGGCGCCGGGGCGCTTGTTGGTGGCGTGTTCACTGATTTTGATGGTTTTTTCAAACGCGCTTTGTGCCACGTCCAGCGCGCCGTTGTTGCGCGCCGTTTCCCCCAGCACCTGTTGGCGATCTGCTGAATTGGGCGACAGACGCACTGCGTCTTCCAGCACCTGCTGCGCCTGCTCGTTTTCGCCCATGGCCAGCAAGGTCTTGGCCAGCCAATCGGCCGCTTCAATGAACACGCGGTTTTCACTGAGTACCTGCTGGAATTGCGAGCGTGCAGCGTCGTACTCACCCAGGTGGTAATGCACCTTGCCCAGGCCCGTGCGCGCCCAGGGCAGGTTGCGCTGGCTGAGCACCGACTCATAGAGGGCCTTGGCAGTGCTCCACTCTTGCATTTTCAACAGCACATCGCCTTGGATGCGAATGATCTCGGGCGCGCGCGTGGCCGGGGACTGCAGCAACTGCTTGCACTGCTCCAGGGCACGCGGGTAGTTTTTTGCGCGCAGCGCCTCTTCCACGCCGCGCAGCGCCTGTTTTTTCTCTAGCAAACGCTCTAGCCGCCCTTCCAAAATGCTCTGGTTGATGGGCTTGAGCAGGTATTCGTCGGGCTTGGATTCGGCAGCGCCCATGATCATTTCGGCGGTTTTTTCCGCCGTCACCATCACCCAGATCGTCGACAAGCCAATGCTGCCGTGCAGGCGCCCTTCATCGAGCACTTGCTGGCCGTTCAGGCCGGGGCCGAGGTTGAAGTCGCACAGCACCACGTCGTAGCGCGTGGCGTGCAGCTTGGCCAGGGCCTCGCGGCCATTGGAGGCGGTATCGACCTGCTGGATGCCCATGGCACGCACGATGTCGCGCAAGATGGTGCGCATACTTTGAAAATCATCGACCACCAGCACCTTGGCTTTGGCAAGCTCAGCAGACATGGGGGCACTCTCCTTAGATATGAAATAGGGCACGCATCAGGGCAGGCGAATCACAAAACAGCCGCCGCCGTAAGCGCCGCCGTTTTCGATGATCAACACGCCTTGGCGCTCGCCGTTGCGGTGCATGTGCGTGACCCGGGACGAAAAATGAAAGCCCAGCCCGGTGCTGCCCGTGAGAAAGCTCACGCCCTGCTTGCTGGCCGTAGCTTCATCACGCAGCATGGATGCGGGGTAGCCGCTGCCGTTGTCTTCCACGCGCAGCTCTAGCCAGTCGCCCTCGATGTGTGCGGCCACGCGGATGGTGTCGCGGGTGTACTGAAAGGCGTTGTTCAGCGCATTGAGCACCACGCCGCTGATGAGGTCGCGGTCCATGTACCAGTAGCAGTCGGGGGCGCAGTCGACCGCGATGGTGATGTGCTTGAAGTCGAGCACCGGCTGGTACAGGCGCAGTACGTCATCGATCACTTCGGCCACGCTGTGCTCGGCAATGTCGATGGGGTAGATTTGCTTGTCCAACTTGTACAGGCTGAGCAACTGGATCAAGTTGGCATTCATGCGGTTAGCCTGGTAGATCACCCCGCCCAGGTCTTGGTAGCTGCTGGGCTGCAGCGTATCTTTGTACTGCGCGGCCAGCTTCTCCAGCACGCTGATTTGCACATTCAGCGAATTTTTCATGTCGTGGATCGATGAGGCGATCAGATCCGTGAAGCTGATGTCTTCTTGCGCCATAAGGGGGCCTTCAGGAGAAATTCTGGAGAAATAAAAAAACGAGCCTGCCGTGGGCTGGGCTCAAACGCCGCGATTGTCCACGTTTGCCACAGGCTGTAACAACTGCGCTGGCAACCAACCGCGCAAGCTGTTGATAAAGGCCCAGGCCTGCACCCGAGGAATGTCGTGTAAATGCAGCACACCCTCGCGCACGCGCCCGGCACGCAGCGCCTGGGCACGCCCCACGCCGGGCAGCAAACCGCAGGCCAGCGGGGGAGTCACCCACTGCCCATCGAGCAGCGCTGCGATGTTGCCGAAGGTGGTTTCGGTGATTTCACCGGCGCCGTTGTAGAGCACGGTATCGAACACACCGCTGCCGGGCGCTGGCGCAAACGCGGCGTAGTGCGCGCGGCGCGTGGTTTTGTAGCGGGTAAATTCACTGTGCGCCTCGGCAAAGGGCGCGCTGGCCAAGGCCAGGCGCACCGGCTGGGGCGTGGCGGCCAGCGGCTGGGCTTGAAGGTGCCAGCGGCCCGCCGCGTCCAGCAGCAGGCGCACGCGCCACGCGCCTTGGGGGTGTTCTTGCTGCACGCGCTGCAGGGCCTGCTGCAGGCCAGCTTCATCGTCTGCAGGGTAATGAAAATGCGCGGCGGCGCGGCGCAGGCGCGCCAGGTGGTCTGGCAGGTGGCGCCACTGGCCATCGACCAGGGCCAGGGTTTCCAGCAGCTCAAACGGGGCGCTGGCACGCACCAAAAAAGCCTGTTTGGCCAGCCATTCCTGCCACTCGGCATCGGCACGGGCGCCCCACACAATGCCGCTGCCAATGCCGCAGCGCACCTCGTGGCCTTGCACTTGCAGCGTGCGAATGGGCACATTGAAGGTGGCCAGCAGGCTGCCCGGCGCGCCCGCCGGGTCGGGGCGCAGCAGGCCCAGGGCGCCGCAGTACACGCCGCGCGGCTCGGTCTCCAGTTCGGCAATGGCCCGCATGGCCTCTACTTTGGGCGCCCCGGTGACCGAGCCACAAGGAAACAGCGCGGCAAACACCTCGCCCAGCGTGGTGCCGCAGCGCGTGCGGGCGCACACATCCGAGGTCATTTGCCACACCGTGGGCAGGGCGTGCAGCTGAAACAGGGCCTCCACCTGTACGCTGTGCGGCTGGGCGATGCGCGACAGGTCGTTGCGCAGCAAGTCCACGATCATGACGTTTTCTGCCCGCTCCTTGGCACTGGCTTGCAGCTGCGCGGCCTGCTGCGCATCGTGCTCGGGGGTACTGCCCCGCGTGGCCGTGCCCTTCATGGGGCGGGTGCGGATGTCGCCCACGCCCTGGGCATCGCTGCGCCAGTGAAAAAACAGCTCGGGCGACACCGACAGCACCTGCTGCGCCCCGGCATCCACACAGGCGGCATAGGCCTGCGGCTGCGCGCGCTGCAAGGCGGCAAACAAGGCCTGGGGCGAACCGCTCAAGGTGCCGTGCAAGCTGGCGGTGTAGTTCACCTGGTAGTAGCGCCCCTGGGCAATGCCTTGCTGAATGTGTGCCAGCGCCGCATCAAACGCCGAGCGCTCACAAGGCGGCGCCCAATCCACCTGTGCGGCCTGCGCGCCCTCTGCACCCTCTTGCGGCGCTGCGGGCCACGGCTGCGGGCCGTGGGGGTACACGGCAAACCAGGCCAGGGGCAGCACAGGCCCCTCAACTGCGCGCACCTGCAAGGCGCGGTCCCACGCGGGGGCGGCCTCGTAGCTCACCCAGCCCAGCACCCAGGCGCCCGCACGCGCGGCGGCTTCGGCGGCAGCCAGCACGGGAGCCACTTCTTGCAGTGTGTGTGCCTGCCACAGCGCCGCAGGATGGGCCAGCGCATGGCGCAGGCGCGGCGCGGCGGGATCAAGCGGATCAGGAAAATCAATCAAAGACAGCACAGCAGTACCGCTCAAAAGGTGAAACATATTTTTGCGCGCTTGCCGACCCTGGAAAACACCAAGTGTTGCAGCCAACACGCACTCTTAAAAACATAGCGTTTGTGCCATTGTCAAGCACGTGAGCGGCGCATAAGGTGAAGGTTTGTCCCCTTTTGAATTTTTCAGGAGTTCCACGATGAAGATGTCGCACCAATTGTTGATTGCCGCTGCCGTGGCGGGCATGGGCTCTGTGGCCATGGCACAAGAGCAAATCATCAAAATCGGCCACATTGGCCCGGTCTCCGGCCCCCAAGCCCACTTTGGCAAGGACGATGAAAACGGCGTGCGCATGGCCATTGAAGACCTCAACGCCAAGGGCATGGAAATCGCAGGCAAGAAGGTGAAATTCCAAATCGTGGCCGAAGACGATGCGGCCGATCCCAAGCAAGGCACGGCTGCTGCGCAAAAGCTGTGCGACGACAAGGTGGCGGGCGCCGTCACCTTTGTGAACTCGGGCGTGGCCATTCCGGCCTCCAAGGTGTTTCACGACTGCGGCATCCCCATGGTGACCGGCGCCGCCACCAACCCCGACCTGACCAAGCCCGGCTGGAACACCACCTACCGCGTGATTGCCAACGACAACGCCCTGGGCGCCGCCTTGGCCAACTACACGGCCCATGTGCTCAAGCTGAAAAATGTGGCCGTGATTGACGACCGCACCGCCTACGGCCAGGGCCTGGCCAGCGTGTACAAGAAAGACGCGGAAAAACTGGGCGTGAAGATCGTTGCCAGCGAGTTCACCAACGACAAGGCCACCGACTTCATGGCCATCCTCACCTCGATCAAGGCGAAAAAACCCGAGGCCATTTTCTACGGCGGCATGTACGGCCAGGCTGGCCCCATGCTGCGCCAAATGGCCCAACTGGGCATGAACGACGTGAAGATGTTCGGCGGCGATGGCATTTGCGTGCTGGAGCTGGCCAAGGTGGCCGCAGGCGCGAAGACGCTGGACAACGTGGTCTGCGCCGACGGCGGTGCCTCGATTGCCAAAATGCCCGGCGGCATTGAGTGGAAAAAGCGCTACGACGCCAAGTTCCCCGGCCAATTCCAGGTCTATAGCCCCTACTTCTACGACGGCGTGATGCTGCTGGCCGACGCCATGAAGCGCGCCAACTCGTGGGACCCCAAGGTCTATATCCCCTTCCTGCAAAAGGCCGACTTCCAGGGCGTGACCTCGCGCATCCAGTTTGAGTCCAATGGGGAAATGAAAAACCCCACCTACACCCTGAGCCGCTTCGTCAACGGTGAGAAAACCCCGATCGACCTGAAGTAAACCCCGGCCCAGCGCCCAAGAAAAAACCCGCCAAATTGGCGGGTTTTTTGCATAAAAACAGGCCCTAAGCCTTATGCAGCAAGCGCGAGCAGCTATAAAAAAAGAAGCAATTAAAGCCCTCAGCCGCCCTGCCCTGGCTTCAAGCCGCGCCCAAGTGGGCCACCAGGGCGCCGGGGGCTTGGCCGTTTTTCAGGCCGGAGGTAAAGGCCAGCATACGGTCAATCGGCTGGCGTGCGCGCGGGATGAGGGCCGCATCCACCTGCACCGCATTCGCCCCGGTGCGCAGCACGCGCGCCACGTCGGCCAGGCCATTCATGGCCATCCAGGGGCAATGCGCGCAGCTTTTGCAGGTGGCGCTGTTGCCCGCCGTGGGGGCTTCAATGAAAGTTTTGCCAGGGTTGAGCTGGCGCAGCTTGTGCATCATGCCCTTGTCAGTGGCGACGATGAAGGTGCGCGCATCCAGCTCGCGAGCGGCCTTCAAGATGGCGCTGGTAGAGCCCACAGCGTCGGCCAGCGCCACTACGTCGGCGGGGCTTTCGGGGTGTACCAGCACCTTGGCATCGGGGTGCTCTTTTTTCAGCAGCTCCAGCTCCAGCGCCTTAAATTCGTCGTGCACGATGCACGCGCCGTTCCAAAACAGCATGTCGGCACCGGTTTCGCGCTGAATGTAGGCGCCCAGGTGGCGATCGGGTGCCCAGAGGATTTTTTGCCCGTCGGCCTTCAAGGCGCGCACGATGTCCAGCGCGCAGCTGGAGGTCACCAGCCAGTCGGCCCGCGCCTTCACCGCGGCGCTGGTGTTGGCGTACACCACCACGGTGCGATCAGGGTGCTGATCGCAAAACGCGCTGAACTCGTCCACAGGGCAGCCCAGATCGAGCGAGCAGGTGGCGTCGAGGTCGGGCATGAGCACGGTTTTCTCGGGCGACAAAATTTTTGCCGTCTCGCCCATGAAGCGCACGCCCGACACCACCAGGGTTTGCGCCGCATGGTCACGGCCAAAACGGGCCATTTCCAGCGAATCGCTGACGATGCCGCCCGTTTCTTCCGCCAAATCCTGCAGATCGGGGTGAACGTAGTAGTGCGACACCATGACGGCGTTGCGCTCTTTGAGCAACTGGCGAATCTCGGCCTTCAGCGCCTCGCGCTCGGTGGGGCTGGGCTCGGGCGGCACGCGCGCCCAGGCGTGGCGGGTGGAGCACACCGCACCTTCAGCGGGCTGCTCGTATTCAACGTCGATCACTGGGGTGTGCGCGCTCATGCCAGCTCCTGCAAACGCATGGAAAAATCAATCGCCTTCACGTCTTTGGTGAGGGTGCCAATCGAGATGCGGTCCACACCCGTTTCCGCCAAGGTGCGCAGGCCATCGAGCGTGACGCCGCCGGAAATTTCCAGCACTGCACGCCCGGCGTTGATCTGCACCGCCTCGCGCAGCATGGGCAGGGGCATGTTGTCCAGCAGCACCATGGTGGCACCGGCGTCCAGCGCTTCGCGCAGCTGCTCCAGCGTTTCCACCTCAATTTCAATAAAGCTGGCCTGCGCCGCCACCGCCTGCGCCGCCTGCAGCACCGCACGCACGCCACCAGCAGCAGCAATGTGGTTTTCTTTGATCAGCACGGCATCGTGCAAGCCAATGCGGTGGTTCACGCCGCCGCCCACCGTCACCGCATACTTTTGCGCCAGGCGCAGGCCGGGCAGGGTTTTGCGTGTATCGACAATGCGCGCCCGCGTGCCTTGCACGGCAGCCACATAGGTGGCCGTTTTGGTGGCCACCGCCGAGAGCAGCTGCATGAAATTCAGCGCCGTGCGCTCGGCGCTGAGCAGCGCGCGCGCCTGGCCTTGCATCTCCAGCACCACCTGGTCGGGGCGGCAGGTGTGGCCTTCGCGCACATGCCAGGTCAGTTGCACCTGCGGGTCGAGGGCGCGCAGTGCGGCCTCGGCCCAGGGCACGCCGCACAGCACCGCCGCTTCACGGGCAACGATGTGGGCGCGTGCGCGGCGCTGTTCGGGAATCAAGGCAGCGGTCAAATCGCCGCCGCCCACGTCTTCTTGCAAGGCACGGCACACGTCTTCGTGCGCCAGCGCGGCTAGGGCCTCGGGAGTCATCGCAATGTCAGGGGGGAGAGGTTATTGGAGGCGCAAGCATAGCCGTATCGCATAGACTCGCGCCCCATCAGCGTTATTTCCCTGGCCATGACTGAACCGCAAGCCACCCCCGGCACCCCCTACGGCACCATTCCCCCGGCCTCTCCCCTGCCCCAGCGCCGGCCCATCAGCCTGCCGCGCCTCGCGCAAATGCGCGAAGCAGGCGAAAAAATCACCATGCTCACCGCCTACGATGCCACCTTTGCCGCCGTGGCCGATGCCGCTGGGGTGGAGTGCATTTTGGTAGGCGACTCGCTGGGCATGGTCTGCGAAGGTCTGCCCAGCACTGTCGGCGTGACCCTGGAAACCATGGTCTATCACACAGCCAGCGTGGCGCGTGGTCTGCACCGCGTGCAAGGCACGGCGTGGTTGGTAGCCGACCTGCCCTACGGCAGCTACCACGAGTCGCCCGAGCAAGCACTGCGCAGTGCCTGCCAGCTCATGCAGGCGGGCGCGCACATGGTCAAGCTCGAAGGTGGTGGCTGGACGGCGCTCACCGTGCGCTTTTTGGTGGAACGTGGCATTCCGGTGTGCGCCCATTTGGGGCTGACGCCGCAAACCGTTCACGCCCTGGGCGGTTACCGCGTGCAAGGCAAGGGCGATGCCGCTGCTGCCGAATTGCGCCGCCATGCGCTGGAGCTGCAAGCGGCTGGCGCCAGCATGCTGGTGCTGGAGATGGTGCCCGCGCCCCTGGCCACCAGCCTCACGGCTGAATTGGCGCATTGCCACACCATTGGCATTGGCGCTGGCAACGGCACGGCAGGCCAGGTGCTGGTGCTACACGACATGCTGGGCATGAATTTGGGCAAAATGCCGCGCTTTGTGCGCAACTTCATGCAAGACGCGGGCAGCATCAAAGGCGCCATGCAAGCCTATGTACAGGCAGTGAAAGACGGCAGCTTCCCCGACAACGCCTTGCACGCCTGGTAAGCACTCCCCCCACTTTTTCCCATCCCATGCACATCGTTCACACCCTGGCAGACCTGCGCGCTGCATTGGCCGGACGCGGCCACCCGGCTTTTGTTCCCACCATGGGCAACCTGCACGAAGGGCATCTGGCCCTGGTGCAGCAAGCCAAACCCCTGGGCGATACGCTGGTGGCCAGCATCTTCGTGAACCGCCTGCAGTTTTTGCCTCACGAAGACTTCGACAGCTACCCGCGCACCCTGGCGCAAGACGCCGACAAGCTGCGCGCTGCAGGCTGCGACGTGCTGTTTGCGCCCAGCGAAAAAGACCTCTACCCCCAGCCGCAAACCTTCAAGGTGCAGCCCGACCCGCAGCTGGCAGACATTTTGGAAGGGCACTTTCGCCCCGGCTTTTTCACCGGTGTGTGTACGGTGGTGATGAAGCTGTTTGCCTGCGTGTTCAACGCTGGCCCCGGCGTGGCCGTGTTTGGCAGCAAGGATTACCAGCAGCTCATGGTGATCCGCCAGATGGTGCAGCAGTTTGCCCTGCCCATTGGGATCGTTGCCGGGGCCACCTGCCGCGCCGACGATGGCCTGGCCCTGAGCTCGCGCAACGGTTACCTGAGCGCCAGCGAACGTGCCCAAGCCATCGAGCTGCGCCAGGCCCTGCAGGCGCTGGCACACGCCGCCGTGCAACCGGGCGCCCAACTGGCCGCACTGGAAGCCCAGGCCCTGCAGCGCCTGCAGGCCCAGGGCTGGCAGCCCGACTACCTCACCGTGCGCCAGCGCAGCAACCTGCAAGCGCCGGCGGGTGCGCTGGTGGCAGGCGAGCTGGTGGCTTTGGGCGCCGCACGCCTGGGCAGCACGCGCCTGATTGACAACCTGGAGTTCTAAACCCCGCCCCGGCACGCGCCGCAGAGGCTTATTCGCCGCGCGGATCGCGCCCCATCAGGCGCTGCACGGCGGCCTCAGCCTGCAGTTGGCCATCGAGCAAATCCACCACGGTTTGGGTCAGGGGCATCTCTACGCCCAAGGCCTGGGCCCGCGCCGCCACAGTGCGCGCGCTGTACACCCCTTCGGCCACATGGCCCAAAGACTGCACGGCCTGCGCCAGCGTCATGCCCTGTGCCAGCAACAAGCCCACACGCCGGTTGCGCGACAAATCACCCGTGCAGGTGAGCACCAGGTCACCCAAGCCCGACAGCCCCATAAAGGTGTCCACGCGCGCGCCCAAAGCGAGGCCCAGCCGGGTGATTTCGGCCAAGCCGCGCGTGATCAAGGCCGCACGGGCATTGAGCCCCAGCGCCAGGCCGTCGCACAAGCCCGTGGCAATGGCCAGCACGTTCTTTACGGCACCGCCCACTTCCACGCCCACCACATCAGGGTTTTCGTACACACGCAAGGCGCTGCTGTGAAAGGCCTGCACTAAAAGCTGGCGCAACGCCGCATCGCCACTGGCGGCCACCAAGGCGCTGGGTTGGCCGCGCGCCACTTCCACGGCAAAGCTGGGGCCACTGAGCACCCCTGCACGCAAGGCCGGCGCCACCTGGGCACACACCTCATGCCCTAACAAACCGTAGGTTTGGCCTGGCGCAGGAGCCTCAAAGCCCTTGCACAACCACACGACAGGAGCCGAGCATGTCCGCAGCTGGGTCAGCCAAGCGCGCAATGCCGCCATCGGCGTACCCAGCACCACCAGATCGGCCTGCTGGCACAACTGCAGTGCATCGCCGCTGGCAACGCGCAAGGAGGGCGGGAACGGCACGCCCTCCAGGTAGCGCACGTTCTGGCGTGCGGCCTGCATGGCACTGGCCTGGGCCGCGTCACGCGCCCACAGGGTGACGCCATGGCCCGCCGGATGGGCGGCAGCGGCCATGGCCATGGCTGTGCCCCAGGCACCGGCACCAATCACTACTATTTTCATAGCTGCTAGCGCTTGCTGCACGGGCCTTAGAGGCCCAAAACGCTTAAATTATTGTGCGTTGGCCTGAGCGGCTTGCTGCTGCTCGTACATGGCCTGGAAGTTGATTTCCGCCAGGTGTACGGGCGGGAAACCAGCGCGCGTGATGAGGTCTGCCACGTTGCCACGCAGGTAGGGGTACACGATTTGCGGGCAAGCCACGCCCAGCACGGAAGCCATTTGCTCTTCGGGAATGCCACGGATTTCGAAAATACCGGCTTGCTTGGCTTCAACCAGAAACACCGTTTTGTCGCCAATCTTGGTTTGCACGGTGGCCATCACGCTCACTTCGTACACACCCTCGGCCACACCTTCGGCCTGCACACCCAGTTGGATGTCCAGATTGGGCTGGGCTTGTTCCAACAAGATGGCGGGCGAATTGGGCTGCTCCAGCGACATGTCTTTCAGGTAAACGCGCTGAATCTGGAAAACGGGGGTGTCTTGTTCGGCCATGGAATGCTCGTGCTGAGAAAAAGAATAAAACAAAGCCCGCCGGGGAGAGGCTCCCACAGCGGGCACACTTCAGGCGCGCATTATGCAGCGCAGGCAGGGCGCAGCAGCGCTGAACTCAGGCCTGGCCTTGCAGCAGCGGCAGCAGCGCACCGCGTGCGTCGAGCGCCATCAGGTCGTCGCAGCCGCCCACATGGGTGGTGCCAATGAAAATCTGCGGCACCGTGCGCCGCCCGGTGATCTCCATCATGTGCTGGCGCTGGGCAGCGTCGGTATCGATGCGGATTTCCTCAATCTGCTCCACCCCCCGGGCTTTGAGCACTTGCTTGGCGCGCACACAGTAGGGGCACACGGCAGTAGTGAACATTTTTACGGCTTGCATGGCTGCTTATCCTTTCTCTACGGGCAAATTCGCTTCACGCCAGGCACCCAGGCCGCCGGCGAGCGCCTGGGCGTTGTCGTAGCCGATTTGTTTGGCCATGATGGCCGCGCGGCGCGCCCGCGCACCCCGCGAGCACACCATGATGATGGGCACGCTCTTGTTCTTCACCACCGTGGGCAGGCGCTCTTGCAACTGTGCCAGGGGCACATTTTTGGCACCGCTGACATGGCCTTCGGCATATTCCTCGGGGCCACACACGTCCACAACCACGGCTTTTTGGCGGTTGATCAGCTGCACCGCATCGGCTGTGCTCAGGCCAGAGGCGCCGCCGCCAGCCAGCACAGGCCACAGCAACATGGCGCCCGAAGCCAGGGCCAGCAAAATCAGGTACCAGTTTTCGATGATGAAATTCACGTCAATCCTTGGGTTGGCAAACGGCGCGATTCTAAAATGCTGGGTTTTGATTTGCTCACCCTAGGGAATCCATGCACAAACTCGTTTTGATCCGCCACGGCGAATCCACCTGGAACCTTGAAAACCGCTTTACCGGCTGGACCGACGTTGATTTGACGCCCACCGGCGTCTCGCAAGCCATGTCGGCCGGCAAGCTGCTCAAGGCCGAGGGCTACGAGTTTGATGTGGCCTACACCAGTGTATTGAAGCGCGCCATTCACACCCTGTGGTACGCCCTCGATGAAATGGACTGCACCTGGCTGCCAGTGCAAAAGAGCTGGCGTCTGAACGAGCGCCACTACGGCGCGCTGCAGGGGCTGAACAAAGCCGATATGGCCAAACAATACGGTGACGAACAGGTGCTGGTGTGGCGCCGCTGCTACGACCCCCCGCCCCCCGCCCTGGAGGCCACTGACGAGCGCAGCGAACGCAGTGACCGCCGCTACGCCGCCTTGAACCCTGCCGACGTGCCCCTGACCGAGTGCCTGAAAGACACCGTGGCGCGCGTGCTGCCCTTTTGGAACGAGACCATGGCCCCAGCCATTCGCTCAGGCCAGCGCGTGGTGGTGGCGGCGCACGGCAACTCGATTCGCGCCCTGGTGAAGTACCTGGACAACATTGCCGACGATGCCATCGTTGGCGTGAACATTCCCAACGGCATTCCGCTGGTGTACGAGCTAGACGAGAACCTGAAACCCATTCGCAGCTACTACCTGGGCGATGCCGAAGCCGCGGCGCGGGCAGCGGCAGCTGTGGCCTCGCAGGGCAAGGCCTGAGCGCCCTGCCCCACGACAGAGTCGATCACAGACCCGCCGGGAATCCTTGCAGGAACCTCGGCGGTTTTTTTTGACCTATATTGCCGCGCTGGTGCAGCGAAAGTGCGGCCACCGGGTCGGCGCACCGCGATGCGCGTGAATTTGCAGGGATTTGCCATGGGCCAAAAATTGAAAATTGCAGGTTGGGTCTCGGTCGGCGTGCTGGCTGGAGCACTGACCACGGTGTCACTGCAAACAGTGGCACGCGGTGCCATGACACCACTGCCGCTGGAAGAGATCCAGCAACTGTCGGCAGTGTTTGGCCTCATCAAAACCGACTACGTTGAAACGGTGGATGACAAAAAACTCATCACCGACGCCATCTCGGGCATGGTCTCCAGCCTCGACCCGCACTCGCAGTACTTCGACAAAAAATCATTCAAAGAATTTCGTGAAGGTACGACGGGGCGTTTCGTCGGCGTGGGCATTGAAATCACCATGGAAGACAGCCTGGTGAAAGTCGTCTCGCCCATCGAGGGCTCCCCTGCCGACCGCGCGGGCTTGAAAAGCGGCGACATGATCACCAAGATCGATGACACCGCTGTGCGCGGCCTGTCACTGAACGAAGCGGTCAAGCGCATGCGTGGCGAGCCGCAAACCAAAGTCACCCTCACCATCTTCCGCAAAGACGAGAGCCGCACCTTCCCGGTGACCATCACGCGCGAAGAAATCAAGACCCAGTCCGTCAAAGGCAAAGTGGTAGAGCCTGGGTATGCTTGGATTCGCCTGTCGCAATTCCAAGAGCGTACGGTGGATGACTTTGTGCGCAAAGTCGAAGAAATTTACCGCGACGAACCCCAGCTCAAGGGCTTGGTGCTTGATTTGCGCAATGACCCCGGCGGACTGCTGGATGCAGCGGTGGCCATCTCGGCGGCTTTCCTGCCGGACAACGTCACGGTGGTTTCCACCAACGGGCAACTGCCCGACAGCAAAGCCACGTACAAGGCCTCGCCCGAGTTTTACAGCCGCCGTGGCCAAGGCGACCCTCTCAAGCGCCTGCCCGCCGCCATCAAGAAAGTACCGCTGGTGGTGCTGGTCAACGAAGGCTCTGCTTCGGCCAGCGAAATCGTCGCTGGTGCCCTGCAAGACCACCAGCGCGCCACGCTGATGGGCAGCCAGACCTTTGGCAAGGGCTCCGTGCAAACCGTGCGCCCGCTGGGGCCAGACACCGGCATCAAGCTCACCACAGCGCGCTACTACACGCCCAATGGCCGCGCCATCCAGGCCAAAGGCATCGTGCCCGACGTGATGGTCGATGAAACAGCCGAGGGCGACCTCTACGCCGCACTGCGCACACGCGAGGCCGACCTGGACAAACACCTGGGCAATGGCCAGGATGCAGAAACCAAGGACGAAGCCCGCGAAAGCGCACGCGAGGCGGCACTCAAGCGCCTGGAAGAAGAAACCAAAAAGAACCCCGCCGGGCGCAAGCTGCCCGAGTACGGCAGTGACAAAGACTTCCAGCTCGCCCAGGCACTCAACCGCCTCAAAGGCCAGCCCGTGCAGGTCAGCAAAACCCTGACCGAGCGCAAGGAAGAGAAAAAAGAGGAATAAGCCAACCTGCCCCATGACGGACGACGAACTGCTGCGCTACTCGCGCCACATCCTGCTCGACGAGATCGGCATTGAAGGGCAAGAGCGTGTGCGTGCAGCGCACGCCGTCATCATCGGGGCCGGTGGCCTGGGTTCGCCTGCGGCGCTGCTACTGGGCGCTGCAGGTGTGGGCCAGTTGACGCTGGTCGATGATGATGTGGTTGACCTCACCAACCTGCAGCGCCAAATTGCCCACAGCACCGCACGCATTGGCCAGGCCAAGGTCAGCTCTGCCGCGCAGGCCGTGCAGGCGCTCAACCCACATGTGCATGTGCAGGCCGTGCAGGCCCGGGCCGATGCGGCCTTGCTCGATCGTCTCTTGCCCGGCGCCAGCGTCGTGCTCGATTGCAGCGACAACTACGCCACCCGCCATACGATCAATGCCGCCTGTGTACGCCACCGCGTCCCTTTGGTGGCGGGGGCTGCGGTGCGTTTTGATGGGCAGATCACCGTCGTCGATCCACGCCAGCCCGATGCACCCTGCTATGCCTGCCTGTTCCCGCCCGAAGCCCAGTTTGAGGAAGTGCAGTGCGCCAGTCTGGGCGTGTTTGCTCCCCTGGTGGGCATCATCGGTGCCATGCAAGCGGCGCAGGCCCTGCAGCTGCTAACCGGCTGCGGCGAGCCGCTGGTGGGGCGATTGATGATGCTCGATGCCCGCACCATGCAGTGGACCACCCTGCGCAGCCAGCGCCTGGCGCAGTGCAGCGTATGCGCGCCCGCAGCCTGAAACGCCTCGCCCCCCTGCTGCTGGCAGCGCTGGCGCAAAGCGCCTGCACCAGCGCGCGCGAGCAGCAACTGCCCGGCAGCTATGTGGACGACGCGGCCATCACCACCGTCATCAAAGCCCAGCTGTTGCAAGCGCGCTTGCCCAGCGCCGAAGACATCGAAGTGCGCACCCTGCACGGCACGGTGTTGCTCAGCGGCTGGGTGCCTTCCGACAGCGACAAACGCCAGGCCGAACGCCTGGCGCGCAACGCCCCCCACGTGCGCGAAGTGCGCAACCGCCTGGAAGTGCGCGCGCAGCAGTAACCAGGCAGGCGCTCAGCGCGCGCGTTGGCCCAATTTGCCTACCAAGCGATCCCACACCGCAGGCGCGACAAACTGCGCTGCGTCGCCGCCCAGCGTGGCAATCTCGCGCACCAAGGTGCTGCTGATGTGCTGGTACTGGTTGGCAGGGGTGAGGAACACGGTGTCGATGTGCGGCTTCAGGGCCCGGTTCATGCCAGCCAGCTGGGCCTCGTAATCGAAATCGGTGCCCGAACGCAGGCCCCGCACCATCACCTGGGCACCACGGGCAGCGGCAAACTCCGTCACCAAACCCTCAAAGGGCTCCACCTGCACCTGGGGGCAGTCGTGCAGGGCTTGGCGCACCATGTCCATGCGCTCGTCCAAGGTAAACATGGTTTTTTTGTGGTGCGCCATGGCCACTGCCACCGTGACGCGGCCAAACAATTGCGCAGCACGGCGCAGCAAGTCTTCATGGCCGAGGGTGATGGGGTCAAAAGTGCCGGGGTAAATGGCGTGCACGTCGAGGGCCATGGCGTTCATTTCCTAAAAAAGAGCGAAAAATTGCGAAAAAATAAGAGTCAAAACCGGCTCTAAGCCTTACCAGGCAAGCGCAAGCAGCTATTAAATTTGATGAATTTGCGGCACCCTCTGCAGCAGGTGGGCGTGTACCGCACCAGCACGCAGGTGGCGGTGCAAGGCCAGGCCCAGTGGGGCCAACTGCTCTTGCGTCCAGGCGCTGGGTGCCTCCAGGTAAATAAAGCCTTGCGGGGCCAGCGCTGCGGCGGCGGCTTGCACGGCAGGCACAAACAGCGCGGTTTCATCAAATGGCGGGTCGAGCAGCACCAAATCCAGCCCCTGGCCCGCCACCTGGCGCAGCGCCGCCAAGGCATCGCCGCGCTGCACGCGCACGGTGTTGGCCTGCAAGCGCTGCTGGTGCTGGTGCAACTGCGCCACCAAGCCAGCGTCTTGCTCCACCAGCAGCACACTGGCAGCACCGCGCGAGGCGGCCTCCAGCCCCAGCGCGCCCGTGCCTGCAAAAGCATCCAGGCAGTGCCAGCCGCTCAGGTCTTGGCCCAACCAATTGAACAGGGTTTCACGTACCCGGTCGGGCGTCGGGCGCAAGCCGGGGCGCTGCGCCACGGGCAGGCGCGTGCGCTTCCACTGGCCACCAATGATGCGCACCTCCCCTGCGCCCGAAGCCACTTTGGCAGCCACTTTCGCGGCCTTGGCGGGGGCTGGAGATGCAGCCTGTGGACGTGGGCCAGAACGCTTCACGGTTGCGCTCCCAGCACCACCGTCACCATGCGCTCAGGGTGAACGTGGCGCTGCAGGGCGCTGCGTACCTGCTCCACGGTCAGGGCCTGCACGCGTGCCGTCCAATCCTCCAACTCGTTCAACGGCAAATCAAACCAGGCCAGTTCGGCCACCTGGCCGAGCAGTTTGCGGTTGCTGTCCAAACGCAGGGCAAAGCTGCCAATCAGGAAGTCTTTGGCCGCGCGCAATTCCTGCTCACTGGGCCCTTCGGCCACATAACGGGCCAAAGTATCGCGCGTCACCTGCAAAGCCTGGGCGGCCTGATCGGGGCGGGTTTGCAAGCTGATGGCAAACGCCCCCCGATTCAGCCCCGGCGAAAAATAGCTGTACACGCCATAGGTCAGGCCACGTTTTTCGCGCACTTCCTCGGTCAGGCGCGAAGTGAAGCCGCCACCACCGAGCATGTGGTTGCCCACCAGCAAGGCCAGGTAATCGGGGTCTTTGCGCGTGATGCCAACGTGCCCCAGCAACACATGCGCCTGGGCAGAGGCAAACGAAAGGTCCAACTGCTGCGCAGCCGTGAGGTCAGGGGCATCGGCTAACGCTGGCAAGGGTGCGCAGTCCGCACCCGAGCGCTTTGGCAAGCGTGCCAGCAAGCGATCGACCAAGGCCTGTGCCTGACCGCGATCGAGCGCCCCGACGATGCTCACTTTCGCCCGGCAAGCCAGCACCAGGCGCTGGTGCCAGGACTGCAAATCGCCAGGCTGAATGCGTGCCAGCGAGGCGGGCGTCACCTGATAGCCGTAGGGATGGTCACCATACAGTGCGCGCACCAGCGCTTTGTTGGCCACGGTGGCTGGGCGGGTATCGGCTTCACGCAAAGAGGCCGCCCAGCGCTCGCGCTCATTGCTCCAGACATCGGCGGGCCAGCTGGGCTGCCCCATTTGGCGCGCGGCCAGATCGGCCGCACGTGCCAGCAGCTCGGGCTGGGTGAGCGAGCGCAGGCTGTAGCTGAAGCTGTCGCGGCCCGCCTCCGCACCAAAGCTGGCCCCCAGGTCGGCCCAGGCCTCGCCCAGGGCGTTTTCATCCAATGCCGGGGCGCCTTCGCTGGCTTGCACCCCCTTGGAACTCATCAAAGCCGCCGCCTGGGCCAAACCGATCTGCTCAGGGCCATCGCGGCGGCGCCCCGCATCAAAAGCCACGTGCACATCCACCATGGGGATGCCAGGGCTGTGTACCAGCCAGACCTGGGCACCGCTGGGTGCCTGCCAGTGCTCAATCGGCAGCACGGCCCAGGCCGCCGTGGTGATCCATTGAGAACAAAAAATGGCCCCAAGCCACGCCAAGCAAGCGCGAGAAGCTCTTTTTTTAATAGCATTCATATCCATCCTTTCGCCAGGAAAGCTCAATGCATACGGGCAGATGTGCCCGCTGCTGCCGTGGGTACAGGGCGAGCGCCTGCTGCACGGGGTTGGGGGTCTAGCGTCGCCACGGTCAGTTGGTCGTCACCGAAATAGCGCGCCGCCACGGCCTGCACCTGTGCTGGGGTGATGGTTTCCAGCGCCTGTAGCAAGCGCTCGTCTGCATCCAGCGGCAAACCCTGCACCCAGTGGCTGCCCAGCTGCTGGGCTTGCGACATCAGCGAATCGCGTTCATAAATGTGGGCCGCCATCCATTGGGTTTTCACACGGGCCAGTTCGGCCTCGCTCACGCCCTCCTGGGCCACACGCGCGACCTGGGCACGCAAAGCGTGCTCCAACGCCTGCACACTCTGGCCTGCAGCAGGCACGCCCATGAGGGTGAACAAGCCAGGCCCGCGACCTATCACCGAGGCACTGCTGCCCGCGCTGTCGGCCACGCGCGTGGCGCCCTGCGTCAAATGGCGGTCCAGGCGCGCGCCGTCGTAGCCACTGAGGACGGCCGAGAGCATCAGCAGCGCCAGGGCATCGCGGTCACTGTCTTGCAGCCCCTCCAGACGGGCCAGGCGCGGCGCGCGAAACGCCAATGCCACCATGGCCTGTTCCGCCGGTGCCTTGACCTGCACCCGGCGCAAACCGCGCTGCTCAGGCTCAGGCCGTGGCTTGCGCACAGGCAGGGCTGCGGCAGGAATGGCACCATAAAACTCCTGCGCCCAGGCGCGCACCTGCGCCACATCCACATCACCCGCCACCACCACGGCGGCGTTGCCAGGCTGGTACCACTGGCGGTAGAACTGGCGGGCATCGTCAGGCTGCAGGGCATCCAGGTCGCCCATCCAGCCCACAATGGGGCGATGGTAGGGCGATGCGACGAACACGCTGGCCATGAGCTGCTCCATCAAGAGCGCACGCGGGTTGTCTTCGGTGCGCATACGGCGCTCTTCTTTGACCACCTCCAGCTCGGTGAAAAACTCTTTGTCGGGCCAGTGGTTGTGGGCAAAGCGGTCAGCCTCCAGGCGCATGACTTCAGGCAGGCGGGCCGCAGGAATTTGCTGGTAGTAGCCCGTGAAATCCCAGCTGGTGAAGGCGTTTTCCTGCCCGCCCAACTGCGCCACACGGCGTGAAAACTCACCCGGCGCCAGCGTCTTGGAGCCCTTGAACATCATGTGCTCCAGCACGTGTGCCAGGCCCGACAGGCCATCGACCTCGTCCATGGCGCCCACCCGCACCCACAGCATGTGCACTGCCGTGGGCGCGCGCCGGTCGGGCAACACGATCAGCTGCATACCGTTGTCCAGCGTGAACTGCTGCGCAGCCGGGGCGCTGGCTGCGGCTGCCAGCCCAGGTACTGCGCCAGCCGCAGGGGGAGAAGACCCGGAAGGCGCACTGGTTTGCGCCAGGGACAAACTGCTGGCCAGGCAGGCCGCCACAGCCCAAGGAGCCAGGCGGAACAAAGAAGCCACGGGGGGGAGAGCAGGTTTCATAGAATCGCGTGATTCTAAGAACCCACCAATGTTCAGCTTTTTCAAGAAAAAACCTGCGGTCAGCGCTCCTGCGCCCAGCACCGCCCCCGCCTCCCCGCCCACCGCCGCCAGCACCCCCTTGGCACCCGTGCCGAGCGCCCCAGCGGCAGCTCCCTTCCCCAGCGCCCCGGAGCCTACGGCCAAGCCCGAAGCCCAACAGGCGCGCCAAGGCTGGATGCAACGCCTCACCCAAGGCCTGCGCAAAACCGGCAGCAGCATTGCCAGCGTGTTCACCGGCACCAAGATCGACGCGGCGCTGTACGAGGAGCTGGAAGACGCCCTGCTCATGGCCGACACCGGCGTGCAAGCCACACAGCATCTGCTCGACGAGTTGAAGCGCCGCGTGAAAGACACCAAGGCCACCGATCCGGCCATGGTGAAAACCCTGCTGATCGATGTGCTCACCGATTTGCTGCGCCCGCTGGAAAAGCCGCTGGTGATTGGCGCCCACACACCCACCGTGATCATGGTGGCGGGTGTGAACGGTGCGGGCAAAACCACGTCGATTGGCAAGCTCACGCGCCACCTGGCCGAACACGAGCAAAGCGTGCTGCTGGCCGCTGCCGACACCTTCCGCGCCGCCGCGCGCGAGCAGCTGGGCGTGTGGGCCACCCGCACGGCGGTGGACATCGTCAGCCAAGAAGGGGGCGATCCTGCCGCCGTGGCCTTCGACGCCGTGGCCGCAGGCAAAGCGCGCGGGCGCGATGTGGTGCTGGTAGATACCGCCGGGCGCTTGCCCACCCAGCTGCACCTGATGGAGGAGCTGAAAAAAATCCGCCGCGTGCTCACCAAGGCCGACGCAGGCGCACCGCACGAGGTGCTGCTGGTGATCGACGGCAACACCGGACAAAACGCCCTGGCCCAGGTGCGCGCCTTTGACGATGCGCTGCAGCTCACGGGCCTGATCGTCACCAAACTCGACGGCACAGCCAAGGGCGGCGTGCTGGCCGCCATCGCCAAAGAACGCCCCGTACCGGTGTATTTCATTGGCGTGGGCGAACGCGTGCAAGACCTGCAAACCTTCAGCGCCCGCGAGTTTGCCCAAGCCTTGCTGGCCTGAGTTGATTTTTAGACTTTTTGGCCTTTTTGGCCTCTCAGCCTTGCGCAGCAAGCGCGAGCAGCTCTTTCTTTCATAGCATTGACCACCCCGCCGGGTGCTGCCCACCACGCAGCACCCGGCGTGCTGCTGCCTGTCCGAACGCCGCCATCGGCAGAAAAGCCGGGTAAACACCCCTCAAGTTCCACCTTCAGCCCGCCGATAAGCGTGCTATCGCTTTCCGGAGGTGGAACATGAAAATCGCCGCATCCGCTGTGCAGTGGCAATCCCAGCACAGCGCCGTACGTGTGGAGGCACACACCAGCCGCTTGCAATCCTGGGTAGGCCAGCGCCCCAGTACGCCAGATGCCAACCTCCCGGCAGGCGGCGCAGCCTCCAGCGCGGCCGGGCAGGCGGGTGCCGCATTGGCGCGTTCAGCCCTGCACCTGAGCGAACAAGCCCAGCGCCTGCTGCGCGACAAAGCCCCCTCGGTGCAAGGCGAGGCCGTAGCCGCCCCCAGCATCGACGATCTGGGCACCAACCTCACCCCCCTGCTGCGCATGGCCAGCCAGCTGATTGAAGAGATGACGGGCGTGCGTGCCAACATCTTGCGCCTAGAGGCGGGCCGCCCCAGCAACATCGAGGTGCCCGATGCGCCAAGCAAGGGCGGCGCAGCAGCCAATCGGCAGCCCGCCGGCTGGGGCGTGGAATACGACAGCCACAGCGTGGTGGAAGAAGCTGAAAGCACACGCTGGGCGGCGCAAGGCGTGGTGCGCACCGCCGATGGGCGCGAGATCAGCTTCAGCGTCGAGCTGCAAATGCAGCGCACCTACCGCCAAGAAAGCCACACCTCGCTGCGCCTGGGCGACGCCCAGCTCACCGACCCGCTGGTGATCAATTTCGACGGCAGCGCCGCCGAGCTGCAAGACATGCGCTTTGCCTTCGACCTCAACAGCGACGGCCAGGCCAGCGAGCAAGTGCCACTGCTGGCGGGCAACCGGGGCTTTTTGGCCCTGGATCGCAACCAGAACCAGCGCATTGACGCGGGCAACGAACTGTTTGGCCCACGCACCGGCAACGGCTTCAGCGAACTGGCCGACTACGACGACGACGGCAACGGCTGGATCGATGAAAACGACCGCGTATTCCAAGACCTGCGCGTGTGGACGCCCGCCAGCGACGGCACCGGCAGCCTGCGCACGCTGCAAGAGGTGGGCGTGGGCGCCATCTCACTGGCGGCTGGCGCCAGTGAATTTGCCCTGCGCACCAGCGACAACCGCAGCCTGGGCCAAATCCGCGCCACCAGCGCTTACTTGCGCGAAGACGGCGGCGCGGGCACTGTGCAACAGGTGGATCTGAGCGCCTGAAGCGCACCGCGGCTGCAACCTGCAAGCGGCTGGCCGGGGGTGGAACTTTCGCTTTAGCACTCCCTCCAAGAGAGTGCTAACATTCCCTCACCGGCCACACAGCCAGGCCGGGCAAGACCAAGGACGATGCCCATGACCTTTTCTGCACCCTCCTACACTGCCGCGCTGACCCCTGCCAATCCCTGGGCCATGGTGCCTGCGCTGGGCAATCTGGACGCCTACATCAGTGCCGTCCACCGCCTGCCGCTGCTCACCCCCGAAGAGGAGCAGGACTGCGCGCGGCGCCTGCAAAAGCAAGGCGATGTGGACGCAGCAGGGCGCTTGGTGATGTCGCACCTGCGCTTGGTGGTCTCCATCTCGCGCCAGTACCTGGGCTACGGTTTGCCCCAGGGCGACTTGATCCAGGAAGGCAATGTCGGCCTGATGAAAGCCGTCAAGCGTTTCGACCCCGACCAAGGCGTGCGCTTGGTGAGCTACGCCATCCACTGGATCAAGGCCGAAATTCACGAATACATCCTGAAAAACTGGCGCATGGTGAAAGTGGCCACCACCAAGGCGCAGCGCAAACTGTTTTTCAACCTGCGCTCCATGAAGCAAGGCTTCAAGGCCGAAGCCAGCGACGCCAACAGCCACCGCGAACAGCTCACCGAGCACGAAATTGACCAAGTGGCCGAGCAGCTACAGGTCAAGCGTGAAGAAGTGATCGAGATGGAACAGCGCATGGCGGGCGGCGATGTGCTGCTCGACCCCGCGCCCAGCGAAGACGGCGAGCAAGCCTGGGGTCCCATCGCCTATCTGGCCGACCCCGCGCACGAGCCCACGGCGCTGCTGGAGTCACGCCAGCGCGAACGCCTGGCCAGCGATGGCCTGGAGCAAGCCCTGGCCAGCCTGGACGAGCGCAGCCGCCGCATCGTGCAAGAGCGCTGGCTGCACGTGAACGACGATGGCTCGGGCGGCATGACCTTGCACGAATTGGCCGCCGAATACGGCGTGAGTGCCGAGCGCATTCGCCAAATCGAAGTTGCAGCCATGAAGAAAATGAAAAAAGCCTTGGTGGCGCTGGCCTGAGCGCTGCACACTGCAGCCCTGTACACCCCCTGCTCCCAGCGCACCGCCTGCCTGCGGTGCGCTTTTTTTCAGATGCCCTGACGTTCGCTGAGATCGCCATGCCCCCTTCCGCACGCGTGCCCCAGCGCGCCCACTGCCCCAGCTGCATCTGCAAGCCCCATTGCCTGTTGGGCAACCAGCGCGAAACCGAGCTGCAAGCATGGGCACCGTTCCTCACTGAGCGGGCTTTTCGCAAAGGAGAACGCTTGCTGCAGCAGGGCCACACGGAATCGACGCTGCGCGTCATCAAAGTGGGCATGGTGCTGGCGCTGCGCAGTGGCGATGATGGTCACCAGCGCCCGGTAGGCATGGTGGGGTGCGGGCAATTGCTGGGCAGCACCGCCTTGCTGCAGCAGCCCGCCAGCCTGTCGTGCGACACGCTCTCCAGTGGGCGGGTGTGCGAGGTGGACATTGCCACCGTGCGCTCCAAGGGCCTGGTGGATCACGCCTTCTTGCAGTCGCTGACGCTGAACTATCTGCAAACCAACGAACGCCTGGCCGATTGGGCGCGTATTGCGCGCATTCGCACCGTCATGGGTCAATTGGCCGGGACGCTGCTGCAACTGTCCTCGCTGCAGCGCAGCACCCTGGTGCGGTTGCCCAACCATGCGGTGCTGGCGGCGCTGCTGGCCTCCACACGCGAAACCGTAGCCCGCACGCTGCGCCAGCTTGAAGCCCAGCACGGCCTGACGCGGCGCGACCGCTGGCACTGCGAAATTGAGCGCACGCGATTGCAAGCACTGGTAGCGGCCACACCGCAATAACGCAGCCACCCTGGCACGCATCGGCTGGCCACAACCCACCCAAAAATGCTATTGAAAAGTGAGCTGCTTGCGCTTGCTACAAGCGCCTTTGAGGCACTTTTGACCCCAAGCCTGCAGCACAAACTCAAGGAGTGGTTTTTTCCTGCAGCAGCAGCCGTACATCGCTGGCCAGCGCCTGCGCGCCGCTGCCGTAGCGGTGGTACACACGCAAGCGCCCGGCGGGGTCGTACACATAGCTGCCCGCCGAGTGGTCCATGGTGTAGCTGGTGGGCGTGCTGCCGGGCACTTTCTTGTAGTAAATCTTGAAATCTTTGGCCACGGCAGCGAGCTGCTCGGGCGAGCCGCGCAGCGCGAGGAAGCTGGGGTCGAAATTTTCCACGTAGGCCTTGAGCAATTCAGCCGTGTCGCGCTCGGGATCGACGGTAACGAAAATGCCCTGCAAACGCTCGCCCTCGGCACCCAGCAACTGCTTGGCTTCTACCAGCTCTTGCAACGAGGTGGGGCACACATCGGGGCACTGGGTGTAGCCAAAAAACACCACCACGGCCTTGCCACGGAAGTCTTGCAGGCGGCGCTGCTGGCCGTTGTGGTCGGCCAGGGGCAGCTCCTGGGCGTAGTTGGACTGGCTCACGTCCACGCCCTGAAACTTCGCGCCCTGCTCAGAGCAAGCCGCCAGCACACCACACCCTGCCAGCACCAGCGCGCCAGCAGCCCATCGAAAAAGAAAACGGCGTTCAGTCATATGCTGACCATACTCCAATGTGTGACCGCCAAGACAAGCTCACTCATGGGCCTTTGGCGGCTTTGCTGCGCAGCATGGTGCGCATGTCTTCCAGCGCCACGCTGGTGTTGGCCTGCAGCCGCACGCGCGGGGCCGGTTTGAAGGCGTGGCCGTAGATGATTTCAAAGCTCAGGGCAATCTGGCCCTGGGCATCGCTCAGGCGCTCGGCCATGGCCTGCTCCAGGCGGGTACGCCAGCCGCGCCCGCGCAAGGCGGCAAAGCGCTGGGGATGGAAGTTGCGCCCCAACTCGCGCAGCTCTTGCAGCGCCCGCGCCGGGGTAGCGAAAGTGAGGGTGATGCGCTCCATGTCCACCACAGGCTCGGCAAAGCCAGCATCGATCAAGCGGTCGCCCCAATCGTGCATATCGCTCAGGGCATGGGCAGGCGCGGGCCAGCCCAGTTCGCGGTACAGACTGTGCAGCTCGCGCACGGTGTCTGGCCCCAGGCAAGAGAACATCAAAAAGCCATCCACGGCCACGGCGCGCTGCCACTGCTGCAGCAGCGCCTGCGGGTCGGGCGCCAGATGCAGCGCCATATTGGCCCACAGCATCTGCACACTGGCATCCGCTGGCGCTGCAAACTGCACGGCCTGGCGGCGCAGCGCTTTGCGCCACCACGGCGCGGCCAAGGCGGCGCGGGCCTGGGCCTCGTGCGCTGGGGTTTCTGCCACCACGCAGTCGGCCTGCGGGTAGCGCTGGGCAATCAAGCCATGGGCTTGCAAGCCTCCGCGCACCGGCGCCCAGTGGCACCACACGGCGGGGGGCTGGCGCATCCACTGCAAGCGCTCTTGCATGCGCCGTGCCACCTCCTCATGCAGCCAGGGAGAGGTGGCCGGGGCGGCGCGCTGCCAGCGTGCAGCGGCCAGGGAATCGGGCAAAAAGGGGTGCGGCTGTGCCATGGGGGGGCGAGTATATTCACCCCATGCACCGCCCATGGTCGGCAGGGCTTTCGCGCCTGCTGCGCACCCTGCCGCGCTGGCCCAGCCAATGCGCCATTTGCCACAGCTGGCCCAGCCAGCGTGTGTGCGAGGCTTGCGTGCAGCGCTTTGCCCAGCCGCGCCCGCGCTGCCACAGCTGCGCTCTAGCTGTGCCCGAAGGCGTGCGCCAGTGCGGCGCCTGCCTGCACCAGCCACCTCCGCTGCACCGCTGCCTGGCAGCGCTCGATTACGCCTACCCCTGGGCGGAGGTGCTGGCCGCGTTCAAATTCCAAGGCGATCCTGGCTGGGCACGGGCCTTGGCCCCCCTGCTGCGCAGCACCCCGTGGGTGGAACCTACGCTCGAAGCGGCAGACAAAGTGCTGCCCATTCCTCTGGCCACGCCCCGGCTGCGCGAGCGCGGCTTTAACCAGGCGCTGGAGCTGGCCCGCCCCCTGGCGGGTGCCAAGCTACAGGCCCACACCTTGCTGCGCCTACCTGGCCACGCACAGCAAAGCCGCCTGGCACGCAGGGAACGGCTGCACAACCTCAGCCAAGCCTTTTGGCTGGAGCCGCGCCATGCCGCCAGCGTGGCAGGCCAGCGTGTGGTGCTGGTGGATGACGTGATGACCACCGGCGCCACCTTGCACGCGGCGGCCCGGCTGCTGCTGCAGGCGGGGGCGGCGCAGGTGAGCGCCATCGTGCTGGCACGCACCCCGTCACCACACGATTGAGGCGCCGTACAGGCCACCGCACCCAACAAGCGCGAGACGAGCGCGAGACAATACGGCGCTATGTTCCATATCGTTTTGGTTGAGCCCGAAATCCCCCCCAACACGGGCAACGTCATCCGCCTGGCAGCCAACACCGGCTGCACCTTGCACCTGATCGAACCGCTGGGTTTTTCCATGGAAGACCGGCTGCTGCGCCGCGCCGGGCTGGATTACCACGAGTACGCCCGCGTGCTACGCCATGCGAACTGGCAGGCCTTCCTCGCCAGCCAGCAACCCGACCCCGCGCGCCTGCTGGCCATGACCACGCACGGCAGCCATTCGGTGTACGAGCACGCCTTTGCCCCGGGCGACTGGCTGGTGTTTGGCGCCGAAACCCGTGGCCTGGATGCCGCGCTGCGCGAGCGCTTTGCCCCAGCGCAGCGCCTGCGCCTGCCCATGCTGGCGGGCCAGCGCAGCCTCAACTTGTCGAACGCCGTGGCCGTGACGGTGTTTGAAGCCTGGCGGCAAAACGGCTTTGCCCAGGCGCAGACCCCATCTCCATAGCGGCGCTCAACGGTCCAGCCACGCCGTCAGCTCTTGCCACTGCGCTAAATCGCGCTCGGCCCGTGCAGCGGGCAGGTCAAACAGCGTGAGCCCATTGGCCGCCAGGGTGACGTAGTTTTGCGTGCTGCGCAGCATCCCCAGGCAAGGCACGCCCAACTCCTGCACAAACTGCTGCAGCTGCTGGGCGGCCAGGGTGCGCAGGTTCACGCGCATACCCACCACGCCCAGCTCCACGCCCCGGGTGTGGCGCTTGGCAGCCAGCTCTGCCAGGAAGTCGCGCGTCGCGTTCATGTCGAACACGCTGGGCTGCAAGGGCACCAGCACCTTGTCGGCCAAGTTGAACAAATCTCCCATGCGCCAACCGCTCAGGCCCCCCGGGGTATCGATCACCACATGGGTGGTGCCACGCGGCGGTTTGACGACGAAATCGCTCTGTATGTCCCAGGTGCCAATGGCACGCGCGGCCTGCGGGCGCAGCGCCAGCCACTGGCGCGAAGACTGCTGGCGATCAGCATCGCCCAGCATCACCGTATGGCCCTGGCTGGCCCAGTAGCCCGCAAGATTCGTGGCCAGCGTAGATTTACCCACACCGCGTTTGGGATTGGCGACCACAACCACAGGCATGGCGTTCTCCTTTTCAATGCCTCGTGCCCGCGCAGCCCCCTGCCGCGCACGCTGGCGCGGTTATAGCGGCATTTGCACGCGCCTACACCCTGCACCGCGCAACTCAATGGCGCTGCACGAAAAACAGCCCCGCCCCCACGGCCATCAGCACTGCGCCGAACAGGCGGTTTTGCCAGCGCACCGCCTGCGCACTGCGCAGCAGGCGGCGCAGCGCACTGGCGCTGGCAGCGTAGCCGTGCATCACCAGCACATCCACCATCACCAAAGTGGCCGCCATGGTGAGCAACTGCGGCAGCAGCGGGCGGCTGTCGGTCATGAACTGAGGCAGCACGGCCACCATGAACACAATGCCCTTGGGGTTGGTGGCGTTGGTCAAGAAACCCGCCAGGCAGCGCTGGCGCCAGGGCAGCACGGGCGCGGTGCCAGCCCCCTCGCCCGCCAGCATGGGCGCGGCGGCATCGGCGCGCCACTGGCTCCAGCCCAGGTAGATCAAATAGCCTGCCCCCAGCACCTTCACGGCAGCAAAGGCCACGTCAGACGCCAGCAGCAGCGAGCCCACGCCCGCCCCAGCAATCGCCAAAATCAACAGCAGCCCCAGCTGCAGCCCCAAGATGGTGGCACTGCTGGCCCGCACTCCGTAGGCCAGGCCGTGGCTCATGGACAGCACGGCCCCCGAGCCCGGCGAGATCGCAATCAAGCACGCGGCCCCAAAGAATGCCCACCACGTCTGCCCATCCATTGCGCACCACTTTCTGCAAATAATAAGTGTGCAATCTTATCGAAGGAAAAAAGCCTCGAATGCAGATGTGGCAAGCGCAAGCAGCTCCTTAAATAAGAGCATTTTTACCCCAGATCACTGTCCGGCACCGCCCGCTGCCAGGGCAGTGCCACAATCAACCTCCCCCTGCCCGAGGGCAGTATTTTTGGCATTTCCCCATGGCCCACGCACCCACTTGGTTGACCTCCGGTTTTGTGTACCTGACGGCTGCAGTGCTCTTGGTGCCGCTGGCGCGGGCGCTGCGGCTGGGCGCCATCATTGGCTACCTGGCGGCGGGCATTGCCATTGGCCCCTGGGGGCTGGGGCTGGTGAAAGACGTGCAAACCACGCTGGAATTTGCCGAGTTTGGCGTGGTGCTGATGCTGTTTTTGATTGGCCTGGAGCTGCAACCCCAGCGCTTGTGGAGCCTGCGCCGGCCCATTTTGGGCCTGGGCACGGCGCAAATGCTGGCCTGTGCTCTGGCGCTGTACGCCGTGGGCTGGCTCGCGGGCCTGCCCTGGCGTGTGGCCCTGGTGGGGGCCTTGGGGCTGGCGCTGTCGTCCACGGCCATTGCCCTGCAGGTACTGGCCGAGCGCCAGCTGCTGCGCAGCGACAGCGGCCAGGCCGCGTTTTCGGTGCTGCTGTTCCAAGACATTGCCGCCCTGCCCATCTTGGCACTGCTGCCCCTGCTGGGCGGTGCGGTGCTGGAGCACAACCCACCCGACGCCAGCCACGCTCTGGTGCAAACCCTCAAAACCCTGGGCGTGGTGGGCGCCGTGGTGCTGGGCGGCCATGTGCTGCTGCGCCCGCTGCTGCGCTGGATTGCCCAAAGTCGCACCCCTGAAATTTTCACCGCCACCGCGCTGCTGCTGGTGGTGGGCATTGCCCTGCTGATGGTGGGCGTGGGGCTGTCGATGGCGCTGGGTGCCTTTTTGGCCGGCGTGCTGCTGGCCGACAGCGAATACCGGCGCGAGCTGGAAACCGACATCGAGCCCTTCAAAGACCTGCTGCTGGGGCTGTTCTTCATGGCCGTGGGCATGACCATCGACTTCACCGCACTGGCCCGCGCACCACTGACCATGGCCGTGCTGGTGCTGGGCTTCATCGGCATCAAGGCGCTGGTGATTTATGCCCTGGCGCGCAGCATTGGCATGACGGCACAAGAGCGCCCGGTGTTCACGCTGCTGCTGGCGCAAGGGGGCGAATTTGCCTTCGTCGTGTTCCAAACCGCCAGCAGCGCCAAAGTGCTGGCACCGGCCATAGCCTCGCAGCTCACCGGAGCGGTGGCCCTGTCCATGCTGCTGTCGCCGCTGTTGCTGGTGCTGCTTGATCGGCTGGTGCTGCGCCACTTCACACACACACCTGCGGCCACGGGCGCGGCCCCCGCTGCCGAGCTGAGCGAACCGCAGCAAGCGCCCATCCTGATTGCCGGGTTCGGGCGCTACGGGCAAATCGTGGCGCGCGTGCTGCTGGCCCAGGGCGTACCCACCACGGTGCTCGACCACAGCGTAGAGATGCTGGAAGTAGCGCGCACCTTTGGCTACCGCGTGCATTACGGCGACGCCACACGCTTGCACTTGCTGCGCACCGCAGGCGCGGCCCAGGCGCGCGTGCTGGTGGTGGCGGTGGACACGCCAGAGCAGTCGCTCAAAATCGTGCAACTGGCACGCAAGCACTTTCCCCACCTGGAGATCGTGGCGCGCGCGCGCGACATCACCCACTGGAACCAATTGCGCGAGCTGGGCGTGATGCACATCGAGCGCGAGCTGTTCGAGTCCAGCCTGGCCAGTGCGCGCAGCACGCTGCACCTGCTGGGCCTGCCGGACCACGAAGTACAGTCACTGATCGAGCGCTTTCGCACCCACAACCTGGCACTCATCGAACAGCTGCACCCCTACCGCCACGACCGGGAAAAATTCATCAACTTCACCCGCCAAGGGCGCGAGCAGCTGGTGGCCCAACTGGCCAAAGAACGCCAAGAGCGCCAGCGCGACCCAACACCCACGCCACCCCCTGCCACCCCCTCGCCATGATCGTCTTGTCCGAACCCACCTGGCTGCCTGGCCTGCGCACAGCCATTGAAATTGCCGCCACGGCGGCCTTTGCCCTGTCGGGCGTGATTGCTGCTGCACGCAAACGCCTGGATGTGGTGGGTGTGGGCGTGGCGGCGTTTTTGACGGCTTTTGGCGGCGGCACGCTGCGCGATGTGCTGCTGGATGTGCGGCCATTTTTCTGGATGCGCAACGTCGATTACGTCTGGGGCATTTTGCTGCTGAGCGTGCTGGCCATGCTGTTCATGCGTGCGCGCCACATCGAACCCACCGAGCGCCTGATGCGCTGGCCCGACACCCTGGGCCTGGGGCTGTTTGCCGCCATCGGCACCGATGTGGCCATGGCCCAGCAGGTGGCGCCGCTGCTGGCCGTGTGCCTGGGCGTGACCACGGCGGTGGCCGGTGGGGTGCTGCGCGACATTGTGTGCAACGACATTCCCCAGGCCCTGCACGACCACCGGCCCTACGCGCTGTGCGCGTTTGTGGGCGGCTGGGTGGATATTGGCCTGCGCGAGCTGGGCGTGCCGCTGTGGATGCCGCTGCTGGGCTGCCTGCTGACCACCGTGGGCCTGCGCTTTGCCGCCTTGCGCTGGAACTGGCAGCTACCGGCCTGGCGGCTGTAGCCCCGGCCACCCAGCAGCCCGTGCTACGCTGCGCGCCCTATGTTCCAACCCACCCAAGCCGATGTGCGGCGCTTTTTCTGCGCCGTCCATGCCAAAGCCCAAGCGCAGCAGCCCATGGAGGCCATTGAAACCCTGGCCAGCCTGTGGATTGCCGAGCACCCCGAGTTCCACGCCGAACTGGCCGACGCCGAGGCGGCCATCGCCCGCAATTACGACCTGGAGCCCCAGCGCACCAACCCGTTTTTGCACCTGTCGATGCACCTGTCGATCAGCGAGCAGTGCAGCATTGACCAGCCACGCGGCATCCGACAGGCGGTGGAACTGCTGGCGCGGCGCCTGGACGGGCTGCACGATGCCCACCACGCCGCCATGGAATGCCTGGGCCAAATGCTGGCCGACAGCCAACGCAACGGCCACCCACCCGATGGCGACAGCTACGTAGCCGCCGTACAGCGGCGCGCTACACGCGACTGAGGCACCGCCCTTGCGCGCCAAGCGCAGCCACGGCGCCGTCAGCCTGCGGCAAAAAACTCCTTTTTCATAGCTGCTTGCGCTTGCCCCACAAGGCTTAGCGCCGCTTTTGACCCACAAAAAAGCCCTCTTTCGGGTATGAAAGAGGGCTGGGGCTGGCTGCAACGCGGCTGCAGCGGGGTCTGAAGGCTGTTTTTAAGAGAGTTTTTCGGCTTTTACCCTGATGCAGCAAGCGCAAGCAGCTCCTTTTTCAGGAGCAAAAAACCTCAAGCCTGCACCGTATCGGCATGGCCCGCCAAGGTGCGCTGCGGCTGCGCACGCCGCTCGGGCACGGCCAGCACGTCGCACGGCACCTGGCGCAGCAGACGCTGCGCCCAGCGCGGCGCGCCCAGCCAGCGCAGCAGCGGGTGGCGGGGCATTTGGCCCAGCACCAGCAGATCGGCACCGCTGCGCTCTTGCTGCACCACCAGCTGGCGTACCAGATCACGGGTGCCGGTTTTCCAATCCACACGGTTGCGCCGTGCCTCGAAGGGGTCAGACAGGCGCAGACGCTGGCGCAGCTTGTCTTGCCAAGCCTGGGTGGTTGCGCAGGGCAGCGGCCCAGGTTGCGAGCGAAACAGCTCTACCTTGGCACTGGCTTGCAGGCCACTGGCCCAGGGCAACACGTTGGGACTGGTGGGCGCGCTGGCCGATACATCCAGCCCCACCAGCACATGGGCGTAGGGGTGGGCCGCCTCGTTTTGCACCAGCAGCACCGGGCAAGGCACACGCTGCAACCATGGGGCTTGCTCCTCCCAGCCCAGCCAGGTACGCCAACTGGGGCTCGCAGGTGTGCCCAGAGCCTGGGCTGGCACGACCAGCAGATCGGCTTCGGCCGAAGCGTGGAACATGGCCAACCCGATATCGCGGGTGGACAGCAGTACCGTGCTGGCACGAATCTGGTAGCGACGCGCCAACTGGCGGGCGCGCTGCTCCAGGCGTGCCTGGGGGTCGGCAAAACGTGCATCGTGTGCCGGCAGGCTGGCCAGCACACGCAAATGGGCCTGGTGTGCAGCGGCCAATTGCGCCGCGCGCGCCAAGGCGTTTTCGCCCGCAGGAGAAAAATCGGTCCAAACGACCAGGGTATGCAAATGCATGGGCATGGGGGTTCTCCTCGTCTCAATAGGGTGTGCAAAGGCCACGCGACCACGCCACAACGAAACCGCAGGACAGCGGTTGACAGGGTTACGCCGGAGTGCACAAAAAATCAGAAAGCGCGGCTTCGCGCGCGCAGTGGCCCATCAAGGGAGCCAGCGTGCAGTGCGGCAACGCACTGCACCAAGGGTGTGGGAAGGTTCAGGGCGCAGGCAGCGCCATCAAGCCCAGGGGACGGGTTTTTGTACACCCGTCCTGCGCAAGGCGCGCGCCTGGTAGGCAGCGGCCCAGGCCAGCCGCTGCAAGCGCACACAAGGGGTGGAAGCCGCAAAACGCATAGGGGCGCAATTGTAAGCTTGCATAAGACTTACAGCCACCATACCGCACCTGGGCGTGCCAGTATGGCGCGCTAGCGCGCTATTGCACGCAGTGCAAACGGGCAGCACCTGCAGCTCACCCTGCAGGCCACCGCCCTACCCCCATCACAGCGCGGCCTGCGGCTCAGACACGCCAGACGCCAGGCGCTGCATCCAGGCGCTGATGGTGTGTTGGTCGGTCATGGTGCGCACTTGCTGGAAGGCCTGCTCGGCCTGCGGGTAGCAACGGCGCAGCAAATTCAGCCACTGCTTGAGCCGCCCCGCCCGTTGGTAAGGAGCCAAATCGTTGCACACACGCTGCCAAAACTGCACCAGCAAGGGCTGCAAAGCCTGCCAGGGCAAGGCGGCATCGGCGGCTGTGTGAACGGCATGGCGCTGGGGGTCGGGGACAGCCAAGGCCGCTCGAATGGCCAGCGCCAGGCCCGGATTGGCCACCGCCCCACGCCCCAGCATGAGGGATTGGCAGCCCGACACGGCGCGGCAGCGCAGCGCATCTTCTACCGTCCAGATTTCGCCATTGGCCACCACGGGAATGCGCAGCACCTCGGTGATGGCGGGAATGCGCTCCCAGTAGGCAGGGGGGCGGTAGCCGTCAATTTTGGTGCGCGCGTGCACCACCAGCTCGCACGCACCGCCTTCTTGTATGGCCAGGGCGCACTCACGCGCCAGGCTGTCATCGTCGTAGCCCAAGCGCATCTTGGCCGACACCGGCACAGCAGCGGGCACGGCTCGGCGCACGGCATGAACCAAGGTGTGGATGTGCTCGGGCGAGCGCAGCAAGGCAGCACCGCCGCCGTGGCGGTTGACCACCTTGGCAGGGCAGCCAAAGTTCAAATCCACGCCCTCCGCCCCCATGTGTGCCAGCCGCGCGGCGTTGGCGGCCATACTGGCTGCGTCCGAGCCCAGCAACTGCGCCCGCACCGGCACCCCGGCCTGGGTGCGGCTGCCATGGCGCAATTCGGGCAAAGTGCGCAAAAACACACGCTCAGGCAGCACGCTGTCCGTCACCCGAACGAACTCACCCACACAGCGATCCACCCCGCCCACGCGGGTGAGCAGGTCACGCAGCGTGGCATCCAGCAAGCCCTCCATAGGGGCCAGCAATATTTTCACAATCACCCTTTCGCCAGGAACGAGCGGGTGAATGTAGCGCAAGAAATTGGCGCTATAATCATCGGCTAATCGACGCTGCGGAGAGGTGGCAGAGTGGTCGAATGTACCTGACTCGAAATCAGGCGTGGTGGCAACATCACCGAGGGTTCGAATCCCTCCCTCTCCGCCAAGATACAACCCCAAGTGATTCATTTACTTGGGGTTTTTTCTTTTTCAGGCGCAATTTTCGGCACACCATCCGCCCACAGCTGCCCCGCTACATCCGCAATCGATGGCAAGGCAACAGGTCGCCCAGCGCGCAGGCGGCCTTGCTGAGACAACGTGGTCAAGGCTGGGCGGCAGGCTGCAGGGCCGAAGCCGTCGCTCTATCACCAAGATTGAAGCAGCTCCCCCCTGAGCGCATAGCTGGTTTCACGAGAGGCTCCCAAACAAGGAGATTTTCGAAAGAATTTTTTCAAACTTTCGAAAACTTCTTTTGCCACAGCACACAACGGGAAGCAGCAAAACAATACCCCAAAGCGCGCCAATCAACGCACCGATACCAGACCCAATCAGCGCCATTAATAACCCGAAAACCAAGAAAATAGCTCCACCCACCGCAAAACCTGTTCGCGTGCGATTTTGTTCAGGGTAATGTTTGAAAATGCGGAACCTCACTTCTTGGGTTCAATTGCCGCCGTAGGCAGTAGGCAGTAGGCAGCTACGAAAGATGAGACATTTGCGCCTGATGCGATTGTGCAAGAGCAATGGCAGATTGAATGGCTGCGCGGGCTTGCGGACTATTTTTCCAACACGTTGATCCCACCATCGAGGAAGCTCTTGACACAATATCAAGAGCATTGGCTTTGCTCAAATGCTCCAAGGATTCATACCCCATTTGTTCAAGGCGCGCCACCACTGTGGGGCCAATGCCTTTAACAGCAAGGAGAGCTTTTCTTTCAGATGGCAGGAATGGCATTGAAAAATTCAAAAATATCTAAAAATGAAGCCAACTGGCGGGCTTTAGCCCATCCCATTACACACAAGTCCCCGGCTTCTAAACTGCAAGCTGCCTGGATGAGTACACAAGGAGACGGCAGTGGGACTGGCAGATGAGTTCAAGACGATAGAGCTGGGCGACCCACGCCTGAACCGGCGCGCAGTGCTACT
>JAYRPZ010000118.1:0-27543 GCA_041910915.1 Acidovorax sp.
CCAAAGCAAAAAGGCCGTTGCATATGCAACGGCCTTTTATATATGGTGCCCAGGAGAGGACTCGAACCTCCACGGAGTTACCCGCTAGTACCTGAAACTAGTGCGTCTACCAATTCCGCCACCTGGGCATTTCAGGATTTTTTGATTATAACTTAATTTTTATAGTTTGATGCTTTTTATGCATCGCGCAAGCATTGACTTTTTTCTTTAACTCAAACTGTTGCCAGTTCTCGTTACACTTGGTGCCCAGGAGAGGACTCGAACCTCCACGGAGTTACCCGCTAGTACCTGAAACTAGTGCGTCTACCAATTCCGCCACCTGGGCATTTCAGGAAAGACACAGATTGTATATCAAAAAAATGAACTCCCGAGCACAGTCTGCTGCTGCAGACGTGGAAATTGAAGGCAGCGTGCAAGGGCACCGCGATGGGCACGGGTTTGTGCTGCGCGACGATGGCCAACCAGACATTTTTCTCCCACCTAATGAAATGCGCGCGGTGCTGCACAAAGACCGTGTACGCGTGCGCATCACCCGCCTGGATCGGCGTGGGCGCCCAGAAGGGCGGGTGACGGAGATTGTTGAGCGCCCGGTGCAGCCCATCATCGGGCGGCTTTTGCAGGAAAGTGGCGTGTGGCTGGTGGCCCCCGAAGACAAGCGTCTGGGGCAAGACATTTTGATTCCTCACAGCGCCATTGGTGCGGCCTTGCCGGGGCAAGTGGTGGTGGTGGAATTGACCGAGCCGCCAGCGCTGTATGGGCAGCCTGTGGGCCGCGTTACCGAAGTGCTGGGTGAAGTGGATGATCCCGGTATGGAGATTGAAATTGCGGTGCGCAAATACGGCGTGCCGCACGAGTTCTCTGAGGCGTGCCTGGCAGCGGCAAACAAATTGCCGGACAAAGTGCGTGCTACGGACAAAAAACAGCGCGTTGATTTAACCGATATCCCCTTCGTCACGATCGATGGCGAGGATGCCCGCGACTTTGACGACGCCGTGTATTGCGAACCCACCAAAGTGGGCCGTAGCAAAGGCTGGCGTTTGTTGGTGGCAATTGCCGATGTCAGCCACTACGTGCAAAACGGCAGCGCGATTGACATTGATGCCTACGACCGCGCCACCAGCGTGTACTTTCCGCGCCGGGTCATTCCCATGTTGCCGGAGAAACTCAGCAACGGCCTGTGCTCATTGAACCCCGACGTAGATCGCCTGTGCATGGTGTGTGACATGGTGATCGATGCCAAAGGCCAGGTGGTGGCCTACCAGTTTTTCCCCGCCGTGATGCACAGCCACGCCCGCCTGACTTACACCGAGGTGGCGGCTATCCTGAGCAATACCCGGGGGCCTGAGGCCCAGCGCCGTGCCGAGCGGGTACAAGACTTGATGCATTTGAATGAGGTGTACCGTGCCTTGTTAGCAGCGCGCCAGCGTCGAGGTGCGGTGGATTTTGAAACCACCGAGACGCAAATTGTGTGCGACGACAACGGGCGCATTGAAAAAATCGTGCCACGCACGCGCACAGAGGCTCACCGGTTGATTGAAGAAGCCATGTTGGCAGCCAACGTCTGCAGCGCAGACTTCATCGCTCAAAGCGGCCAGCCTGGGCTGTACCGGGTACACGAAGGCCCGACGGCGGAAAAAATTGACATCTTGCGCGGCTTCTTGAAGTCTTTGGGCGTGGTGCAAAGCGTCAGCGACCAGCCGCACACCAGTGAGTTTCAGCGCATTGCCGAAGCCACCAAAGACCGTCCCGACGCATTGCAAATCCACACCATGCTGCTGCGTTCCATGCAGCAGGCCATGTACACGCCCGTCAATAGTGGCCACTTTGGTTTGGCCTACGAGGCCTACACGCATTTCACCAGCCCCATTCGTCGCTACCCTGACTTGTTGGTGCATCGCGTGATCAAAGCCATCTTGGCCGAGAGACGTTACAAGCTGCCTGAACTGCCTTTGCCGGGAGAGGCACATGCCAAGCTCTCGAAACGCCTGGCGGGGCGTGTGGGCGAACCCCGTCAGCGCCCGCTGCAGGCTGCAGGAGCCCTGTCCTTGGCTGAATCCCAAGCCTGGGAGGCTGCAGGCCTGCATTGCAGTGCCAACGAGCGCCGTGCCGACGAAGCCAGCCGTGACGTAGAAGCGTGGCTGAAGTGCAAATACATGCGCGAACACCTGGGCGAGGAATACAGCGGCCAAGTGTCTGCGGTGACGAGCTTTGGCATTTTTGTCACTCTGGATGCCATGTATGTGGAAGGGCTGGTACACATCACGGAGCTGGGCGGAGATTATTTTCGTTTCGACGAAGCCCGCCAGGAATTGCGGGGGGAGCGCACGGGCGTGCGCTACGCACTGGGCAGTCGCTTGCGTGTGCAAGTCAGCCGGGTGGATTTGGATGGGCGCAAGATCGATTTCCGTTTGGTGCAAGACGCTATGGAGCTGCCTGCGCGCAGCAAGCGCGGCCCTGCGCCCGGCAACGATAGGAATGTGTCGGCGGCAGACAAAGCGGTGCAGGCTGCGAACGCGTCAGGGAAGAAACGCAAGCATGAAGAGCGCACGAGCAAACAGGTTGCCGAGCAGCCTTTGACAGCTTCAGGTCGCTCTCACAAAAGCGGTAAAAAAACCAAAGCACCTGCTGCCAAGGGCAAGTCCCGTAGCCGTTGATACGCGAGGCGCAGTTCTACGTGCAGGAACCTGCTAAGAACTAAAGGCGTGCCAAGCGGCGTGCCAGTAGGTTGGCTGTCAGTGCGTGTCCAGTAGGCCATTGGTCGGCTTGCTGGCCGTGCTCCCAGCAGGCCCGCCGTGCCGCCTCGAATGCACTGGCGGCCAGCGCCAACCGAGCGCCCAGCAAGCCTGCCAAGACGTCCCCCGTGCCCGCCGTGGCCAGTCTTGCGTTGCCCGTAGGGTTGATCACGGGCGTGTGCTCTGGCGCAGTGATCACACTGCCCGAGCCTTTGAGCACCACGGTACAGCCAAAACGCTGTGCTAGTTGTTGCGCTGCTTGCAGGCGCTGTGCTTGCACTTCCTGGGTGCTGCAGCCCAGGAGTCTGGCTGCTTCGAGGGGATGGGGTGTGAGTACCGTCCAGGGGGTGCGCGCGCCGCGCTGGGCCAGCAAAGTCGCTAGCGCAGGGTCTTGCGCCACAGCGTTGAGTGCATCGGCATCCAGCACCAGGCGCTGGGCTTGTGCCAGCACGGCAGGAAGTAGCGGCGTGATGGCCTGGCCACCACCGCAGCCACACACCACCGTCAGGCGCGCCAACTCCAAGGCCTCGAAGCGGCGCAGCATCCATTCGGGTTGCAGCGCCAGGGCGTAACTGGGTTCGTCTTCCAACAGATTCACGAGCACGCGCCCAGCACCTGCATGCAGCGCGGCCGAAGCGGCGAGCAGAGCTGCCCCGCCCATGCCCAGCCCACGGCGGTGCAGGCCTTCGCCTCCCACCACAGCTACGTCTGCGTAACTGCCTTTGTGACTGGCGTGGGCTGGTGGTGGGGCCTTACTTGGAGCGCCTGGTAGCCAGGCCGCTGCTTGCTCAGTGCCGGGCGTGCTGCCCAGGTCATCCCACCACACCGTGCCTGCTGCGTCGCGGCCCATGCCGGTGAATAGGCCGGGTTTCAGGGTGAGCAGGCTCAGGGTGTGGCGGGGTGAAACCGGGGGCACGGCAGGCTGCCATTCAGGCAGGTACTGGCCGGTGTCAGAAAGCAAACCTGAAGGCACGTCCACGCACAAGACCGGGGCTTGGCTTTGTTGCAGGGCCTGGCGTACGCGCTGCACTGGAGTGCTGGACGCACCCTCGATGGCTGGTGCCACTGCACGGGCTTGCAGCCCGATGCCGAGCACGGCATCAATGCACAAATCGGCGGGGCCGAGATCGCGGGGCGGCTGGTCGCTCAAGGGCACGCCTGCCACTTGGGCGCGTTGCCAGGCGTGCAAGGCATCTTTTGGTGCAGTCTCGGGGCTACCCAGCCAGGTGACGCACACGGGCAGACCCAGGCGGTGCAATTGCGTCGCGGCTTCCAGGCCATCGCCTCCGTTGTTGCCCGGGCCACACGCGATCCAGATGCAGCGGGCATGGGGCGCCAGCGCCAGCGCCAGCCGCGCCGTGGCCGTGCCCGCCCGCTGCATCAAGGCATAGGGCGCGAGCTGGGCTGCCGCCGCTTGCTCGATGCGCCTGGTGGCAGCAACATCAAACAGTGCAGCGCGCTGGCTGGGCGAGATGGCTTGCATGTGGAACTCCCAAGGCACAGCAATGTGCTTTTAATGGTCAAATAGGCCTCTAAGGCGCTTGTAGCAAGCGCAAGCAGCTATTGAAATTGAAGCGTTTGAGCCACCTGTTGCGCCACATTCAGCAGCGCATCATCGTGCTCGGCAGCGTGCCACAGCATCAAGCCTACGGGCAGCTCGCCCGCTTGGTGGCACGGCAGCGACAGGGCGCAGCCATCGAGCAGGTTGACGATGCTGGTGTTGCGCAGCAGCAAGCTGTTGGCTTGTTGAAAGGCTTGGTCGCGTGCGGCATCGGCAGCCATGTCTTCTCCCGTGGCAGGAGCGACACTGGCGAGGGTGGGTGCGGTGATGGGCACTGTGGGCGAGAGCAGGGCGTCGAAGCCCTGCAGTGCCTGCTGCATGCGTGTAATCCAGTCCTGGCGGGCGTGCAGCAGATCAATGTAGTCGGCTGCTGACATGCTGGCGCCGCGTTCAATGCGCTGGCGCACACGCGGGTCATAGAGCGCCGCCTGCTCGGGCTGTGCCAGGCGGGCGCGGTGCCATGCGTAGCTTTCAGCGGCAGAAAACCCTCCGCTCGCGTTGATGCGTGCGACCTCGTGCAACTGCGGCAGCGCTATTTCGTCAATGCGTGCGCCAGCCTGGCGCAGGGCGTGCAGCGTGCGCTGAAAAACCTGGGCGACGTGGGGCTCAAGCCCGTCGAGCATCACGCTGTGTGGCACGGCCAGGCGCCAGGCCGACAGGGGTGCCGTGCTGCGCGTGACACGCCGCTGCGCCAAGATTTCGTGCAACAGCAGCGCATCGCGAACCGAGCGGGTGAGGGCGCCGGCGGTATCTAGTGTGGTGGACAAAGGAATCGTGCCTGCCGTGGGCACGAGCCGGGCCGTGGCTTTGAAGCCGACGATGCCGCACAGCGCTGCTGGAATGCGCAGCGACCCACCCGTGTCAGAGCCAAGGGCAGCGAAAGCCGCTCCCGTGGCCACCGACACCGCCGCACCGGAGGAGGAGCCACCCGGCACCCGGGGTTCGCCCGTCAGTGCGCCAAAGCGCCCATCCCAGGCGGCGGGGGTGCCGTAGTGGGGGTTGGTGCCCACGCCGGAGAAGGCAAATTCCACCATGTGGGTTTTGCCGATGAAGGCTGCACCCGCCGCCCGCAGCCGTGCCACAGCGGGGCTGTCGTGCAGGGCAGGTTGGGCTTGCGCCAAAACGCGTGCGCTGGCGCGAGTGGGTAGGCCTTGCACATCAAACAAGTCTTTCACCGAAACAGCCAACCCGCCCAGGGGCATGTGGCTGGGTGTTGCGGCGGCTTGGGCGCGGGCAGCGTCTGGCAGCAGGAGGGAAAAAGCCTGCGCGCAGGCGCGGGACTGCGCTTGTTCCAGGCAATGCTCCATCCATTGTTGGGCAGTGCGCTGCCCGTGGCGCAATTGGAAGAGGGCGGAATGCAAGTCGGTCAACATTGCTTATGCTAGAATTTTTTGGTTTTGCTGATGGCGGTGCTATCTAGGGTTATCCAGTAGATAAAACCGTGAGCGTGTTGGGCGGCGAGCCCGGCAGTGGCGCCAAGCCATGCAACGCGTTGGCAAGATCAATCGCAAATCCACCCCCTAAAAGGTGTTGTGCCTGAGCGGCGCGCGCAGTGTGCGTGGCTGTTTCGTGTAGGTGCAATGTTCGGGCGGGATTTTAGACACAACCTTTGGAGTAACTCATGAATATCACGATGCGTGAAATGCTGGAAGCCGGTGTCCACTTTGGTCACCAAACCCGCTTCTGGAACCCCAAGATGGCCCCCTTTATTTTTGGCCATCGCAACAAAATTCACATCATCAACCTGGAAAAATCGCTGCCGATGTTCCAGGATGCGCAAAAGTTTGCCAAGCAGTTGGCAGCTAATCGCGGCACCATCTTGATGGTTGGCACCAAGCGCCAAGCCCGTGAGCTGGTGGCTGAGCAAGCCCAGCGCGCTGGCGTGCCTTACGTCGATCAGCGTTGGTTGGGCGGTATGTTGACCAACTTCAAGACGGTCAAGACCTCCATCAAGCGCCTCAAGGACATGAAGGCCCAGCAAGAAGCAGGCCTGGAATCGATGAGCAAGAAAGAGCAGCTGATGTTCAGCCGCGAGCTGGAAAAGCTCGAGCGTGACATCGGTGGTATCCAGGACATGACCGGCTTGCCAGATGCCATCTTCGTGATTGACGTTGGCTACCACAAGATTGCTGTCTCCGAAGCCAAGAAGCTGGGTATTCCGCTGATTGGTGTGGTGGACTCCAACCACAACCCTGAAGGCATTGACTACGTCATTCCTGGTAACGACGACTCTGCCAAGGCCGTGGCTTTGTATGCCCGCGGTATTGCTGACGCCATCCTCGAAGGCCGCGCTAATGCGGTGGAAGAAGTGGTCAAGGCTGTGGCTGCAGAAGGTTCGGACGAATTTGTCGAAGTGCAAGAGTCCGCTGCCTGATTCATCGGGTGCGAATAAAAGCGGGGCCTCCTTTGGTGAGCCCCCTTTTTTTATTCTGCTGAAATCTATTGATTGAACTGATACGGAGAAATTGAAATGGCTGCTATTACCGCAAGCATGGTTGCTGAACTGCGCGCAAAAACCGATGCCCCCATGATGGAGTGCAAAAAAGCTCTGACGGAGGCCGATGGCGATATGGCCAAGGCGGAAGAGCTGCTGCGCGTCAAACTCGGCACCAAAGCTGGCAAGGCTGCGGCACGCGTCACCGCTGAAGGTGTGGTGGCCAGCTTTATCGACGGCCAAGTGGGCGCGCTGATCGAAGTCAACAGCGAAACCGACTTCGTGAGCAAAAATGACAGCTTCATCGCCATGGCCAAGGCTGCAGCTGAACTGGTGGCCAAGCACAACCCCGCCAACGTCGAAGCTCTGGGTCAACTCGCTTACGAGCAAGATGGTTTCGGCCCCACCCTGGAAGACGTGCGCAAGGGCTTGATCGGCAAGATTGGCGAGAACATGTCGTTCCGCCGCTTCAAGCGTTTTGACGGTTCTAACCTCGCTGCCTACCTGCACGGCTCGCGCATTGGTGTCGTGGTGGAGTTTGACGGCGATGCAACTGCTGCCAAGGATGTGGCCATGCATGTGGCTGCCATGAAGCCAGTCGCCCTGACCAGTGCCGATGTGCCTGCTGAATTGATCGAGAAAGAGCGTTCGGTCGCCGCCGCCAAGGCTGCTGAGTCTGGCAAGCCCGCCGACATCGTTGCCAAGATGGTCGAAGGCTCGGTGCAAAAATACCTCAAGGAAGTGTCCTTGGCCGACCAAGTCTTCGTGAAGGCTGCTGACGGCAAGCAAACTGTGGCCCAGATGCTCAAGGCTGCCAATACCACCGTCAAGGGCTTCACCTTGTACGTGGTTGGCGAAGGCATCGAGAAAAAAGCCGATGACTTTGCTGCTGAAGTGGCCGCACAAGTGGCTGCAGCCAAGGGCGCTGCTGCCTAAGGCACATTCGCCTTGTGAGGGCGAGAGCCTGTCGGGCCCCTGCGTATTTCGCCAGGGCTGCCGACAGGCTTGAGCCGTTTTGTTTCTTTTTGCCCTGTTCCTGCCCCTGGAGATTGCCCCATGAACCCCACTGCCACACCCGTTCACAAGCGCATTTTGCTCAAGTTGTCCGGCGAGGCGTTGATGGGTGACGACGCATTCGGCATCAATCGCCAGACCATTGAGCGCATGGTGGAAGAGGTGCTGGCTGTCACCCGCTTGGGTGTGGAAGTGGCCGTCGTGATTGGGGGCGGTAACATCTTTCGTGGCGTTGCTGGCGGTGCTGTGGGCATGGACCGTGCCACAGCCGACTACATGGGCATGCTGGCCACAGTGATGAACTCCCTGGCGTTGGCTGATGCCATGCAAAAGCAGGGCATTACAGCCCGTGTGATGTCTGCCATCCCGATTGACCAAGTGGTCGAGCCTTACGTGCGCCCCAAGGCCCTACAGTACCTTGAAGAAGGTAAGGTCGTGGTGTTTGCTGCTGGCACCGGTAACCCGTTTTTCACCACTGATACGGCGGCGGCGCTGCGCGGTGCAGAAATTGGCGCTGAAGTGGTGCTCAAGGCCACCAAGGTCGATGGCGTCTATACCGCAGACCCGAAAAAAGACCCGCAGGCCACGCGCTACACCAAGCTGTCGTTCGATGAGGCCATCAACCGCAACCTCGGCATCATGGATGCGACGGCTTTTGCTTTGTGCCGCGATCAAAAGCTGCCGATTCGTGTGTTCTCCATCATCAAGCATGGCGCACTTTTGCGCGTGGTGATGGGTGAGGACGAGGGCACGCTGGTGTACGCTTGACAGCTTTTGCGGGCCCCCAGCGCACCTTCTTTGGAGACCTCCCATGACGATTGCCGATATCAAAAAAACCACCGACACCAAGATGGAGCAATCCATTGCGGCATTGAAAAACAACCTGGCCAAAGTACGCACGGGCCGTGCCAACCCGGCCTTGCTCGACACCATTCACGTCGATTACTACGGCTCGCAGGTGCCGCTGTCGCAGGTGGCCAACGTCTCCTTGCTTGATGCGCGCACTATCAGCGTGCAGCCGTGGGAGAAAAACATGTCGGCCAAAATCGAGAAAGCCATTCGTGAAAGCGATTTGGGCTTGAACCCGGCTTCGTTGGGCGACTTGATTCGTGTGCCCATGCCACCTATGAGCGAAGAGCGCCGCAAGGAAATGACCAAGCTGGCCCGCAATGAGGGCGAAGCTGCCAAGGTGGCCATTCGCAACCTGCGTCGCGATGCCAATGAGGCCGTCAAGAAGCTGGTGAAGGAAAAGCTCGCTTCTGAAGACGAGCAAAAGCGTGCCGAGGCCGACGTGCAAAAAGCCACGGACAAGCGCATTGCTGAAATCGACACCCTGGTCGCTGCCAAAGAGCAGGACATTCTGGCCATCTGACGGCCCAGTGCTGGGCCACCCTATGGCATCAGACCCGACGTCCTCGAACCTCGCTCCCCCCGCACACATTGCCATCGTCATGGATGGCAATGGCCGTTGGGCCTCCAAGCGTTTCATGCCGCGCCTGGTGGGCCACCAAAAAGGCGTGGAAGCACTGCGCCGCTGTGCCAAAGCCTGTCAGCAGCGTGGTGTGCGGGTGCTCACCGTGTTTGCTTTTTCTTCCGAGAACTGGAATCGGCCCCAGGAAGAAGTGTCGGGTTTGATGGAGCTGTTGGCACGCGCCTTGGCGCGAGAAGTTCCCGATTTGCATGCCCAAGGCGTGCGTATTTGCTTCGCTGGTGCGCGTGCGGGCCTGTCTGAAAAAGTGCGCGCAGGCCTGGCACAGGCTGAAGCGCTCACAGCAGCCAACCAGTCGCTGGTGCTGAACGTGTGCTTCAACTACGGTGGGCGTTGGGACATTGCCCAGGCTGCTGCTGCCGTGGCAGCGCGCGGCGAAGCCATTACCGAAGAAAGCCTGGGCCGTGCCCTGGCGCTGTCGCATGTGGCCGACCCGGATTTGCTCATTCGTACGGGCGGAGAAATGCGCATCAGCAATTTTCTGCTGTGGCAAGCTGCTTATACCGAGCTGTATTTCAGTGATCGCCTGTGGCCGGACTTCGATGAAGCGGCGCTGGATGAAGCCATTGCCGCCTATGGCGCGCGCGAGCGGCGTTTTGGCAAAACCTCTGCCCAAGTGCAGCACGCCAGCCGCTGATGTTCTGCGGCCAGCCAGCAGCCCTGCCTGTGTTGTGCGCCCCCGCCGTGTCCGCAGTCGCAGGCACTTCTTTTTGTTGGGTGCTGCAGCTGTCGTCGCCTTGGTGCGTGGCGGGTGCGGCTCTCTTACGGCCCTGATTTCCTATGCTCCGACAGCGCATTCTCACTGCCCTGGTGCTGCTCGCCATTGTGCTGCCCGCCTTGTTTTACCCGGACCCTCGGGCCTTTAATGGGGTGGTGTTGCTGGCGATTGCCGCAGCCGCTTGGGAGTGGGGGCGGCTGAGCGGTTGGAGCCAGCTTCTTGCCTTGGCATTGGGCGCTGCGTGTGCTGCGCTGTGCGTGCTGGCTTGGAGGCTGCTTGGCGCTGCCGGTGCGCCGCTGTGGCTGTGGGCCTTTGGTGCCGGAGCTTGGGTGCTGGGGGGCGGTTTGCTGCTGCGCGCAGGCGTGGCGGGCTGGCCACGCATTCCCCAGGCGCTGCGCCTGCTGGGTGGGCTGTTGGCCTTGTGGCTGGCTTGGCTGGCCGTGGCCCAGGCGCGTGGCCAGGGTGTGAATTTTTTGCTCTCTATCTTGGCGCTGGTGTGGGTGGCTGATATCGGGGCTTACTTTGCAGGCCGCGCTTTGGGCCTGCGTTTCACACGCGGCAAGCTTGCGCCCACCATCAGCCCCGGTAAAAGTTGGGAAGGGGTATGGGGTGGCATGTTGGCCACCGTGGTGCTGGCCATTGTGTGGGTGGTGCTCGATGCCGCCCAACCCACTTGGTCGCCCAGTTTTTACAGCCACGTGCAGCGCAATGCTGGTTGGCCTGCCCTGGTCGCGGTGGTGCTGTGCTTGGCGGCGATGAGCGTGGTGGGTGACTTGGTGGAATCGCTCATCAAGCGCAGCGTGGGGGTGAAAGACAGCAGCCACCTGCTGCCCGGTCATGGTGGCGTGCTCGACCGCATTGATGCTCTGCTACCCACTTTGCCTTTGGCCATGATGGTTTTTTCCTGGATACACACCCCATGAAGCACGCTGCTTGCTCTCCCCAACGCTTGACTGTTCTCGGCTCCACTGGCTCCATCGGTACGAACACCCTGGACGTGGTGCGCCGCCACCCCGGTCGCTACAAGATTTTTGCCCTCAGCGCTGCCACCCAGGTGCAGGCGCTGTTAGCCCAGTGCGTGGAATTTCGCCCGCACTACGCTGTGATGAGCAGCGCGCCACATGCCGCGCAACTGGCGCAGCAGTTAAAGGCGAACGGCCTGTCCACGAAGGTGCTCAGTGGCCCGCAGGCTTTGGAGACCATTGCTGCGCATGAGCAGGTGCAGGTGGTGATGGGTGCCATCGTCGGTGCAGCAGGCCTGGCGCCTTGCCTGGCGGCAGCGCGTGCCGGCAAGCGCTTGCTGCTGGCCAATAAAGAAGCCCTGGTGGTGGGCGGCGCCCTGTTCATGGCGGCAGTGCGCGAGCACGGCTGTGAGCTGTTGCCCATCGACAGCGAGCATTCCGCCATCTTCCAGTGCCTGCCAGAAGACCGTAGCACCTGGAATGCGCGGGTGGATTCGATTGTGCTGACCGCTTCGGGCGGGCCGTTTCGCCAGCGCGATCCGGCCACGCTGTCGGCCATCACGCCGGAGCAGGCCTGCGCGCACCCCAACTTTGCCATGGGGCGCAAAATTTCCGTCGATTCCGCCACCATGATGAACAAGGCACTGGAGGTGATCGAGGCCCGTTGGCTGTTCGATCTGCCGCCCGAGCGCATCCAGGTGGTGATTCATCCGCAGCAAATCATCCATTCCATGGTGCAAATGCGTGATGCGTCGGTGCTGGCCCAACTGGGCACACCCGATATGCGCGTGCCGATTGCCTGCGGGCTGTCTTGGCCTGAGCGCATGGAAAGCGGCGCTGCGCGCCTGGACTTCACCGACCTGGCGGCACTGACCTTCGAGCCTGCCGATGCCCAGCGTTTTCCTGGCCTGCACCTGTCGTGGCAGGCGCTGCGCGCGCCCGAAGGAACGACCACGCTGCTTAACGCCGCCAATGAAGTGGCTGTGGAAGCTTTCTTGGCCCGGCGCCTGCGCTTTGACCACATCCACCAGGTGAACCTGGCGGTGCTGGAGGCCATCTCCCCCGCCACGCCGCACAGCGTACAAGACCTGCTCGCCCTGGATGCCCAGGCTCGCCAGGCAGCCCACGCACAGGTACAGCGTTGGGCAACTTAAAACGCTCCTATTTCAGGAGCTGCTTGCGCTTGCTCAGAGCGGCTGAGAGGCCGATTTCTCTATAAAAAAACGGGGGAGCGCTTGCCATTGGGTGCGGTACAGGTGCTGCGCCGTGTGCGCGCAACACCTGCACAGGGTATCAAGGGCTGTTCTATGAGGGCTAAATTGGCCTCTAGCCCTTATGCAGCAAGCGCTAGCAGCTATCAAATTTGACGGCTGGCAGGGGGCTTGCGCCGCAGTCCATGGCGGGATGGCTTGTTCGTCTCCCTGTGGCGGTAGTCGTGGCGTAGCTTCCAGACGACGACACCCGCAAACACCAGCAACAACCCGCTTACAGACGAGAGTGTGTGGCTTAGGGTGTTGAAACTGAGCACACCACTACCGACGTACATATAGGGCAAGGCTTCATACAGCCAACCGGGTTTGTAGGAGTCGAACATGGCGCAACCTCCTTGGCACCGCACCGGGGTGCAAGCTAGGCACGAGGGGCCTGTCTATGTCCAGCGTGAAGAGGGTGAGATGCGTTGCCACAATCGGTGCTTTTGTGGTGTGCATCTGATCTGGATCATAGACAGGACTGACTATCCTCTGATTGGCGCGATGCGTCAATTTACCTACTTTTGCTAGGGTGATGGCCTGTACGCAGGTGATATCAATCCGGTTCCTCAAACACCAGGGCAGGTGCGGCCATGACGCGGGCGCTGCGGGCTGCTCCTCCCAGCAGACCACTGACCTGGAAACCACCAGGGGCCTCGGGTTCTAGCGCCGCCACGGCAAGGGCGGCCCAGGGCTGGTTCAACGGCAGGTAGTAGCTGCCTGCCGGGGTGTCGATGGCCGCACGGGCAGCGGCGCTGGGGGTGTTGTGCTCTTCGCTGGAGGCGTCTGCCAGCACCGAGCCGGGCTCGGCAATGCGCAGCACCTGCAATCCCAACAAGCGCAGACGCTGTACGGCGGTCTCAGCTTCTGCAGACAGCCAGTAGCCGCAGGGGCGGGTCTGGCTGTGCTCGATGTGCGGGCTGGCCACGGATTCAGCGTCCAGCAGCAGCGAGCGATCGGCACCGCTGAGGGGGTCGATCACGCTCCATTCACGCCGCCCGGCTGTGGCAGCCACGCGCACGGCCACGCTGCCTTTGCAGGCTTGGGTACTGGTGTCGCGCGCGACAAAGGAGCGCACTTGCTCTAGTCGTTGGCTGCGCTCGGCCGCACTGCGCAGCACGCTGGTGCTGGCCAGCACCAGGCTGTGGACGCGCCGCTGCAGGTGGGCGCGCCCCAGTCCTTGGCCCCGGCTGAGCACTTGCAGGCTGACGGCGTTTTTCAGGCCCTGGGCATTCAGCCAGGTGCCACTGTCCAGCTCGGTGGCCAGCAGGCGGGTTTCGCCTTCGGGCGGGGCGGTGTTGTAGTAGCTGTCGGTGCTGACGTACTGCGTGCGCAGGGCGGCGTGCAGCGGTTCTTCAAACCATTCGTGCGCAGCTTTCGTGGTGAATTCCGGCAGGTTGGCCGTTTGTGCGTCATGCACCAGCAGGTCGTGGCGCGCAATGGCTTGGTACTGGCGAGTGAAGGGGGTGATGGCCGGGTATTCGTCCAAATCCAGCACGACGCTGGGGCGGTAGTCGCGCACCAGGGTTGCCAGGGCTTGGGCTTCAGGCGTTTGCAGCAGCAGGTGGTCGTGTGCCAGGTCAATGCCGTTGGCCGTGCTGTGCTGTTGCGCCATGGCGCCATCAGGATTGGCGCGTGGTACCACCAGCACATGGATGTGTTCGAGCAAGGGCTCAAGCAGGCCACCTGGGGCCAGTTCGCGTGCCACCACCAGCAAGGCCTCGCTGGTGGCGGGGGCGTCGCCATGTTGCTGGCCTATCAGCAAGACGGTGGGGCGCTCACTGGCTTCGAGTGTGGCGGGTTTGGCGTCAGCAGCGCGTGTGGCTAGCACCGCGTGCAAAGGTTGGCCTTGCTGAGATGAGCCCAGAGACAGCAGCATCAGCCGTGTGGATGTTGCTTGGGCCGAGGCGGCAGCCTGAGCAGGCTGTGTCAGGCGTTGCAGTGCTTGGAGCAGCTCTTCGTTGCTGGTGTAGTGCTGGCGCCCGCTGGCTAAGCCCGGGGTGTCGTAGCGCACCTGGGGCAGCGGAAAACGTGCTGCCACCATGGGGCTATAGGGGAGGGGGGAGTCGGCCTGAACCGCCGTATTGACCAGGGGGGTGACTCGCACATTGGCAGGGCCCTCGGCACTGGGTGGCGCCGCATGGGCTGCCGGGCGCGGGGCGGGTGCTGCTTGGCTGGGTGGCTGGGTAGAAACTGGCCACGGGGGCAAAGGCGTGCTACTGCAAGCTGCTAGCAGCATGCTGGCCGCTAAAGCGGCCCAGCTGGCGTGGTGGGAGCGGGGGAAGGCGGTGCGCAAAGTTTGCATGGTCTCACGAGGGAAGAAGTGGGTTTCCATGGGCCCGAGGGCGCAGTGCAGGCCATGCTCTGCACCCGCCGCACATGGGTGCGGTCAGGGGAGAGCGGCAGTATGCGCTGTAGCGTGCCTACAGCGCTAGTAGGTGGGTGCCTGGCACCACCTGGGTATCAGGGCTTGGGGTGCACAGTGCCACGGCCACACAGGGCGTGTCTGGCTGGAGAGCTTAGCGGCCGTAGCCGCCGCGGCCCCCACCGAAATTGCCGCCACCGCCACCGCTGCGCCGTGGGCCACCACTGCGGTGGTTGCGCCCGGCCATACTGTCCACGCTGGTGCGCATGGGGTCGGGTTGGCTGGCTTGCGAGTTGCGGCGTGGTGGTTGGTGCGAACCAAACTGCGTACCCAAGTGGGCATCAGCACGTGGCTGACGGTGGTCATCGTAGTCGTCGTCTCGTTCGCTACCTTGCGGGCGAGGGCCTCGGTTGGGCGGGCGGCGATTGCGGTTGGCATTGGCACCGGGATTGGTGTTCTGTCCTTGGCGTGGGCCTGCAGCATGGGGAGGGCGCTGGCCAGGCTGTGCGCGCTGGCTGCGCTCTGGACGCTCGCCACGTTCTCCATCGCCACGTGCTGGCTTATCGCCACCACCTGCACCACCCTTGCCAGCCCGAGGCGTGGCTTTGTTGGTGCGGATGCGATCCATCATTTCTTGGCGGGCTGCCTTAGCGGCTGCTTGCATGACGTCACGGCTCGGAGGTTTGCCCGCACCGCCCCACAGGGTTTGGCGCCCCATGGCGATGGGTTCGGCTTTTTCACCTTCTTCTGGGCCAAAACCTTCCAGTACTTGCACGGGAATTTCCTGCTTGGTGAAGCGCTCAATTTCCATCATGAAGCCTTCTTCGTCCATGCACACCAGGCTGACGGCCTGGCCTTCACGACCGGCACGGCCTGTGCGGCCAATGCGGTGAACGTAGTCTTCGGGGATGTTGGGGATTTCGTAGTTGACGACATGCGGCAGGTCGTCAATGTCGATGCCACGGGCAGCGATGTCGGTAGCGACCAGGGCGCGGATTTGGCCCGTTTTGAAGCCTTCGAGCGCCTGGGTGCGGGCGCTTTGGCTTTTGTTGCCGTGCAGGGCCATGGCGCTGACACCGTTTTTTGTCAGGTACTCCGCCACGTTGTTGGCACCGAACTTGGTACGCGTGAACACGAGAACCTGGCTCCAGTTGTGTTCCTGGATGATGTGCAGCAACACCTGCTTTTTCTTCGTGCGGCCCACGGGGTGAATGACCTGGCTGATGCGCTGCACCGTGGTGTTGCGTGGCGTGACCTGGATGCTTTGCGGATTTTTCAGCAGACCACCCGCCAGCTCGCGGATTTCGTCGCTGAAGGTGGCAGAAAACAGCAGACTTTGCTTGGCTTTGGGCAGCAGTGCGAGGATTTTCTTCACATCGTGGATAAAGCCCATGTCGAGCATGCGGTCGGCTTCGTCAAGCACCAGCATTTCAACGTGCGACAGATCCATGAAGCCTTGCTGTTGCAGATCCAGCAAGCGCCCAGGAGTGGCGACAAGGACGTCCACGCCACGCTTGATGCGCTCGATTTGCGGGTTCATGCCTACGCCACCAAAAATCACGGTGGAATGCAAATGCAGGTGGCTGCCGTAGTCACGCACCGAGGCTTCGACCTGCGCGGCCAACTCGCGTGTGGGGGTCAACACCAAGGCACGGATGGCCTTGCCGCCCAGGCTGCTTTGCGGTGCCTGGCCTTGGGCCAGACGGTGCAGCATGGGCAAGGTGAAGGCTGCTGTTTTGCCTGTGCCAGTTTGTGCGCCGGCAAGCAGGTCGTGGCCAGCCAACACGAGAGGAATGGCCTGGGCCTGGATAGGGGTGGGTTCGGTGTAGCCCTGTTCGTGCACAGCCTTGAGAATGGCAGGGGCCAGTTGGAGTTCTTCGAATGTCATGAGGTAATGAATGCGCCCATCCGGGGCGCTGGGGTATCGGCCTTGCGCTGAGCCCTGGAGGACGCGGCGCCAGTTTGGCAGGCTGATGAGGTTTGGGTGGTTGGGAGCCTGGAAGTGAGGGCAAACCCGAGTGAATGCGACTTCCATCGTCCCCAGCGTGTGCGCTGTTGCTGGGGCAACTGGAACCCACAGCGAGGGGGCATTGTCGCATGGGTCGATAATCGAGGCTGGTCTGCCCTTGCTTTGGGGCCCTTTTTTTTGCTGTTTTTTGAGAATTTTTCACAACACGCCATGGCTCAATACGTTTTTTCGATGAACCGTGTCAGCAAGACTGTGCCGCCCAAGCGCCAGATCTTGAAAGACATTTCGCTGTCCTTTTTTCCCGGGGCCAAAATCGGCGTGCTGGGCCTGAACGGTTCGGGCAAGTCTTCGCTGCTGAAAATCATGGCGGGCATCGACAAGGAAATTGAGGGCGAAGCCATCCCTATGCCGGGGCTGTCTATCGGCTACTTGCCACAGGAGCCCCAGCTCAACCCCGAGCACACCGTGCGCCAAGCCGTGGAAGAAGCCATGGCTGAGGTGAACCAGGCCAAGGCACGCCTGGAAGAGGTGTATGCCGCCTATGCAGAGGAAGATGCTGATTTCGATGCCTTGGCCAAAGAGCAGGGCGAGTTAGAGGCCATCATTGCTGCGGCTGGTACCGACTCTGAGCATCAACTCGAAATTGCTGCCGATGCGCTGCGCTTGCCGCCCTGGGAGGCCGTGATTGGCAATCTCTCGGGCGGGGAAAAACGCCGCGTTGCGCTGTGCAAACTGCTGTTGTCCAAGCCTGACATGCTGCTGCTAGACGAGCCCACCAACCACTTGGACGCTGAAAGCGTGGAATGGCTGGAGCAGTTCCTGCACCGCTTTTCAGGCACTGTGGTGGCCATTACCCACGACCGCTATTTCCTCGACAACGCTGCCGAGTGGATTTTGGAGCTCGACCGTGGCCATGGCATTCCCTACAAAGGCAACTACTCTGACTGGCTGCTGCAGAAGCAAAACCGCCTGGAGGCCGAGCAAAAAGGCGAAGAGGCCCGCGCCAAAGCCTTGAAAAAGGAATTGGAATGGGTCCGCCAGAATGCCAAGGGTCGCCAGGCCAAGAGCAAGGCGCGGATTGCACGCTTTGAGGAACTGTCTGATCACGAGTACCAAAAGCGTAACGAAACGCAAGAGATTTTCATCCCCGTGGCCGATCGTTTGGGTACACAGGTGATTGAATTTCACAATGTCACCAAAAGCTTTGGTGACCGTGTGCTCATCGACAACCTCTCTATGAACATCCCCGCTGGTGCCATCGTGGGCATCATTGGGCCCAACGGCGCAGGTAAATCGACGCTGTTCAAGCTGATCGCAGGCAAAGAGCAGCCCGATAGCGGTGAGGTCGTGATCGGGCAGACCGTGAAAATGGCCTTTGTCGATCAGCACCGCGATGCTCTGGCCAACGATAAAACCGTGTGGGAAGACGTCTCGGGCGGGCTGGACATGATCAACATTGGCAAGTTCCAGATGGCTAGCCGTGCTTACTGTGGTCGTTTTAACTTCAACGGCCAAGATCAGCAGAAAAAAGTCGGCATGCTCTCGGGCGGTGAGCGCGGGCGACTGCACTTGGCCAAGACCTTGATCCAAGGCGGCAACGTGCTGCTGCTGGACGAACCGTCGAACGATTTGGATGTGGAAACCCTGCGTGCCCTGGAAGATGCGTTGCTTGAGTATGCGGGCACGGTTTTGGTCATCAGTCACGATCGCTGGTTCCTCGATCGGATTGCGACCCATATCCTTGCAGCCGAAGGCGATAGCCAGTGGGTATTCTTTGATGGCAACTACCAAGAATACGAGGCCGACAAGAAAAAACGCCTGGGTGAAGAGGGTGCCAAACCCAAGCGCATGCGTTACAAAGCGCTGAAATAAGGCAGCCGCGATGGCTTAGGATGGTCGGCCACGCATCTTCCCGACCGCCTCAGCCGCCATGTCTTTGTCCGAGCCTAGTGTCCGTGCCATTTTTCGCTCCTGCGTCGTCAATGCGGTACGCAGGGGTGAAGAGCTGATGGCGCAGTTGGTACAAACTTTGGATGCATCACTGGCGGCCCAAGAGACAAGCACCACGCAGATTGCGCAGCGTGAGCTGTTAGGTGACGCTCGTCAGCAGTTGCATGAGCACGAGGGGGCCCTTGTCAAGGGCTACCCGATGGCTCTGCTGGATGTTTTTGCAGAGGGTCCCGCTCCGGCGCAGAGCCAGCCAGCCAGTCTCAGCGGCATGGATTTTGGCGAGCTCTCTCTGGTCGATGATGTCCAGATGCAGGTGCAGATGGAGTTTGCGCGTACCCAAGAAATGGCGCTGCACACCACCGATGCTGCCCTCACCGAACTCAACACCCTTGTCAGTTCAGCCCAGGGTTTGCGCAGCGTGCAGCCAGAGCGTAATCCCTTGCGGCCGCAAAGCTACATCCGTGCTTTGCAGCGGGTGATCGGGGAAACAGGTGTGACCGGGCCGGTACGCGAGCTGTGGATGCGCTATTTGCGTGATCCTTTGAGTGAAAAACTCAGTAGCGAATACCAATTTTTTGTCCAATCCTTGCGTCAGCAGGGAGTTCGGCCCGTAGGGTATGCGGTAGCTGCAACGCCTGGGCGCACCAGCGTGCAAGGCGGCGGCTATGCACCAAGCCAGCAAGGTGGAGCTTATGCCACGGGCTACGGACAGCCTTCGCGCTGGAGCAGTGGCTACCCTCCAGTCGAAACCCAGGAAGCATTGTTGACCGTTACCATGCTGCGACAAATGCTTGCAGCGCAGGGTTCTGCCCCCGGGTGGGTACCATGGCCTGGCCAAGTGGCCGCTGCAGCGGTCGGTCAGCAGGTTCCGGTGGGTGCGTATGCACCGCAGGGGGGGGCTACGGTATCTTCAGCCCAGGCAGATGTGGAAGCGTTGCAAGATATCGCTCAGTTGGAGCGTTTGGTGGGTGCGTTGACTTCCCAGCCCATCGTTTCAGCGCAGGTGGCAGGTGCTGGTGTTGCAGTGGGCCATGCCGCATCAGATCCTCAGTTGGTCGGCCAAGGGGTGCTCAGGCGCATGATGGAGCATCTGTTGCAGGATGCGCGCTTGTTGCCTGCAGTGCAGCAGGTGCTGCGCACGTTAGAGCCTGCATTGCAACAACTGGTACGTTACGACCCAGCATTTTTTAGCGATGCCACGCACCCTGCACGCCAGTTGCTAGACGCTGTGACTGAGCGCAGCCTCTCCTTTGAAAGCGAAACGGCTCCAGGTTTTGAGCGTTTCATCCGCTTGGTGCGTGAGGCGTTTTCTCACCTTGGTGGCCAGCCTATTGAAAACGCCCAGCCTTTTGCTGCCGTGCTGAAAGCACTGCAACTGGCATGGGAGACGCAAGCGCGTAAAGCCAAAGCGCAGGCTCAGGCACTCAAAGAGGTGCAGCAGCGTGCCCAGTTAGCAGCCCAGATCGCGGCCAAAATCCGTACGCTGGAGGGCGCAGACCAGGTGCCCCCAGAATTTTTGACATTTGCCACCGAAACATGGGCTGAGGTTGTCGCTTTGGCACATTTGCGTGCTACGGAGGCTGAGTTGCGGGATGGCGATCCTGGTGGTTATCTGGCGTTGATTGGTCCCTTTTTCTGGAGCGTGCAGCCTGCTCAGGTGGGCACAGATGTCGCCCAGTTGCATGCGGTGCAGCCGCTGTTGCAAGAGAAAATTCGGGCAGGCTTGGAGCTGCTCGGCCGCTCTAATGAACACATCGACGCTTTTTTGGCCCAGCTACAAGCGTGCCACGATGCCTTAGAGAGAACTGTGCAGACTTCTCTGGCGCCAGCGCCAGCGCCGACGCTGGCGCACGAGCTGCAAGCTGCAGGCGATGTGCCTCCCCTGTCCACGCTGCTGGAGGCTCCCCAGAAAACTTTTGAAGCGTCGGCTAGCGAGATGGTGGGTAGCACACTGAATTCGGAGCTGGATGCACAAGTCGATCCAGCTCCCTCTTCAGCGCCAGCACCTGTGGATGTTGATTTTCGGGTAGGTGTATGGGTCGAGCTGGTTCAGCAGCGCCGTTCAGTGCGTACCCAGCTGACGTGGGTAAGCCCACAGCACACCTTGTTTTTGTTCACCGCCAAAGACGGTAGCACCCAATCGATGACACTGCGTATGCGTGACAAACTGCTCGCTGAAGGCAATTTGCGCATCGTTGCACCACCCAGTCGGCGTGCTTCTACGCAATGAGGGGCTCAGCCAGCAGCTTCCAGGCCGTGAGCAAAGTGTGCTTGTAGCGCTTGGCGAGCCGTCTCTGGCTGGCGGGCGTGCAAAGCTTGCATGATGGTGCGGTGCTCTTGCAGTGATTCCGCAATACGCCCTTGCTTGAGCAGCGAGTTGTGGCGGTTGAGTTTCATGACCTTGCGCAAGTCTGCGACCAATTGATCGCGCCAGCGGTTGTCTGCCAAGGCGAGCAGCTGCATGTGAAAGCGTTCATTCACTGCGAAAAATTGATCGCGGTCATGCACGCTGCGCTCCAACTCCTCATGCAGGGTTTGCAGGGCTTGTAATTGCTGCACCGTTGCACGCTCGGCCACCACGGCAGCTGCATCACTTTCCAGCAAAGCCAGCAGGTGGTACACATCGCGCAAGTCTTTGTCAGACATCTCCGTTACGTAAGCACCACGGCGCACTTTCATGGTGACCAGCCCCTCGGCGGCTAGCACTTTGATCGCTTCGCGCAAAGGGGTGCGGCTGATGCCCATTTGTTCGGCAATTTTTAATTCGTCGATCCAGCTCCCAGGCTCCAGTTCGCGCTGAAAAATGCGTTGGCGCAATTGTTCAGCCACTTGTTCGTAGAGCGCTTTCGGAGTCAGGGTCATAGCGGACATGGGCGCGAATGTAACGTAAAAAAGTTAAGAATTAATAATTACGGCTAGTGTAAACTCCTGTAATCGTGCGAAAAGCTGCGAGCCTATTGCCTTTGTTTTGCCACCTTTGCGAAAGCGCCCCGTCCTATGAGCCAAGCACATCCTTCTTTCCAAACTGCCACCTTGGACGCATGGGCCAAGGCTGCCGCCAAATCGGCGCCGGGTGGTGACGTCAGTGCCCTGAATTGGGTTACCCCCGATGGCATCACCGTCAAGCCGCTGTACACGGCCGAAGACACGCAGGCGCTGCCCTACGCCAACACGCTGCCCGGTTTCGAGCCCTATCTGCGTGGGCCACAAGCCACCATGTACGCTGTGCGCCCTTGGACGATTCGCCAGTACGCGGGCTTTTCTACAGCAGAAGAGTCCAATGCTTTCTATCGCAAGGCGCTCGCTGCGGGCGGTCAGGGCGTGTCGGTGGCTTTTGACTTGGCCACACACCGTGGCTACGACTCCGACCATCCACGCGTGACCGGCGACGTGGGCAAAGCCGGTGTAGCCATTGACAGCGTGGAAGACATGAAAATCTTGTTCGACAGCATTCCGCTCGACAAGGTCTCTGTTTCCATGACCATGAACGGCGCTGTGCTGCCCGTGCTGGCCGGTTACGTGGTGGCGGCAGAAGAGCAGGGCGTCTCGCAAGACAAGCTCTCCGGAACCATTCAGAACGACATTCTGAAAGAGTTCATGGTGCGCAACACCTACATCTACCCGCCCAAGCCGTCGATGCGCATCATCGGCGACATCATCGAGTACACGAGCAAGAACATGCCCAAGTTCAACTCGATCTCGATCTCGGGCTACCACATGCAAGAAGCCGGTGCCAACCAGGCGCTGGAGCTGGCCTTCACCCTGGCCGACGGCAAGGAATACGTGAAAACGGCCATTGCCAAAGGCATGGACGTGGATGAGTTCGCGGGTCGCCTGTCGTTCTTCTGGGCGATTGGCATGAACTTCTATCTGGAAATTGCCAAGATGCGCGCTGCACGCTTGCTGTGGTGCCGCATCATGAAAGGCTTTGACGCCAAAAATCCCAAGAGCCTGATGCTGCGCACCCACTGCCAGACTTCGGGCTGGTCGCTCACCGAGCAAGACCCCTACAACAACGTGGTGCGCACCACCATCGAGGCCATGGCAGCCGTGTTTGGCGGCACGCAAAGCCTGCACACCAACGCGTTGGACGAAGCCATTGCCCTGCCGACCGAGTTCTCGGCCCGCATTGCGCGCAACACCCAGCTCATCATCCAGGAAGAGACCCACATCACCAACGTGATCGACCCCTGGGCCGGCTCCTACATGATGGAAAAGCTCACCCAGGACATGGCGGACGCTGCCTGGAAGATCATCGAGGAAGTCGAAGCCATGGGCGGCATGACCGCTGCCGTGGACTCGGGCTGGGCCAAGCTGAAAATTGAAGCGGCGGCTGCCGAGAAGCAGGCGCGCATCGATTCGGGCAAGGAAGTCATCGTTGGCGTGAACAAGTACAAGCTGGCCAAAGAAGACCCGGTTGAAATTCTGGAAATCGACAACGTCAAGGTGCGCGAAAGCCAGATTGCCCGTTTGAACGCTATCAAGCAAAAACGCGATGCAAAGGCCGTGGAGCAAGCGCTGGCTGCTCTCACTTCTGCAGCAGAGTCCGGCCAAGGCAACTTGCTGGCCCTGTCGATTGACGCCATTCGTGCCCGCGCCACAGTGGGTGAAGTGTCCGATGCTTTGGAAAAAGTGTTCGGCCGCCACCGCGCCGATACGCAAAAGGTGACTGGTGTGTACGCTGCCGCATACGACTCGGCTGAAGGCTGGGAAAAGCTCAAGGGTGAAATCAGCGCCTTTGCCGAGGCTCAAGGCCGCCGCCCGCGCGTGATGATTGCCAAGCTGGGTCAAGACGGTCACGACCGGGGTGCCAAGGTGGTTTCCACCGCGTTTGCTGACCTGGGCTTTGACGTGGACATTGGCCCACTGTTCCAAACACCCGAGGAGTGCGCGCGCCAAGCGATTGAAAACGACGTGCATGCGGTGGGCATTTCCACCCTGGCTGCTGGTCACAAAACGCTGGTGCCAGCCATCATTGCCGAGCTGAAAAAACAAGGCGCTGACGACATCATCGTCTTCGTGGGTGGCGTGATTCCGCAGCAAGACTACGGCTGCCTCTACGAAGCGGGCGTGAAAGGCATTTACGGCCCTGGCACACCGATTCCGGCCAGCGCCAAAGATGTGCTGGAGCAAATCAAAAAGGCTGTGGCTGCGTGATGGTGCCAGCGCAGTTGCTGCAAGGCATCCTGCACGGCACACCCATGGTGCAACGCCGCGCCATGGCCAAAGCCATCACCTTGCTTGAATCCACCCGCGCCGACCACCGCGCGCAGGGCGATGCGCTGCTGACGGCACTCCTGCCACACACTGGCAAGGCCTTGCGCCTGGGCATCAGTGGGGTGCCAGGGGTAGGTAAGTCCACCTTTATCGAAGCCTTGGGCCTGTACCTGGTAGGGCAGGGCTTGCGTGTAGCGGTGCTGGCCATCGACCCCTCTTCCAGCGTCTCGGGCGGCTCCATCTTGGGCGACAAAACGCGCATGGAGCAGCTCTCCATGCACGAGAGCGCCTACATCCGCCCCAGCCCCAGCGGTGGCACGCTGGGCGGCGTGGCAGAGAAAACGCGCGAAAGCCTGCTGGTGTGCGAAGCCGCAGGCTACGACGTGGTGATTGTGGAAACCGTGGGCGTGGGCCAAAGCGAAACTGCCGTGCATGGCATGACCGATATGTTCTGCGTGCTGCAATTGCCCAACGCGGGCGACGACCTGCAGGCCATCAAAAAAGGCGTGATGGAGCTGGCGGACTTGGTAGTCATTAACAAGGCCGACATTGATCCGCACGCGGCCACGCGCGCACAAGCGCAAATCACTTCCAGCCTGCGCCTGCTGGGCTTTCACGGCAACCCCGAGCGTGACCCCCACGACGGCCAGCAGTGGCAACCGCAGGTGCTGCAAATCAGCGCCTTGCAGCACCAGGGCATGGACGCTTTTTGGGACGCCGTGCAGCGCTACCGCCAGCTGCAAACGGCCAATGGCCGCCTGGCCCTGCGCCGTGAACGCCAAGCCCTGGCCTGGATGTGGGAGCGCATTGACAGCGGCCTGAAACAAGCCTTCCGTGCTCACCCCCGGGTGCAAGCGCTGCTGCCCAGCTTGCAGCACGACGTAGCGGCAGGACGTATTGCAGCTGGTACTGCAGCAAGAAATCTGCTCGCAGCCCAATCAGGGCAAGCGCAAGCAGCTATTGATTAGATAGCAATCAGTGGCCCCTTGGCTCCTCTCGTGGGCTTCTTTTTACTTTTCCAACCTTTTCGTATCTTCCCGATTCACACCAAGGACGATCCATGCAACACATCCTCGATCAACTGGAAAAAAAGCGCGAGCTCGCGCGCCTGGGCGGCGGCCAAAAGCGCATTGATGCCCAGCACAAAAAAGGCAAACTTACGGCCCGCGAGCGCATCGAGCTGCTGCTCGATGAAGGCACGTTTGAAGAGTGGGACATGTTCGTCGAGCACCGCTGCGCCGACTTCGGCATGGCTGACAACAAGATCCCTGGCGATGGCGTGGTCACCGGTTACGGCATGATCAACGGCCGCCTGGCTTTTGTGTTCAGCCAAGACTTCACCGTGTTCGGTGGTGCCTTGTCGGAAGCCCATGCGGAAAAAATCTGCAAGATCATGGACCAGGCCATGAAAGTGGGCGCTCCGGTGATTGGCCTGAACGACTCAGGTGGTGCGCGCATTCAGGAAGGCGTGGCCTCCCTGGGCGGCTATGCCGACGTGTTCCAGCGCAACGTCATGGCCAGCGGTGTGGTGCCGCAAATCAGCATGATCATGGGGCCTTGCGCCGGTGGTGCGGTGTATTCGCCCGCCATGACCGACTTCATCTTCATGGTGAAAGACAGCTCCTACATGTTCGTCACCGGCCCTGAAGTGGTGAAAACCGTGACGCACGAAGAAGTCACGGCAGAAGAGCTGGGCGGTGCCATTACCCACACCACCAAGAGCGGTGTGGCCGACATGGCCTTTGAAAACGATGTGGAAGCGCTGCTCATGCTGCGCCGCCTCTACAACTACCTGCCGCTGAACAACCGCGAAAAGCCGCCGCTGCGCCCCAGCAAAGACCCCGTCGATCGCCAAGACCTGAGCCTGGACACCCTGGTGCCAGACAACCCGAACCAGCCCTACGACATGAAGGAGCTGATCACCAAGACCGTGGACGATGGCGACTTCTTCGAGCTGCAACCTGACCACGCCAAGAACATCATCATCGGTTTGGCGCGCATGGGCGGGCAAACCGTGGGCATCGTGGCCAACCAGCCGCTGGTGCTGGCCGGTTGCCTGGACATCAAGTCGAGCATCAAGGCGGCGCGCTTTGTGCGCTTTTGCGATGCCTTCAACATCCCCGTGATCACCTTTGTCGATGTGCCCGGCTTCATGCCCGGCACCAGCCAGGAATACGGCGGCATCATCAAGCACGGCGCCAAGCTGCTGTACGCCTACGCTGAATGCACGGTGCCCAAGATCACCGTCATTACGCGCAAGGCCTACGGCGGCGCCTACGACGTGATGGCCTCCAAGCACCTGCGCGGCGATGCCAACCTGGCTTGGCCCAATGCGGAAATTGCCGTGATGGGTGCCAAGGGCGCGGTGGAAATCATCTTCCGCGAAGACAAGAACGACCCCGTGAAGCTGGCGGCCCGTGAAGCCGAATACAAGGAGCGCTTCGCCAACCCGTTCGTGGCGGGCGCACGCGGCTTCATTGACGATGTCATCTTGCCGCACGAAACCCGCAAGCGCATCTGCCGCTCGCTGGTCATGCTGCGCGAGAAGAAACTTGAAAATCCGTGGAGGAAGCATGGAAATATCCCGCTTTAATAGTATTCAAATCTTTCTGTCTGTATTGGTCTCTGCAAGCCCATCGCTAGTGATTGCGGAGTCATCATCCAGCGTTTATCGAATGTCGGAGAGCCAATTACTAGCCGATGCCGAGATGGTTGCAAATGAGACTGCAAAAAATCTACCTAGGAATGTTGATTCGACAACAATAAGTACCAGTGCTTTGTTTGTAAAACAAACAAAAACATTTATTTATCAATACAGAACAACAGTGCCGCTAGATTCTCAAAAAATGTTGTCCTATGTGGCTCAACATACCTGTTCTGGTAAGCACCGAAGGGCATACATGGATCGAGGAATTGTTATTCGGCATGAGTATCTAACGCCCACAGGGTTAGTGGCTTTCAATATCACAGCGCGCGATTGCAAGTAGTACTGAGGAATATATGTTCACCAAAATTCTGATTGCCAACCGGGGCGAGATTGCTTGCCGCGTGATCGCTACGGCGAAAAAAATGGGCATTGCCACCGTTGCCGTGTATTCCGAGGCCGACAAGGAAGCGCGCCACGTCAAGCTGGCCGACGAGGCCGTGCATATTGGCGCAGCGCCCAGCCGCGAGTCGTATTTGCTGGCCGACAAAATCATTGCCGCTGCCAAGCAAACCGGCGCCCAGGCCATTCACCCCGGCTACGGTTTTTTGAGCGAAAACGAAGCCTTTGCCCAGCGCTGCGAAGACGAAGGCATTGCCTTCATCGGTCCCAAGGCGCATTCCATTGCTGCCATGGGCGACAAAATCGCCTCGAAAAAATTGGCAGGCGAAGCCAAGGTCAACACCATTCCCGGCTACAACGACGCGATTGAAAACGCCGAAAAGGCCGTCGAAATTGCCAAGGGCATTGGCTACCCGGTGATGATCAAGGCCTCGGCGGGCGGCGGCGGCAAGGGCTTGCGCGTGGCCTACAACGACAAAGAAGCGCTCGAAGGCTTCACGGCCTGCCAAAACGAAGCGCGCAACAGCTTTGGCGACGACCGCATCTTCATCGAGAAGTTTGTGCAAGAGCCGCGCCACATTGAAATCCAGATTCTGGGTGACAGCCACGGCAACGTCATTTACCTGAACGAGCGCGAGTGCTCCATCCAGCGCCGCCACCAGAAGGTGATTGAAGAGGCGCCAAGCCCCTTCATCTCCGACGCCACCCGCAAGGCCATGGGCGAGCAGGCCGTGGCCCTGGCCAAGGCCGTGAAGTACCAATCCGCAGGCACGGTGGAGTTCGTGGTCGGCAAAGACCAAGACTTCTACTTCCTGGAGATGAACACCCGCCTGCAG
>JAYRPZ010000119.1:0-89087 GCA_041910915.1 Acidovorax sp.
GCTCGGGGACCGTCAGACCGGCCTCAGCCCGCTTGAGTGCGTCGATGATCTGGCTGTCGGTAAAACGCGATTTCTTCATAGTAGAGATTCTCCTGGGGAGGTTTCTACTTCTCAAGGCGCTGGTTTTTCGGGGGGATTACCGCATGACAACGCCCGAACTGATTCGCGCCCCACTGGTTGCACTGCGGTACTCCATGAGCCGCCGCACCCTCACACGCCGTATGAGTGACGACCCCGATTTCCCCCGCCCCATCCGCATGAGCAAACGCCTGCTGTTGTTCAAGCTGGCGTACTTTGAGCGCAAGCGTGAAGCCCAGCAGGGCAGCAAGTGCCCGAATTAAGGGGGGGGGAACCATGACCACACACGTGCCACCCCAGGACAAGATCGAGCGCCTATCTGTGCGGGTGCTCGCAGCAGGCCGCGCCATTGCTGCAAGCAGGGACGGCAGGACGTTCACCAACGACAGCATTTATGCCGAGTTCCCCGACGTAAGCCGCCAGCGCCTCAACGATGCCATTAAGACGCTCAAAGACAACCGCAGCATTCGTGCAATCGGGAGATCGCGCGGCATCTACGAGATCGAGCAGGGCTACCCGCCCAGCCGGGCCATTTCCGTGACGGTGACACCGGACGGCTGGCGACTGCTTGAAGTGGGCGATGCCATGGCCATAGCACTCACGCCGCGCGAGTTCGCATTGCTGGGAGAGATGGCCGCAGGGACAGCAGTGCAGATCGTGACGGGTGAGCGCTTTCAGGGCGTGCATGACGCATTGCGAGAGCGCATGTTGGTAGAGGGAGAACTGAGGCACAAAATTGGCCTCGCCCGAGCTGGTGTCAGAAAAACGGGGGGGCGTGGTGCTGGCGCTGGTGGCCAGTGCTGAAACCTCGCGGTGCGCAGAAAAGAAAAAGCCAGAAGGGGCAAGGAGTTGGGCGGGGTTTGCTTGCAACCGCTCGCTAGATTTCCTCGCGAATTTCCTCGCATTTCCCCGTGCGCGTGAAAGGTGCGCCGCTGCTGCCTGGTGGCCGACTCTACGAAAGTTTCGTAGTCACTCCAGATCGAGCCCAGCGCCAGCGAAGTGCTGCACCCGAACAACCCACGAATTTCGAATCCAAATATGGGGAACAAATCAAAACGGGGGAACAAATGGGGGAACAAATCTCTACTTACCCACCATCTTCATAGGAGATTTCGAATCCTCTCACCCCGACCAATTTTGTATAGAGAAAAGTCAATTTTCCCCCTCCCAATTCACCCTGGCAGATGATGGCCAACACCTGCTGTTTGAGTACAGCGCAGAGGCACTTCAACAGAAACTAGAGCTTTCGCTCAGGCGTCTGCCATCAGTGGAATGCGCAACGTAGCGGTAGCGGCAAGCCCATATCGCATGAAAGACCGCCCCAAAAAAGCGTTTAGTGAACTCGCTATCAAGATGGCTGGCAAGTACAAAAACCATAGCTGCCTGCGCTTGCTGCGTAAGCGCTAGAGGCCGATTGGGCTCAAAATTCCGCGCATCCTCACGCAGCTTTGGTTTCGAACACCCTCTTGGCTGCCGCCAGACCACGCAGGCAGCGCTGCTGACGATGGGCGCGGCCCCAAGCAAGGGTGGCGGCTGGCGTAGGATGGCCACGCGCTTGCTTGGGTGTACGGCGCGGCCCATGGTATCGACCAAACCCAGGTATTCCTCCAAGCCAAACGGCACCACCTGCGCAAAACCGCTGGTGGGGTCAAACGGCATCAGCGGTGCCTCGGGCAGGGCTGAAATTTCTGCTTCCGATAGCAATCTGGGCAATGTGTGCGCGAGCGATGCGTCTGTTGCGTTGCTGGGGCGTAGCGTTGGCCAAACGGGGGTACCAAGCCAACGGCACTGCAATCGTGCGCCCGTCCATCAAATCGACCACCAAACGCGCATCTTCTACGACCACATGCATTGCGCGCACGTCGGTTTCAGGTGCCAAAGAATGCATTCCATGCCTCCTTCAAAGAAGATTGGTGACTTTTCACCATCCGTTGAATTTTGCCTAAATCTTGAGCAGAAAGACCAATACTGCGCGCAACAGTCGCGTCATGCAACCACACTTTGGCAGTGGCTGGGCAATTAACGTGAGTGTCCTTTTTTAATTTTTATCAATAGAGCAACAATTGCACTAGACTGAGTGCCATGAGCACCCTACAGCGTTTCGATCACAGTCGCGTGGTCATGTACCTGGATGACCATCCACCGCCCCACGTTCACGTCAAGCTGCGCGATGGTCGGGACTGCACTGTGGAACTGGACAGCTTCGCGATCAAGGGCCGAGTTGCACAGCGGGAAATCCGCGAGGCCCTGGCTTGGATTCGTGCGAACCAGGCCCCTCTTCAAGAGCAATGGCAAAGGAGCCGAGCATGAGCGATTACTTTTTCCCGCAACTGCAAACGGTCGAGGCCCTGGCGCCGTACCGTCTGCGCACCACCTGGAATACCGGCGAGGTGCTGGAGCTTGATGTCGAGGAGCGCCTGCGCCGCCATGCAGCCTTGGCGCCCATCCTGGAGCCAGCCGTATTCGCCCGTGCCCACATCAGCGAGTGGGGCCACAGTATCGAGTGGTTTGACGAGGAGTTTGGCGCAGACAACGTCTATGCCTGGGCCAAGGAGCAGGCCGGTGAGGTCAGCCATGAGATGTTCGATGGCTGGATGCAGCGCAATCACTTGTCTTTGAGCACCGCCGCAGAGGCACTGGGCATCAGCCGGCGCATGGTCAGCTACTACCGCACCGCTCACAAACCGATTCCGCGCCAGACTTGGCTGGCGTGCCTGGGCTGGGAGGCGGTTAAGCCCAAGACGAGGGCAATGCCGCGTTGCCTGCCGACGCCACGCGAGTACGCAACACTCCATGCCTGATGCAACTGCTTTTTTTGATAGCTGCTTGCGCATGCGCGGCAAGGTCTGGAAGCTGATTTAGCTTGAAATCCAAGACCCAACTAAAGTGGGTGTCCTTTTTATCGCATCGTGCCCACACAAAAAGGCGCGGCGCACGCAGCGGTTGACGACGTGGTACCAGGGCGTGTCGGCCAGCGAGATCAGGGATGCTTTTTATTTTTATTTCCAGGTAGGCGCCACTACCCAGCGGCTGCCAGCCGATGGATTCGGCTTCGATGGCGCCTCTATCTCGCCAATGCCTCGATGACAGCCTGCGGGTTGTGCTCGATCACATTCAGCAGCACCAGCGCAGGTCCGTGCGGGGAGCGATCACCTCGCTCCCAGTGCCGCAAGGTTGCGATAGAAAAACCAAAACGGGCAGCAAACTGCTCCTGGGTCATCCCGACCTTGGCCCGAAGGGCCTTCACGTCGACTACGCGGGGACGGTGCAAACGCACGCCACCGGCCTCACTCTTGGCATGAGCAATTGCCTCCTGCAAGCCCAGCTTGATACTTTCGAATGCAGCACTCATGGCTTTGTCCTTTCTTTCCAGGCATCAACTAAAGCCTCAACCAAATCAGCCAACTCGTTCCGCTCTCCTTTGGTCAGGTTGACCTTGTCACCTTTGGCAAAGAGCGTCAGCAAGTACAGCGGCATGAGGTCATCGTGAAAATAGTAAATGACGCGCACGCCGCCACTTTTGCCTTGCCCACCCCGACGCCAGCGCAGCTTGCGTACGCCACCCGTGCCTTCCATGATGTCCCCGGACTTTGGATGTTCTGCCAGGTAGTTGATCAGGTCCTGGCGCTCTTCAACGGATAAGAGCTTTTCGGCCAGTCGCATGTAGGTTGGCAGTTCGGCGATGCCGTATAGGGTTTCGAGCATGGCTTGGTGTAATCCAATGGATTAGACGAATCAAGGCTGATTTACCCTATTCGACACAACTTCGGGTATCGGGCGTTACGTCAAACAAAGTGGCTGTCCCTTTGTTCTGGCCGCACAGAAAAGCGCGGCGCACGCAGCGGTTGAGGACGTGGTACCAGGGCGTGTCGGCCAGCGAGATCAGGGATGAGCGGGGGCGGGTCATGGGCAGGAGTTTAAAGAATGCTGTTTATTTAGGCAAAAGTGGGTGTCCTTTTAATTTTTGCTGGATGCGACCCAGCGCAGGGGTTTGGTTGGGGTTGGCATCAAGGAGTTATGCCTATATAGGAATAAGAACGCCAGCGCACGACCAAATCAGACGGTGATTCACCCCACCAGCAGGACGTTCATCCAGGCCATCCCCACCTCCGGCACGCCCACCACGGTGATCACGATCTCTTCTTCGTCCGGTTTGTCCACATGCAGGTAGACACCATTGCTAAGAGGCAGCCAGCCGATGGATTGAGGTTAGGTCAAGAAACCGTGGTCTGTCTCCTATTATTCAGTGATTTTTAAGCGTGAAGTAACGACAAAGCACCCGGATTGACTTCGACAATCCTCAACAGCGCACGCGCAGGGCCTGCTGGACGCACTCGGCGCTGTTCCCAGTTCTGCAAAGTTTTGGGCTTGACGCCAATCAGGTAGGCAAAACGGGTCTGACTCAGCCCTGTGCGCTCCCGAATGGCCTTGACGTCGGGGTCCGGAAACTCGCGCACCACGGCCCCTGCGACAGCCTCGCCTCGCATATGGCGCCCCATGTCGCGCACACTATCCATCAGCTCATCAAACAGCTTTTCATCCATGGTTCACCTCCACATCCATCAAGTCGGCCAGCCGCCGTAGCTGGTCTTTGGTCAGGTCTGCTGCCACATTTTTAGCGTAGGCGTAGACCAAGTAGCACTGGTCTTGACTGACCCAGTGGTAGTAGATCACTCGCGCACCGCCTCGTTTTCCTCTCCCCGGCAGCGGTACACGCAACTTGCGAAGACCCCGACCACCGGGAATCAAATCGCCTGCGGCTGGGTTTTCCAGCAAGGTCACCTGCAACTCACGCAAGTCATCATCCGAAAACAGTTCCTGGGCACAGCGGATGAAGATGGGAAGCTCAACGAAGACCATGCCTAAAATTGTCCGCTAGAAGCGGAGTTTTTGGATATCCAGGTGGCTGGAAATTGCAAAAACCATAGCTGCCCGCGCTTGCTGGGTAAGCGCTAGGGGCCGATTTGGCTTAAAAAACCGCTCCACTAAAGTGGGTGCCCTTTTTATTGTGAGCGTTTTAATAGCCTAGCGCTTCAAGTCGCGGTAGAAGTTCTCGTGGGGGCCGACGGCCAGCCAGGTGCGTGAACTCTCGTCCCACAAGTAGGCAAGTAGATAGAGCTGATTGATGCAATCGAACTTGTGCACCCGCACGCCGGCGAGGTCGCCTTTTTTTTCCTCGCCGAGCAGTGGGTTGGTGACCAATGCACGCATAGCGTCATGAACGGCATCACGTTGATTGGCGTGCAGTTTCTTATAGACCCGTTTGAATGCCGGGCGCTGGTACAGCGCGATGGTCATGCGTCAGGCAGCTCGAAAGGTTCGGATTCTTCCTCCATCGCCAGCAGCGTGTCGCGCACAAACTCAATCGGCAGATCGGGATTGTCGAGCGCGGCACGACCGACCTTGGCCCAGTAGGCCACCTGCTGCGGGATCGAGCGCATCTCGGCTTTGGCGCGCACCTTGGCGGTTTCGTACAAAGCATCGTCAATTCGAATCGAAATACTCATGGCAGCACCTCCTGTGGCAGTACGCCACAAATGTAGTTGATTGCCACTTTGGAGTCAAACCCATGACTGATTTGGTTAGCTGCTTCAATTCGATGCGAGCTAGCTACCAATATCGGGCGTTACGTTAAACAAAGTGGGTGTCCCTTTGTTTCCCTTTGTTTTCCCTTTGTTTTGCCGGGTGGTGTTGGGTTGCACGCAACCCAACCTACGACAATCTTTTTTTGATAGCTGCCCGCGCTTGCTGGGTAAGCGCTAGAGGCCGATTTGGCTTAAAAAACCGCTCCACTAAAGTGGGTGTCCTTTTTATTCGTTGCTCATCACCACATAAGCGGCCACGTCGATGGCGAAGACCGAGGCCAGCTCACGGATGCGCGTCTCGATCCAGCCCCTGCGGTGGTCAAAATTGCTGCCGCTGGCCGCATCGTGCCCGCACAAAAAGGCGCGGCGCACGCAGCGGTTGACGACGTGGTACCAGGGCGTGTCGGCCAGCGAGATCAGGGATGAGCGGGGGCGGGTCATGGGCAGGAGTTTAAAGAATGCTGTTTATTTAGGTAATTAAAGTGGGTGTCCTTTTTATTGGCTCTTTGAACGGAAATTAGACCACCTGCAAAGCCTTCAGCAGTGGCAAGCGCTTCTCTGCAAATTCCACAGCTTGGCGATTCAACTCTGCCAAGTTGGCTTCTGCACTTTCGACTGCCTTGCCGTCTTTGAGCAAACGCTGGCCCTGGCTTTCCAAAATCTGCCAAGTTTGGTGTGCCCAATCTTGCGGTGTTTTGCGGCCTTGTAAACGCGCACGCGCAAACAGCTGATTCACACGCCCCATCGGGAAGCCCCCCCCTAAGACAGGGCTGGCCAAGGTATCAATATCGGCGGAAGAGACAGCTCGTTCCATAAGGTATGCGTTCAGGGCAGCGCAGCGTTTATGCGCCTGTTTGGCTGCACCTTCGCTCTGACACGGAGCAACAACAGCCATACCAATCAGCACAGTGAGTTCCTGCAACAGTTGGAGATAGGGTTGATTAGGCAATGCCGCCATCAATTCGCGCAAGGATTTAGGAGCGAAGCTGCGCTCGGCCAATTGGTCTAGCAGTGGGCGGTAGAGGGCTTCTTGCAGCGTCGCCTCACCCGCGGCAGCATTAACTTTCATCGGCACCTCATCTACTGGTTTGACAAGCGCAAAGCGCATATCCAGTAGGCGCTGCTGTTGCTCAATGCCCGTGATGCGGCGTGCGCCGCGCACGTAGAGGTCTTTGCGGAATTGCTGGTTCACGAAGTAATCGCGCACCTGCTCTCGCAAAATGGGATGCTCGATCGTGTTGAGAAAGGCCACGCCCTCGGCGCTGAGGTTGACCGCATCGACTGCGTCCAGCGGCACTGCCGTGCATGCGTAATCGAGCTTGGCAGGAGCCAGGGCATCGACCACATCGGTGAAGTACATGCAGTTCCACTCACGGTTGAAATATTCATGGGCCAGGTAGTGGCGGTTTTGCTCCATGATGGACTTGAGCTTGTTGCCCAGGTTGGGAACCAGCTTGGCGTAATTGGGCTGGGCAGCGAGGAGGTTTTCAGAGAATTTCAGTGCCGCCTCAACACGCTCCACAGCGCCGTGCGGGGCACTGCCGAAACGGTCGTGCAGCGCAAACAGCTGGCGCAGCGGGTAATTGGGCGACCAGCCGGGGAAACAGTTGTAGCTGATGTAGAACACACCGCCGGGTTTCAAGTGGCGGCGGGCGAATTCGGTGATGATTTTGTGGTTGTCACGGCTCACCCAAGTCCAGATACCGTGCAGGCTGATGCTGTCGAACTGGGGCAGGTCGCTGCGGCCCAGCAGTTGCTCAAAACTATCATCATAGAGCCGAGCGCCGCTACCGCTGGCGTCAGCCAGCGTGTTGGCATGGGCCGCGTGGGCAGGGTTGAAATCCGTACCAACAAACAGGCCGGGGGTGGCAGCGGCATGGTGGTTGATGGATACGCCCTGGCCAAAGCCTAGCTCGCAATGAACAGAGTCGGCTGTGGGTTCCGGGGCAGCAAAGCCGCGCAGCAATAAGCAAAAGCGGTGGAAGGTAGGGTTGATATCGCGGTAGTAGCCGTAGGTGTAGCCAACGTCGGTGAAATAACCTTCGTTCCAGACTTCGCTCATGGGGTGTCCTTTCGGTGAAACAGGATGGGGCTTTTCTGGTGGTGCGCCACCTGGCACACCACAAGAAAAACCCCACCCCCTTTGCAGGAGGCGGGGTTGGTGTCTTCACACCCGCCGATCAACGGCGGGTATCTCCGGGGAGATTAGAAGTTGACATCGACTTCGGACAGACCAGCGGCACCCAAGCCCATCAACTTGATCACCAAGTCATCTGCTGCAGTGAAGTTGCCGTCCTTGTTGGCATCAACGAACACATACAGGTCAGCGCCGCCTGCGTTGCTGAATGCAATACCGCGATCACCTGCGGGCGCGGCGAACAGATCAGCAATGCTGGTCAGGTCAGTGTTGACACCAACGAGGGTATTCGCATCCACCACACCACGCTGAGCACCGGAGAAGGCGAAGTTGGTCACATCCAGACGGTCAGATACTGCCGTACCACCAGCGGTGAAGCCGGTGATCGTGTCGATGGTTTGCTGGAAACCGGCAGGGGCAGCAGCATTGACTTCGTCGCCAGCGATGGTGATCTTGCCGCTCTTGTCGGTATCGCCGATTTGCGAATCGGTCGCTGCCTTGAGCACAAAGGTGTCACGCACGCCAGCAGTCGTCAGAGTCACAATGTCCGCACCCTTGCCGGTGTAGATGTTGTCGCCCTTGGTACCAGTGGTCAGGGTGTCGACGCCTTCGGAGCCGAAATAAGCCACCGACTTGGCATGGGTGCTCAGGTTGATGGTCACGTTACCGGTGGAACCCGTGGCGTCCACTTTGGTGACGACACCGATGGTGGTAGCGCCCGACAGATCGACGCTGGCTGCACCCTTGATGGTCACGGTTTCAGCTTCGGTAGCCACGAATTTGGCGGTGAGGGTGTGCTGCGCCGCGTTCAAAGCCTTGGAGCCACCATCCAGTGTGGAAACACCTGCATCCACCACCAAGTGCTCAACGCCGGCCACGGTGATGACGTTAGCATTGATATTGCCATTGGCAGCGTCATCCTTGCTGCCGTCGCGCATGTTAGCAACCAGCGTGAAGGTTTCAGCGGTACCCAAAGCCGTGGTGCCGGTGTAATCCTTGCCAGTGACAGCAATCGTGTTAGCCACGGCAAAGTCAGCTTTCGTCGCGGCCTTGCTGGCTACGGTCAGCGTGAAGTTGTCTGCGGCGTTCTTGAAATCAACTCCAGCAGCCAGGGCACCGTTGACGGCTTCGTCAATTTGCACGGTGGCGAAGTTGTTCAGGGAAACGTCGTAGTTACCTGTACCACCAGAAACGTCCAGCACTTCGAAGTTGCTGATCAACTTAGCATTGGCTGCCGTCAAAACTGCGCCGTTGGTGATGTTGATGGTGTCAGCATCGCCGTCACCACCGTCTACCTTAGCGAAATTGCCCAGCAAAGCACCCGTCAGCAGGGTGTCGTTGCCAGCACCCAGATTCACCGTGGTACCTGCCACGACAGCAGTGTCCATGTCGATCCAGTCGGCACCCTTGCCAGTAGTCACAGTTGCCAGCACAGTGCTTCGGATATCAGCTTTGATGGCACCTTCGGCAGCCGAAGCGTTGAACGTAGCCAAGGCACCAGTGAAAGCCGTACCCAGGGTCGTTGCAGCGCTACCAATCAGATCCACAGAGCCTGCACCCGTGATGGTGACGTTCTTGGCCACAGCAGCATCTGCCAGATTCAAACGGTTAGCACCTGTAGCAGCAATAGTCACCGTGGCAGCCAGACCACCAGCAGTGTCTTGCACAGTAGCGTTAGCGTTGTTCGCAGTGATGTTGAGGGTGGTGGCAGAAGCTTGCTTCGTTGCACCCAGCTCAACCACGTTGTTTGCTGCAGCTGCCTTACCAAAGGTATCCAGTGTCAGCGCCAAGGTTGCAGCTGTGCTCTTGTCGAAGGTCGCGTTGAAGTTCTGGTTCTTGACGGCCAGGGTCGCTACGGCGCCCAAGTTATCGATCTTGCCGGTGTTGGCCGTGCTGTTCTGCACGGTGACGGATTGCACACCCGTGGAGGCGGCGAAGTCAATGGCGCCAGCAGCAGTCGTCACACGCATGATCACGTTTTCGATGTTCGACAACGAAGGTGCTACTGTAGCGCCAGCGTTGATCGTTGCATTCAGGGTGTCAATGCCCTTGCCGCCATCCAAAATATCGAAGCCTTCCAGGGTGTCTGCAGAACCTCCCGCACCTTTTTGCTCAACAGCAGCAGCGTTGAAGGTGTCATTGCCGTCACCACCGGTCAGGCGGTCTTCACCAATCTTCAAGTCAAAAGTTTGGCCGCCAGTTTGACCTTGGATGGGGTCTGTGGGGTCAGCAATTTTGTCTTTCAGCACGGTGGTCACTTGAGCCGCGTTCAGCACGGTGGACGGGCTGGAGGTCACAGCTTTCAAAATGTCGCGGGCAGCCACGGCATCTGCATCACCGGCGTAGGTCACGTTGAAGCTGGAACCAATGCCGAAATCGGGGTTGGTCAGGGCGCGGCCATCCACTTGCTGGGTGAACTGGTTAGCCACCACCAGCTTGTTGGCAATTGCCACGGCGTCGTCGTTGCTGGCGCCGTTCAGAATGTTCAGGGCAATGGTGCCAGGGGTGAAGGTGCCAGCGTTGAAGCCATCAACGTAGAACTTCTTGCCGCCTGCATCAGGAGCGCGGTTGTACAGGGCCAGGTAGATGGCATCGACCACGGTGCCGATGGTGCTTGCATCGATAGGGCCGTACAGGGCCACAGCTTCAGGCGAAGTTGCAAATGCGTCGATCACTGCAGCCTGGTCGCCACCGGCGGCGTCCATGCGCTGGGCCCAGTAACGCAGACCAGCAGGATCAGCGGGGCGCTGGTAGAAGGCGATGTAGATTTTTTGCACCGCGTCGAGGTAAGCAGCAAATGCCATTTTTTTCTCCTAGGAGTGAGAGATAAAGCCAAAAAAAAGCGCCCTTCAGACCAAATTCCAAGGGTTGGCACGAAGGGTAGCGGTGTGTCTGAGCAGAGGTCAAGCTAAAACTCCGAACCACTGCGGTCGCTCCCAGGAGCGTTGTACAGACGCCACGTTCCAGGCCCACCCACCACAGCCGCCATAGAAATGGGCGTGGCTGGGCCAGCAAGCAGGAAGTGCGCGTGATTCTATAGGGCTTGGCGGGGTGGCTGGGTAAACAAGCGTCAATCCATCAGCCGCCCGGGGGCGTCTTACCACGGCATGGCTGGTTTTCCCAGGCGCCTTTATGTGTGTTGGGGCCCCGCCAACCCGGGGTGGCACGCTGGGCGGATAGGCGCTGCGTTGGTGTGACAATCGCCCCTTTGCGTCATTTTCTGTCTGAGGGGGAGCGCCGTGGCGTCCATGCAAATGAGTACCAGCCTGCTCGGGCTGGTACTGGCGGGGCTGATTGTGTATTTGGTACGCCGTGATCACCTGTATTTAATGCATGGGCTGCTATGGTCTATGGTGGCTGCTGCCGCTGCACTGCTGGGGGCCTGGCCCGGGTTGATTGACTCCCTGGCAGCCTGGCTGGGTTTTGCCTACCCACCGGCTTTGTTGCTGTTGCTGGCCTGCGTGGTGCTGCTGCTCAAGGCGCTGCACGCAGACATGCTTTGTACCCGCCTGGAACGTGACGTGCGCCGCCTGAACCAGCGTTTGGCACTGCTGGAGCTGGCACTGCAGGAGCTGCCTGCACCGCACACCTCTACCACTCGGGCCAGCTTTGAGAGCCAAAACGGCCGCTAAGCCGCTCCAGGCAAGCGCAAGCAGCTCTTATTTTTGATGTGATTCGACTTTCTTGTACGGGATAGGGTTTGCTCCATGGCTTCTCACACATTGCATCCGGTGATTTTGTGCGGCGGGGCTGGCACGCGGCTGTGGCCGCTGTCGCGCGAAACCTATCCCAAGCAGTTTCTGGCACTGCAAGGTGGCAGCACCACGATGCTGCAAGACACGGCCCGTCGCCTGGATGGGCTGGAGGCACACCTGCCCCGCCACGCCCCTTGGGTGGTGTGCAACCACGAGCACCGTTTTTTGGCTGCGCAGCAACTGCACGAGGCTGGTGTGGCGGGCGCGCAGCTGCTGCTGGAGCCTTGCGCACGCAACACGGCCCCTGCCCTGACGCTGGCTGCTCTGGCAGCACAAGCGGCAGACCCGCACGCCGTGCTGCTGGCCATGCCCGCCGACCATGTGGTGGCGAATACCCCGGCGCTGCAAGCCGCCGTGTTGGCGGCCTGGCCTTTGGCCTGCGCCGGGGCGATGGTGACGTTTGGCATCACCCCCCAGCGGCCCGAAACGGGCTACGGCTACATCCAGCAAGGGGCGCCCGTGCCTGGCAGTGTGGCTTGTGAAATTGCGGGGTTTGCCGAAAAACCAACAGCAGAGCGTGCGCGTGCCTATCTGGAAAGTGGGCAATACCTATGGAATGCAGGCCTGTTCATGGTGCGTGCCGATCAGTGGCTGCGCGCCCTGGGGGCCTTGCAGCCACTGATGTTGGCCCAGTGCCAGGCAGCCATGGCCGGGCGCACGCAAGACGCCGACTTCATCCGCCCGCAGCCGCAGGCCTTTGCCGCGTGCCCGGCAGACTCGATTGACTACGCTGTGATGGAGCAACTGCCCAGCCAAGGCGCCGCCTTGGATGTGGCAGCGCGGGTGGTGGCGCTGGATGCCGGTTGGTCAGACCTGGGGGCCTGGGATGCCTTGTGGGACGTGCTGGAGCGCGACCCCCAAGGCAACGCCCATGTGGCCCAAGAGCCTGGCCAGGTGCTGGCTGTGGATTCGCACAACACCCTGGTGCTGGCAGAAAGCGCTCTGGTGGCCACGGTGGGTTTGAACGATGTGGTGATTGTGCAAACCCCCGATGCCGTGCTGGTGGCTGATAAGCGCCGCACGCAAGACGTGAAAAAAGTGGTGCAGGCGCTGCAAACCCAGCGGCGCAGCTTGGCGCAAACACACCGCAAGGTGCACCGCCCTTGGGGCTGGTACGACAGCATTGATGCGGGCGAGCGCTTTCAGGTCAAGCGCATTGTGGTCAACCCCGGCGCCAGCCTGAGCCTGCAAATGCACCACCACCGTGCCGAGCATTGGGTGGTTGTGAAGGGCACGGCGGAAGTGACCAACGGCGATAAAACTTTTTTGCTGGGCGAAAACGAATCCACTTTCATTCCGCTAGGGCATGTGCACCGCCTGGCCAACCCAGGCAAATTACCGCTGGAAATGATTGAAGTGCAGTCGGGCAGCTACCTGGGTGAGGATGACATCGTACGCTACGAAGACTCCTACGGGCGCACACAAGCCTAACCACAATCAGTCCCTGCGCCCCACCCACTGACGCCAGGGCATGGCTCTGGTTTGGCCCAAAATTCTTGCTGTTGCGTGTTATGACGATTTCTTCTTCTCCCAAGGCCTTGGTAACCGGCATCACGGGCCAGGATGGCGCTTATTTGGCGCAACTGTTGCTCGACAAAGGCTACACCGTGTACGGCGCATTCCGCCGTACGAGTTCCGTGAATGTGTGGCGTTTGCAAGAATTGGGGATTGCACAGCACCCACGCCTGCACTGGGTAGAGTTTGATTTGACCGACCAAGGCGGCGCGATTGCGTTGCTGCACAAGCTGCAACCCGACGAGGTCTATAACCTGGCAGCGCAAAGTTTTGTGGGTGTGAGCTTTGAGCAACCAGCAACCACCGCACAAATCACAGGCGTAGGGGCGCTGCATTTGCTGGAAGCTATTCGGCTGGTGAATCCGCGCATTCGCTTTTACCAAGCGAGCACATCGGAAATGTTTGGCAAGGTGCAGGCCATCCCGCAGTGCGAAAGCACGCCGTTTTACCCACGCAGCCCGTATGGCGTCGCCAAGCTGTACGCACACTGGATGACGGTGAATTACCGTGAGAGCTACGGCATTTTTGGCAGTAGCGGGATTTTGTTCAACCACGAAAGCCCGCTGCGCGGGCGCGAGTTTGTGACACGCAAAATCACAGACGCCGTAGCCAAAATTTCTCTGGGCCAGCTAGAAGTGCTGGAGCTGGGCAATCTGGATGCCCAACGCGATTGGGGCTTTGCCCAGGAATATGTTGAAGGAATGTGGCGCATATTGCAGGCCAACGAACCTGATACTTTCGTGCTGGCCACAGGCCGCACAGTCACGGTGCGCGAGTTTGTGCGCATGGCATTTGCTGCAGCCGGGGTCACGCTGGAGTTTCGCGGCAAAGGCGCAGCAGAGGTGGCGGTAGATGCGGCATCTGGCACGTTGCGGGTTCGTGTGAACCCAGCGTTCTACCGTCCTGCCGAAGTGGATCTTTTGGTAGGCGATGCTCGCCGCGCACAGGAGTTGCTGGGCTGGAGCGCGCAGACACCACTGGAGGAGCTGTGCCGCATGATGGTGGAGGCCGACTTGCGCCGCAACCGCACGGGCTTTTCTTTTTGACAGCGCTATTGTTTCTGATCTGCGGCAATGCAACGGGTTTTGATTACAGGAATGGCCGGGTTCACAGGCCGCTACCTCGCCAGTGAACTGGCAGCACACGGCTGGCAAGTGCATGGTCTGCCCCCCCAGGTGGATGTGTGCGACGCTGATGCACTCTCGGTGGCCATACAGGACATACAGCCACAAGCTGTTGTGCACCTGGCTGCCATTGCTTCAGTTGCCCACGGCGATGTAGAGGCGCTGTACCGCGTTAATTTGCTCGGTACACGCCATCTGTTGCAGGCGCTGGCAGCGCTGGCCCAGCCCCCCCATCATGTGCTGCTGGCCAGCAGCGCCAATGTGTATGGCAACAGCCGCGGCGGCACCTTGGACGAAAACACCCCGCCTCAGCCTGCCAATGATTACGCTGTCAGCAAACTAGCAATGGAACACATGGCCTGGCTGTGGCGTGAGCGCCTGCCCCTGACTGTAGTACGCCCATTCAACTACACGGGACGGGGGCAGTCAGAGCATTTTTTGCTCGCCAAAATCGCAGGCCACGTGCGCAGGCGTGCCCCCTCCCTTGAGCTAGGCAACCTGGATGTAGCACGCGATTTTTCCGACGTGCGCGCAGTGGTGCAAGCCTATCGACGCTTGCTGGCGTGCGAAGGCGCCATTGGTCAGACCGTCAACGTATGCAGTGGCCAGGCACACACTCTGCGCGAGGTGCTGCACATGGCGCAAACCCTGGGAGGGCACGCGCCGCAAGTGCGCATCAATCCAGCCCTGGTACGTGCCAATGAAGTGCGCAGTCTGTGCGGTAATGCTGCCCGTTTGCGTGGTTTGATTGGTAACGATTGGCGGGTACCGCCTTTGCAAGAAACGCTGCAATGGATGCTGGCACACAGCAACGACGAGCATCCAGCCACCCATGACGCCTAACCCACCACCGATTGATTTGATCTTGGCGGCGGATAGCATCCGCATGCCGTTGACAGGGATTGGCCGCTATGCCCTGGAGCTGGCACGGCGTTTACCCAGTGAGCCCCACATTGGTCGTGTGCGTTTTTATGGCATGGGCAGATGGATGCAGAGCAACGAACTGGAAGCAGCCGATGCACACACCACTGCGGGAGAGCCGCCCTCCACATTGCGCAGTGCGCTGGCGAGCAATCGTGTAGCGGTACGTGCCTTTGCAGCCCTGATGCCTTGGCTGCAACGATGGCAATTGCGGCGCGAAGGCGGGGCCTTATTCCACTCACCCAATTTCTTCTTGCCGCCCGTACAAGGTTGTGCAGTCGTCACAGTGCATGACCTGTCACACCATGTGTACCCACAGTTTCACCCAGCAGCACGGATTGATTACATGCAGCGGATGTTACCGCCGAGCATGGTGCGGGCTAACCACGTCATCACCGTGTCGCAAGCCGCGCGTCAAGACGCGATAACTTACCTGGGCTTGGCTCCCGAAAAAGTGACCGCCATTCACCTGGGAGTACAGCCACATTTTCGGCCACACAACGAGGCCGAACTGGCACCAGTACTAGCCCGTCTGGGCTTGAAAGCACAAGGCTACAGCCTGTTCGTCGGGACGATTGAGCCGCGCAAGAATCTGGATCGCCTGCTGTGTGCCTACGAACTCCTGCCTGAGACACTGCGCAAACACTACCCGCTCGTACTGGCAGGCAGCAAAGGCTGGCACTCCGAGGCAACGCACGCACACATGGAGCGCGCAGCACACGCTGGCTGGCTGCGCTACCTGCGCTTCGTTTCTCAGCAAGATTTACCCGCTTTGTACGCTGGTGCCGCTTTGTTTGCCTACCCCTCCCTCTACGAGGGCTTTGGCCTGCCCGTGTTGGAAGCAATGGCCAGCGGTGTTCCGATTGTCACCAGCACGGTTTCCTCGTTACCTGAAGTAGCGGGGTATGTGGCCTTGAGCGTGGAGCCGCAAGACACAGATGCCTTGGCAGCGGCCCTGACACGCGGCTTGCAAGACACCATGTGGAGGACACAAGCAAGCCAACAAGGGATAGAACGTGCAGCAGGTTTTACGTGGCAGCGGTGTGCGCAAAAAACCGTTGAGGTGTACACACAGGCCCTCCGTCTGCATGGACGATAAAGCACAGAAAATTGTTTGCTGCCATTTGTCAACAATGGTAGCCTGAGGCCCGAGAGCCTGACTTCACGCGACACGTGCCGATGACTGGGTGGCGAGAAGTTTGGCAAGGTGGCCGGATTCGGCCCTGTTTTTCATCGGGTGGGGTGTTTATGTTGTTTCACTTTCCTGTGCGCGCCCGTACGTGGGCACGCACCTCCCAAGCGGCTACCGCTACGGCTTTACTTTTTTGCAATTCGGCATGGGCACAACAGGTGATTGACCTATCACCAGCGCGTGCCCCCGTAGCTGCGCAGATTCAACAAGCACTGGGCGATGCCTCGTCTTCTAGCTCGCTCCAGCTGCTTAATCTGGCTGTCGACAGCCGCGACACCCCAACGGTCAATCTCAATTTGCAGCGCGCCGACAGCGTGAGCAGTGCCACGCAGTTTGTTGTCGTTGACGAGTTGGGTGAACGACCACTGCACGTCAATACCGGTACGCGCTTTGCCGGCACAGTGCAGGGCCAGCCAGACGCGGCAGCGTTCGTGAGTATTTCACCGGATGGTGCCATTCGTTCCATCATTCACCGTGATGGGCAAGTAATAGTCAGCACTTATGAGCCGGGTACCCGCACCACCGCCAGTGCGACCGTGTCACGTGCCATGGAACTGGGGGAAGCCTTTGCTGAGCGAAGCTTCACCTGCGGGGTTGACCCCTCGCACACTGAGCTCTTCCCTGCATCTGCGCCAGGCGCCCCGAGCTCACGAGCACCCACTTCAGCACACAACACCCCTTTGACTCAAGCGCTGATCAGTGCTCGGCGCGCGGACATCATCGTTGATACCGACTATGAATTTGTACAAGCCCTGGGGTCAGCAAGTGCCGCTGCCACCTACGTGGCAGATTTATTCACATACGTCAGTCAAAAATACCAAAGCGAAATCTCCACCCGCTTCAACCTGAAGAAAGTACTGATTCGCTCAAGTGCTAGCGACCCGTGGACAGCCTCCAGTGCCTCCGCTATGTTGGATGAGGTGCGGACATATTGGAACGATAGCACCAGCAACCCTGATCGCACCTTAACCCGGCACCACGTGCACCTGCTGAGTGGGAAACCAGTAAGCACGAGCATTGCCTACGTAGATTCCCTTGGCGCTCAAAGCTGGGGTTACGGCGTTAGCGCTTATATCAAAGGAGATTTCTCGGCACAAAATCCTCAAATATTGTGGGATACCACGGTTGTCGCCCACGAAATTGGACATGCGTTTGGTAGTAGCCACACACATGACTATGACAATCCATATGTATCTCCTTCCCCGAATAGCGGAGGAGCCATTGACTGCTGTTATGCACAAAATTCTGGCAGCCAATGTGCTATTGCTCTTGGTGGCATAAACAAGACCGGATACCTCCCTGGTTTGGGCACATTAACTGGCGGCAACCAAGGCCAAGGCACAGGAACCTTGATGAGTTACTGCCATTTAATCACAGGCGGCATGCCAAATATTTCTTGGTCTTTTGGCACCAACCATCCTTACGGCATCAATCCTGGGCGTGTGCCGCAGGTGATGACCATGCAAGCCCAAACTTATCTACCCCAAGACACCGTGAGCCAGGTCGCATTGGCAGTGAATAAATCCGGCAGCGGACTTATCACCAGCACCCCAGCTGGCATCAATTGCGGCAGCACATGCACGGCTTCGTACGACCAAGGAACCAGCGTCACACTGACTGCCACACCAAGCACAGGCTACAGTTTCACTGGCTGGGGAGGCAATTGCAGCGGTACCGGCGCTTGCACCGTGACCATGGATGCACCCAAAACAGTCATGGCCACTTTTACAGCAGTAAGCACCAAAAAAACCTTGACAGTCTCCAAGCTGGGGAGCGGAACGGTTACTCGCAGCGGAGGCATGACCTGTGGCACATCCGTATCCACCTGTAGCGAAACATTGAATACAGGCACCGTCGTAACCCTCAGCGCTGCTGGTACGCAGTCAAGCAGCTTCACGGGCTGGAGCGGTGGAACTTGCTCCGGCACTGGAACATGCAGCTTCACACTGAACGCGGACACTACAGTGTTTGCCAGTTTTGGCACTCCAGGAACATGTGAAGCACGTTATTTCAGCACGGGAGAAGAAAGGGTATTGGGTGCGTATATTGCCTACTATGGCCGACCCGCAGACTCCGGTGGCCTCAACTACTGGGCTGGCCGGATGGAACAGCAGGGGGGTAGCATTTGGGCGATTATTGAACCCTTTGGAAACTCTGAAGAATATCTGCGTCGCTTTGGCGGTTTAGGAACATACGATTTAGTTCAAAATTTGTACCAACAAATGTACGGACGCAACCCAGACCCTGATGGCTGGAGCTTTTATACTTACAAATTAGACTCCGGAGAAAGTACATTGGCCTCAATTGCCATCAATATTCTTGACGGAACATCTGGCGGTGATACAGCGGTATTGGAAAACCGCAAAAAAGTGGCCCGCCACTTTGTTACCAAAATGGAGCTCAAAGGCTCGGGCGCACCTGTCTTGAGCGACGTTGCTCTGGCGAACTTGCTCGCTGGAGTGACTGCAGACAACACCAGTGCCAACAGTGCCTGCCAAACTCTAACTACCTGGATTAACTAATCCCCACCCATACCTCTGCATGCCCTTGGTGTGCAGAGGTATTTTTTTACCTTAAACCAAAGAAAAATAGGCCATCAAATGGTGAAAAATCCCATTTCAATACCATGAATGTGCCAACCTTAGACATCGAAGCTGAACAACAGGAGCTGGCCACCATCGCCCTGGAATCGCTGGGCTGGACGCCACTGGAGCACGGCGCCTACCTCCATGTGCAAGACCCCCAAGCGACCGAAATTTTGGTAGTGGGCACCCCCCAAGCAGGTGCTGCCGTGTTGTGGCTGGTGGGCTAGCACATGCAAGCACTGCAACGCATTACCACCGAGTACGATGAACACGAAGACCGGCTACGCCTGAGCGGGGAACTGTCAGACGGCTCCAGCGTGCTGCTTTGGCTCACGCAGCGCTTGCTCTACCGCATACTCCCTCACCTCACACAATGGCTCGGCCAGCACGATGCAGGTGCTGCGGGTAACGCTGTCGGCCTGTGGCAAGACTCTGACTGGATACAAGGTTTTGCCCAACAGGCGGCACAAGCACAGCTGGCACCCAGCCCACCGGTACGCACCAGCGCCAGCACCGCCAGCTGGCGGGTGGATCGTGCACACATCATAGAAACCACCACCACTACAGGCACACCCACCTTGTGTGTCGTGTTCCAAGGCCCCGCACAACAAGAGGCCCGTTTGGTGTTGGCCCCTCAGCCGCTACGCCAGTGGTTGGGCATTGTGTATGCCCAAACCCAACGCGGGCAATGGCCCATGGCCGCTTGGCCCACCTGGATGCACGAAAGCCAGGCCTGTGGTGCCCCACCCGCTGCGGCGCTGCATTGAGGCTGACACGCAGATCACTCTGGCGGTAGCCCCGCCCTACAGCCTGCTACCCCACCTCCCCCGCCACGTAGTACCAGCGCCCGCCTTCACGCACAAAGCGGCTGCGTTCGTGCTGGCGCTGGGCGCGGCCACCGCCGGGGCCGCTGTCGCGCGAGCGGGCGACAAATTCAACTTCTGCCGTGTCGCTGCCGGTGCTGCGGTGGGCGCGCACCTGCAGGCCGAGCCATTGCGTGTGCGGTGACAACTCCAGCGTGGCCGGGCGCTGGCTGGGGTGCCAGGTGGCCAGCAGGTAGTCGCTGCGCTGCAGCACAAAAGCGCTATAGCGCGAGCGCATCAGGCGCTCGGCATCGGGAGCGGGCTGGCTGTCCCAGTGATCGAGGTAGCGGCCACAGCAGGCGGCCAGCTGCGCACCACTGCCGCACGGGCAGGCCGCCGAAGAAGCGTGGGGGGCCACCATGCTCACAGCCCGTTGTGGCGCTCGCCGCGCTCGTACACCGCATTGGCACGGCCCACAATCAAGGTGTCGAGCTTGCCAATGGTTTCTAGCGATTTGTTGGCGTAGGGCAGCTTGTGCAGCACGTAGCGCATGGCGTTCAGGCGCGCGCGCTTCTTGCAGTCGCTTTTCACTACCGTCCAGGGCGAGTCGGCGGTGTCGGTTTCAAAGAACATCGCTTCTTTAGCGCGGGTGTAGTCGTCCCACTTGTCCAGCGAGGCCAAATCCACCGGGCTGAGCTTCCACTGCTTGAGCGGATGCACCTGGCGCTCTTTGAAGCGGCGGCGCTGCTCTTTCTGGCTGACGGAGAACCAAAACTTCACCACGTAAATGCCGCTGCGCACCAAGTGGCGCTCAAACTCTGGCGCCTGGTGCATGAACTCGCGGTACTCGTTCTCGCTGCAAAAGCCCATCACGCGCTCGACACCGGCGCGGTTGTACCAACTGCGGTCGAACAGCACGATCTCGCCTGCCGTGGGCAGGTGCTGGATGTAACGCTGGAAGTACCACTGGCCGCGCTCGACTTCGCTGGGCTTTTCCAGCGCCACTACGCGCGCGCCGCGCGGATTCAGGTGCTCCATGAAGCGCTTGATGGTGCCCCCCTTGCCCGCCGCATCGCGACCCTCAAACAAGATGACCACACGCTGGCCCGTTTCCTTCACCCAGGCTTGCAACTTCAGCAGCTCCACCTGCAGGTGGTACTTTTGTGCCTCGTAAGTGGCGCGGCGCATCAGGTGCTTGTAGGGATAGCCGCCCTCGCGCCAATCGGGTGCCAGCTCATCGTCAGGATGGGGATGCTTGGCATCGTTGCCTAGAACGTTGGCACCGCCCAGGCCCTCCTCTTCTAGCAGCACTTGGCGCAGGATCTCCCGGTCGTCGGCCGAGGTGCCCTGCACCAGCGCGCGCAACGCGGCCACGCGCTCGTCTGAGGCCATGCCTTCGCGTTCCAGCAGGTCGTGCAGCAACGCCAGGCGGCGTTCGCGCGCGGCCTCGGCGGCTTTGGCCTTGGCCTGGCGTGGCACGGCATCGGGAGTGAGTTGTTCCAGCGTATCGCCCCGGCGCACGGTGCGCGTGCGCGCCCGGGCGCGTACTTTGCTCGACGCACCACGGGAAGAGGCGTCCTGGTCAGAAACAGCGCCAACGGCGGCCGACACAGCGGCGTCTGTAGGTGCTGCAAGGGCTGCGCCAGCCGTCGGTGCGGCAGGCGCAGCAGGTTTGGAGGAAGGTGCGGGAGCGGGCATGGCAAAAAACGGCAAAAACTGCGCAGGCAGTGAACAAAAAAGAAGGGCGACAACAGCGAGGACAATAACGCCCCATCAGCTGGCGGCGCGCCAAATGGCAGCAAAAATTCCGTGAAAACAATTGTGTCTGCAGCGCGGTGCCCTTTCTATGCTGGCAAACCCACCCACCTTCGCTCCACGCACCACAGACGATGATTTTGTTCGCCGAGGGCATTTTGAAAACCCACTGGGATCAGTCGGTGCCCGTGAACGTGGCGCGCATTGCGCGTGCCATGTCCGTGGTGGTGGCGCCAGGGGAGACGGGGGACGCCTGCGCCATTTTGGAGATCACGCCCCAGCGCACGCGGCGTGTGACGATTGCCAGCAGCGACAGCTTCATGCGCCAGCGCTACGGCGTGGCGCACGCCATCGGCCATGTGGCGCTGCACCATCTGCGCCCCGGTATGCGCCACGCCATCCACGTCAGCGAGAGCTACCACGTGGACTACGAACAGCGCATCGAGCGCGAGGCCAACGACTTTGCGCTGCGCCTGCTGGTGCCCAGCGAGGTGCTGAAGTTTTCCGTGCTGCAGCAGCACATCCACAACGCGCAAGAGCTGGCGCACCTGTTCGAAGTGGCACCCATCCTGATCAAACAGCGCCTGGCCGACTTGGACCTGGCCCTGCCCCAACGCCTGGCCTGCCAGGTAACGCCCGACCTGCGTTGGCAAGATTGAGCGAGCCCTGCAATTTTGATAGCTGCTTGCGCTTATCCTGCGCAGCTTTCCGGCACTTTTACACCGCAAAACCTTACCCACCAAGCGCAAGCAGCTATGATTTTTGAGAGGCTCAACGACCCTCGGGCAGTTTCTCGATGCTGGCGCTGCGCCGCACCAGGCCCTCGGGGCCGAACACCACGGTGAACACCATCTCGCGCGTGGGCGGATCGATCCAGTTCCACTCCCACTCGGTTTCCTGCTTGAGCTGGTAGGTGATTTGCCGCGCGGGCTTGCCCAGCAAGCGGCGCACCTGCTCTTGCGCCATACCGGGCTGCACCTTGGCGAAATGGTGCGGCGCCAGCACCTGGCGCAGCGCGCTCATCTTGCCGTCGGCGCCGATGGTGATCATGTAATTGCGGTGCCCGGCGGGCTGGCGGTTGTATTCCAGCGTGCGCGCACCGTCGGCCTCGGGCCAGACGCGCTCGGGCTCGCCAAAGCGCGCACGCACGTCTTGTTCGGTAGCCAGGCCCTCCTCCAGCTCTTCAATGCGCTGGGCATCGCAGCCCACCAGCAAGGCCAGCGCCGCCAGGGCACCCAGTGCTGCCGCCTTGCCGCGCAGCAGCCAGCCGCCGGTGGTGTGAGGACGCTGCATGGCCTGCACCTCAGGCCAGCGCGCGCTGGATGAGGATTTTTTGCACGTCGCTGGTGCCCTCGTAAATTTGGCACACGCGCACGTCGCGGTAAATGCGCTCGACCGGAAAGTCGTTCACCACGCCGTAGCCACCCAGCGTTTGGATGGCGGCGCTGCACACGCGCTCGGCCATCTCGCTGGCAAACAGCTTGGCCATGGCGGCCTCTTTCAGGCAGGGCTGACCGGCATCGCGCAGGCTGGCCGCGTGCCAAATGAGCTGGCGCGCCGCCTCGATCTGCGTGGCGCATTCGGCCAGGCGAAAGCCCACGGCCTGGTGGTTGAAGATGGGCTGGCCAAAGCTCTCGCGCTCTTTGCTGTACTGCAGCGCCGCCTCAAAGGCCGCGCGCGCCATACCCACGCTTTGCGCGGCAATGCCAATGCGCCCGCCCTCCAGACCGCCCAGGGCAATTTTGTAGCCCTCGCCTTCCTGGCCAATCAGGTTCTCGGCGGGAATGCGGCAGTTGTCAAAATTGATTTGTGCGGTGTCGCTGCTGTGCTGGCCCAGCTTGTCTTCCAGGCGCGCCACCACATAACCTGGGGTGCTGGTAGGCACGATGAAGGCGCTCATGCCTTTTTTGCCCGCCGCCTTGTCGGTCACGGCAATCACAATGGCCACCTGGCCGTTCTTGCCGCTGGTGATGAACTGCTTCACCCCGTTGAGCACATACTCGTTGCCCTCTTTCACCGCTGTGGTGCGCAGGGCCGAGGCGTCGGAGCCCACATGCGGCTCGGTCAGGCAAAACGCGCCCAGCATCTCGCCGCGCGCCAGCGGCGCCAGCCACTGCTGCTTTTGCGCCACGTTGCCGTAACGCAGCAAAATGGCGTTGACCGGGCAGTTGGTCACGCTGATGGCGGTGCTCGTGCCACCGTCGCCCGCAGCAATTTCTTCCAGCACCAGCGCCAGCGTGACGTAGTCCAGCCCGGCACCGCCCCATTCTTCGGGCACGCAAATACCGTAGGCCCCCAAGGCCGCCAAGCCCTGGTGTACGTCGCGCGGGAAGTGGTGCTCTTTGTCCCAGCGCGCGGCGTGGGGGGTGATTTGTTCGGTCACAAAGTCGCGCACGGCGTCGCGCACCATGGTCTGGTCTTGGGTCAGCAGCATGTCTCGATCATCGTAAAAATTGCACAGGGTGCGCAGCATACGACAGCGCACCCGCGCAGCAGGCTAGAAAAGTAGAAATGGCTAGACCAGCGTGACGCGGCCCGTTTCTAGCGTATACAGCGCGCCCACCACCTGCAGCGCGCCGCTCTTGACTTGCGGTGCCAAAAGCGGATCGGCGGTGGCCAGGCGGGCCACTTGGTGGCGCACATTGCCTTCGGTTGCGGCGGCATGCACGTGCGCCGGGTCGCGCTGGGCGGCCAGCTCCACCGCCGGGCGAATGGCCTCGGCCAGCGCTGGCAGGTGGCCCGGCAACTGCGCCTGCTGCTGCACCACCGACACCGCCGCTGAGACCGCGCCGCAGCTGCTGTGCCCCAGCACCATCACCAGCGGCACGCCCAAAAAGCGCACGCCATATTCCAGGCTGGCCAGCCCTTCGGGGGTGACCACGTTGCCCGCCACGCGCACCACGAACAAGTCGCCCGGCCCCTGGTCGAACACCAGTTCGGGCACCACGCGCGAATCGGCGCAGCACAGCACCGCCGCCAGCGGGCGCTGCCCCAGCGGGTGCTGGGCGCGCGCTGCCACCAGGTCGCGCGCCGTGCTGCGCCCGCTCACATAGCGGCTGTTGCCTTGCTGCAGCACGGCCAGGGCCTGCTGGGGGCTGAGGCCACGCTCGGGCAGCGCTTCTTTCGCGGCCAAAGGCGCGCCCAGCCACCAACTGGCCAGCGCCGCACCAGCGCCCAACAGGCGCCGACGGGTGGGCGCCTGCAGCGCCCCGCAACCATGCACATCACACATCACGTCTCTCCTGGGTAAGTACGCAGGCCATTACAGCAGGAATGTGCCGCAGGGGAAAGCCGCCCTCACAGCCTCGCCAAGGCCTCCTGGCGCGTGGCTTGCACATCCAAAATGGCCAGGAAACCGCTGATATCGAACACCTCGTGCACATGGGGTTGCATGGCGCACAGCACCAGGCGCCCGCGCTCTTGCTTGAGGCGCTTGGCCAGCACCAGCACCAAGCGCAGGCCAGCGCTGGAGATGTAGTCCAGCGCCGCAAAATCGAGCACCAGCTGGCGCACGCCCCCATCCACCAAGGTGAGCAACTGGGCCTCCAGCGCGCCAGCGTTGGCGCTGTTGATTTGCCCCAGCAAAGGAACGATGGTGGCTTGGGCAGTGGTTTCAGGGGTGATCGTCATGGGTCAAAAATCTCTGGGAAGGGACGGCGGTATCCCGCAGAATGCGAGCCGCAGCGATGATAGCGCCCACTTTTGTCCAGCCCACCATGCCCTTTCCTGCCCTGCCCTCGCGTTCTGGCGCACCACGACGCCGCCCCTCCGAACTGGTCTATGCCGCCGATGAACACCCCCCCGCCGCCGCGCTGGTATTGCTGGGGGTGCAACACGCCGCCACGGCCATGGCCTTCATTGCCTACGTGCTGGTCACCGCGCGCGTGGCCGGGCTGGAGCGCGCCGACACGCAAACCCTGGTCTCGCTGACGCTGCTGGCCATGGCCCTGACCACCGCACTACAAGCCTGGGGTGGCCGCTGGGGTGCAGGGGCGCTGCTGGTGCATATGCCCAACCCCTTCATGATTTCATTTGGCGCCAGTTTGCTCGGTGCCTACGGCCTGGGCGCGCTGGCGCCAGCCGCGCTGGTGTACGGTCTGGTGGCCCTGGCCATGGTGCCGCTGGCGCGCTTCATGCGGCCCCTGTTCCCGCCGCCGGTGGTGGGGGTGGTGATTTGCATGGGCGGCATGGCACTGGTGGCCAGTTCGGTGCGCCAGGCGCTGGGCATGGAAGCGGGCCAATGGCAGCTCGATGGCCCCAGCGCGCTGATTGCCGCCATCACGCTGGGTTGCATCGTCGCGCTGTCGGTATGGGGGGGGCGCCTGCGCCTGATGGCGCTGCTGGTGGCCATGTGCGTAGGCGTGGCCCTGGCCGCCCTGCTGGGGCGCATGGAAGACGCCGACATGCTGCGCCAGGCACCGCTGCTGGCCTGGCCTGGCCTGGTGGCGCCGCAATGGCACCTGGACGCCGGGGTGCTGGTGGCAGTGGCCCTGGTGGCCGTCCTCACCCAGCTCGACACCCTGGGCAGCGTCATCATGCTCGACAAAATGGACGACGCTGACTGGAAACGCGCCGACATGCAGGCTGTGGGCAAAGGCATCCAGGCCAACGGCCTGGGCGATCTGCTACTGGGGCTGGCGGGCGCCTTCCCGACCTGCATCAGCTCGGCCAACATCGCCCTGGTGTACGCCACGCGCTCCACGGCGCGCACCATTGGCCTGGTGGCGGCAGCGCTGCTGGCGCTGGTGGCCTTTTTGCCGCAATGGACGCTGGCACTGACGCTCATCCCCGAGCCCGTGCTGGGTGCGGTGGGGCTGTATGCCGCCGGATTCTTGATGGTCTCGGGCATGGAGCTGACGGTGTCGCGCGCGCTCGACAGCCGGGCACTGTTCGCCGTGGGCCTGTCGCTGTGCGCCGGGCTGGCGGTGCTGCAAATGCCGCAATTGGCCGAGCAAGCACCCGAGGGCCTGCGCTTTTTGCTGGGCAGCGGCTTTGTGGTGGCCGGGGTGCTGGTGGTAGCGCTGAACCTGCTGTTTCGCCTGGGCGTGGCGCAGCGCGCCCAGCGCCCGCTGCACGCCAGCAGTGCACAGTGGCACGCCGACATTACCAACTTCGTCGAAACCCAGGGCGCTGCCTGGGGCGCACGCCGCGCCGTGGTGCAGCGCGCAGCTTTGGCAGCGCTGGAGGCGGCGGAAGCGATTGCCCACAGCCCGGCACCCGAAGGCGCGCGCCAATTGGTGGCTATTCGGGGGCACTTCGATGAGTTTCACCTCGACATTGAGCTGCTGCACACCGGCGCACCGCTGCTGCTGCGCAGTGGCCCGGCCACACCGGCCAGCGCCGCGCTGCTGGAGGGCGACGACGACAGCGCCCTGGACGCTGCCCTGGCGCAGCTTTCCAGCCAGCTGTTGCCGCACCTGGCCGACCGTGTGAGCACCCGCAGCGAGGGCCCGGGCAGCGCCTGCCTGCACCTGCACTTCGAGCACTGACCATGCCCGGCCCCGCCCTGCCTGCGCCCACCGCCGACTGGCCCCACTGGACAGCGCCCCCGGCCCAGTTCGCGCCAGGCAGCGGCCCCCAGGCCTTGGGCCCCGCGCTGGACTGGCTGGAACAACTGGGCCGCGCGCAAGGCTGGCCACTGCGCACGCACAACGTGCTGCGCCTGTGTGCCGATGAGGCGCTGGCCAACATCGTGCTGCATGCGCGCCGCAGCGACGGCAGCCCCGCCCAGTTCTGGCTGGCCTGCGGCAGCACCCCGGGCGCCCTGGCGCTGTACCTGGAAGACGATGGCCAGCCTTTTGACCCCACGGTGCAAGCCCCGGCACCGCTGGCCCCCTCGCTGGAGGCTGCCACCGTCGGTGGCCACGGCCTGCGCCTGATGCGCCACTACCTGCAGCCGCTGCGCTACCGCCGCAGTGCCACACCGCCCGAGGGGCGCAACTGCCTGCTGCTAGAGGTTGCGCTGCCCGCCGTGCCCGCCTGCGGCTGAACCAGCAGCAGCCCGCGAAAAACTCCTTTTTTCATAGCTGCTTGCGCTTATCCAGTAAGGATTTGAGGCACTTTTGATTCTTCAAAAATGCCGCTCTGCCCGATTTCTCGTGCGCAGGGGCAGACAAAGCAGGCAAAAACAGGTAAAACATGCCAAAAATATGACACGAATTGGCGATAAAACCATACCAGTCAAGCGCAAGCAGCTATTAAAAAAAGAGCGTTTGGCAGCTCCTTCTGCTCCATGACATCCTCCCCCCTGCCCACCAGCGACGCGCCCACCGCCGCACTGCCCGCCTCTACGGCTGTGGCCGACATCACCGCCGCCATCGCCTCTCACCCCTTGCTGGCGGGTTGCAGCACGCTGGAGCGGGCCAAGCTGCTATCGGCCTGCCAGCCCTGCCAGTTCAGCGCCGGGGCCACGCTCATCGAGGCGGGTGCGCAGGCCGAGCATTACTACTGGATCGTGCAAGGCGAGGCCGAGCTGCAGTGCCCGCAGCCGCAGCCGCTGGGGCCGGGCGAAGGCCTGGGCCAGGAAGCCTTTGCAGACGGCCCCGCCACCCATACCCGCTACCTGGCCAGCGTGCGTGCGCGCACCGAAGTGCAGGCGCTGCGCATCGAGCGTGCTGCCCTGCGCGAGCTGGTGGCGGGCCAACCGGCGCTGCGCTCGCGTGCGTTGTTGGCGCTGGCCGCACGCCTGGGTGCGCTGGCACCGCTGCCGCCGCCCGCCACGCCGGCCACTGGAGCCAAGGCGGCAGCGGCCACGCTACCCACCAAAACCGTGCTGGGCTGGTGCGCCACCCTGGTGCTGCCACTGCTGGCCTGGGCACTGGCCGAGCACGCAGGCCTGCCGCCGCACAGCGCCATCTACCTGGGCCTGTTCACCATGACGGCGCTGCTGTGGCTGTTCTCGCTGGTCGATGAGTTCATTCCGCCCTTGATTGCCGTGGTGGCCATGCTGTTCATTGAGCTGGTGCCCGCACGCGTGGCGCTGCACGGCTTTTACTCGCGCACCTTCATCTTGCTGCTGGGGGTGTACGCGCTGGCGGCGCTGATGGCCAGCTCCGGCCTGGCCTACCGCTTCATGCTGTGGCTGCTGCTGCGCCTGCCCGACCGGCCGTTTTGGCACCGCACGGCGCTGACAACCTTTGGCTTTTTGCTCTCGGTGATCATGCCCTCGGCGAATGCGCGCATGTCGCTCATGCTGCCGCTGCACCAGGAAATGGATGCCAGCCTGCGCGCCCGCGCGCACAGCCCCGAAGCCACGGCGCTGATGCTTGCCACCTTCACCGGCGCCACAGTGTTTGCCCCGCTGCTGCTCACGGCCAAGTCCTCCAACCTGGCCGCGTTGTCGATGCTGCCGCCGCAGGTGCGCCAAGAGTTTCAGGGCGCGGCCTGGCTGGTGGGCGCGGCGGTGGTGGCGCTGGGCCTGCTGCTGGTGCATTTGTGGGCCATGCGCCAGCGCTGGCTGCCCAGCACACCCGTGGCCCTGCCCATGGAGCGCCTGGGCGCGCAGCTGGCCTTGCTCGGGCCGCTGCGGGCTGCGGAATGGGTGGCGGCACTGGCTTTTGTGGTGTTTTTGCTGGGCTCGTTTTTGCCCCAGTGGCACCAGTCGCAAGCGGCCTGGCTGGCGGGGCTGATGCTGGCGGCCTTGCTGGTGCTGGGTCTGCTGAACAAGCAAGCCTTCCAGGGCAAGATCGACTGGCCGATGATTTTCTTTTTGCTGTCGCTCGACGGCCTGACCGAGGCCATCAGCTACCTGGGGCTGGACAAACTCATGCTGGCCAGCCTCGGCAACAGCCTGCAGTGGATGGATGGCAGTCTGCTGTGGTTCACGCTGCTGGCGCTGGTGGTAACGGTGGCACTGCGCCTGGTGCTGCCGCTCACGGCGGGTATGGTGATGGCCGTCACGTTGCTGCTGCCGCTGGGCATGGAGCTGGGCATCCACCCCTGGTTGGTGGTGTTTCTGGCCTCGTTGTTTTCCGACATTTGGTTTTTGCCGCACCAAAACTCCACCTACCAACAGGTGCTGAGCATGGGCCTGCGCCAGCGCTGCGACCTGGCCTTGTTCATGCGCTACAACTGGTGGCTCAACGGCGCACGTGTGGTGCTGGCGTTTGCCAGCATTCCCTACTGGCAATGGATCGGGCTGCACGCATGAAACACCCCAAAACCCTGCTGTTTGCCCTGAGCTGCGCTTTCGCTCTCGTGCTGGTGGGCGCCCTGGTGGCCTTCAACCACCACAAGCCGCGCCTGCTCATCTTGCACAGCTACGCCGAGGAAGGCATGTGGGAGCAAAACTTCAACCTTGGGGTACAGCGCGCCCTGGCCGACAACCGCAAGCCCCTGACGCACCGCTGGCACTACATGTCGTTCAGCGCTACCGACCACACCACCGTCGAAGAATGGGAGGCCAGCGCCCAGCGCGCGCGCAGTGTGATCGACCGCTGGAGCCCCAACGTGCTGCTGGCCGTGGGCGAAGAAGCGCAGGCCTACGTGGCGCGCCACTACGCCGGGCGCGGTGATCTGCGCGTGGTGTATGCCGTGGCGGAAGACCCCGCCCGCTTTGGCTACACCGACGCGCCGCAAACCACCGGCGTGCGTGAAATGCTGCCGCTGCAGCCCCTCGTCGAGCTGCTGTCGCACCTCAAGCCGGGGCCTGTGCGGCTGCACGCCATCGGCGTACAAGACGCCACCGGAGAGGCCGAGCGCCAGCAGCTGCTGGCCTTTGACTGGGGCCCCCACCGCCTGCTGAACGTGACCCTGGCGGCCGATTTACCCGCCTGGCAAGAGGCCGTACAGGCCGCACAGGCCAGCGATGTGCTGCTGGTGCTCAGCCATGCCGGGTTGCCGCTGGGAGCGGCGCGCCGTGGCAGTACCGACCCCAGGGCCCTGGCGCAGTGGACGGTGCAGCACGCACGCCCCTTGACGCTGGGCGTGCGCACGCGCTTTGTCAGCGATGGCGGCGCTCTGGCCCTCACCCCAGCCCCCGATGGCCTGGGCCAGCAAAGCACCACACTGGCACTGCGGGCGCTGCCCGAACGCAGCGCCCGTGTGCCCGCGCCCGAGTTGGGCCACGACTTCACGGTGGCCCTGCGCCCGTCCGCACTGGCAGCGTATGGCGTGCAATTGCCCAGCATTTACTACCAGGCCGCGCGGGCAGCGCAGCAGCTTTACCTGCAACCAGTACCCAGCGTGGCCCTGCCCTAGCGTGTGTGCCCTGCGAGAAACGGGCACGGCTCAAGCGGCTGTGCCGGGCCCGCCAAAGCGCAGGGCCATGCAGGTGATGTCGTCGGCCTGGGCGGCACCGTTTTCAAAAGCGTGAACTTGGGCCAGCACCTGGGCGGTGAGTGCGCCAGGATCGGCCCGCGTGTGCGGCTGGGCCTGCAGCAAGGCCTGCTGCAGGCGTGCCTCGCCAAACTCCTGGCCCTGCGGGTTGAAGGCTTCGGTGACGCCATCGGTGAACAAAAACAGCTGCTCCCCCGGCTGCAGTTGCACGCTGGCAGCGCGGTAGGCCATCCCTTCGCTCACGGCCACCGCCATGCCGCCCGTGCGCGCCAGGGGCTGCACGCTGCCATCGGTGCGCAGCAAATAAGGCGGGTTGTGGCCAGCGTTGACGTAATGCAGCGTGCCCGTATCCAGGTGCAGCACCCCGTAGAACAGGGTGACGAACATCATTTGCTCGTTTTCTGCGGCCAGCAAATCGTTGAGCTGGGTTACGCACTGCGTGGGCTCGGCAATGAACTGCGCTGTGGCCTTGAGCAAGGTGCGCGTAATGGTCATGAACAGTGCTGCAGGCACACCCTTGCCCGACACATCGGCGATGACAAAGCCCAGTGCGTTCGGGCTGATGAAAAAGTAGTCGTAAAAATCGCCTCCCACCTCGCGCGCGGGAATGATGTGGCAATGCAGTTGCAGGCGGGCATCTTGCGGAGGGTGGCGCGGCAAGATGCTCAACTGCACCTGGGCCGCAATTTGCAGCTCTTGCTCCAGCCCGGCCAGGCGGGTCTTGGTGATCAGGGCCTCGCGCAGCTCTTGCACCATGCCACTGAGGCGCTGGTGCTGCTCAATCAGGCGGCCCGAGAGCGCGTTCATCACCTGTGCAAGCTGGCGCAGCTGCTCTTCGTCGCTGCCCACGCGGCCCAGCTCCAGGGGCTGCTGCGTCGCCTGGGCCAAGGCCTGGAGCTTGGTGCGCAGCAAGCGCTCCTGGCGGCGGCGCACGCGCTCGCGCAGTGCACGGGTGTGGGCCAGCTCTTGGGCATCGTGGGCAAAACGGGCTACGGCCTGGGCAATGCGGCCCACTTCATCGTTGCCACGCACGGGCAAGCGCACTTCGGTGTCGCCCTGTGCCAGAGCCTGCAGCGCATCAATCGCCTGGGCCAAGGGCTGCAAGCTGCGGCGCAGGTAAGCGTGGACCCCCAGCAGCACCAGCAGCACCAGCAGCACCATGCCGCCCAGGGCGAGCTGGTTCAAAAAGCGGTGTACGCGCGCCTGCGCCGTGTGCTCGCGCAGCAGCACCAGGGTGCCCGCTTCGTGCCCTGCCAGGTCGTACACCGGCAGGCTGCTGGCCTGGTAGGCCTGTGCGCCCAAGGAGAGTTCACGGTACTGCACGCCACGCTGCGCCAGCTGAGGTGCCACCTGCTGCCACAGGCTGGCATCGGTGCTGCGCAGCACCTGGCCATGCAGATCCAGCAGGGTCACGGTGGCAGCCGCACTGCGTGCCAAGAATTCCAGCGTCTGGCCCACGTCGCGCCCCAGCACCAGCAGCACTGGCGCGCCTGGCAAGGGCAGGCGCCGGGTGGACAGCACCAGTGCCTGGCGCCCGCCCACCAGACGCAGGCCGCTGAGGGCATCGCCCGCACTGGCCCGCTCCAGGCTGTCGCTGTCCAGCAAGGGCAGCTCCGCTGCCACACCCCACACCAGGGGCGCACTGCCCAAGCCCTGCAGGGCGGCAACGCGACGCTGCAGGCCATCGTCCAGGCCCTCGTCGAACAGGCCGCGCTGGGCGAGCAACTGCGTCAAAACAGCGCTATCGCTGCGGCGCACGGCAGCCAAAAATGCCGCATCGAGCTGCAGCTTGTCGCTGGCCTCATCCAGGGCCTGGTCTTGCTGGGCCAGTGCCCCTGCCCACAGCGCACGGTCGGCCTGCAAGGCACTTTCGCTGATGCGCTGTAGCAGCAACTGCTCGTGCAGCCATCCTCCGCCCAGCAGGGCCAGTGCCGTGAGCAGCAAGCCGGTGGCCACCATGGCAGTGATACGGGTGCGCAGCAGCATGGCGGGTCAATCGTGAACAGAGGGCGGCGCTGAAGCCACGGGTGGGGGCAACGCACCGGGGGCATCAACGCGCTGCACGATGGTGGCAATACGCGCCTGCAGCGAGGCGTCAAAGTCCATCGCCAACAATTCCTGGGCGTAGCTGTGTACCGCTGCCTGGGCACGGGCGAGCTGGGCATCGCCCTGGGCCAGGGCCTCTAGCGCAGGTGCCAGAGGGCCTGCGCCCCCCGCGTCCGCCAGTACGTCAACGGGCACGCGCGCTACGTCGCCTGGTGCAGCCTGCGGCTGCAAGGCCTGGAGCAACAGCCCATGCTGGGCCTGCCAGCGCCGCGCTGGCCCCCACCAGGTGGCAAGGGCGGCCAACCCAGCCACCAGCAGCACGACCGCCCATGCCCCCCCGCCTGTACGCCAGAGACTGGGGCGCAGGCTGGCACCGTCGGCCAATTCCAGCACCACTGTGGCAACCACGGTGGCTGGCTGGCCGGGAGGGGCCACGGCGTTCACGGGCACACGCACGGCAGCTTCATCCGGGGCCACCAGGCGCTGTGGATGGCGCACCTGGTGCAAGACACGGCCATCGGCCAACTCCAGCGCCATGGCGGCCAGCACGGGTTGGCGCTGCAACACGCCTTCAAAATGTGCTGGTACGCCCGGCAGCTCAGGCAAGGGAATCCCCAAGCGCACGGCACGCCCGAACTGGCGTGCCTGGCTCTGCGCCACCGAGGTGGCAATGGCGCGCCACTCTTGCACCCCGGCCTGGGCAGCGCTGCGCTCCACATGCCACAGCAGCCACAGCACACAGGCCGCGCCCACGCACGCCACCAGCGCGCCGACCAGCAGCGTCAAACGCCAGCGCAAGTGCTGGGGGGCGTGCTCAGAGGCCATCGTCAAGCTCCTGCAATTGCTGCATCGCCTGGCGGCAGCGCTGGTGGGCCGCCACCCCGTTGGCGTAGCGTGCCCAGGCAGCGCGCTCCAGTGCGCAGGCATCTGCCCCGGCCACGCACGCGGGTTCAGTGGCAGAGGTTTGCAGTACCGCAGCTACGCGGGCATAAGGCTGGGCCAGTCGGCGCAAACCCAGCCACAGCGCCCACCAAGCCACCCCGAGCGCCAGCACCAAGACAAGCAGCCACTGCAGCGCCTCGTGCCCCCAGGCGTACCACTGCGCCAGTGTCGGTGCAGCCGCAGTCGCGTCCAGCGTCACCACAATGCCACCGACCGCCTGGCCCAGCTCGCCTTCGAAACGCTGGCCAATCTGGCGCTGTCCGGGCTGGGTTTGCAGCCACACGGCATCACTGGCCAACAGCTCGCGCCAGGCCGAAGGCACTTGCAGTCCGCGGTTGCCCAGATCGGTGCTGAAGAGCACCCGCCCCTGGGCCGAAAAAATGTCAATTGCCATCACTGCGGCAAAGTTTTGCCGCTCCCGCTCCACGACCCCCTGCAGCACCTCCAACTGGGGCAACTGCAAACCGGTGGCCAGGTAGCTTTCAGCGGCAGTGCGCAGGTTGCGCAGCACATACGCTTCGCGCAACGCCTGGATGTGCTCGCTGCGCTGCTGGCGCGCCTGCTGGCCGAGCAACAGCAGGCCCAGCCACAGGGCCAGCACGGCCACGGCCACCAGGGCGTATAAGCGCGCGAACCCGGGCATCAAGCACCCCCTGCAGCCGGTGGCAGCAAGCGCAGACGATCCGGTGCCGAGCCCACCGCCACGCCGCGCCAACCGCGCGCCAGCAGTTCACGCTGACGCTCTAACTGGGCCAAGCCCGATTCACAAGCGGCCTGGCAGGGGGCGGGTGACGCAGGCAGACCATAGGCCAGCAGATAACGCGGCGCACCTGCCAGAGTGTGCAGCGCACGCACCTCAAAGCCACAGGCCAGCAGGTTATGCCAGCTCGGCAGGTTGCACGGTGCGGCGGTGACGTAGCACACGGCCCCGCTGGCCCAGGCCACACGGGTGCGAATCAGGCGTTGCTGCAACTGCTGGCCACGCCAGTGCGGGTGAACGCTGGCACCGGCGAGCTTGCGCAAGCATTGGTGTGCAGGCAAGCCAAGCACAGGGCGGGGATCGTCATGGGGCAACATATCGTGCTGCAGCACCCCATAAGCCACCAGCATGCCGTGCTGCCAGGCACCACACACCCGCCCCCGCGCAGGCCCGCCATGGGCCCCCAGCACACTGGCAAAGTACGCGGTCGATTCGCGTTTGACGGCCTCGGGCGCCATGCCCGCAATGCTCAGGCGGTGTAGGGCGTCCATGGCGTCCAGGTCGGTGGGCTGCAGTTCGCGCCACTCCAAGGCGGGCCAGGCGGCGTTCATGTGGCTCCCGCAGCGGTGTCGCCCACGGCGATGATTTCAGCAAAATTCAGCATGTCCATAGGAGGGTACATGCGCAAGCGATGGGCCGCCGCCATGTTGACCATGAGGGCAAAGCGCGGCAACGTCTGCACGCCCACTTGTTCGGGGCTGTGGCCACCTTGCAAAATTTCCAGAGCTTTGGCGCCAGCCAATTGGCCCACTGCGTAGTAGCGACTCACCAGCCCCAACAGAGCCCCCCCGGTGCGCACGGCCAGCTCCACCGCGCCAAAGCACGGTAGCTGTAACTGGTTGGCCAAAGGGGTGATGCGCTCGTAGAGCGTGCCAACAAAGGTATCGGGCAGCAGATACAGCCACTGCGCCCCCTGCCCATGCAATTGGGCGATGTGTGCCGCCAGGTGTTCCGCACTGGGCTGGCCCTGGGCATTGGTGGGCAAGCGCAAGGTCAGCAACTCCACCCCCTGCTGGGCGCACACTTGGCGTGCCTCTTGCACGATGGCACGGGCATTCGCCTCGGCGGCGTTGTAGAGCACCCCCAGGCGTTGCAGCGGACGGTAGCGCTGCATGGCGCGCAATTGCACATCGAACGGCACCACGTGCACCACCCCCGCCACATTGCGCCCATGGCCGCGTTCGCTGGCAACAATGCGCGCACGCACGGGCGCCGCCACCAGCGCGAACACCACCGGAATATCGTGGATGTAAGGGGGCGTGGCGCTGTCCGCCGGGGCATCGAACGGGCCCACCAAAGCCAGCGTGGCAGGAGTGCCCCAGACGTAGATCAAGTCCGGGGCCAGAGCACGTATTTCACGGCGCAACGCAGCCATGCGCCCCACATCCTGCCCCAGATCGCGCACGGTGTAGCGCACCGCCACACCCGCTTCTGCCAGGTAGGCACGAAAGCCTTTGTCCACATCCGTCTCGCCGCGAAAGGTGATCATGTAGATGTGTACCGGGGGCGCACCCGCCCCCACAGGTACGGGGCCCGCCAGTGCCCAAGGAACGGCCAGGGGCACACTGGCCCCCTGCAGGCAAGAGCGAAGAAAACGACGACGTGGCATGAGGCAAGCTTAACAAGCGCACGCGACCCACCCGGTCGCGGCAACAGCACGTTCAGGGCCGTGCCATGCGATCAATGCCTTGCTTGAACGTATCAATGCGCGCCTGTGCCCAGGCGGGATCGCGGTAGGTGGGCACCGCAGCTGTGGCCGCCTGCTTGCGACCAGCCGCAGCCAGCGTTACCTCATCTTGCCGCAAAGGACGCATGGGGCAACTGAGCTGGCGCGCACTGGGCAAGAGGCTAGGGCCTTCGAGCAGGTAGTCCAGCACCAGGGCATCCAGGCACTGATCGGTATAAGGAAACAGGCCATGCTGGTACTCGCCCGGTACGGCCACATGCCACGCCCCCGGCAGTTGGGCATAAAAGCGCTGCGCGTTCTCGGTGATGGTGGCCGCGTCGTACTGCGACTGCAAAGTCAACAGCGGCATGTCGCGCAGCGGTGCGATGCCAGGATGGGCCACGCGCGGGCCACCCCAGTAGGGGCACAGATTGGTGTACAGCTCGTAAAACGCCACCCCTGCCTGGGCGGCAGCACGGGTAATGGCCGCATCCCACTCCTGCGGATCGCTGATACCGGTGATGTCATTGCACACCACGCTGCGGTACACCGCCGCCTCCGGGTCAAGGTAGATGCTCTTGGGGCGGAACTCTTCCCAGCGCTCGCGGTATGTGGCGTACAGCCAGTTCGCCTGGTTGCGCGTCCAATCGTCGGCCTCGGGCTGCCCTGGGACAAAGCTGTAGCGCTGCAGCGCCTGCTGCACCGCCTCGGGCTGGCTGGGCTGGGGCTGTTGGCGCAGCACGGCGTCCAGCCCGCGCGCGGCATTCAGGGTGAACAGGTAAACCTCTGCGCTGCCCCGGCTGGAGAACATTTCTTCCAGTTCACCATACAGCACGTCTTGCACTTGCGGTTGCAGTGCCTGCACCTGCGTGCCGATCTGCGCCGCATCGCTGCCCAAACCGAAGAACTGAGGGTGGCGTGCCGCATAGGGCAATAGCACCGCATCGTGCAGGCGCTGGCGGGCCTGCACCTGGCCGATGAAGGCCGCGTCAAAGTTGTCGGTAAAGTCCACGCTGCTATCGAGCACCAGGCGCCCGACACGCTCGGGAAACACACTGGCATACCACGCCCCCAGCCAGGTGCCGTAGGAATAGCCCACGAAGTTGAGCTTCTGATCGCCCAGCAGATGGCGCACCAAGTCCATGTCGCGCGCGGTAGCGTCGGTGTGGATGTGGGGTGCCAGCGGGTTGTTCAGGCAGGCGCGCGCCATGGTGCGGCTGTTGTAGGCCGCGTTGTGCAAATTCTCTGCATCCAGCTGGGCCGGTGCCCGGCCCACGCGGCGCGCCAATTCATTGGTGGAGCAGTGCAGCGTGGTGCTCGATCCCACGCCGCGCGGCGAGAAGCCCACCATGTCAAATTCATCGAGCAAGCGCAGTTGCTTGCTCCCCAAGGGGCTGTCGGGGTTGCCGTTGCCAAACGCGCTCCACAGCCTCAAGCCGTAGCGCAGACCATCTGCCCCCGGCCCGCCGGGGTTGAACAGCAGCGCCCCCTGGCGCACGTCGGGCCGCCCGGCGGCCAAACGCATCAAGGCCACCTGCACATCGCCGTGTGCCGGGGCGCTCCAGTCCATGGGCGCGCGCATGCTGGCGCAGCGCAGGCGCTCGCCCATCTGTGTGATCAGGGAGGCCGAACCCTCGCCCAGCACGCTGGGATCGCAGGCCTGCCACTGCAAGGTTTGCTGGCGGTAGCTGGCCAGCGGATCGGGGGCGGGTGCTGGGGCGGCGCTGTCGCCACCACCACACGCGCTCAACCACAGGGCACAAGCGGCCACGAGGGTGCTGGTGCGCCAACGACGCAAAGCGCAAAAGAGCATGGTGTCCATCCTGAAACAAGACGCGCGGCCCATGGCCAGCGCAAAGGGCGCCCATCCTCGGGCACAGCGCAGCGCGGGTCAACCCAAAAATGTCACGCACAGGGTGCAGGCGGGGGCGGGGGCAACGTGGCGGCCTCTTGCTGGCGCTGGCGCAGTTTGACCTCGTACATGGCGGTATCGGCGCGGTGCAGCAAGGTGTCCACGTCCTGGCCATCGTCAGGAAAACGTGCCACGCCAATGCTGGCACTGATTTGCAACTGGTGTGTCTGCACCTGAAAGGGCTGGGCCAAGCTGGTGCCCAGTTTTTCCACCACCGTCTGCACGCTGTGCTCTGAAGCCTCGCCCTCCAGCAGCGCCACGAACTCATCGCCGCCCAAACGCGCCAGAGTGTCGCTGGCACGCAGTGCGCTGGCCATGGCCTGGGCCGCGTGCATGAGCACGGCATCGCCCACCGCATGGCCCAGGGTGTCGTTGATCTCTTTGAAGCGGTTCAGGTCGATGAACAGCAGCGCCAGCGGCTGGCCCTCGCGGCTGGCACGCGCCAAGGCCTGGGCCAGGCGATCGCGCAGCAGCAAGCGGTTGGGCAAGCGCGTGAGCGCGTCATGGTGCGCCAAAAACGCCAGGGCCTCCTGCGCATGTTTGACGGTGCTGATGTCGCTGATCACCAGCACATAGTGGGTGACCTCGCCGACCTCGTTGCGCACCGCGCTGACGGTTTGCCAGGAAGGAAACACCTGGCCGTTTTTGCGCCGAATCCACACCTCGCCTTGCCACTGGCCGCTAGATTGCAGGGCCTGCCACTGCTCGGCGTAAAAGGACTCTTCGTGGCGGCCACTGCGCCACGCATGGGGCAAGCGCCCCAGCACATCGCCGGGCAGGTAGCCCAGCGTTTCCGCACACGCCGGGTTCACCGACTGCACGCGGCCCTGGGCATCGAGGATGACCACCACGTCGGCAATGCATTCGAGCACCCGCGCCGCCAGGCGCTGGGCGTCTTCATAGGCGCGGCGCACTGTGATGTCGCGTGCTACACCGATCACCCCGATGGGCTGCCCCTGGGCATCGAGCAGCGGTTTTTTGATGGTCTCCAGCACCGTGCTGCGCTGCAGGCCCGGGGAAAACAAGGTCTCTTCCACGGTTTGCGCCTCGCCACTGGACAGGGCCTGGCGATCGAGCGTGCGTACCAGCGCAGCGTGCTCGGGGCCCAACAGTTGCTCGTCGCTGTGGCCGATGATGTCGCGCTCAGCGCGCCCCAAAAATTGCTCCAGCGCCCGGTTGCAAGCACGGTACAGGCCCTGCTCGTCTTTGAGCCAGACCAGATCGGGCAGCATGTCCAGCAAGGTGTGCAGGCGAGCGCGTTCGGCCTGCAGCTCGCGCGTGCGTGCCCACACCTGGCGGCGCAGCAACACGCTCCACGCCGCCGCCAGCACGCCCAGCAGCAGGGTTGCCGCCAGCGCCAGCAGGATGTGGCGCAGCGTGGCCGCATCCAGCCGCACGCTGCCCACGGGGGTGCCAAACCATTTGTCGCGCAAAGAGGCCAGCTCGGTGGGGGAGATGCGGTCAAAGCCCTGCTCCACCTGCTGCAGCAAGGCAGCATCGTGCAGGCGCACGGCACGATGAAACTGCCCCTCATACAGGCGAAACACGCGCACGAACTGCTCCTGGGCACCGCTGCGGTAGAGCAGATAGTTGGCCGGGGGCTCGTCCAGGCAAAACACCTTCACGCGGCCGGTGATGGCCGCTGCAATGATTTTTTCGTAGCTCTCAAAAGCCAGCTGGCTGGTGACGCCCATGCTGTTCAACTGCCTCACGCAGGCGTCTGCCGCCTTGACGCCAACCACCAGGCCGCGCAGCGTCGCCGCGTCGTGGATGCCGCCAATGTCGCGGTGGACGTAAATGGCCACCGGCACGTCGGCATAGGGGCGGGAAAACAGGTAGCGCTGTTCGCGCTCGGGGGTACGAAACAGGGTGTCGATGACGTCGGCCTCGCCACGCGCCATGCGCTCCTGGGCCAGCGACCAGTCACTGGCCAGCAATTGCACCTGGATGCCGGTGTGCTGCTGCCACAGCTGCCACAAATCCACCAAATAGCCCACCAGTTGGCCATCTTGCTGGCGAAAAATGTAGGGGGGGTAGTTGTCGTCGATGACCACCGACAGATGGGTGCGCGGCGCGGCAGCCAAAGAACGTGGATCGGCCCAGGCGGGGGGCAGCCACACGCAGGCACTGCCCCAGACCCACAGCACCAGCCAGCCCACACGTTCACCCCAGGGGCGCACACAGGTGAACAGGGAGGACAGCGCAGGCACGGCAAACTCTCCAGGGAAAACGTGCCGCGCAGCACAAGGGCGCGGCAGCCCTGCAGATTAACCGTTTCGCTGCGCCCGTGGCACAGGGAAACCCTGCAGCGTGCCGCGCCCTTATTCACCCTGGCACGGCCCCTGCGCCAGGGCCGCCAGGTGTAGCGTTACACCAACTCGATGGCCATGGCCGTGGCCTCGCCACCGCCAATGCACAGCGTGGCCAGGCCTTTTTTCTTGCCGCGCGCCTGCAGCGCGTACAGCAGCGTGACCAAAATGCGCGCACCGCTGGCGCCAATCGGGTGGCCCAGCGCGCAGGCACCGCCGTTCACGTTGACTTTGTCGTGCGGCACCTTCAGGTCGTGCATCAGCGCCATGGGCACCACGGCGAAGGCTTCGTTGATTTCCCACAGATCCACGTCTTCCACCTTCCAGCCGGCTTTTTTCAGCGCCTTTTCGGTTGCGCCCACGGGGGCTGTGGTGAACCACTCGGGCTCTTGCGCGTGCGTAGCGTGGGCGACGATTTTGGCCAGTGGCTTGCAGCCCAGCGCCTGGGCGGTGGACTGGCGCATCAGCACCAGGGCGGCGGCGCCGTCGTTGATGCTGGAGCTGGCAGCGGCGGTGATGGTGCCGTCTTTTTTGAACGCGGGCTTGAGGCTGGGGATTTTGTCGGTGCGGATTTTGGGTGGGCCTTCGTCTTGCGTCACCGTCACGTCGCCCTTGCGCGTGCTGAAAGTCACGGGGGCGATTTCAGCCGTGAACGCACCGCTTTCAATGGCTTGCTGCGCGCGCGTCACGCTGGCAATGGCAAACGCGTCTTGCTGCTCGCGCGTGAACTGGTACTTGGCAGCGCAGTCTTCACCAAAAGTGCCCATGGAGCGGCCAGCTTCATAGGCGTCTTCCAGGCCGTCGAGCATCATGTGGTCGAAAATTTTGTCGTGGCCCATGCGGTAGCCGCCACGGCCTTTTTTCAGCAGGTAGGGGGCGTTGGTCATGCTCTCCATGCCACCGGCCACCATCACGTCGCGGCTGCCAGCCACGAGCTGGTCGTGCGCCAAGAGGGTGGCTTCCATGCCTGCGCCGCACATTTTCGACAGCGTCACCGCGCCCGTGCTGCGTGGCAACCCGCCCTTGAAGCCTGCCTGGCGTGCCGGGGCCTGGCCTTGACCGGCCATCAGGCAGTTGCCAAACAGCACTTCATCCACTTTTTCGGGCGCCACGCCCGCGCGCTCCACGGCAGCGCGAATGGCGGCACCGCCCAGATCGTGGGCAGCAAGCTCAGAAAACGCGCCCTGGAAGGCGCCCATGGGGGTGCGCGCAGCGCCGACGATGACGATAGGGTCTTGGTTGGACATGGTGTTCTCCTGTGGTGGTTGAAATAGTGAAAGCGGCAAAAGGGGACAAGAAAAACCCCGAAGGCGCCATGCCACTCGGGGTCTGGGGGCAGGTCAGTCGCGGGCGCGGCTGGCCACTTTTTCTACCGCCTGGCGGTGCACGTCGTACATGCCGCCACTGCCGGGCAGGGTCATCTCCAAATTGGTGATGAGGCCGTTTTTCAGGCTGTAGCACCAGCCGTGCAAGGTGACCATCTGGCCACGCGCCCAGGCGTCTTGCATGACGGTGCTTTGCGCTACGTGCAGCACTTGTTCGATGACGTTGAGTTCGCACAGCACATCGTGGCGGTGCTGCACGGGGGTGTTTTTGATCAGGTGGTAGTGCTTTTCGCGCACGTCTTTGACGTGGCGAATCCAGTTATCGACCAGGCCCACGCGCACTTCTTCCAGCGCCGCGAGCACACCGCCGCAGCCGTAGTGGCCCACGACCATGAGGTGCTCCACTTTGAGCTGGTCCACGGCGTACTGGATGGTGGACAGGCAGTTCAGGTCGCTGCCCACCACCACGTTGGCCACGTTGCGGTGTACGAACACTTCGCCAGGCTCCAGGCCGCTGATTTGGTTGGCGGGCACGCGGCTGTCAGAGCAGCCAATCCACATGTACTTGGGGTTTTGCTGCGCCATCAAGCCGGTGAAAAAGCCCGGGCGCTCGCATTCCATGCGCTGCGCCCACTGCCGGTTGTTGTCAAACAGTTCGTCGATGGAGGAGGTGCTCATACAGGTGGGTCTTTCTTCCCCGTGAAGGGTGGCAGAGATCGTTGAAATGCTCCTTTTTCAGGAGCTGCTAGCGCTTAGCTGGTAAGGCGCGAGGCCATTTTTTATCCTCAAAATTACCCGCCCAGGTGCATCAGCGGCCTGCAGCGTAGCGCAGACAGCAAAAATCACTCTTTTCAGGGGGTTTTTAGGCATCAAAAACGCCTCTAAGCCTTTTCTAGCAAGCGCAAGCAGCTATGAAATAAGGAGCATTTTTCCCGCTGGGTGAGGGGTTCAGCAGGTTTCCGCAAACAGTTCGCGGCCAATCAACATGCGGCGGATTTCGCTGGTGCCCGCGCCAATTTCATACAGCTTGGCATCGCGCCACAGGCGGCCCAGCGGGTATTCGTTGATGTAGCCATTGCCGCCGTAAATTTGCACGCCCTCGCCCGCCATCCAGGTGGCTTTTTCGGCGGTCCACAAAATCACGCTGGCGCAGTCTTTGCGCACCTGGCGCACGTGGTCTTGGCCCAGCATGTCCAGGTTTTTGGCCACGGTGTAGGCAAAGCTGCGCGCTGCTTGCAGCACGGTGTACATATCGGCCACCTTGCCCTGGATGAGCTGGAACTCGCCAATGCTTTGGCCAAACTGCTTGCGGTCGTGGATGTAGGGCACCACGTTGTCCATCACCGCCTGCATGATGCCCAGCGGGCCACCGGTGAGCACGGCGCGTTCGTAATCGAGCCCGCTCATCAGCACCTTGGCGCCGCCATTGACGTTGCCCAGCACGTTTTCAGCGGGCACTTCCACGTCCTGGAACACCAGCTCGCCGGTGTGGCTGCCGCGCATCCCGAGCTTGTCGAGCTTTTGCGCAATAGAAAAGCCCTTCATGCCTTTTTCGATCAAAAAGGCCGTGACGCCACGCGCACCCAGTTCAGGCTCGGTCTTGGCATAGACCACCAGGGTGTCGGCGTCGGGGCCGTTGGTGATCCACATTTTGGAGCCGTTGAGCAGGTAGTAGCCGCCCTTGTCTTCGGCTTTGAGCTTCATGCTGATCACGTCCGAGCCCGCACCCGGCTCGCTCATGGCCAGCGCGCCGATGTGCTCGCCGGAAATCAGCTTGGGCAGGTACTTGGCTTTTTGCGCGGCGTTGCCGTTGCGGTTGATTTGGTTCACGCACAGGTTGGAGTGCGCGCCATAACTCAGGCCCACCGAGGCGCTGGCGCGCGAGATTTCTTCCATGGCCACCATGTGCGCCAGGTAGCCCATGTCGGCACCGCCGTATTCCTCGCCCACGGTGATGCCCAGCACGCCCAGCGCGCCAAATTTTTGCCACAAGTCCATGGGGAACTGGTCGCTCTTGTCGATCTCGGCGGCACGCGGGGCAATTTCGGCCTGGGCAAATTCACGCACCGCGTCGCGCAGGGCGTCAATGTCTTCACCAAGTTGAAAGTTAAGGCCGGGCAGATTGGTCATGGGGATGTCTCCTGAAAAGGTAGGGGTGAAACAGCGGTACACGGTGGCCTGCCCAGGCGGGCTGTCAGCCTTGCAAGCCAGCGCGCCCTTGCACCGTCATCAAGGTGCAGTCCATGGTGGCCACGAGCTTTTCCACGCCCTGGTCGATGGCAAAGGCGCGGCCCTGGCTGACGGTGATGGTGCGCCCAGGCTTGAGCACGCGCCCTTCCATGCGAAAGCGCTGGCCCTGGGCGGGTGCGAGCAAATTGATTTTGAATTCAATGGTCAACACCGCCGCGCCTTCGGGCATGAGCGAGAAACCGGCGTAGCCACAGGCTGAATCGAGCGCCGTGGCCACCATGCCAGCGTGCAAAAAGCCGTGCTGCTGGGTCAGTGGCTGGGCCCAATCGAAGCTGATGTCCACCTCGCCCGGGGCCAGGTGGCTGAGGCTGGCGCCCAAGGTGTGCATGGCCCCTTGGCGCGCAAAGCTCTCGCGCACCAGCGCGGCGTAATCGGGGTTGCGCGCGTGCAATGCTGCAACGGGCGCGGGCATGGCGGGGGTGGCAGTCATGGGCATCCTCGGCAAGCGGGTGATTGACGTTAACGTAAACGTCAATTATGGAGTATTTGGCGGCGCAGCGGTAGCGCTGGCAGCGGCTGCAGCCTCGGTTTTTTGCACCTTGGCCAGCTGCGCCCGGGCCTCGCGCTCTTGCAGCCGCACTTCTTCCAGGTTGGCTTGCAGTTCGGCCAGTTGCGCTTCGATGTGTTGGCGGTGCTGGGCCAACACTTCGAGGAATTTGCGCAACTGCGCACCGCTGTCGCGCGGGCTGTCGTACAAATCAATGATGTCTTTGGCCTCGGTCAGCGACAGGCCCAGGCGCTTGGCGCGCAGCAGCAGGCGCAGTCGCGTGCGGTCGCGCGCGCTGTAGATGCGGCTGCGCCCGCCGGGGCCACTGCGCGTGGGCGCCAGCAGGCCCATGTCTTCATAAAAGCGGATGGCGCGGGTGGTGAGGTCAAACTCTTTGGCCAGCTCGCTGATGGTGTAGGTGGTGGGGTTGGAGTTGCCCATGCGCTGCCCCTGTCGGTGAAAGCCACGGCCTCCAGGGCCGCAGTCATGACGTTAACGTCAACGTAAAGGCCAATCCTAGCCGATGTGCCCACCCCCACCAGCGGGCAACGCAGCACTGGGCAGGCGTGCATCGAACACCATCCAGGCACCAAAGGCCGGGGCCGGGGCTGTCCACTGGGCTGCCGTGGGCAGCTGGCCTGCGGGTTGCTGGCAGAGCCACTGCACGCAGCGTGCCACACCGGCATGGCTGATCCACAGCGCGGGCCGCGCCTGCCGCTCGTCCAGCGCCTGGGCCACGCGCGCCAGCATTTGCACCAGGCTTTCGCCGCCGCCGGGGCGGTAGTGGGCAAAGTCAGCCGCCCAGGCATCAAGCTCATGGCGCGCAATGGCGTCCCAAGGCTGGCCCTCCCAGGCGCCAAAACTCAGCTCCTGCAGGCGCGCATCGGTTCTATAAGCCAAATCAGGCCGCAAGCCTTGCAGGGCGAGCGCAAGCTGCTCGCATCTTTGTAGCGGCGAGGCGTACACGGGCACACCGTGCGGCAGAACCTGGGCCAAGTCCTGGGCGGCGCGGGCGGTGTCGGCGGCGTCGGCTGGCACGTCCCACTGGCCGTAGCAGCACCCCGGCGCCACCAGCGGGCGGGCGTGGCGTGCCAACCACAGACTCACAGCGCCCCCAAGGTCAGGGCCGCCCCCAAATAAAAGGCAATTTCACCCACCTGCTGCGTGGCCCCGAGACAGTCCCCGGTGAAGCCACCCAGGCGGCGGGCAAACAGGCGCTGCATACGCCAGGCCGCGACCATGCTGGCCACAACTCCCGCTCCTAAAAAAAGAGCTGCTGGCGCTTGCTGCACAAGGGCTAGAGCCGGAAAACACCATAAAACTGCCGCAGCCAGGGCGCCCGGGCTGATTTGGTCGGCCAACGGCTTGCTTTTAGAGCGGGCGGTGTCGCCCACATGGGGCAAGCTGCGCACAATGCACAGCGGCCACAGGCGCGAGAGCACATGCGCACCTGCCAGCGCCGTCAGCGCGGCAGCCAGGCTGTGGCTGCCCAGCAGCGCCAACAGCACCACTTTGGCCAGCAGCGCGAGCACCAGCGCCAGCGTGCCGTACGCGCCAATGCGCGAGTCTTTCATGATGTCCAGCGCGCGCTCGGTCTCTACGCGGCCGCCCAGGCCGTCGGCCACATCGGCCAGGCCATCTTCATGAAACCCCCCGGTGAGCAGCACCGTGACCACAGTGCAACCCACGGCCGCTACGGCGCTGGCCCAGGGGCTGGGCGCGAGCAGCAGCGCCAGCGCGCCATAGCTGGCCGTGGCAGCCACCGCGACGATCCAGCCCACACCCGGGAAATGCGCGCTGCTGGCGCGCAGCATGGCGGGGCTGAAGCCCACCCAGTCAGCCAAGCGGCCAGTGATGGGAATGCGCGTGAAAAACTGCACGGCCAGCAAAAAGTGGCGCAGGGCTTGCATAACTCTTATTTTGATAGCTTCTTGCGCTTATCCAGCAAGGCCTAAAGGCTTATTTTGTTTGCAAAAAAAGACGGTAAGCAGGGTTGTTCGTCTCTTCCGCATAGGGGTGGCCGATGGTGGCCAAAAAGGCGTCAAAAGCGGCTGAATCTTCCGCAGGCACCTGAATGCCCACGAGGATGCGGCCATAGTCCGCGCCCTGGTTGCGGTAGTGGAACAGCGAGATGTTCCAGCTGGGCTGCATCATGCTGAGAAACTTCAGCAGCGCGCCCGGGCGCTCGGGAAACTCAAAGCGCAGCAAGCGCTCGTCTTGCGCCAGCGCCGAACGGCCTCCCACCAGGTGGCGCAGGTGCTCTTTGGCCAGCTCGTCGTGCGTTAAATCCAGGGCCTCAAAACCGTGGCGCTGGAAGGTTTTGGCCAGCTTGGGCGATTCGCCCTTGCCATGCGTGGTCAGGCCCACGAACACGTGCGCGCGCTGGCTGTCGCTGATGCGGTAGTTGAACTCGGTGACGCTGCGCGGGCCACCGGGCAACTGGCCAATCAGTTCACAAAAGCGCCGGAAGCTGCCGCGCTCTTCGGGAATGGTGACGGCCAGCAGGGCTTCGCGCTCCTCGCCCACCTCGGCGCGCTCAGCAACAAAGCGCAGCCGGTCGAAGTTCATGTTGGCGCCGCACAAAATGGCGGCGTAGGTCTCGCCCTTGGTTTTGTGCTGGGCCACGTACTGCTTGATAGCGGCCACAGCCAGGGCTCCAGCGGGCTCCACAATGCTGCGCGTATCGACAAAGATGTCTTTGATGGCGGCGCACACCGCATCGGTGTTGACGGTGATGTAGCCGTCCACCAGCCCCTGGGTAACGCGGAAGGTTTCTTCGCCCACCAGCTTGACGGCGGTGCCATCGGAGAACAAGCCCACGTCCTGCAGCGTGACGCGCTCGCCCGCCTGCACAGACTGCACCATGGCGTCGGAATCGTTCATCTGCACGCCAATCACCTTGATGTCAGGGCGCACGGCCTTGATGTAGTTGGCCACGCCACTGATGAGGCCACCGCCACCAATGGCCACGAACACCGCATCGAGCTGCTGGCTGCCCAGGCTTTGCAGCTGGCGCAAGATTTCCATAGCGATGGTGCCCTGGCCCGCAATCACGTCAGGATCATCAAAGGGGTGGACAAAAGTGAGTCCCTGCTCTTTCTGCAGCTTCAGTGAGTGCTGGTAGGCATCGGTAAAGCTCTCACCGGCCAGCACCACTTCACCACCCAGGGCCTGCACAGCATCAATCTTGACCTGCGGCGTGGTGGTGGGCATGACGATCACGGCACGCGTGCCGAGCTTGCGCGCACTCATGGCCACGCCCTGGGCGTGGTTGCCTGCCGAGGCGCAAATCACCCCTTTTTGCAGCTGCTCGGCGGGCAGTTGCGCCATCTTGTTGTAGGCGCCGCGCAGCTTGAAGCTGAACACAGGCTGCTGGTCTTCACGCTTGAGCAGCACTTTGTTGTGCAGGCGACGGCTCAGGGCGCGGGCGGGCTGCAAATCGGACTCCACTGCCACGTCGTACACACGGGCCGTGAGGATTTTTTTCAGGTAATCAAAAGGGGTGAGGGGGGGCAAAGAGGACAAGGGCGCAGTCATGGTGGGCAGTCGGGCAAAGTGCCGTTGGGGGCCGAAAGGCCAGGACGCAATCATAGGCCCAGCCCCCAGCCAGGCATTGGCGCAAAAAAAAGCCCCGAGCCGTAAGGCTAGGGGCTGAATCCACCTGAGAGGAGGTGGAGGAGACAAGGGGTACACCCGTCAAAACGAGTGCATGGCTGCGATTGTAGCGCGACAATGCTGCATCGCAACATTTCATACCCTCCCAGCCGACAAGGGCCGGTTTTTTGTTGCAATCTTGCACACTCTTTCTTCATTGATCCTTTTAGAAAAGTGAGACTCTCATGGAATGCACAGTAAGTTGGACGGGTGCCAGCGGTACCCAATCTGGCATGGGTTTTGTGGCCGAAACCGGCAGCGGCCACATCTTGGCCATGGACGGCGCCCCCGATGAAGCGCAACCTGCCATGGGCGGACGCAACCTGGCTCCACGCCCTATGGAGGCCCTGCTGGCAGGCACGGGCGGCTGCACCGCCTACGACGTGGTGCTCATCTTGCGCCGTGGGCGCCACGACGTGCGCGGCTGCAGCGTCAAGCTCAGCGCCGAACGTGCCGATAAAGAGCCCAAGGTGTTCACCAAAATGCACCTGCACTTCACCGTGACTGGCAAGGGCCTGCCTGCCGCTGCGGTGGAGCGTGCCATTGCCCTGAGCCACGAGAAATACTGCTCGGCCAGCATCATGCTAGGCAAAACGGCACACATCACCACCAGCTTTGAGCTGCACGAAGCCTGACCACCCAGCCCACCCGAAGGTGGTTGCCACAAGTGCCCTACGGCACCTCCCGCATCTGCCGACAGGCGAGGACTCCTTCCCCAGCCGCGCCCCCGCAGCGGCCAGGTAGAGCTGCAAGCGACAGGTTGTTGCATTGCCACAACGAATCCTCCGGTTTGCCGGGAATGTGGGGGATTTTCTTTGCCTAAGCGGTCAGCGTCTGGTGCAATTAGGGCAACTTCCCCATCAGGAGGTTGGTTCGGGGGCGATGAAGTGCCTTTCGGGTGTGCCCGGGTGTGCCTCTTGGCCGTCGACTCCCACAGTTCAAACCTTGGAGTATTGCAATGAAAAAATCCCTGCTTGCCCTGGCTGTGCTGGCCGCTTCTGGCGCCGCCATGGCCCAATCTTCCGTCACCCTGTACGGCGTGGCCGACACTGGCGTGACTTACACCAGTGGTAAGGAAAACGTGTACGGCTTGACCCACCTCGGTGGCAACACCAACAGCCGTCTGGGCTTCCGCGGTGTGGAAGACCTCGGTGGCGGCCTGAAGGCCACCTTCCAACTGGAAGCTGGCATGGGCATCGACGACGGCAAAAACTATTTCGATCCCAACCCCGCTGGTGGTGGCCTGACTTTCAGCCGTATTTCCAAGCTGGGCATTGAAGGCGGCTTCGGTGCCGTGAGCCTGGGTCGTGAACTGACCGCTTCCTACCTGGCTGTCAGCCGCTACGATGTGTTCGGCGACACCGGCATTGGCGCTTCGCTGGCCTGGAAAAACGGCTACGACGCCCGTACCCAAAACGCTATCAGCTACTACACCCCCACCATCAGCGGCTTCCGCGCTGGCATCAACTACGGCTTCGGCGAGCAAGTCGAAGCCCGTGACAGCCGTTACGTTGGCGTGGGCCTGGCCTATGACAATGGCCCCATCAGCGTGGGCTTTGGCTATGACCGCCAAAACAACGTGGCCCCCACGGCTGCTGCTGCACTCTTCATTACGAAGACTGCACAAGACCTGAGCACCTGGCAGTTGGGTGGCTCCTACAACTTTGGCGTTGCCAAAGCAGCCGCTCTGTACAAAGAAACCGAGTACAAAGACATCCCCGGCAGCGATGCTCCTACCGCCAAACTCAAGACTTTTGGCCTGGGCGTGACTGCTCCCGTGGGCGCTGGCGAAGTGCGCGCTTCGTACAACCACCACCGTCTGACGGGCCTGGGCGACACCCTCAAGGCTGATCAATTCAGCCTGGGTTATGTACACAACCTGTCTAAGCGCACCGCACTGTACGGCACCTACGCTTACATCAAGAACAAAGAAAACAACGGCTACAACATGACGATGGGGCTGAACGGTGCCATGACTGGCGGCGTTGCAGACAACAACGTGAAAGACAATGGTTCGCAGCACGGCTTCCAAGTCGGCGTTCGCCACGCTTTCTAATCTGACGGGGGCCTCAGCCCCTCTTCAGTTAGAAGTCAAAAGCCAGCCTTCGGGCTGGCTTTTTTTACGGCGTGAAGGGTGCAGCGATATGCCCACGACAAAACGCACGCCATGTCACTTACGAGACAAGACAAAGGGGTTAACCCCTGTGGTGAGAAAGCGATAAGTCCTTGTCCAGTAACGGTGTGTTTCACACAATCAGATGACTCTCGTGCTTGCAGTGCCCTCCGGTATGGCTACACCGCCTACCTTTGGCACCCACAGAATCACAGAGTGATCTCGCATACCAATACACCAAGGAGACATGAATGAAAAAAACCGTCGTCGCCCTCTTCACCTTGTGCGCTACCGGCATGGCCTGTGCCCAAGCCGCTGGCAGCAGCAAAGTCGAACTCTGGGGAATTGTGGACGCCGCCGTGCGCCACACCACCAATGAAGGCCCCGATCAAAACAGCCTCACCAAAATGATCGGCGGTGGCATGTCACAAAGTCGCTGGGGTATCAACGTCGAGGAAGACATGGGCAATGGCGTCAAAGCCCTGGTCTCTCTGGAAAGCCGTTTCAATGCCGACACGGGTGAAAAAGATGCCACAGCCCCCTACTTCCAGCTCTCCTACGTCGGCCTGCAGACGCCCTACGGCCGCTTGCTCGCAGGACGGCAATGGAACGTGCTGTTTGACGTCGTGAGCAGCACCTACGCCTCCTTCCCCTATTCGCCGTACATGGATGCCTACAAGCCCGAGCTGGGCATGGCCATGGGCGCGCGTACCAGCAACATGCTGAAGTACACCTTTGCCACACCCGACCGCAGCTTGGTGGGTTCACTGCAATACGCGTTCCAAGAAGGCAATGACACCAAGGATTTGGAAGCTGGCTTTCCCGGCAATGCGGCCCAACTTCCCGCGCTGATCCAAGCCAAAACCGTCAGCACTCTCGCAGGAGGGGCGGTGAAAAACGTAGGCGGCTACCTGCGCTATGCCATCCAGCCCAGCATCGCCCTGGGCGCGGGTTACCTGCGTACCGAGTTGCCCGGCGGCACCAAGGTCGATGCCTGGACGCTGGGGGGGTCGTACAAAACAGGCCCCTGGTACTTCAATGCCGGTTACGGCCTGAACAAAGCCAAGTTTGACACCCCTAGCAGCGCCACCTCGCCCGTGGTGGTGCGTAACGCCTTTGACCGCGCCTTGCTCGGTGCCTATTGGTCAGGCCAAACCAACGGCGGTTTCTTGCCGGGAGATGCCGACAAGCGCCAAATGTTCAAACTGGGCGTGGGCTACCAAGTCACCTCTGCATTGAACGTGGGAGCACACTATTTCCACGCCAAGCAATCGGGCTCAACCACAGGGCGCTCAGACGGCAAGGCAAACTTCCTCATCGTGGCTGCAGACTACGCTTTTAGTAAGCGTACAGACGCCTACGTCGCCCTGGACAACACCCGCATCAGTGGTGGCGAAGCGATTTTCATGGACAGCGTGAGCAAAGCCCGCAGCCGCACAGGCTTCACTGTGGGCGTACGCCACCGCTTCTAACGCCTCGCCCACTGCCCACTGCTAACTCCAAGGTTCACCCCCTGCGCTCTGCGCCGGGGGTTTTTTCATCTTGCGGTGCGGCGGGTGGCGGCGGGGGCACGCTCACACGTCGATATTGCCAGCACGCAAGGCATTGGTTTCAATAAAGTCGCGCCGGGGCTCCACCTCATCGCCCATGAGCATGGTGAAGACGCGGTCGGCCTCAATGGCATCGTCGATTTGCACGCGCAGCAGGCGACGCACAGTCGGATCCATGGTGGTCTCCCACAGTTGCTCGGGGTTCATCTCGCCCAAGCCTTTGTAGCGCTGGCGTGCGGTCGTGCGCTCTGCCTCGGCAATCAGCCAAGCCATGGCTTGGCGGAAGTCACCAACTTTCTCTTCCTTGGCCCGCTCACCCTCGCCTCGCAACACCTTGGCGCCTTCACCCAGCAGGCCACGGAAGGTATGAGCGGCTTCTGCCAGGGCAGCATAGTCGTCACCCGCAACGAAGTCTTGCGTCAAGATGCTGCTCTTCACGTTACCGTGGTGACGGCGGCTGATGCGCAAAATCGGTTTATCGGTGCGAGGATCAAACTCGCCACTGACCTCCGGTGGTACGCCCGTGCTGCTGAGTTCGGCCAATTTAGCCTGCAAGGCCGCTGCGCTGGCCTGGGCCTGCTCCACGGAGTCCAACTGTACGGAAACACCGTCGGCAATGGCCCGCAGCGCCTCTCGATCCATGTAGCTCGACAGGCGCTCGATGATCTGCTCGGCCACCTGGTGCTTGCGTGCCAGCTCGGCCAGCGTCTCTCCTTGCAGAGTTTGCGGCTGGTCACCGCCCGTAAAAATGCTGGCGTGGTGCAAAGCAATGCGCAGCAGGTACTGATCGAGGGCGGCAGCGTCTTTCAAGTACAGCTCTTCCTTGCCGTTTTTCACTTTGTACAGGGGGGGCTGGGCAATGTAGATATGGCCACGCTCTACCAGCTCTGGCATTTGGCGGTAGAAGAAGGTGAGCAGCAGCGTGCGGATGTGGGCACCGTCCACGTCCGCATCGGTCATGATGATGATGCGGTGGTAGCGCAGCTTGGCCACGTCAAAGTCATCGGCGCCACTGCTCTTACCACTTTCATCGGCGCTGGCCTTGCCAATGCCTGTGCCCAGCGCTGTGATGAGGGTGATGATTTCCTGGCTGGACAGCAGCTTTTCGTAGCGTGCTTTCTCCACGTTCAAAATCTTGCCGCGCAAGGGCAGGATGGCCTGGAATTTGCGGTCACGCCCTTGTTTGGCTGAGCCACCGGCGGAGTCACCCTCGACGATGTAAATCTCGCACAGCGACGGGTCTTTTTCCTGGCAATCGGCCAGCTTGCCGGGCAGGCCCATGCCGTCGAGCACACCCTTGCGGCGTGTCATCTCACGCGCTTTGCGGGCAGCCTCGCGGGCGCGGGCGGCTTCGATGATCTTGCCTGTCAGGATCTTGGCATCGTTGGGGTTTTCTTCCAGGTACTCGGTCAGCAGCTTGCCCACAATGTCTTCCACCGGGGCACGCACTTCCGAGCTGACCAGCTTGTCCTTGGTCTGGCTGCTGAACTTGGGCTCGGGCACTTTCACCGACAGCACGCAGCACAGGCCCTCGCGCATATCGTCGCCGCTTACGTCCACCTTGGCCTTCTTGGCCAGCTCGTTTTGTTCGATGTACTTGCCAATCACGCGCGTCATGGCCGCGCGCAGGCCCGTCAGGTGGGTGCCACCATCGCGCTGCGGGATGTTGTTGGTAAAGCACAGCACCTGCTCGTTGTAGCCATCGTTCCATTGCATGGCCACTTCCACGCCGATCTCGGTGCCAGGAATACCGCCATAGGTTTCCGCAGGGCGCGTGCCAGCAGCATAGAACGCCGTGGGGTGCAGCACTTTTTTGTTGGCATTGATAAATTTGACAAAACCCAACACCCCGCCCGCGCCAGAAAAATCGTCTTCTTTGCCACTGCGCTCATCAATCAGGCGAATGCGCACGCCATTGTTCAAGAAAGACAGCTCGCGCAGGCGTTTGGCCAAAATCTCGTAATGGAAGTCGTGGTTTTCTTTGAAGATTTCCGTGTCGGGCAGGAAATGCACCTCGGTGCCGCGCTTTTCTGTGCGCCCAGTCACACGCATGGGCGAGACTTCAAAGCCATCCACCACGTCCAGCAAGCGGTTTTGCACAAAACCGCGCGCAAATTCAATTTGGTGTACCTGGCCCTCGCGGCGCACCGTCAGGCGCAGCCATTTGCTCAGGGCATTCACGCACGACACACCCACGCCGTGCAAGCCGCCCGACACTTTGTAGCTGTTTTGGTTGAATTTGCCGCCTGCGTGCAGCTCGGTCAGGGCGATTTCCGCCGCGCTGCGTTTGGGCTCGTGCTTGTCATCCATCTTCACGCCGGTGGGAATGCCACGACCGTTGTCCACCACGCTGATGGAGTTGTCGGTGTGGATGGTGACAACAATGTCGTCGCAATGCCCGGCCAAAGCCTCGTCAATCGAGTTGTCCACCACCTCGAACACCAAGTGGTGCAGGCCGGTGCCATCGCTGGTGTCACCGATGTACATGCCTGGGCGCTTGCGCACCGCCTCCAGTCCTTCAAGGATCTGGATCGCTCCCTCGCCGTACGCCGCCGCGTCGGCACCTGCTGGGGCGATAGTCTGAGGGGGCGTTTGGTGCTCGTCCATCTTGGATGCTCTCGGGAAAGAAAGCGTGCCAGTGAAAGCACGCAAAGGGAAACAGAAAGAAAATCGGCTCTAAGGCCCACGCAGCAAGCGCGATCAGCTACCAAAAAAGTAGCATTTCAAGCTGCATTGATCAAATCCGCATGGGCATGACGACGTACTTGAAATGCGCATCGTCGGGAATGGTGAACAGTGCCGAACTGCTGCCATCGGCCAGGGCAATGCGCACCATCTCTTGGCCCATATTACCCAAAGCGTCAATCAGGTAAGTGACGTTGAAGCCGATTTCGATGCTGTCACCGGCGTAGTCAATGTCCAATTCATCCATGGCCTCTTCTTGCTCGGCGTTGCTGGCTGCCACACGCAGGCTGCCCGGCTCAATCGTCAAGCGCACGCCTTTGAACTTGTCGCTGGTCATGATGGCCGTGCGCTGCAAGCTGGCCAGCAATGGCACCCGGCCCAACGTGATCTGGTTTTGGTGGTTGCGCGGGATGACGCGGTTGTAGTCGGGGAATTTGCCCTCGACCAGCTTGGTGACAAACTCCAACCCAGCAAAGCTGAACTTGGCCTGGTTGGGCGCAAATTGCAAGCTGATGGGCTCGTCACTGTCGCTGAGCAGGCGCTGCAGCTCCAGTACCGTCTTGCGCGGCAAGATGACCTCTTGACGCGGCACCTCGGCACCCAGCTCGGCACTGCCAAAGGCCAGGCGGTGGCCATCGGTGGCGACCAGGCTCAGGGATGTGCCTTCGGCCACAAAAAGAATGCCGTTGAGGTAGTAACGAATGTCTTGCACCGCCATGGCAAACGACACCTGGCCCAGCAGGTGCTTCAGTGTTTTTTGCGGCACGCTGAAAGCGGGGCCAAAAGCGGGCGACTCTTGCACGAGCGGGAAATCTTGCGCTGGCAAAGTCTGCAACGTAAAGCGGCTCTTGCCGGCCTTGAGCACCACGCGGCCTTGCGCCCCTTCCAAGCTCACGGTTTGCTCGCCTGGAACGGTTTTCAAAATATCGATCAGCTTGCGCGCGCCCACCGTGGTGGCGAACTCACCGGCATCGCCACCGAGTTCCGTGGTGGTGCGAATTTGGATTTCCCCATCGCTGGTGGTGAGCTGCACGGCGTGGCCCATCTTGCGAATCAAGACGTTGGCCAAAATAGGCACCGTATGGCGGCGTTCCACAATGCCCGAGACGGCCTGGAAAACCGCAAATACCTTGTCTTGGGGAGCTTTCAGGACGTTCATGTCATCAACCTTTGTATGCTGTGTGCTTCAGTAGAGCCAGGAGCTTGTAGGGGTGCGCGGGGGCAACCCGCGATTGTGCCTTTGAAACGCGGCCCCTCGGGCCACCCATGCAAGCGCGCGCGACTCAGCCTTTCAGGGTTTGTTCCAGCACATGCAGCTGCTGGTTCAGTTCAGTCATTTTTTGCCGTTCGGCAGCAATCTTGCGTACCGCGTGCAGCACGGTGGTGTGGTCTCTTCCGCCAAACAACTCGCCAATTTCCGGCAGGCTTTTTTGCGTCAGCTCCTTGGCCAGGTACATGGCAATTTGGCGCGGGTAGGCAATGCTGTTGGGGCGCTTTTTGCTGTACATGTCGGCCACTTTGATCTTGTAGTAGTCCGCCACCGTTTTTTGGATGTTTTCCACGCTGATCTGGCGGTTTTGAATCGACAACAAATCGCGCAGCGCCTCGCGCGCCAACTGAATAGATACGTCTTTTTGGTTAAAGCGCGCATACGCCAGCACCTTGCGCAGCGCGCCTTCGAGTTCACGCACGTTCGAGCGCACGTTTTTCGCCACGAAAAACGCCACCTCTTCAGGCATTTGCGCACCTTCGGCCTGGGCCTTGTTGATCAAGATGGCCACGCGCATTTCCAGTTCAGGCGGCTCAATGGCCACCGTCAGCCCCGAATCAAAGCGCGACACCAGGCGCTGGTGGATGTTCGTCAGCCCCTTGGGGTAGGTGTCGCTGGTCATGACGATGTGGCTTTTCTTGGCCAGCAAGGCCTCGAAAGCGTTAAAGAACTCTTCTTGCGTGCGGTCTTTGTTGGCAAAAAACTGCACGTCGTCAATCAGCAGCAAATCCAGCGAGTGGTAGCGCGCCTTGAATTCCTCAAAGGCATTGCGACGCAGGTACTTAACCACATCCGAGACGAATTGTTCGCAGTGGATGTAGAGAACTTTGGCATCAGGCCGATCGGCCAACAACTGGTTGCCCACCGCGTGCATCAAGTGCGTCTTGCCCAAGCCGACGCCGCCGTAAATAAACAAAGGGTTGTACATCTGCCCCGGCGCACCGGCCACGTGCATGGCTGCGGAACGCGCCATGCGGTTGGCCGTGCCCTCCACCAGCGTGGCAAAAGTGAGTGCCGGGTTCAGGCGCGAGTGGTGCGCCGCCTCTTGTGCAGCCGGCTCGGGCTGGGGTGCAGGCGCAGGCGATTCGCTGGCCTGGGGCGCGGCCTCGGCGGGCAGCTGGCCCACAGGTTTGCCTGCGCGCACGTAGGTGCGCACCACGTTGGCGCGCTGGGCGATCGCCAACTCCACAGCCACCGGTTGACCGTACAAATTCTCCAAAATGGCCGCAATGCGCGCAGCGTACTGCGCACGAATCCAGTCGAGCTTAAAGCGGTTGGCCACCTGCAACGTGACCTTAGAAAAGTCCGGCGCCACCTGTGCGGTCAGGGGCTTGATCCAGGTGTTGAACAACTGTTCGGGCAGCTCTTGCGCCAGTTGCTCAGCACACGCCAGCCACAGGCTTTGGGTAGCATCGTCGCCCTCCGGGGAGGTCATGGATGAGAGTTCCTCGGTCATGAAAAATGTGCTTTAGCTGTGGATAGGAGGAACGAAAAAAGCCCCGGATTCTAATTTGTGCAGAACTTATCCACAAGCAAAAACGGCGCATGAGGCACGGCAACGGGGGGCGCGATTGTCCCACGGGGCGCAGCGGGCACTTGCAATGGGCGAATGTCAGTGCGAGAATCGCCGGTTTCCCTGGAATGAGCTTTCAGGGTGATCAGCCTCGGCTTTAGACTCCTTGAAACTCCTTGAAGGAACCACACCATGAAACGCACTTACCAACCCTCCAAGACCCGCCGCGCCCGCACCCACGGTTTTCTCGTGCGCATGAAGACCCGTGGCGGCCGCGCCGTCATCAACGCACGCCGCGCCAAAGGCCGCAAGCGCCTGGCCGTCTGAGCGCCCGCGTGCTCTTTTGCTGCCCTGGCAGCTGCCTCCGCCCGCGCGGGCGCAGCTGCTGACAGCTTTTTGTGATGCGTCGCCTGCAAACGCGCGCCCAATTCCAGGCTGCCATGGCAGGAGGTGTGATAGCGCGTACAGCGCACTTCGCCCTGCACCGTTTGGTGCTGCACCGACCGGCCCCGCCGACCGCGTGTCCCGCCACACCGCACCAGCCCTTCCCCTCTGAAGAGCCCGCCTCCGCCCTGGAGGCGCAGGCTCTTTTTGCTGTAGCTGCTGCGCCAGATCAGTCCTGTGCGCTGTGGGTCGGAGCCATGGCCCCCAAGCGCTGGGCACGCCGTGCTGTCACGCGCAATGCCATCAAGCGCCAGGTCTATACCCTGTTCGATCCCCACGTTCATCTACCCGCAGGCCAGCTACCGCAAGCTGCTTTTGTGGTGCGCCTGAGCAAAGCCTTTGACCGCAAGCGCTACCCCAGCGCCTGGTCTGAAGCGCTGCGCCTGGCTGTGCGTGCCGAGCTGGAGCAGTTGCTGGCGCGGGCCACACGCCCCACCACACCGCCCTGCGCCCCTCCCGGAGAACAGTCATGATGCAGGCGCTGCTGATGGCGCTGGTGCGCGGCTACCGCCTGCTGCTCAGCCCCTGGCTCGGTTCGAGCTGCCGCTTTGAGCCCACCTGTTCGCAGTATTCGCTACAGGCGCTGCAGCAGCATGGCGCAGCTGCAGGCAGCTACCTCACGCTGCACCGCATTGCACGCTGCCATCCCTGGTGCGAAGGCGGCCATGATCCCGTGCCTGCGCAGGCCCCGGGGCTGTTTCGCCGCTGGGCCACGGCGCCTGCCCCCGCTGATGCTGGCGAGCCTCCCCGTCAACCTTCCTCTGCAAAGAAGTCTTCATGAACGACATCCGCCGAACCATCCTGTGGGTGATATTTGGCTTTTCCCTGGTTTTGCTGTGGGACAAGTGGCAGGTACACAACGGCCGCCAGGCCACCTTTTTCCCCGGCCCGCCCACGGCAACGGCCACAGCACCCACCACCGCGGCTTCGCAGCCCCCGGGTGCCACCAACGCTAGCGCCACCGCCAGCCCGGCGGGGAGCACACCTGCCGCAGCCACTGCCGCCGCCCTGGCCATTCCGCGCGAACGCGTCACGCTCAGCAGCGATGTGCTGCGCCTGAGCTTTGACAGCGAAGGTGGCTCGCTGATCCATGGCGAACTGCTCAAATACACCAGCGCGCAAGACAAATCCGCGCCCTTTGTGCTGCTGGAAGACACACCCAAGCACATCTACGTGGCACAAACCGGGCTGTTTGGTGGCGACTTCCCCACACACAACACGCCCATGCGCGTCGTCCCTGGTGCGCGCGAACTCGGCGAGAGCGACAACGAAGTGCAATTGCGCTTTGAATCGCCCGAGGTGGGCGGCGTCAAGCTGATCAAAACCTGGACGCTCAAGCGCGGCTCCTACGACGTGGGCGTGCGCCACGAAGTGGTCAACACCGGCACAAGCAGCGTCTCGCCGCAGCTGTACCTGCAGCTGGTGCGTGACGGCAGCAAGCCCGATGGCACGGACAACACTTTCTACTCCACCTTCACTGGCCCGGCGGTCTATACCGAGGCCAAGAAGTACCAAAAAGTGGAGTTCAAAGCCATTGACGACAACAAAGTCGATATCGAAAAAAGCTCGCCCAACGGCTACGTGGCCATGGTGCAGCACTACTTTGCCACCGCCTGGCTGCTGGCCGATGGCGTGCAGCGCGAGCTGTTCGTGCGCAAGATCGAGCCGAAAAACAACATTGCACGCTACGCCGCAGGCATGAGCACGGCGCTGGGCGAAGTGGCCCCAGGTCAAACCAAGGCCGTGGATGCGCGCCTGTTCGTCGGCCCGCAGGTAGAAAAAACCATGGAAGGCCTGACCCCCGGGCTGGAGCTGGTGAAAGACTACGGCATGTTCACCATCCTGGCCAAGCCGCTGTACTGGCTGCTGGACAAAATCCACAGCCTGCTGGGCAACTGGGGCTGGTCCATCGTCGGGCTGGTGCTGCTGCTGAAAATTGCCTTCTACTGGCTCAATGCCAAGGCCTACGCCAGCATGGCCAAGATGAAAGCCATCAATCCGAAAATCATGGAAATGCGCGAGCGCCTCAAAGGCAACCCGCAGCAAATGCAGATGGAGATGATGCGCATCTACCGCGAAGAAAAAGTCAACCCCATGGGCGGGTGCTTCCCCATCATGATCCAGATTCCGGTGTTCATCGCGCTGTACTGGGTGCTGCTGTCGAGCGTGGAAATTCGCCACGCGCCCTGGATTGGCTGGGTACACGACCTCTCGGCCCCCGACCCCTACTTCATTTTGCCGCTGTTGATGACGGCCAGCACCTTGCTGCAAACCGCCCTCAACCCCGCGCCGCCCGACCCGATGCAGGCCAAAATGATGTGGTTCATGCCGCTGATTTTCAGCGTGATGTTCTTCTTCTTCCCGGCTGGCTTGGTGCTGTACTGGCTGACGAACAACATCCTGTCCATCGCCCAGCAGTGGATCATTAACACCCGCATGGGCGTGCCGCCGCAGTTCAATCTGCCCAAGTTCAAGTAAGGCACCCTCGCACCGCAACGGCCACGCAAGTGGCCGTTGTGTTTTGTGCCCTGCTTCAACAATTTATTTTTTAAGCGTTTTTGCCCTCTAACCCTTACCAGGCAAGCGCAAGCAGCTCTTCAATTCATAGCAAAAATGACCACTGCCCACCTCGACCCCATTGCCGCCATTGCCACCGCTGCCGGGCGCGGGGCCGTGGGCATCGTGCGCGTCTCGGGCGTGGGCCTGGCGCCCTATGTGCAGGCCCTGCTGGGACGCAGCCTGCAGCCGCGCCACGCCCACTACCTGCCTTTTCCTGACGCCCAGGGCCAGCCCATCGACCAGGGCCTGGCGCTGTTTTTCCCTGCGCCGCACAGCTACACCGGCGAAGACGTGCTCGAACTCCAAGCCCACGGCGGCCCGGTGGTGCTGCAACTGCTGCTGGCACGTTGCCTGGAAGTGGCCAGCCAACCGCACCCCGCCAGCGGCCAGGCCGTGCTAGCGCGCCTGCGCCTGGCGCAACCGGGCGAGTTCACCCAGCGCGCCTTCCTCAACGACAAAATCGACCTCGCCCAGGCCGAGGCGATTGCCGACCTGATTGACGCCTCTACCGCCGCTGCCGCGCGCAGCGCCAGCCGCTCGCTGTCGGGCGCGTTCTCGCACGAAATCCACGGCCTGCGCGATGCCCTCATCCACCTGCGCATGTTGGTAGAAGCGACGCTGGACTTTCCGGAAGAAGACATCGACTTCCTGACCAAGGCAGACGCGCGCGGGCAGCTATCAAAAATAGAGCAGACCCTGGCCCAGGTACGCCAGCGCGCGCAGCAAGGCGCGCTGCTGCGCGAGGGCATCAAGGTGGTGATTGCGGGCCAGCCCAACGCGGGCAAAAGCTCGCTGCTCAACGCGCTGGCGGGCGCGGAGCTGGCCATCGTCACGCCCATTGCCGGCACCACGCGCGACAAGGTGCAGCAGACCATCCAGATCGAAGGTGTGCCGCTGCACGTGATTGACACCGCCGGCCTGCGCGACAGCCACGACGAGGTCGAGCGCATTGGCATTGCGCGCGCCTGGGACGAAATTGCCGCCGCCGACGCGGTGCTGTTCCTGCACGACCTGAGCCGCTGCGACGCTCCTGAATACATAGCTGCTGACGCAGACGTGGCGCGCTCCATGGCCGAAAAAGTCTCCAAAAACGTGCCGCTGATCGACGTCTGGAACAAAACCGACTGCGCCGCCCCTGCCGCGCGCCGCATAGCCACCGCTGGCGCGTGCGCCAGCGTGCAACTGTCAGCACGCACCGGCGAGGGCCTGGCCGAGCTGCGCCGCACCCTGCTGCAGGTGGTGGGCTGGCAAGCCGCCGCACCCGAGGGCGTGTTCATTGCCCGCACCCGCCATGTGCAGGCGCTGCAGGCCGTGGCCGCGCACCTGCAGCAGGCGGGCGCGCAACTGGACGCCGCCAGCCCAGCGCTGGACTTGCTGGCCGAGGAGCTGCGCCTGGCACAAAACGCCCTGAGCGCCATCACCGGCGAGTTCTCGTCTGACGATTTGCTGGGCGTGATTTTTTCCAGCTTTTGCATTGGCAAGTGATGCCTGACGCGCACTCACCCACACCCGCACCTGCATCCGCCCCGCGCCCGCTCGATCTGGCGCTGCTGGCCAGCGTGTTCGTGATTGCGGCCTGCGGCCTGCTGTACGAACTGGCGGCGGGTGCCCTGGCCTCGTATGTGCTGGGCGACTCGGTGCTGCAGTTTTCCACCGTCATTGGCACCTATTTGTTTGCCATGGGGGTGGGCTCGTGGTTGTCGCGCTACATCGAAAACCACCTGGCGGCGCATTTCTTGCGCATTGAGCTGCTGGTGGCGCTGGTGGGCGGGCTGCTGCCCGCCGTGTTGTTTCTGGCCAATGTGTACCTGGCTGGGGCCTTTCGCCCGCTGCTGTACGGCATGGTGTGGCTGGTGGGCGCCATGGTGGGGCTGGAGATTCCGCTGGTCATGCGCCTGCTCAAGCGCAATGTGGCGCTGAAAGACCTGGTCAGCCAGGTGCTGACGTTCGATTATTTGGGCGCGCTCGCTGTGTCGCTGGCTTTTCCGCTGGTGCTGGTGCCGCAACTGGGGCTGGTGCGCACCGGTCTGGTGTTTGGCCTGCTCAACGCCAGCGTGGCCGTGTGGGCGCTGTGGCTGTTTCGCCAGGAGCTGCGCCAGCGCCAGGCTTACGCGCTGGCCTGTGCGGGCGTCATCGCCGTGCTGGGGGCAGGGCTGTGGGGCGCCGAGCGGCTCACCGCCCTGGCCGAGGAGCGTTTCTACCAAGACCGCATCGTTCACGCCAGCAGCTCGCCTTACCAGCGCATTGTCGTCACGCACGGGCGGGCCGGGCACCGGTTGTTTCTCAACGGCAATTTGCAGTTTGCCGAGCGCGACGAATACCGCTACCACGAAGCCCTGGTACACCCCGCCATGGCGGCCCACGGCGCGCCCCGGCGCGTGGCCGTGCTGGGCGGTGGCGACGGCATGGCGGTGCGCGAAATTTTGCGCTACCCCAGCGTGGAGTCCATCACCTTGGTGGAACTCGACCCCGCCATGACCCAGCTCTTCAAAGAGCACGCCACGCTGCGCCGCCTGAACGCCGACGCGCTGCACAGCCCGCTGCTGCACATCGTCAACCAAGATGCTTTTCAGTGGCTGCAGCACACGCAAGAGATGTTTGACGTGATCGTGGTGGACTTTCCCGACCCGACCAATTTCGCCATCGGCAAGCTGTACACACAAAGCTTTTACGCCCTGCTGGAGCAGCGCCTGGCAGCCAGTGGCTACGCCGTGGTGCAAACAACCTCGCCGCTGGTGGCGCGGCGCAGTTTTTGGACGGTGGTACACACCATTGAATCGATGGGCCTGCACACCACGCCCTACCACGCCCACGTGCCCAGCTTTGGCGAATGGGGCTTTGTGCTGGCCAGCCGCCGCCCCTGGCATATGCCCCAAAGTTTGCCGCCGGGGCTGCGCTTTCTGGATACCGCCAGCCTGGCGCTGTTGCTGGACTTTCCGCGCGACATGGCGCGCGTGCCCACCGAGGTGCAGCGCCTGTCCAACCAAATCCTGGTACACACCTACGAGCAGGAGTGGGGCCAGGTGCTGGGGCACTGAGCGCACGCCCTGACGGCGCTACCTTGGTTTTTTTATGCTCAATCGCTACTTCATTTTCGACACGATGCCCGACCCCCTGCTGTGGGCAGAGCATGACCCCTGGCTAGTGGCGCTGTCGCTGCTGGTGGCCATGGGCGGCGCCAGCGTCGCCATACACCTGGCCGACCTGGCGGGCAAGGCACGCCTGGGACGTGAGCGCGAATGGACCCTGGCCTCGGGGGCGCTGGCCTTGGGCAGCAGCATGTGGGCCATGCACTACATCGGCATGTTGGCCTTTGGCGTGTGCGGCGAGGCGAACTTTGACTCCTGGATGACCGTGCTGTCCATCCTGCCGGGGCTGGCGGCCTCGTGGGTGGCGCTGGGCTTGCTGGCACGCCGTGCGCCCAGCACAGGCGTGCTGTGGGGCAGCGGCGCACTGATGGGCGCGGGCATTGGTGCCATGCACTACATCGGCATGGCCGCCTCGGAGTTGGTGCCCTTGATGCGCTACGACGTGTGGGGTTTTCTCTGGTCTTTGGTGGTTGCGGTACTGCTGGCCGTGCTGGCGCTGTGGGTGCGCTCGGGCCTGCGGCGCGTGCTGCGCTGGGCCGCCGGCTGGATCAACCTGCTGGCAGGCTGCACCATGGGCCTGGCGATTGCGGCCATGCACTACAGCGGCATGGCGGCACTGCGCTTTGTGGAGCCGCTTGCCACCTTGCCACAAACCAGCCCGACGGTGCCACAGCAGACCTCGCTGGCCCTGGCGATTGCCATCATCACCGTGGCCATCGGGCTGACGGCCGTGGCCGTGAACGCCAGCCTGCGCTACCGCCATCTGCTGTGGCATACGCAGCGCAGCGAGTCGCGCCTGCGTGCCATTAGCGACACCGCCGTGGACGGCATCATCACCATCAACGGCCAGGGCATCGTGCAGTCATACAACGTGGCCGCCGAGCGCCTGCTGGGCTGGCGGGCCGAGGAGGTGATAGGGCGCAACGTTGACATGCTCATGCCCGAGCCGCACCGCAGCGCACACGATGGCTACCTGGCCACCCATCTGAGCACGGGGCGCTCGAGCATCATCGGACAGGGCCGCGAGGTAGAAGCCCGGCACAAAGACGGCGCCCTGGTGCCCATCCGCCTGGCCGTGGGGCGCGTAGCCATGCCAGGAGAGGTGCTGTTCGTGGGCTTTTTGACCGACATCAGCGCCCGCCGCAGCATGGAGCTGGCGCTGCGCCGCAGCGAAAAACAACTGCGCACGCTGGTGGGCAACATTCCTGGTGTGGCCTTTCGCTGCCACATCGAAGGCCTGTTGCCCATGGAGTTCATCAGCGAGCCCGTGCTGACCCTGACCGGCTGGAGTGCCGACGCGTTTGTGCAAGGCCAACAACATTTCGGCCAGATCATCGACCCCCACGACAGCGAGCGCATCGCCCCCCTGGTACAAGCCGCGCTGCACAACGACCAGCCCTACCACGTGGAATACCGCATCACCACACGCGACGGCCAGCGCCGTTGGGTGGCCGAATACGGGCGCGGCGCCGCCGACGACCACGGCGTGATGCGCTGGATCGATGGCGTGCTGCTGGATGTGACCGAAGCCAAAGAGCGCAACGCCCAGTTCGTCAGCACCGTGCAGGCGCTGGACCGCGCCGAAGCCGTGGCCGAGTTCACCCCCCAGGGGCGGGTGCTGCACGCCAACGCCAACTTTTTGCGCCTGTTTGGCTACACCCTGGACGAATTGCAAGGGCGCTCACACGCCCTGTTGTGCGGCCATGCAGCCATTGAAAACGGCAGTTGGCAGGCGTTTTGGCAGCAGTTGGCGCGCGGCGAATGCGCCTCGGGGGAGTTCCAGCGCTTTGCCAAAAATGGCAGCGAAGTGTGGATCCATGCCACCTACAACCCCATCCTGGATGCGGATGGCAAGGTCTGCAAAATCATCAAGTTCGCCACCGACTTGTCGCAGCGCCGCGCCATGGAGCAAGACCTGCGCGCCGCCAAAGAGCGCGCCGAGGCCCCGCTGCCGCCCGCGCCAGCTTTTTGGCCAACATGAGCCACGAAATCCGCACGCCCATGAACGCCATCATCGGCTTCACCGAGGCGCTGCTGGACACGCCCTTGCAAGCCTCGCAGCGGCGCCAACTCACCACGGTGCACCACTCCTCGCGCTCACTGCTGCGCCTGCTCAACGACATCCTCGACCAGGCCAAGCTGGACAAAGGCGCCGTCACGCTGGAGGTGTACGACTTCTCGCTGCGCCGCCTGTGCGAGCAGGTGCTGGACTCGCTGCTCATCAGCGCCAGCAAGAAAAACCTGCCGCTGCGCCTGGACTACCCGCCCGAGCAACCCAGCGATCTGCGCGGCGACGCCCTGCGCCTGCAGCAGGTGCTGGTGAACCTGCTGGGCAACGCCATCAAATTCACCGAAAACGGCCAGGTGCTGCTGCGCGTGCGCTACCACGAAGGCTGGCTGTGCCTGCAGGTGCAAGACAGCGGCATTGGCATGAGCGCCGAGCAAGTGCAGCGCGTGTTCGACCCCTTTGCGCAGGCCGACGCCTCCACCACCCGCCGCTTTGGCGGCACGGGCCTGGGCACCACCATTGCGCGCCAGTTGGTCGAGCTGATGCACGGGCGCATCGAGGTCGAAAGCCAGCCGGGCCAGGGCAGCACCTTCAGCGTGTATGTGCCACTGCCACTGGGCCAGGCCAGCCCGGCCGAAGCCCCGGCCCAGGCCGCACGGCCCCTGCAACAGCTGCCTGCCGGGCTGCGCATCCTGGCTGTGGATGACGTGCCCAGCAACCTGGAGCTGCTGCAAGTTCACTTTGCCCGCACGGCCTGCCAGTTCACTGCCGTGGGCAGTGGTGAAGAGGCACTGCGCCGCTGTGCCCACACACCGTTTGACCTGGTGCTGATGGACTTGCACATGCCGGGCATGGACGGCCTGGAGGCCGCACGCAGCCTGCGCGCCCAGGAGCACGCGCTGCAGCAGCCGCGCAGCTGCATCGTGGCGCTGTCGGCCAGCGTGCTGGACGAAGACCGCGACAACGCCTTCGCCGCCGGCATGGACGGCTACGCCTTCAAACCGATTGACTGGCCGCGCCTGGCCGCTGAAATCCTGCGCGCGCTGCAGCCCGGCAGCACCAGCGCAGCCCCCGCGCCTGCGGCGCAGCCCGCACAGGCGGCCCCCTTGGCAGCGCACGACGCGGCCAACCCGCCGCTACCAGCCATTGACTGGAGCCACGCCCTGGCGCTGTGGGGCGATGCCGCACCGCTGCACGCAGCCTTGCAGCGCTGCCTGGACGACAACACCGACATCGTGGCGCAGTGGCAGGGCCTGCACGCACAAGCCCAGTGGCCCGCCCTGGCCGCAGGTGCCCACCGCCTGCGTGGCCAGGCAGGCAACCTGGGCCTGCTGGCACTGCAGCAGTGCCTGGGCCAGCTGGAACAGGCCGCACGCGCGGGCGACGCGCAAGCCTGCGCCCAGCACCTGGGTGCCCTGCCCGACCTGTGGCAAGCCCTGCGGGTAGCGCAATCGCAACTGCCCGCACCGGCGCTGGCCGCGCACCCGGCCCCACGGCACGAGCCCACCCCCACGGCACAACCGCCCGCGCTGGCCACCCCACAACACAGCCAGGTACTGTTGGCCCTGGAAGATGCCTTGCTGGCACTGGAAGAAGGCGCCCTGCCCGAACCCGCCCTGCTCACCCTGGCCACGCTGCTGCCTGCAGCGGTGTTGCAGCCCATCCAAGAGGCGGTAGAGCGCTTTGACTTTCCCCTGGCACAGCAGCGGCTGCAGGCCCTGCGGCACCAGCTTTGAAGCTATGCTTTTAAGAGCTGCTTGCGCTTACCCTGTAAGGCTTTGAGCCCAAAAATACCCAAAAAACATCCGCAGAAGCCAGCGCACGAGGGCGCCCACACCGCCCAGGCCGTGCGCAAGCCGCCTCCAAGCGTGTTTTTTCAAGAGAAAAAGCCCTCCAAGGCTTATCCAGCAAGCGCGAGCAGCTATTGAATCAAGAGCAAAAAAAAACCGACCCCAAGGGGTCGGTAGAGGCACGGTTGCTGCCAGGTTCAGTGCGGGCGCATTTTGGTGCGCAAACGCGCAATGGCCTGGCTGTGCAGCTGGCACACGCGTGACTCGGTCACGCCCAGCACGGCGGCAATTTCTTTGAGGTTCATGTCGTGCTCGTAGTACATGCTCATGATGTACTGCTCGCGCTCGGGCAAGGCTTCAATGGCCTGCACCAGCGCCGCGCGCAAGCGCTGGTCACGCAGCAGGCTCATGGGGTCGGCGTCGGCATCGGTCACGTGGCGATCGAGAAAGCTCTCCTCGCCTTCGTGCTCGAACTGCATGTCTTCCAGGTACACCAGCTGCGTGCCACGCACCTTGGCCAGCAGGCTTTGGTACTCGTCGAGGCTGATGCCCATTTCTGCCGCAATTTCCGACTCCAGCGGGCTGCGCCCCAGGCGCTGCTCGGCACGGTGCAGGGCGTGCTCAATGTCTTTTTGACTCTTGCGCGAGCTGCGGCTCATCCAGTCGCTGTCGCGCAGCTCATCGAGCATGGCGCCACGGATACGCTGGCTGGCGAAGGTTTCAAACTGCACACCTTGCTGGGCTTCAAAGCGTGACAGAGCATCTGCCAAGCCGATCATGCCCACCTGGATCAAATCGTCCAGTTCCACGTTCGGTGGCAACTTCACGATCATGTGGTGCGCTATGCGGCGCACCAGCGGGGCATGCTGGCGCAGCAGGGCATCACGATCGAGCTGGCCTTTGGGGGTGTACATCACGACTCAATGGTTGCGGACATAAACCGACGCGGGCGTAGTTCCCACGTCGGGCAAAGACAGAATGGGCGGCTCCTCCATGGTGCTCGCATTCTCTTGCACCTGCAAGGCCAGGCGCTGCAGATCGTGCGGGCGCCAGGCACACACCACCACACCAGGAGGAACGATGCCCAGGTAATCGTGGGCGCAGCGCTGCAGCGTGGCCAGCTGGGTGCGCGCGGCGCGCTCGGCGCCATCGCCTGGCTGCGCTACCACCACACACAACTGCGCCGACAGCCCGGTGTAGAGCGCCAGGTGTTTGAGCTGGCGGTAGGCCTCTTGGGTGCCTTCAGCGCCAGGCTGGGCCAGCAGCAGCGGGCGAATGCCATGGGGCTGCAGCAGCGGCCCCAGGCAACTCATGGGGGCGTGCAAAAGCACCAGGTCGTAGGCGCGCAGCATCGGCAGCAAACGCGCCAGTGGCGTGCCCGTGGTGTCGCAGGTTTGGTAGAGGCTGCACAAGGTGCCAGGCTGGGCCTGGGTGCTGAGCTGTTGCAGGCCACGCGCGGCAGGCAGCACGGCCAGCGAGCCCGGGGCGCCGTCGTCCAAGCGGGTGGGCGCCGATGGCAACGTACACAGGCTGGTGCTGGTGAGCAGCTGCTCCAGGCCAGGGTTGGCTTCGTGCTCGGGCACGCTGGCATCGAGCACCACCACCGAGGTGCCTTCGCTTTGCAGCAGCGCGCACAGGCGCCACAAGGTGTCGAGGCTGGCGGCGTCGGGCGCGGTGGCCACGGCTGCCACACGCGTGCGCGCCCACGGACGGTTCTGCAGCAGACCCGTACCTTGGTGCAGGCCACGCTCAAGCATGGCTGGCTCCACGGTCAGAGCCCAGCGAGAAGAAGAAATTCAGCTCGGTGCTCTTGGGGTCGAAGGCCGACTTGCTGGGCGCACGCATGGACTGGGCCACCAGTTGGTGGGCATCGGGGGCTTCCCAGTCTTCCGGCACGCGCTGGCCGTTGGTCACGCCGCGCAAGGTGGCCTGGTGGCGCACCAGGGCATCCACCGCAGGGCCCAGTTTCACCGCTTCGTCCACCTTGGAGAGGATGACTTGCTGCGGCACGTTGGTTTTGAAGGCTTCCAGCGCGTCGTCCAGGGTGTCGCCATGGGCACCGGCGTTGAGCACCAGCAGGCGCTGTACGTCGGGCAGCTCCAGCACTTCCAGCATGTCGCGCTTGCGCGGGTCGCGCGGGGCCACGCCGGTGGTATCGATGAGCACCATTTTTTTGCCGCTGAGCAAGCCCAGCAGGTCTTGCAAGGCCGCGCGGTCGTGTGCCAGGTGGGCCACCACGCCCAGCATCCGGCCAAAGCTGCGCAGCTGCTCGTGCGCCCCCACACGGTAGGTGTCCAGGGTGATCAGGCCCACGCTGCCCGGGCCGTACTGGCGCGCGCACAGTGCTGCCAGCTTGGCGGTGGTGGTGGTTTTGCCCACACCGGTGGCACCCACCAGGGCAAAGATGCCGCCTTCGTCGTACAGCGGACAGGCCTGGGCGTCGGTCTTGAGGTTGCGCTCCAGCACTTCCATGAGCCAGCGCACGGCATCGGCAGCGCTCAGGTCTTCCGGCAGGCGCTCCAGCACGGCGCGCGACAGCGCTGGCGAGTAGCCCGCGCGGATGAGCTTGAGCATGAGGTTGGTCTGGATCGGGTTTTGCCGCGCCTGCCCCAACCAGGTGAGGGTGTTAAAGCGCTCTTCGATCAGCTCTTTCATCGACTGCAGCTCACTCATCACGCCTTGCTGGACGTTGGTGCTGAGGGCGGGCTCCAGAGGGCGCTGGGGCTCCAGGGCCAAATCCATGGGAATGCTGCGCAGCGGGTTGTGCCGCGCCACGGCAGCAGGTGCCAGCTCACGTGCGCGCTCGCGCTCGGCGGGCTGGTAAGGGGGGGCTTCCATGTCGTGGGCTGCCGCCTGGGCTGGGGCGCGTGTGGGCTGGGCACGCTCGGACGCCAGCCGGTGTTCTTGCTGCAAACGCTCTTGCTGCAGTTCGCGGTTGCGCTCTTGCTCAAAGCTGCGCGCACGCTCGACAAAGGTAGGCGCAGGCATGGGCGGCTCGACAGCTTCCGGGGCCGACGAGGGTGATTTGCCGTGCATAGCCTCATGGCGGCGGCGCAACATGCGCTCACGCACGTAGTCTTGGAACGACAGCGTGCTCATGGCGAGCTGCTCGGTGTCGGCCTCGATGCTGCGGCGGGCATTGACAGGCGGGGGAGCGGCTGGTGCCGCACGGCGGGCTGCGGGCTCTTCCAGTGGCGCACGGGCCGGGCGGCTGGCGCTGGCTGGCACAGCCGCTTGCACAGCGGCCTGAGGGCGGGCATCGGCCATGTCGTCCTGGTTCAAGGCGTGCAGCGTTTCTTCTGCCGTGGCCACCACCTCCACCCCGGTAGCGGTGGGACGGTTGGACAGGATCAACGTCCCCTCTCCAAAGGCCATGCGGGCTTTGGCCAGAGCTTCACGGGAAGTCGCTGCGTGGAAGCGTTTGATGTTCATGCTGCACCTTTAAGGATGGGGCCGATGCGGATGGTGTGCGTCTCAGGAATTTCGCTGTGGGCCAGCACCTGCAAGCGGGGCGCCACACGGCGCACCAAGCGGGAGATAGCGCCACGGATAGCGTCGGGAACCAGCAAGCAGGCGGGCATGCCCATCTCTTCTTGCTGCAATGCCACTTCAGCGGCTTTTTGCGTTAACAGGTCGGCCACGCCAGGGTCGAGGGCGGGGGCGGCGGCATTGCCCAGGGCCTGCACCAGCAGGCGCTCCAGGCCAGGCTCGATGGCGATCACGCTCAGCTCACGGGTGGGGCCGTAAATTTGCTGCACGATGGCTGGCGAGAGGGCAATACGCACGCGCCGTGCCAACTCCACCGGGTCTTGTGTCTGGGTGGCGTGCTCAGCCAGCGTTTCGATGATGGTGCGGATGTCACGGATGTGCACGGACTCCTCCAGCAACAGCTGTAGCACTTTCTGGAAGGTGGTAATGGAAACCATCTTGGGCACAACTTCTTCAATCAATTTCGGGGCCAGGCGGGCAACGTGTTCCACCAGCTGCTGCGTCTCGGTGCGCGACAGCAGCTTGGAGGCCTGCACTTGCATCAAGTGTGACAAATGGGTGGCCATCACGGTTTCCGAATCAACGACGGTAAAGCCTGCCATTTGCGCCGCTTCGCGCTGAGCGCCATCAATCCAGTGCGCGGGCAAGCCGAAGGCCGGGTCGGTGGTGGGCTGGCCGATCAGCGGTGTGGTGATGCCGCCGGGGTTGATGGCCAGGTACATGCCGGGGAAGGCTTCGCCTTCGCCCACCACCACACCGCGCAAGGTAATGCGGTAGGCGCTGGGCTTGAGTTCAAGGTTGTCACGCACATGCACGGCGGGGGGCAAGAAGCCCACTTCCTGCGCAAACTTGCGCCGCACACCTTTGATGCGGGTGAGCAGGTCGCCTTGGCGGCTCTTGTCCACCAGGGCAATCAGGCGATAGCCCAGCTCCAGGCCGAGCAGATCGACAGGCTGCAGGTCGTCCCAGCTCGCCTCGCCATCGCTGGCAGGGGCAGGAGGGGCGGCTTCTGCCGGGGGGGCAGGTTTGTTTTGTTCACGGTGCAACCACCATGCGCCATAGCCAAACAAGCTGCCCATGGCCAGGAACACCACATGGGGCATGCCAGGAATCAGGCCCAGCAAAATCAAGATGCCGGCAGTGACCCCCAGCACGCGTGGCGACATGAAGAGCTGGCTGACGATCTGCCCGCCCATGTCTTGCTCTTTGCCCACGCGCGAGATCACCATGGCGGCAGCCACCGAGATCAGCAATCCGGGAATTTGTGCCACCAGCGCATCGCCCACAGCCAGCAGGATGTAGCTGTTGGCGGCTTCACCTGCCGACATACCGTGCTGCGCCATGCCGATGGCAAAACCGCCCACGATGTTGATGAGCAAAATCAAAATACCGGCCACGGCATCGCCGCGCACAAACTTGCTGGCACCGTCCATGGAGCCGAAGAAGTTGGCCTCTTCCTGCACTTCGGCGCGGCGGCGCTTGGCTTCGTCTTCGTTGATCAGGCCCGCATTCAGGTCGGCATCCACAGCCATTTGCTTGCCGGGCATAGCATCCAGGGTGAAGCGCGCCGACACTTCGGCAATGCGCTCGGCACCCTTGGTGATCACGACAAAGTTGATGACCACCAAGATGGCAAACACGATCAAGCCCACGGCAAAGTTGCCGCCAATCAGGAAGTGGCCAAAGGCCTCAATCACGGCGCCGGCAGCGCCAGGGCCGGTGTGGCCTTCGAGCAGCACCACGCGGGTGGAGGCCACGTTGAGCGACAGGCGCATCAGCGTGGTGAGCAACAGCACCGCCGGGAAGGCGGCAAAGTCCAGTGGCCGCACCATGTACGCAGCCACCATCATGACCATCAGGGCGATGGCGATATTGAGTGTGAAAAAGGTATCAAGCAACCAGGCGGGGATGGGCAGCACCATCAACGCCAAAATGGCCACCACCAGCAACGGGGCGGAAATGCCTTGGAGCATGGCGCCTTGGCCGCCTGCCCACTGGCGCAGGTTGTTCAATGCGGGGTTCATGCAGCTCTCCTTGCCCGGGCAGCATTGCGGCGCGCACCTGGGTGATGGGGGTCGAGTTCCGGCGGAACGAAGGGATCGGGTTGGGCTTCGGGCATACGGCCTTCACCGCGCAAAGCGGCCTTGAGGCGGTACACATAGGCCAGCACCTGGGCCACAGCGGTGTAGAGCTGGGCAGGAATGGGCTGATCGAGTTCGGCGTGGGCGTACAAGGCACGGGCCAGCATGGGCGACTGCAGCACGGGCACCTGGTGCGCCTGGGCCAGCTCACGAATTTTGAAAGCCACCAGATCGGTGCCCTTGGAGATCACCTGGGGCGCATTCATGCTCTGGTCGTCATAGCGCAGGGCGACGGCATAGTGGGTGGGGTTCATCACCACAAAGTCGGCCTTGGGCACGGCGGCAACGCTGGCACGGTCGGCAATTTCGCGCTGCTTCTGGCGAATCTTGCCCTTGATTTGTGGGTTGCCGTCAGAGTCCTTGTGCTCTTGCTTGACCTCTTCGTGCGACATCTTGAGCCGCGATTTGAAGAGAAACATCTGCAAAGGCACATCCACCACCGCGACCAAAAAAATGACCAGCAGCAGCAGCGCCATGCCCATGGTCAGCCAATCGGCAATCAGGCTGATGGCCAACTTGGATGGCTGCAGCAAAGCCACCATGACTTTCTCGATCCCACTGCTGAAGTATTTCCATGCCACCAAAGTGAGCAAGGCCGTCATGAAAACCATTTTCACGACGTTGATCAGCTGCTGCTTGGAGAACAAGTTGGCCGCACCCGACAGTGGGTTGAGCCGATTGAATTGGGGGGTGATGGGCTTGAAGCTGTAAATCCAGCCGCCCGAGGCAATCGAGCTGGCCACCACCGCCACACTGGTGAAAAGGGCAAATACCAGACTGGCCACAGCCCCCACAACCACCATATCGCGCATACGGGTGAACATCGATTGGTGGGCCATGACCGCTTCTGCATTGAAATGCAGCTGCTGCGCCAACGCGAACTGCAAAGCCTCCACCAAAGGCCGTCCCAGCACCAGCACCGACACGGCACCAACACCCAGCACAGCCAGGTGGGAGAGGTCGCGCGAACGCGCTGCTTGCCCATCATCACGGGCTTTTTGCAGCTTGCGCGCGGTTGCGGGGAGGTTTTTGTCTTGGCTGGAGCTCATGGCAGGTCACACCGAGGTGTCGTGCGATTGTCGTGAGCCCCTCCCAAAACTAAAGGCCGAATAGCGCCCACCTTGGGCTGCTATTCGGCCTTGAGGAATGTCTGCGCCGCGCGCTAAAAACCGAGACTGGCGAGCAAGTCGTCTACCTCCGACTGATTGGTCACCACATCAGGGGTGTTGTCAGGGTCCACCACCGGGCCACTGAGCTGCTTGCGCTCCGGTGTGGGCAAGGGGACAGGTTGCACACTGGGCGGTGCGGTTTGCACCAGCAGTTGCACCAGCTGCTTCTCGATCGTTCCCGCCAAATTCACCACCCGGGCAATCACCTGCCCGGTGAGGTCATGGAAGTCCTGCGCCATCATGATTTCCGTCAGGTGGTTATCGGCCACCTGCGCCTCACGCTCCATGTCCACCAAATGGTTGTACACCAGACCTTTGGCAACAGCAGCAACCGGATCGCGCACCAGGGCCTCCAGCACACGGCGGTTCTCCGCTGCCATACGGTCTTGCTGCGCTTTGGCTTGCTCCACACGGCTGAGAACTTTTTCAGCTGCCTCGCCCGTCAAACGGGCAATGTAGGACAGGCGGTTTTGCGCATCAGGCAATTCGCCAGCACTGCCACGCAATTGATCGGCATACCCCAACTCGTTCAGTGCATCGTGCAGCTGGCGAGTCAGTAAGCCGATCTTTTGGTGGACATCAGCCGCAGCAGCAGGCGGCGTTTCGGAGGCGTCCATGGTTTCATAACCCCATTTTTTTCAAAATCAGGGTCACTTTCTCTTCCAGTGTGGCTTTGGTGAAAGGCTTGACGATATAGCCCGCCGCACCGCCCTGGGCTGCGGCAACGATGTCTTCCTTGCGCGCTTCAGCGGTGACCATCAGCACAGGCAAGTGCTTGAGCTTGTCATCGCCTTTGATTTCAGCCAACAGCTGAAAGCCGTTCATATTGGGCATGTTGATGTCGGTGACGACAAAATCAAACTTGCCATTGCGCAGCTTTTGCAGCGCTGCTACGCCATCTTCCGCCTCATCGGCATCAGAGAACCCGCTTTCTTTGAGCAGGTTGCGCACGATGCGGCGCATCGTCGAGAAATCGTCAACAATCAGAAAACGAAGGTCTGCCACTTCGGACCCTTTCGGTCAGTACGTTGGATGCTAATGGTCTCACGGCCGCAATTGCTGTGACAAGCGGTTACGGCTGCTTCTCCGGTGCCGGATTGTCCTGCTTTTCCGGCAGCAGTTGTTCTATCGGGACTTCACGCTTGTTCTTACTCAGCAGTCGCTCTTCTGCTTCGTGGGTCAAAACGGTGATGGTAATGCGCCGGTTCAGCGGTGCACGTGGATGGTCTGGCTCTAAAGGATCGCTGGCAGCCAGGCCCACCACGCGTGCCAATTTAGCATCGGGCATCCCGGCTGCCACCAGCTCGCGCCGGGTGGCATTGGCGCGGTCGGCGGACAGCTCCCAGTTGCTGTAGCCACGGTCAGCATTGCCATAGGGAGTTGCGTCGGTGTGACCTGCCAAGCTGATGCGGTTTTCCACATCCCCCAGAGACGAGCCGATCGCTTGCAAAATTTCGCGCATGTACGGTTTGACGAGCGCGCTGCCGCTGTCAAACATGGGCCGGTTTTGCTCGTCCACAATCTGGATTTGCAAGCCATCGGGCGTGACGTCGATACGAATTTGTGAGCGGTATTCGTTCAGTTTCGGGTTGCCTGTGATCATGGCGTCGATCTTGGACTGCAACGCCTTGATGCGGGCAGCATCCTGGCGAGCGCGCTCAGCGCGCGAATTGGTGTCCATGCGGCGGCTGGTGTCTTCGGCAGAATCCGAACGGCGTACCTGACCATGCACCCGCGACAAATCGGTACCCCCGCCCGGGATCACACTGGAGCTGTTGCCTGCACCATCACCGCCAGCCATGGCCACTTTCAATGGCGACGCAAAGTAAGCGGCGATCCCCTGCAAATCTCCCTTGGCGGTCGAGCCAAGAAGCCACATCAGCAGAAAGAACGCCATCATGGCCGTCACAAAGTCGGCATAGGCAATCTTCCACGCGCCACCGTGGGCTGCATGCCCCCCCTTCTTGACGCGCTTGATGATGATGGGTTGAAGTTTCTTCTCAGCCATACCGCTGCCAATTTACGCTTTGCCCTTGACGTGGGCCTCAAGCTCCAGGAAGCCAGGACGAACGTCAGAGAACAACACTTTGCGTCCAAACTCAATCGCTGTCGCAGGGTTGTAGCCCTGCATGCTGGCCAACAGCGTGCTCTTGATACATTCAAACTCCTTAGACGCATCCTGGGCTTTTTGATCCAACAGGCCCGCCATGGGTTCTGCCACACCATACGCCAAGAAAATGCCAAGGAAAGTACCCACCAGGGCCGACGCAATCATGCCCCCCAGCACAGCCGGTGGCTGGCCCACAGATCCCATTGTGTTGACCACCCCCAGCACAGCGGCCACGATACCGAAGGCGGGCAAGGCACCTGCCAGGCGCGTCAAGGCGGCCACGGGCGCATGGGCCTCTTGATGATGGGTTTCAATCTCGCTGTCCATCAAGGCTTCAATTTCATGAGCGTTGAGGTTGCCAGACACCATCATGCGCAAATAGTCGGTCATGAACTCGACCACATGGTGATCTGCACTGACATTCGGAAATTTTTGAAACAGGGCAGAGTCCTTGGGGTTCTCTACATCGGCTTCAATCGCCATCAAGCCTTCTTTCCGGGCTTTTTGCAAAATGTCGTACAGCAGCGACATCAGCTCCATGTAGCGCGCTTTGGTGTATTTGCTACCTTTGAGCGCTGAAGGCAGGGCCGCCATCGTCGCCTTGAGGACTTTAGGCTGGTTGTTGACGACAAAAGCCCCCAAAGCACCACCACCAATGGTGATCATTTCAAACGGCAAAGCCTTCAGCAGCACTTGAACGTTGCCCCCGTGAAGGATGTAAACGCCAAAAATGCACCCGAAACAAACGGCATAGCCGATAAGGACGAACATGAGAAAGAAGCGGGTTAAGTGGGGGGAGTATGGACAGCAGCCCAAGGAACCGAGACCACAATCGTATCAATATCGCAGCTTACCCAGCATTTTCGAAGGATGCCTTGGGCGGTAAAGCGCTGCGCTGACGCCACAGCACCACGACCTGAGAGCCACGGCGCTGTACCACCGAACGCTCCTCCACCGTGGTGGTATCCAGACGCAGGCGGCCACGCACTTCAAAGAAAGCTGTTTGCGTGTCGACTTGGTCACCCATTTGCTGCCCCGCCTGATTGCCAAGCACCTCCTGCGCCTGTGCCACAGTGTTGAAAGTGCGCTGCTGACGTGCCTGCACGAGGCGCTGTGCGTCTGCCTGGCTTAAGCCATCCACGGCAGCCCACAGCACATCGACACTCGCCGTATTCAGATTTACCTTGGTGGGCTGGGGCAAGATGACAAGATACGGTGCCAGCCGTGCAACCACGTCTGGCGCCAACCCCAACCAACCCAGCTGCTCCACATTCACAGGCAACAAAGGCGCATCTCCGCCAGCGCCCTGGTGCGCACTACGCAGGCCTGCCACCAATTGCGTCAGCTGTCCCTGGTCTACACCCAGGCGCTCGAACAGCCTCTCGAAAGGCCGCAAAACAGCAACACTGGGCGGCTTGGCCCCCAGTAAATTGCGCAAATTCAACCGCGACTGCAAATCGGTGATCTCCCCCGAAAGAAAGGCATCGGTGGTGTCCACACTGGCATCTTCGACCTGGCTCACATTGTTCTGGGCTGCCAAAAACGTGGACAGGCGCGCTTCTGCCAATGGAACCGCCCAGGGCTCGGCCAAAGAGTCCGAGCCACTGCCACGCGCATCTTCGGCCAAGATCAGGCGCGACCAATCCAGCGCTCCCAAGAGCATCCAGGCGGCTTGGATCCGTGTACGTTCAGCTGCTTCTACCTCAATGGCTCGCCACTGCTGCCACAGCGCCGAGGCGGCAAACGCAGCCACCAAGGTGACGGTGAGCATGGCCGCCAATAAAGCTGCCCCGCGTTGGTACAACATTTGGGTCATGGCACAGAGGGACTGGTCGGGTTAAACCAGTCATACGTCAGGGTGCCTTGCAACGCCACACCGGGTGGCAAGGTAATTTCCAGCCGCACGCCCTCGGGCAGCGGGGTGCGGGGTGTGGCAGCAGCTCCAGCAGCGGGTTCAGTCGTGCTGGCGGAGGCGCTCGTAGCACTCGATTGTGGATTGCTCCAGGCACCACCACGGTAGTAGAGCAAACGCCACTGCTCCAGAGGCAAGATGGCCACTTCGCCCGCACGCTCTGCGTCACCAGGATTGCGTGCCCACTGCGCGGCACTGTCCCACGCCTGTTGCCACTGACCCAAGGTCTGCAACGGAGGAGATTGCCAGCGCAGCCACATGGGCTGGCCCTGGTGGTTACGCAGCGTCCAAGCCACAACAATCGCACCAGGATCAGGCCAGACGCTGGCACGGCGCGTCAAGCGCAGCACCTGCCCATCCCACTCCAGCGCGCTGGTGTGCTCTAACGGCTGCAGCGCGTCCAAGTCTGCTCCCCACTGCGCCAATGCGGTTTGGAGCACCGCATGGGCCTGTGAGCGCGCACGGGTGTGCTCGTGGGTACGCACCATACCGTCCAGCCCACGCCAACCCAGCAACGCCAGCAACGCCATCACGGCCAGTGCCACCAGCAACTCCACCAAAGTAAAGCCTCGCAAAGCCGCTGGCACACGCCATCGCAAGAACGGCCTGTGCATCAATTGCGCCCCTGCACTGTTGACACCCGCAACACCGGCAGCCCATGCTCAAACACCTGTGCATCGACCCGACGAAACAACGGGTTGGGCGTTGGCCGCACTGCCACCTGTAGCTCCAGAGTGTGGCCTGCTTGCTCGCAGGCACTGGTGGTGTCACCCACTGGTGGCAACTGGCGCTGCAGCCGCATTTGAACCAGGGCGTTGTGGGCACACAATTGCGCTTGCAGCACCTGGGACTGGCGCCCTGCATTGCGCGTGAGGGCGCTGCTGGCTTGCAAGCCAGCTGCCAAGGCAATGGCGGTGATGGCGAGCGCCACCATCACTTCCACCAAAGTGAAGCCACGTTGTGCACAGGCAACTCTGCCCACACAAACCATCACGGCACAGTCTCCACAGCAAAGGGGGTGAGGCCATTGGTAGCCACACGCACGCGCGGCCCAGGCCGGTCATGTACTGTCAACCATACCGCTTGCGGCGCAATCAGAGGCTCAGGCCCCAGCACCAGCAGCGCAGCGCTACCGGGCACGGTCGCCACCGTTGCTGCATCCAGCCAAGGCCGAGACTGCTCCTGCCCGGGCAAGCCCTCGAAACGAAAGCCGCCAGCTTGGGCACGCCAACGCACCGGGACACCACTGGCGCGCGACTGGGCACGCGCTGCCTCCAGCAACGCCGCAAGGCGCTCGCCTTCACGCTCTAATTGAGTGTGTGCGCTGTCACGCAAAGCCAGCGCAGCCCCTGCCGTGGCCAAGGCCATGATGCTGACCACCACCAACAACTCCAGCAAAGTGAAGCCACGGTCACGCCGTTGAACCCCGCCCCACAACCGCGACGGGCGCCAGCCACGCATACCGCAGCCTATGCCAACGGACACCAACGCACCACATCCACAATCATTGCCAGCTACCGATGTCCGCGTCCTTGCCCTCGCCACCGCTTTGACCATCGGCACCAAAAGACATCACATCGACCTCACCCTTGATGCCAGGGTTGAGATATTGGTAAGGCCGCCCCCAGGGATCGTTGGGCAATTTTTCCAGATAAGGCTTCCAATTGGTTGGCAATAGGCCACTGGTGGGCTTGAGCACCAGCGCCTGCAAGCCCTGCTCTGCCGTGGGATAGCGCTGGTTGTCCAGGCGATAGAGTTTGAGCGCCTGCATGATGTTGGTCACATCGGTGCGCGCTGCCGTGGTGCGGGCATCGTCTGCGCGGTCGAGCACATTCGGCACGATCAGCGCTGCCAATACGCCGATGATGACCAACACCACCATCAGTTCAATCAAGGTAAAACCTGCCACCCGGCGCCACGGCGAGCGCACCACGGGGCGGCGAGAAACGAAACGACGTGCGCAAGGCATGAAAGACGAGAGGATAGAAGGCATAGCCGGTCAATCATAATCCGCCAATGCTTGCGAGTTCCAGCCGTTTCTCCCCCTCCCGTGCCTCCTGGCTCCTGCGCGGAGCCACCTTGGCCGTATGGCTGCTGGTGGGAAGCAGTCTGGTCTTTTGGGGTCTGCGCCTCCTTCCTGCACCTGGTGGCAACGCCCCCGTGCCTGCACCCACCCCACTGAGCCAGCCCCATGCCCAAGCCATGGCGCCCCTGCTGGGCGTAGCTGCAGCCGTGCCAGACCGACCCACCGCCCACACGCTACAAGCTCCTCGGGTGACCTTACTCGGAGTGATGGCAGGGCACGCCGCCAACACGGGCGTGGCATTGCTTGCTATCGATGGCAAACCACCCAAGCCCGTGCGTGTGGGCACAGAGCTAGAGCCCGGCATGGTGGTGCAAAGCGTGCATCCCCGCGAGGTGCGGTTAGGCCCCAGCGCCGAAGGCCCCAGCACGCTCACCCTCACCCTGCCTGCAGCGCCCGGCAGCGTGGTGCGCTAGTGCCTGCTCAATGCCACACACCTTACCGATGGTTTTTTGTCCTGGGCTCCACCCTTGTGGCAAATCTAGAATGCCCGGCTAGTTCATGAGCACCCTTCTTCTTCACTTGCCGCTGCACCCTGCAGGGGCGCACACCGAATACAGCTACACCCTGACCGCCGATGGCCACCAGGCCCTGCAGCAGGGTTGCTGCGCCCCGGCGCTGCTGCCCCTCACCGGACGGGCAGGCGAGCGCGTAGCCGTCGTACCGGCGCAAGCCCTGTCGTGGCAACGCGTCACCTTGCCGCAAAAATTAGCCCTGGGGCACAACCAGCGCCTGCGTGCCGTGCTGGAAGGCCTGTTGGAAGACCGACTGCTCGACGAGCCCGCCCAGCTGCACTTTGCCCTGCAGCCAGGTGCGCGCGCTGGCCACAGCACCTGGGTCGCCGTATGCGGGCGCGACTGGCTACAACAGCACCTGCAACTGCTGGAAAGCAGCGGCCACCCAGTGGCGCGCATCGTGCCCGAATGGGCCCCTGCCACCGAACCCGACCCCAGCCCACGCTACTGTGCTGTCGGCACACCTGGCGATGCCTGGCTGCTGGCCAGTAGCGTTGACCCCGACCACGGTGTGGCGCGGTTGCCCCTGGCCCAAGCCCTGGCGCTGTGGGGGCCCCTGGAACCGGGCAGCGCACTGCGCGCAGACCCTGCTGTAGCGGCACTGACCGAACAACTGGTGGGCCGCCCTGTCGAGCTGGCCGCTGCCAGCAGCCGTGCCTTGGAGGCTGCGCGCAGCCCGTGGGACTTGGCCCAACTCGATCTGGCCAGCCAAGGCCGTACCCGCTGGCTACGCCAGTGGGGCCGCGCCACCAACACCCTCGCCCGAGCCCCCGAATGGCGTGCCGCACGCTGGGGTGCAGGGTTGCTGCTGGCCACCCACCTGATCGGGCTCAACGCCTGGGCCTGGCAAGAGCGCCACAGCCTGGCAGACAAACAAGCCAGTGTGCGCGCATTGCTGACGCAGACCTTCCCCCAAGTCAAAGTGGTGGTCGATGCCCCGGTACAAATGGAACGCGAACTGGCGCTGCTGCGCCAGGCGACCGGCAGCCTGTCGCCACGTGACTTGGAACCCCTGCTCGCAGCCAGCGCGCAAGCACTGAGCGCCCACTTACCAGGAGCCAGCGCGCAGGCCATCGACTTCAGCCCCGGTCAACTGCGTCTGCGGGGCCTCTCCCCCTCGCCCGAGGCACTACAAGCCCTGCAAGAGCAACTGAGCACCGCAGGCTACCTGGCCAACATGGACAACGACACCCTGGTGGTGCAAGCACGTAACGGTCTATGAACCCAGCCCTTTCCTCTTCCGGCGCCTTGCAAGCATGGCAACAGCGCTGGCGCAGCCTGGCGGCGCGCGAGCAAAATCTGCTGTTAGCGGCCCTTGTCTTATGCCTGGGAGCCCTGCTGTGGTGGCTGCTGCTGGCCCCCGCGCTGCACACGCTGCGTCAGGCCCCTGCACGCCACGCCCAGCTCGATGCCCAACTGCAGCATATGCAAGCCCTGCAAGCACAGGCGCAGGCCTTGCAAAACATCCCACAGCCGCGCAGTGCCGATGCCAAGCGCAAGCTGCAAACTTCGGTCACCCAGACGCTGGGCGACACCGCCCAACTGCAATGGAGCGGTGAGCGTGCCACCCTCACGCTGCGCAACGTGGATGCCCAGGCCCTGGCGCAGTGGCTGGCCCAAGTGCGCGGCAACACCCAGGCCAGCACGCAAGAAGCCCACCTGACGCGCAGCGAACCCTCCCACACAGACGCCCCCCCTGCCACACCACGCTGGAACGGCACCCTGGTACTCACCCTGCCCGGCCACAGTGCCCCAGGGCCCTAAATCGATGGCACGCACGCACGCCGCGCCCCTCGCTGCCCGCTCTACGACCCGTCCTGCTGAGCGCGCCCGCTCACCGCGTGCCTGGGCCTGGGCAGGGTTGCTGCTGGGCCTGCTGGCCACGCTGGCGCACCAGGCACCGGCGCACTGGCTGGCCCAGGCGCTGGCCCAGGCCAGCGGCGGACACCTGCAGCTGGTGCAGGCGCGCGGCACCGTCTGGAACGGCTCGGCGCAATGGGTACTGCAAGGCGGCGCCCACAGCCAAGACCGCGCCGCCCTGCCGGGCCGGGTGAACTGGCGCCTGCAGCCGCACTGGCAAGGCCTGGATGTGCAACTGCAGTCCGACTGCTGCGCCCCCCAAGCCCTGCGCCTGCGCCTGTCGCCGCGCTGGGGAGGCGCCCAACTGCAGGTGGACGACGGCGACAGCCACTGGCCCGCCCAGGTGCTCACCGGACTGGGCACGCCCTGGAACACCGTGCAGGCGCAAGGCCAATTGCAGCTACGCACCCGCGCGCTGCGCCTGCAGTGGGCGCAAGGGCGGCTGCAGTGGCACGGCCAGGTGCAGCTCGATGCGCTGGCCCTGTCCTCGCGCCTGTCCACGCTGCAGCCCATGGGCAGCTACCGCTTATTACTGCAAGGCGCCGAGCCAGGCGCCAGCGCCAGCACGCCCAGCCTGAGCCTGAGCACCCTGCAAGGCCAATTGCTGCTCAGCGGCGAAGGCCAGTGGGTAGGCCCGCGCCTGCGCTTTCGCGGCGAGGCCCAGGCAGCGCCCGGGGCTGAACAAGCGCTGTCCAACTTGCTCAACATCATCGGGCGGCGCGATGGCGCGCGCTCGCTCATTTCTTTGGGTTGATTCGTTATGCATTTGCCATCCTCTGCGCCCCTGCATGGGCACCGATTCACGCTCGGTTTTGCTACTCGTTTAATAGCTGCTTGCGCTTGCCTGGTAAGCCTTGGAGGCCAAATTCATGCCCAAACCAGCATCACCCCTGGCACTGCCGTGCGGGCAGGAGAGCCGGTCACGCTGAACTTTGTCGGCGCCGAGATCGAGGCCGTAGCACGCACCATGGCCACCATCAGCGGGCGCAACGTGGTGGTCGATCCGCGCGTCAAGGGCACGCTGAATCTGGTCACCGATCGGCCTGTACCCACGGCCCAGGCCTTTGACCAATTCCTCGCCGCGCTGCGCTTGCAAGGCTTTACGGTGGTGGAAGCCGCAGGTCTGTACAAAGTCGTGCCCGAGGCCGACGCCAAGCTGCAAGCCGCCAGTGTGGCCGTCTCGCACGGCGGCGCCACCAGCAGCGCTGGTGTGCCCCAGGGCGGGCAGATCGTGACGCAAATTTTCAAACTCAACTTTGAAAACGCCAACAACCTGGTGCCCGTGCTGCGCCCACTGATCAGCCCGAACAACACCATCAACGTCAACCCGGGCAGCAATGCACTGGTGATTACCGACTACGCCGACAACCTGCAGCGCATCGCCCGCATCATTGCCAGCATGGATGTGGCGCAAGCCACCGACGTGGAAATCATTCCCCTGCGCCACGCCATCGCTGCCGACTTGGCGCCGTTGCTGACGCGTCTGGTGGAAGGCGGCATGGCCCAAGGCGGCGGTGGAGCCAGCGCTCCCGGCCAAAGCGACACCTCGTACAAAACCACGCTGCTGCCCGAGCCGCGCAGCAACGCCATCGTGGTGCGTGCGGCCAACCCGGCACGGTTGGCGCAAATCCGTGCCCTGGTGAACAAGCTCGACCAGCCGCCCCTGCCCGGCAGCAGCGCCGCCAGCGGCAACATCCACGTGGTGTATTTGAAAAATGCCGACGCTGCCAAGCTCGCCGTCACCTTGCGCGCGGCCATGGCCAGCATGGGTGGCAGCGCAGCAGGCAGTGGCGGTGGTGCCACCAGCAGCTTGCCCACCAGTGGCGGCGCCAGTGCCACAGCTGCAGCCAACAACACCAGCCTGATGGGCAACAACACCCTGGGTGGTAGCAACGGCGGCCTGGGCGCCGGCGCCAGCCCCACGCTGGGGCAGGGCAACCAGCCCTCGACCGGCGGCTTGATCCAGGCCGACCCCAGCACCAACTCACTCATCATCACCGCGCCCGACCCGCTGTACCGCCAGCTGCGCCAGGTGATTGACCAGCTCGATGGCCGCCGTGCCCAGGTGCTGGTGGAAAGCCTGATCGTGGAAGTGTCCACCAACAAACTGGCGGAATTTGGCGTGCAATGGCAAACCATTGCAGGCACGCAGAACCTGGGCGTGGTGGGCGCGCTGGGCAGCAATTTCACCAACGCCAACGGCGGCGGCAACATCCTGGGCATCATGACCGGACTGGCGCAGGCGGGCACCACCACAGGCAACACCGCTGCCGCCAAGGCCATAGGCAGCGTGGGCCAGGGCTTCAACGTGGCGCTGGCGCCACGCATCAACGGCCAGTACTACCTGGGCGCGCTGGCCAATTTTCTGCAACAAAGCGGCGATGCCAACGTGCTCTCCACTCCCAACCTGATGACGCTGGACAACGAAGAGGCCAAGATCATCATTGGCGAGAACGTGCCCTTTCCCACCGGCAGCTACGCCAACGCCACCAATGCCAGCGGCACGGTCAACCCCTTTACCACCGTCGAGCGCAAAGACGTGGGCCTGATGCTGCGCGTGCGCCCACAAATCAACGAAAACGGCACGGTCAAGCTCTCTATTTACCAAGAAGCCTCGAAAGTGGACGAGTCCACCCTGGGCAATACCAACGGCCCACGCACCACCAAACGCTCCATTGAATCGAACGTGCTGGTGGAAGATGGCAGCATCATCGTCATTGGTGGCTTGCTCGACGACAGTTATGCCGAGAGCGAAAACAAAGTGCCGCTGATGGGTGACCTGCCCTTGGTGGGCAACTTGTTTCGCAGCGAAAACCGCCAGCGGCGCAAAACCAACCTGATGGTGTTTCTGCGCCCCACCGTCATGCGCGATGCGGCCAGCAGCGAAGCCCTGGCCATCGACCGCTACGAAGTCATCCGCGCCCAGCAGAAAAACCTGCAACCGGCCACCAGCCACGTACTGGGCATCAACCAAGCGCCCATTCTTGCCCCCTTGCCCGAGCGCCCCGGCGTGCCAGCCACAGCCGTGGCCGCACCCTTGACCTCTGCCCCTCCTGCCCAGGCCAATGCGCCCGCGCCCACGCCCGCCGCGCCCGCCCCCTCTTCGCTTCCCCCCGGGCCTTTTGGCCCCGGCAACTGACCATGCGCCACCCCCTGCCCTACGCTTTTGCGCGCAGCACCCAGCTGTTGCTGGAAGACGATGGCCAGCAGCTGCTGCTGTGGCACCCCGCTGTGCTCGACAGCGCCACGCTGCAAGCGCTCTCGGAAGTGCAGCGCAAATACGCCGTGCAGCAATGGGCGAGTCTGCCTGCCCCCGCACTGGCACAACGCATCAGCGCCGCCTATGCGCAAGGCGAATCGAGCGCCGCCAGTGTGGTCAGCGAGGTCGAATCGGATGCCGACCTCTCGCGCATGATGCAAGAGCTGCCTGCGGTAGAAGACCTGCTGGAAACCGCTGACGACGCGCCCATCATCCGCATGCTCAACGCCTTGCTCACGCAAGCCGCACGCGACGGCGCCAGCGACATCCACATCGAGCCCTACGAGCGCCATTCCAGCGTGCGCTTTCGCGTCGATGGCAGCTTGCGCGAAGTGGTGCAGCCCAACCGGGCGCTGCACGCCGCGCTGATCTCGCGCCTGAAAATCATGGCCGACTTAGATATTGCAGAAAAACGCCTGCCGCAAGACGGGCGCATCAGCCTGCGCCTGGGCACACGCGCCATCGACGTGCGCGTCTCCACCCTGCCCAGCGCCCACGGCGAGCGTGCTGTGCTGCGCCTGCTGGACAAGAGCGAAGGCCGCCTGACGCTGGAGGCCGTGGGTATGCAAGGCGACACCCTGGCGCGCTTTGAACAGCTGGTGGTGCAGCCGCACGGCATCATTTTGGTGACGGGCCCCACGGGTTCGGGCAAAACCACCACGTTGTACGCGGCGCTGCAGCGTCTGGATGCCACGCAAGGCAACATCATGACGGTGGAAGACCCCATCGAATACGAGCTGCCGGGCGTGGGCCAGACGCAGGTGAACGCCAAGATCGACCTCACTTTTGCCAAGGCGCTGCGCGCCATCCTGCGCCAAGACCCCGACGTCATCATGATTGGCGAAATCCGCGACTTTGAAACCGCGCAAATCGCCATCCAGGCCTCACTCACCGGTCACCTGGTGCTGGCCACGCTGCACACCAACGACGCCACCAGCGCCATCACGCGCCTCACAGACATGGGCGTGGAGCCGTTTTTGCTCTCTTCTTCGCTCTTGGGCGTGCTGGCCCAGCGCCTGGTGCGCAAATACTGCACGCACTGCCAAGGCAGCGGCTGTGAGCACTGCGGCCACACAGGCTATGCCGGGCGCACCGGGGTGTTTGAGTTGCTGGTGGTGAACGAGGCCATTCGCGCGCTCATCCACAACCGTGCCGCCGAGGCGCAAATTCGTGACGCCGCACAGGCCAGCGGCATGGTGCTGATGCGCGAAGACGCCCAGCGCCTCATCGACAACGGCACCACCAGCCGCGAAGAAGTGCTGCGCGTGACGCGAGATTGAGGGATTGGCAGGATTTGGTGCCGCCAGAGCGGCGCTAGCGCAAATACGTATTGCCAAAGTCAATACAAACCATACCATCCACGGTATGGACATTCACTATCGCCTGAACGGCACAGACTTTGTCTGGGACGAGCGCAAAGCAGCCAGCAACCGCCACAAACACGATGGCGTCACCTTTGAGCAGGCGGCCACCGTGTTCTTTGATCCGCTGTTCCGGCTGGTGGATGCCGAGCGCAACGATGAGGCGCGCGACGCCATCATCGGGTTTGACGAGGCCGGTCGCCTGCTGTTCGTCGTCCACATCCAGATAGAGCACAGCGCCATTCGCATCATTTCCGCCCGTCGGGCCACTTCACACGAAAGGCAAGACCATGAGCATTTCTGAATCCCTGCAAAAGCGCCTGGCCAAAGACCGGCCCATGACCTCCATCACCGTGCGCGTGCCGGTGGACGTGGTCGAGTCGATGAAAGCCATTGCCCCCAAGCTGGGGCTGGCGGGCTACCAAACACTGCTCAAGTCCTACCTGAGCGAGGGCCTGCGCCGCGACGAGGCCCGCTTCAACTTGCACAGCCAGGAACGGCTGGTGGAGGTGCTGAAAAAACACGGCGTCCCGCAAGCGCTGCTGGACGAGGCCGTGCGCGAGGCGGCGCAGTAAAGCGCCAGCCACCCCGCACCCAGCGGCTGCCAGCAGCCCACGCCCCACAGCGCGGCGCGGGAGGGAAAAAAATTAACAGTGTTTTGGGCCTCTAACCCTTGCTAGTCAATCGCAAGAAGCTATCAATTGAAGAGCAAAATCCAGCCATGCACAATGCCGCCGTTGTTGCCACGAAAGGCCCGTATGCGAACCACCGTGACCATTGACGACGCCCTGTTTGCCAAAGCCCTGGGCCTGGCACCACCGGGCATAGAAAAATCTGAGCTGCTGCGCGAGTGCCTCCAGGCTTTTATCCGGCAACAGGCAGCCAAACGCCTGGCCGCCTTGGGTGGCCAAGTGCCCGAGATAGAACTGGCACCACGCCAGCGCCAGGTGCCAGCGCCGTGAGCGTGCTGGTCGATACCTCCGTCTGGGTGGGCCATTTCAAACAGCGCAATGAACGCCTGGTCGGCTTGCTCGAATCTGGGCTGGTGCCCTGCCATCCGCATATAGTGGTCGAAATTGCCTGCGGCACGCCGCCGAACCGGCACAACGTGATTGAGCTATTGCAGGCGCTGGAGATGGTGCCTGTGGCCACACCGCAGGAAATGATCGCGCTGCTGGCACGCCGGCAACTGTATGGCCGTGGCTGCGGTTTTGTGGACATCGGCTTGCTGGCCGGCGCCCTGCTGCACGGCAACACCCAGCTTTGGACGCTGGACAAGCGCCTGGCCGTGCTGGCCGATGAAGTCGGCGTGGCTTATGAGCCTGGGCTGCACTGAGAGCCAGCCCCCTCAGCCGCGTGCGGCGCTGCCAGTGCGCGGCTGGGCAGCACCACGCCCACGGGGCAGGCCGCGCTGCAGCTCTTTGAGCAGCAGCACTATCTGGCGCGAGGCGTGCTGGCAGGCTTTGAAGGTTTGCTCGGCCAGCGCAATTTCCCCCGCCTCGGCGTGCAGCAACATCAATGCCGCCTGCTGATAGAAATAGCGGTGGCGGCGCAGCAGCATGTCATAGGCTGGCAAGTGCCCCAGTGCCCCAGTGCCACACGCCCAGGGCCACGCAGCCACTGGCCCAGCTCGGAACACGCATCGTCGCGCACCACTTCAGGGCGCAGGCGCTCATCGTGTTCGCCCTGCAGGGCCTGGGCCAGCCACGGCAACCAGCTTTCATGGCTGGCTATGGCGGCATCAATATCAAAGTCGGCCATCACCTGCCAGGCGTCTTCGTTGGGCAGCACCAATTCGCTGGCCTGGCTGCTGGGCAGCGAACTCCAATCGTCCGTCACCGGCGCGCCATCGCTGCGAGGCTGAAACAAGCGGCTGAAAAATCCCATGACTCCTCCAATGGCCGCAACACTGCCCAGCAAAAGTGCGGGTGAACGGGGCCTCGTCTGTGCTTTAAGAGCGTGTTCACGATCTCGCGCGAAGGGGTGCAGGATGCGGATCGGGATGGGCTGCTAGGCGCAAACCGCAGCAATAGCCTTGCTATTGCGAGGATTTGCAACAACGCAGACCGCCCGATTCCGCGCCTGCACAC
>JAYRPZ010000120.1:0-1834 GCA_041910915.1 Acidovorax sp.
CTGACCCGGTTGGCCGCTTCCCCATGCGGGAAGGCCCGTCGGGATGGATTGTAGGTCACTCGCAACTCATTTCTGCGCTGCAGCCCACTTTTCTCCTTTCTCGCAAGCGGGTTCTGTCACCACACAGGGCGCCAGCGCACGCCCGATAGAATCGCCGCATGTCTTACCTCGTTCTGGCCCGCAAGTACCGCCCGCGCTCTTTCACCGAAATGGTGGGGCAGGAGCATGTGGTCCAGGCCCTGAGCAACGCGCTCACCCAGCAGCGCCTGCACCACGCTTACCTGTTCACCGGCACCCGCGGCGTGGGCAAGACCACGGTATCGCGCATCCTGGCCAAGTCGCTCAACTGCCAGGGCGCAGACGGGCAGGGCGGCATCACGGCCGAGCCGTGTGGCGTGTGCCAGGCCTGCCGCGACATCGACGCCGGCCGCTTTGTGGACTACACCGAGCTCGACGCCGCCTCCAACCGTGGCGTGGACGAGGTGCAGAGCCTGCTGGAGCAGGCGGTCTACAAGCCGGTGCAAGGGCGCTTCAAGGTCTTCATGATCGACGAAGTGCACATGCTCACGAACACGGCGTTCAACGCCATGCTCAAGACGCTGGAAGAGCCGCCCGAATACCTCAAATTTGTGCTGGCCACGACCGATCCGCAGAAGGTGCCGGTCACCGTCCTTTCGCGCTGCCTGCAGTTCAACCTGCGCCCCATGGCCCCCGAGACGGTGTTGGACCACCTCACCCGCGTGCTGGCCAACGAAAACGTGCCCGCCGAGCCGCAGGCGCTGCGTTTGCTGTCGCGCGCTGCGCGGGGCTCCATGCGCGATGCGCTCTCGCTCACCGACCAGGCCATCGCCTTTGGTAGCGGCCAGTTGCAAGAAGCGGGCGTGCGCCAGATGCTGGGCGCGGTGGACCGCTCCTACGTGTTCCGCCTCATCGACGCCCTGGCCCAGGGCGATGGCAAAACGGTGGTGGAAACCGCCGACGCCTTGCGCATGAATGGCCTGTCTGCCGCCTCAACCCTGGAAGAAATGAGCGCTGTGCTGCAACGCATGGCCGTGTACCAGGCCGTGCCGCAGATGGCGCAGGCCGTGGATGCCAATGACCCCGAGGCGGTAGAGACCGCGCGGCTCGCAGCCCAGATGCCCGCCGACGAAACCCAGTTGCTCTACAGCCTGTGCCTGCATGGCCGCACCGAGCTGGGCCTGGCACCTGACGAATACGCCGCGCTCACCATGGTGCTGTTGCGCCTGCTGGCCTTCAAAGCCCCCGCAGACCCGGCTGAAAAAAAAACTCTGACGCGGCCTGAAACGGCACCCACTCCGACCCCGGTGGCTGCAGCGCAGCCTGCAGCGGCCCCCTTGCCAGTGGCACCGCTGCCAGCGCCTTCCGTGGCGCCAGCTCCCTCTGCTGTTGCCGCCCCGGTGGCCTCTGTGGCCCCGGCCGTTGCGCAGCCACCCGAACCCGCTCCCCCGGTCCCGGCACCTGTGCAGCCCGCCGCAGCACCCGCCCCGGTGGCAGAGTCTGTGCCGCCTTGGGAAGAAGACAGCAGCAACGAACCCCCTCCATGGCCCGACGCGGACGATGGATCGGTGCCCACCACCCCGGCTGTAGCGCCCGTGCGTACGGCTGAAAAGGTAGATCGAAATCTGCCTCCAGCGCAAGAAGTACAAGCGCAGGCAGCTCCTGAATTCGTAGCAATTCCGGTGCGCGAGGCATCCGAGCCCAGCGAGCGCCTGCAGCCCTTGCCCCTGTCGGCGCCCACACCGGTTTCCGCGCGCTACACGCCCACGGAAGAGGGCGATGTGTGGCACGCCACGGTGCAGCAACTGGTGGCGGC
>JAYRPZ010000121.1:0-88697 GCA_041910915.1 Acidovorax sp.
AACTTGTGCTTTTCCACCACCAGGGCGCTCAGATCGGTCTGTGCAGCCAGCAGGGCAGCGGCCTCGCTCACTGAGGGGGTGCCCATGTAGCGCTGCACGGTGGCCGAGGGGTTGGGCACGGGCACCGCAGCCAGTTGCGCGGCGCTGTACCAGTGCAAAGGCCAGCCATGCTGCGCGGCCAGTTGCAAAAAGGCGGCTTCGTCGGCCTTGGCGTCAATGCTCGCCAGCAGCGCCACATCAGCCAGCGTGCCGCCAGCCAGCGCCAGTGCCTGCTGCAGGCATTGCTGCACCGTGGCCAGGGGCGTGCCCCGGTCGCAGCCCAGGCCGATGGCCAGAGCGGGCCCCACCAGCGCGGGGGATTGGTTTGCCACAGCAAACATGGCTCAGGCCGTGGTGGCGTCTGCAGCCTGCCCCACGGGCGGGCGGTACACCACCAGGCGCTCGGCCCAGTCGGCCCACAGGCTGCCAGGCACCTCGGCATGGGTGACCCACAGCACGGCCTTGTGGTGATCGGGCCGCACCTGCGCAAACGCGGTGAGGCATTCCACGTTTGCGGGCAGCGGCGTGGGCCGTGTCCACCAGCGGGTGCTGCCCGCCTCTTGCACCACGGCGATGGGCTCGCCATTGACCACATGCGCCGAAACCCGGGTGATGTTGATTTTGGGCGCCTCCACGCGCCAGCCCAGGTGGCGGCCCAGGATATCGACGGGGATGGTTTTGCCCACATCCGAGGCGGTGGTCAGCACGGGGGTGGCGCCGATCAGGTCGGCAATGCGCTCGCTCATGGCGTTGGCACCACCGACATGGCCCGACAGCACCGGAATGACAAATTGCCCGGCGTCATCGACCACCGTGACGCCGGGGTCTTCGTCTTTGGATTTCAGCACCGGGGCAATCAGGCGCACCACCGCGCCCAGTGAGACAAAAAACACCAGTTGATCGTAGGCCGCAAACAGCGGTGCCATCTCGTCGCGCAGCGCGCCTTCATAAGCGCGCACCGGGTTGCCCAGGCCGTCAAATGCGTGGGCAAATTTGGCGGCAGTGCAGACATGGGCATCAGGCAAATCACGCGCCAGCTGGGCCGCCTGGGCCGCGCCGTGGCGGGTGATGGCGACGATGCAGACGCGGGCTTCTTGCAGGGGCTGCGCGGGGGCTGAGAGCACCACGGCGGGTGATACAGAGGATGCAGTCATTCAGCGGTTTCCTGTTCGGCACAGAGGCCGTTGCCATCCACAGCAGGCAACGGCGCAGGCGATGTCTTCTTGAGGCAGCCCTTGATGCGCTCGCCCCGGATGCGGTGCGGGTTCTTCACCACCATGAGCGAGAGGTAGCTGACCTTGGTGCCACGCAGGGCGGGCAGATCCACGCCGTTGATGCTGCGCTCGTCGGGCGCACCCACGCGCTCAATGAACTGGGTGTGGGGCAGCAGGTCGCGGCGGGTGAGCCAGTCGATCAGGTCGTCCATCAGGGGCTTGACCTTCATCAGCACCAGGGTGTCGAAGTCGGTCAGAAGGCGATCGACTGCACTGACGCCGTAGGCGGCGGGCACGATGGCGATGGTGTCGTCCTGCTCGGCCAGCGGCAGGTTGCGTGCGGCGCAGGCGGCGGTGAAGGCGTTGACCCCGGCAATCACCTGGGTGGTGGTGCGCGGCTCCAGCGCCTGCACCGTGCGCGCCAGGTGGCCGAAGGTGGCGTAGGTGCTGGCGTCGCCTTCCACCAAAAACAACACGTCTTGCCCGGCCAGCAGCCAGGGCAGCACCGTCTGGGCGGCGCGCAGCCAGGCGCGGGCGAGCTTGTCGCCGTCGTGCGTCATGGGAAACAGCAGCGTTTGGTGCTGCGCAGGCGGTGTGAGCCCGGCGCGCTGCACGATGTCAAAGGCGTAGCTGGGCGTCTTGGTGCTGCGGGCCGGGTACGTCCACACTGCATCGGTGCGCTGCAATTGCGCCCACGCGGCGCGGGTGATGAGGCCCGGGTCGCCAGGGCCGAGGGATACACCGATGAGGCGGCCCAGCGATGGGGTGGTAGGGGCTGCGGCGGCAGGGGTCATGACGGTCATGCTCCCTCGCCCGGCTGGGCGCAGACGATCCACACCGGGTTTTCGGCGGCCATGCGGTGCATGTGCAAGATGGGTTTGCTGCGGGCGGCTTGCAGTTGCAGCACATCCCAGGTGGCCCCCAGCGCTTGCAGCGCTTGCGTGGCGGTGGCCAGGTTCTCCAGGGTGACAAAGTTCATCACCAGCCAGCCGCCGGGGCGCAGGCGGCGCAGGCACAGGGCGATCAGGTCGGCCAGTTCGCCGCCCGAGCCACCGATGAAGATGGCGTCGGGGTCGGGCCAGGCGTCCAGGCCCTCGGGGGCTTTGCCGTGTACCAGTGTGTGGTTGCTGACGCCCAGGGCGCGCGCGTTGTGGCGGGCAATGGCGGCGTCGGCCTCGTTTTTCTCGATGGCCCAGACATGGCCTTGCGGGCACAGGCGCGCGGCCTCCAGCCCCACCGAGCCGCTGCCCGCGCCAATGTCCCACACCCGGCTGTCGCAGCGCAGTTGCAGCCGCGCCAGCGAGACGGCGCGCACTTCCTGTTTGGTGATCAACCCCTTGTCGGGCTGGCGCTGCTGGTAGGCGCTGTCGGCCAAGCCCAGGCACACCGGGCGCGGGCGTGCCGTGGTGCGCAGCAGCAGCACCACGTTGGGGTCGGCAAAGCGGTGCAGGGCGGCTTCTGCGGGCGGCATATCGGCCCAGGTGCGCTCGTGCGGCGAGCACAGGCGCTCAGCCACGCACAGCACAAAGTCGTCCCCCAGCCCTTCGGCCAGCAGCAGGCGGGCAATGCGGTCGGGGCTGTTGTCGGGGCTGGTCAGCACGATCAGGCGCTCGTGCTGGCGCACCGCTTGCGCCAGCGCATACAGGCCGTGGCCGGGGGCGGTGCCCGCTTGCCATTCGCCAGCGTCTTTGCTGTGTACCGAAACAATGCGCGCGTCTTGCCAGGCCACGCCAAAACGGGCGCAGGCCAGTTGCAGCGTGGAGACGTTGGGCAAGACCTCGATGGCCGCAATGCACAGGCGCGCGGCCAGGTAGCTGGCAATGCCGTGGCACAGCGGATCGCCCGTGGCCAGCACCACGCTGGTTTGCTGGGCTTCGCGGGCCTGGGCAATCCAGCCGGGCACGGCGCTGAGCTGGCCGGTCAGGTCGCGGCGGATGGCGTGGGGGGCGATGTCATCGTCGAGCAACGCCAGCGTGCGCGCACCGCCAATGACCCAATCGGCCCGGCGCAAAAAGGCCAGTGCCGTGGCGCTCAGGCTGGCTGCGCCGTCGTCCAGAACGCCAATCACGCGGCAGGGTTGGGGGTCAGTCATGGGAAAAAGCCTCTGCCACTTTGCGACCGTCAAAGTCGCACACCAGCACATGGAGTTGAAATTGGCCGCCATAGCGCGCCGGTGCCATCAGCGTGCGCACCACGGCGCGGGCCAGGGCGGTATGGAACGGTGCCGACAGGCCCAGCGCCTCCATGCGCTCGGCGGCAAAGCGGGCGGTTTCGGCGGCGGCGATGGCCGCGCAGTCGGCGGGCGGTGCGCCCAGGCTGGCGGCCAGTTGGGCGAGCAGCTCGGTGTCCACCTCAGCACGGTTGGCGTGGGTGATGGTTTCGCCCTGGGCAATTTTGGTCAGCTTGCCGACCATGCCGCCAATCACCACCTGGCGCAGCCCCTGGGCCACAGCCTCATCCAGGGCGTAGCGCAGAAAGTCGCCCATCTGCACAAAGCAGGCGGGGGGCAGGTCGGGGCGCTCTTTCATGGTGAACTGCTCGGTGCGCCCGCCCGTGGTCAGCACCACCACTCCGTGGCCCAGCGTGGCCGCCACCTGAATGCCTTGCACCACGCTGGCGCGGTAGGCCGCGGTGGAATACGGTTTGACGATGCCAGTGGTGCCCAGAATCGAGATGCCGCCCACAATGCCCAGCCGCGCGTTGAGCGTTTTTTTGGCCATCTCCACGCCCTGCGGCACCGACAAGGTGATGGCCAGCCCGGTGTGCTCCAGCAGCGCCCCGGCGGCGGCGCGCACGTTGCTTTCGATGTTGCGCCGGGGCACCGGGTTGATGGCCGGGCCACCCACCTCCAGCCCCAGCCCGGCCATGGTCACGGTGCCAATGCCAAAGCCGCCGCGCAGGCACACCACGCCGGGTTGGCCGGGCAGGGTGCACACATCGGCGGTCAGGTGGGCTTTGTCGGTGCAGTCGGGGTCGTCACCGGCATCTTTGATGACCATGGCGTGGGCGGTGGTGCCATCGCAGCGGCCATCGTGGACGGCAAAGCGCACCGCATCGCCATTGGGCAGCAGGCAATCGACCGCGTCGGGCACCGTGCCATGCACCAGGCCCTGCACTGCGGCGGCAGCGGCGGCGGCAGAGCACGCCCCGGTGGTGAACCCGGTGCGGGTGCCCCGGCGAACGGTTTTTTCCATCATGGCGGTGTCAACCCTGCCCGCAGGGGTTGGCCTGGCGCCACTGCTTTTGCTGCGCCTCGGTCAGCGCCAGCAGCGCGTGCAAGGCAGCCACGACCAGCGTCGAGCCGCCCTTGCGCCCGCGAATCACCAGCCAGGGCACTTCGTGCTGGCTGGCAATCAAGTCTTTGGATTCGGCGGCCGAGACAAAGCCCACTGGCATCCCCACAACCAGCGCGGGGCGCACACCCTCTTGCGCAATCAGCCGGGCCAGTTCGATGAGCGCCGTGGGCGCATTGCCAATGCCCACGATGGCGCCTTGCAACAAGCCCAGGCGGTGGGCCTTGCGCATGGCCTGCACGGCGCGGGTGGTGTCCTCTTGCTGTGCCAGTGCGATCACATCGGCATCGGAAATGAACTGGTGCGTGCGCATGCCAAAGTGCGCCAGCCGTGGCTGCGACAGGCCCGAGCAAATCATCTCCACATCGGCCACCACTGGCGTGCCGCCACGCAGCATGGCGGCCATGCCCGCCTGCACGGCTTGGGGGTGAAAGTCCGTCAGGCCGTTGAAGTCGAAATCGGCATTGGCGTGGATCATGCGCCGCACGATGGGCCACTGCTCGGGCGTGTAGGCGTGGCTTTGCACCTCGGCGTCGATGATGGCAAAGCTGTCGTGCTCAATGGCCTGCCCGGCGCGGGTGAGCTGCTCGGTGACGGTGTTGACGGTGCTCATGCGGTCAGCACCCCGTGGCTGTGCGGGTGGTGCTCGCCGTGCGCGGGAGCATGGCTGTGGCCATGGTCGTGCTGGTGCAGATGCACCACGGCGTCTGTGGCCGGTGCGGGGGCATGGGTGTGCTCATGGCTGTGGCCGTGGCCCAGGTCGTGGGCCAGCTCGCGGTATTTGCAGCCGTCGCAGGGCAGGCGGCTGTCTTGCACGCCCGCCCGCAGGTCGGCCACACGCTGCTCCAGCAGGGCGAAGATTTCCTTCTCAAAACCAAAATACGACGCCTGCGCAAAACGTACCTGCGGGTATTGCTGGCGCAGGTGCTCCACCTGCCGGGCAATGCGCTGCATCAGCGTGCCCGTGAAGAGGTAATACGGCAGCACCACAACCTGCTTCATGCCCAGCTGCACCTGGCGCTGCACCACGCGCTCCAGCCGGGGCCAGGTGATGCCGGTGAAGGCCAGGTCCACCAGTTCGTGGTCGGTTTCTTCCATCAGCCAGCGCGCCATCTTGGCCACATCGCCATTGGCCTGGCGGTCAGACGCACCCCGCCCCAGCAGCACCACGCCGGTGGTGGTGGGGTCGGGCATGTCCAGCGTGGCCATGCACTGGCGCAGGTTGCGCCGCAACACGGCCAGGATGGGGTCGCAGGCCGTCAGGTGCGGGCCGTACAGAAACTCGGTGCCGGGGCAGTGGGCGCGGGCGTGCTCAATGGCCTCGGGAATTTCCATCTTCACGTGCCCGGCAGCGTTCAGGATCAGCGGCAACACCAGCACCCGCGCGCTGCCCGCAGCCGCTTGCAACAGCCCATCGTGCAGGCTGGGCGGGGCAAATTCGATAAAGCAAACCTCGATGTTCCAGCCCGGCTGGCGTGTGCGCCACTGCGCCACAAAGCGGTGGATTTCGTCGTTGCCCTCGCTCTCGCGTGAGCCGTGGCCGATGAGAAGAATGGTGTCGTGCTGCGTGGTCATAGGGGAGCGGGTTGGGTCGGCAGAAATTCCGGGGCAGGGGCGGGCGCGGCTTCGCTGGCACGCCGGAAGCGGTGGGTGAAAGTGGGGTCGTAGAGCTTGGACTTGACCAGCTCGGGCCACTGGCGCGCGCCCAGCGTGGGGCTGGCAATGACCATGGCCTGGCTGACGATCTTGGCGTCGCGGCAGCGCTGGCGAATGTCGGCCAGCGTGCCGCGCACGATCTGCTCTTCACCTGGCCAGCTGGCCTTGTGGACGACCAGCATGGGCGCGTCCTCGGCCCAGCCCGCCGCGCGCAGGCCAGCCTCGACCTTGTGCAGCAGCGTGATCGACAAAAAAATGCACAGCGTGCAGTGGTGGCGCGCCAGCTCGGCCAGCGACTCGCCCTCGGGCATGGGGGTGCGCCCCTCCACGCGGGTGAAGATCACGCTTTGCGTTACCTCGGGCAGCGTGAAGCTCTCCACCGCCGCTGCCGCCGAGGCCATGGCCGACGACACGCCCGGCACCACGCGCACCGGCACGCCCGCCGCGTCCAGCGGCTGCACCACCTCGATGAGGGCGCCGTACAGCGCCGGGTCGCCCGTTTGCAGGCGAATCACCGTGGTGTGCTGGCGGGCTTGCTCGATCAACCACGCCGCCATCTGCGCCAGCGTCATGTCTTTGCTGTCGGCAATGGTGCAGCCTGGCGGCGCCCAGCGGGTGGCCGCCGCGTTGACCAGCGACCCGGCAAACAGGATGGCGCCCGCGCGCTCGATCAGGCTGCGGCCTTTGACCGTGATGAGTTCGGGGTCGCCCGGCCCGGCGCCCACAAACCAGACCGTGCCGGTCACGCTGCGCGCAGCAAAGCGGCCACGCCAGCACCCGCACGGGGAGCAGCGTTGCCCGACACCAATCGCGCCACTGGCCCACGGGCCAGAAAAAACAGGGACATCATGAGAAAACCGGATTCGCCCAGACCCCTGCCTCCCCGCAGGTTCTGTGAAATGGGCGCGCAAGCGCACCCGCCTGTTGGCCGGTATCCGGGCTGGCGAAAATGTCCCGTGAGCCCTTCCCAGATCGGCTGATCCAGTGGACATGTGACGCGGGGTGAAGGCCGCAGGCCTTCTTTCGCTTACCGTTGCGGGGGCAGCTCAGGTGGGGATAGCGTCCTGCTGGACTTCTCCTCCCTGATTCCCGTTTAACTGCGCCGCCGCAATGGCGGTGCGAGCACCAAACGGGCGCGAGTATAGCAACTGCACATAGCCCAAAACATCGTGCAAAACAAGCTGGCCAGGGGCCACCGTAAGCACTCTTTTTTTAATAGCTGCTTGCGCTTGACGGATAAGGGTTAGGGCCGTTTTTCATGCCAAAAAAAAACCGGTGATGGGCAGCTTTACTGGTAGTGCCGGGCAATGCTGTCCGTCCACGTTTTTTCCCGCACCACGCTGCCGTTTTGGCGCAGCGTTTTGGTGAAGCTGACGTGAAAGTGCGTGGCATCGGACTGGATGTGTGCCTCGGTGGCCAGGTCGATCACGCGGCCATCGATGGTGAAGACATTGCGGCGCTGGCCCTGGTACTGGGCCTGCGCGGGGCGCGCGTCGTTCACCTGCCAACGGTAGTTTTCGCTGGACTGGTAATGGTTGCGCCCAATCTGCCACGCACTTTCATCGGTGGTGGTGAAGATGGAATCGCCCGTGGCATCGTCGCGCACGCCTTGCGATACGGGGTCTGAATCGATCAGGTATTTGCCAAACGGGGCTTTGTCGTTGTCACGCGCGTCCAGCGCAGGCAACTGGCAGGGCGTAGCGGACACATCGGCAGCAGGCACCACGGGCAAGCGCAGCCAGGTGTGCTCGCCCAACACCAGCTCGGTCGTGCCCGGCGTGGGGCTGGGCCAGGCCATGGGGAACTGGGCATTGGCCACTGCCAGGCGAATGCGGTGGCCAGGCTGAAAGCGCCAGGTGGTGAAGTGGATGGATGCGCTCAAAGTGGTGGGCTCCCCGGGCACCAGGGCTTGCGGGGCGAGCCGCGAAAAGCGCTGCGCTGGGTTGATCAACACACCGCTGACGAGCGACACCTGGCCATCGGGCGCCACATCCTCCAGGCGCACCGTCCACTGGTAGAACGGCGCATCGGCCACCACGCGCAATTGCACCTGCGCCATGCCCATGATGTCCAGCGCTTTGGTGAGAGGCGGCGAGTCATAGACCAGGCTGTGGGCATCGTCAGCGGCCATGTTTTTCGTGACCTCCCCCCACCAGTTGCCTGCAGCCATGCCCACGCCTGCGCGGTAGCGCAAGGCGTCAGAGCTGGCCTGGGCCAGCGGCGCGCTGCCCAGCTGCTGGGCCGCCTGGGGGTACCACTGTTGGGTGGAGCTGCCCGCGATGGGCCACTGCGCATCGCAGCGCCAATGGCCTGGGGTGTCTTGCTGCGGATCAGCCCCATGGCCTGTGCGCATGAACGCCGTCCAGCGCGGCTCGTTCAGCATGCCGGTATCTACTCCCTTGAGCCAGTGGTCCCACCAGCGCACGGCTTTGTGCCGCCATTCGTAGTTGGGGCCGGGCTTGCCGTATTCGGGCCACGCATGGTTCCAGGGGCCGATGTCGGCAATCACGGGGGCTTTCGCGGTTTGCACCACGTCCAGCACAAAGTCACGGTAGCCGTCCAGCAGGCCGCCAATCACGTAGGCCGGCACTTCCAGCGGGGGTTTCAGGCGTACAGACTCACGGCGCCAAAAATCGCCGTCTTGCTGCTGGCGCAGCCAGGTAAAAATCCACGGTTCGCGGTCAAAGCGCTGGCTGAAATAGGCCTCATCTACCGCGTAATCGGGGCTGCGCGGCAAGGCGTTGTCGGTATCAATTTGGTGGGCGTAGGAATCGATGTGCAGCGCGCCATCGATGTAATGCACGTCGTTGTAGTACAGATCGGTCGAGCCATGCGCGGCAATGATGGCTTTGAGCGCGGGCGGTTTGCGCTGCGCCGTCATCAGGGCATTGAACGCGCTCCACGAAATGCCATACATGCCCACCTTGCCGTTGGACCACGGTTGCCGTGCCAACTGGCCCACTATCTCGACCGCGTCGTCAATTTCCGCCTCGGAATATTCACTCACCGGCACGCTGCCACCACTGGCCCCGGTGCCGCGCACATCGACACGTGCCAACACGTAGCCACGCTTGGCAAAGTAGGCACCGTATTCGTAGTCGCCCAAGGCAAAAAAATCGTCTTTGCGGTAGGGCACCATCTCCACAATCACCGGAAACACCTCGTCCTCGGTGCGCGCCGTGGGGCGGTAGAGCGTCACGCCCAACTGCACGCCGTCGCGCATGGTCAGATAGGTGTTCTCCCAGTCGAATTTGTAGATGGGCGCCGAGGGCTGCGCAGAATCGCCCGAGCCCGAGCAGCCCAGCAGTGCCACCGCCCAGCCCGCGAGCACCAGCCACCGAAGCAGCCCCATGAACGATACGTGTCTGCGCCCCATGGGCTGCTCCTTGTGCCTGTGGTGGGTGGGAGAGGTGTGGCAAAGCCCGCAGGCTATGGCAAACGCGTGAACAAGCGGCGCGTACTTTGCCCGGCCACCGCCCGGGCAATGGCACCAATGTGGTCGGGCGTGGTGCCGCAGCAGCCGCCCAGCACGTTCACCAAGCCTTCGGCAGCAAACTCATGCACCAGGCGGCTGGTGACTTCGGGTGTTTCGTCAAAGCCGGTGTCGCTCATGGGGTTGGGCAGGCCAGCGTTGGGGTAGCAGCTGATAAAGGTATCGGGCGCGGCTTTGGCCAGCTCCTGGATGTAGGGGCGCATCAGCGCCGCGCCGAGCGCGCAATTCAGGCCAATGGTGAGCGGCTTGGCGTGGCGCACGCTGTGCCAAAACGCCGTCACCGTCTGGCCCGAGAGAATGCGCCCGGAAGCGTCGGTGACGGTGCCGCTGATCATGATGGGCAGGCATTCGCCGGTCTGCTCAAACGCTTCGTCCACGGCAAACAGCGCCGCCTTGGCATTGAGCGTGTCGAAAATCGTCTCCACCAAAATCACATCGGCACCGCCCGCAATCAGCGCCAGCGTTTGCTCTAAATACGCCGCGCGCAATTGTTCAAAGCTGATGTTGCGTGCCCCGGGGTCGTTCACATCGGGGCTGATGCTGGCGGTTTTGGGCGTGGGGCCCAGGGCGCCCGCCACAAAGCGGGGCTTGTCGGCTGTGGAAAACTTGTCGCAGGCGGCGCGCGCCAGTTTGGCGCTTTCCAGATTCATCTCGTAGGCCAGATGGCCCATGTGGTAATCGTCCTGGGCGATGCTGGTGGCGCCGAAGGTATTGGTTTCAATCAGGTCGGCCCCAGCAGCCAGGTAGCCCTCGTGGATGTCACGGATCACATCGGGGCGCGTCAGGCTCAGCAGCTCGTTGTTGCCCTTCACATCGCGCGGGAAGTCAGCAAAGCGCTCGCCCCGGTACTGGGCCTCGGTGAGTTTGAAGCGCTGGATCATGGTGCCCATGGCCCCGTCGAGGATGGCAATGCGTTGTTCCAAGATGGCAGGTAGCTGCTGGGCGCGGGTGTAGGTCGGCAAAGTCATGGGGGGCGATTGTAGAAAGCCCCCTGCACGCGCCGCGCGCAGGCCCTCGCCCACCTGCGCCGCTTTGGGGACAATGTTCCCCATGCCCTCCCCGTTCTTGCCCCCCACTGCTGCGTTCCCGGCCTGGCGGCTGCTGGGTGCCTCGCTGCTGAGCTTGCTGGGCCTGGTGGGTTGCAGCACCGCGCCCACCAGCCACACCCAGGCCCAGGTTGATACCCACGCCGCCAGCTGCACCCTGCCCAGCGCACACGCCTTGGCCGCGCAGGCGCCACGCGTGGCCACACCAGTGGCGGGCAGCGCCCAAGCGCCCGAGGCCGCTTCCGGCTACCGCCCAGGTCTGCGCCCGCTGCAGGCCCAGGGCTACGCCGTGGCCACCAGCACCCCACTGGCCACCCAGGCAGGCTGCGCTGTGCTGCGCGCAGGTGGCACGGCGGTGGACGCTGCCGTGGCCGTACAGGCGGTGCTGGGGCTGGTGGAGCCGCAATCGAGCGGACTGGGTGGCGGGGCGTTTTTGCTGTACTTTCACGCCGCCACAGGCCAGGTTCACGCCTACGATGGCCGCGAAACCGCGCCCGCCGCCGCCACAGCCTACGACCTGCTGCGCCAAGACCCTGACAACCCGCACTCCCCCCCGCCCGTGCCCGATGTGCGCCGCAGTGGCCGCTCGATAGGGGTGCCCGGTGTGGTGCGGATGCTGGAGCTGGCCCACCAGGCCCACGGCAGCCAGCCCTGGGCCACACTGCTGCAACCGGCCCAGCAACTCGCGCGCGACGGTTTTGCCATACCACCGCGCATGGCGCAGGCACTGGCCCAGCACGCCAGCGCCTTGCAGCTGGACGCCAACGCGCGCGCCCTCTTCTTGCAGGCCGATGGCCGCCCCCACCCCGAGGGCACGCTGCTGCGCAACCCCGCCTACGCCGCCACCTTGCAAGCCCTGGCCACCCAAGGTGCAAATGCCCTGTACCACGGCCCGCTGGCCCAGGCCCTGGTGGACAAAGCCCAGCAGCGCGTGGGCGACGACGCCGCGCGCAGCCCCATCACCCCCAGCCGCATGACGCTGGCCGACCTGGCGGCCTACCGCGCGCTCACGCGCCCACCGCTGTGCCGCACCTACCGCAGCCGCTACCGCATCTGCACCATGCCGCCGCCCTCCTCGGGTGGTGTGGCCGTGTTGCAAACCCTGGGTATCTTGGAAAACTTTGACCTGGCCAGCGTACCGCCCCACACCCCCACCGACGAAGGCGGCGTGCCCGCCGCGCAGGCCGTGCATTGGATCAGCGAAGCCGAGCGCCTGGCCTATGCCGACCGCGATCTGTACCTGGCCGACACCGACTTCGTACCCCTGCCTGGGCGCGGGCTACACGCCCTGCTCGACCCCAGCTACCTGCAAGCACGCGCCGCGCACATTCAGCCCGCGCGCAGCCTGGGCCAGGCCCAGCCCGGCCAGCTGCTAGACAGCGGCTGGCTGCACGCCACCGACAGCGACACGCCCGAACACGGCACGGCGCACTTTTCCATCGTCGATGCCTATGGCAATGCCGTGGCCATGACCAGCAGCGTGGAAGCCAGCCTGGGTTCGCTGCACATGGTGGGCGGCTTTGTGCTCTCCAACCAACTGACCGACTTCGCCGCCCAACCCACCGATGCCCACGGCCTGCCGCGCGCCAACCGCCTGCAGGCGGGCAAGCGCCCGCGCAGCAGCATGGCGCCCGTGCTGGTGCTCGACCTGCACGCCCCCCGCCCCGAGGCCCAGCTCTACCTGGTCACCGGCTCACCTGGGGGCGGGGCCATCATCCAGTACGTGGTGAAAACCTTGGTGGCAACGCTGGACTGGGGGCTGGATGCGCAGCAAAGCGCCAGCCTGGTGAACTTTGGTGCCTTCAACCACCCCAGCACCTTGCTCGACGGCGCGCACACCCACGCCGCCACGGCAGCCCTGGCAGACACCCTGCGCCGCTGGGGCCACCAGGTGGACGCACGCGCGCAAACCAGCGGCATGGCCACGCTGCTGCGCCAAGCTGCCAGCCCCACAGGTGCGCCGCGCTGGCAAGCGGGCGTGGACCCCCGGCGCGATGGCCTGGCGCTGGGGGGCGCGCTGCGCTGAGGCCAGCACCAGTTATCCACAGGCCCCACAGGAACAGCCCATGCTCGATCTGCTCATCACCCACGCCACCTTGCCCGACGGGCGCCGCGACATGAGCGTGGCCGTGCAAGGCGAACGCATTGTGCAAGTGCGCCCCGCCTGGCAAGCCCCGGCCCACAGCACCGTGGACGCCGGCGGCCTGCTGCTCAGCCCACCTTTCGTGGATGCGCACTTTCACCTCGACTCCGCCCTCACCTACGGCCAGCCGCGCACCAACGCCAGCGGCACGCTGCTCGAAGGCATTGCCCTGTGGGGCGAGCTGAAACCGCAGCTCACTTACGAGGCCATCGTTGAGCGCGCCCTGCGCTACTGCGACTGGGCGGTAGCGCGCGGCCTGCTGGCGATACGCTCGCACGTCGATACCAGCAGCGACCATCTGCTGGCCGTGCAGGCCCTGCTGGACGTGCAGCGGCGCGTAGCACCCTACCTCGACCTGCAGCTGGTGGCTTTTCCACAGGATGGCCTGCTGCGCCAGCCCCAGGGCCTGGCCAACCTGCGCCGCGCGCTCGACCTGGGCGTGCAGGTGGTGGGTGGCATTCCCCACCACGAACGCACCCAGGCCCAGGGCGCCGAAAGCGTGCGCCTGCTGTGCGAGCTGGCGGCTGAGCGCGGCCTGCGCGTGGACATGCACTGCGACGAAACCGACGACCCGCATTCACGCCACGTAGAAACGCTGGCCTTTGAAACCCAGCGCCTGGGCCTGCACGGGCGCGTCACCGGCTCGCACCTGACCTCGCTGCACAGCATGGACAACGCCTACGCCAGCCGCCTCATGGCCCTGATGGCCGAGGCCGAGCTGGGCGTGGTGGCCAACCCGCTTATCAACATCACGCTGCAGGGGCGCTACGACAGCTACCCACGCCGCCGCGGCATGACGCGCGTGCCCGAGCTGCTGGCCGCCGGGCTGACGGTGGCACTGGGCCAAGACTGCGTGCTCGACCCCTGGTACAGCGGCGGCAGCGCCGACCTGCTGGAAGTGGCCCACATGGGCCTGCACGTGGCGCACATGACCAGCCCTGCCGCCATGCGCCAGTGCTTTGAGGCCGTCACCACCCAGCCCGCGCGGCTGCTGGGGCTGCAGGACTACGGCCTGGCCCCCGGTTGCTGGGCCGACTTCGTGCTGCTGCACGCGCGCGACCCCATCGAAGCCATCCGCCTGCGCGCCACCCGCCTGGCGGTGTACCGGCGCGGGCGCTGCGTGGCCCACAGCCCCGCGCCCATCGCCACCCTGGCACTGCCCCATCGCCCGGCGCAGGTCGATGGCCTGCACACCAGCACCTCATTGCCTCATTCACCGTAAATACCTTTGCCCTGCCCACCTGTTGTGTTCACGCTTGCCATGACCGACCGCTCTGCCCGCACCACCACTCCTGAGCCCACCACAGCCCCCAGCACCTCGGCGCGCCTGCGCCTGGCGCTGCTGCTGGGCCCGGCGGCGCTGCTGGCCGCCTGCTCCAGCGCACCGCCGCAAAGAAGTTATCCACAGCCGCTGGAGAGTGACAGCGGCCCCTCCTCACGCCTGAGCGACGAGCAGGCCAGCAGCATTGCCATCCACGCCCTGGGCCTGGTGGGCACGCCCTACCGCTACGGCGGCAACACGCCCGACGGCGGCTTTGACTGCAGCGGCCTGATTGGCTACGTGTACCTGCGCACCGTGGGCCTGGCGCCGCCGCGCACCGTGGCGCAATTGAGCGGCTTTGGCCAGAGCGTGCCCGCGCAGTCGCTGCGCACGGGCGATTTGGTGGTGTTTGGCGGCAGGCGCCCGCACCACGCGGGCATTTACGTCGGCCAGGGGCGCTTTGTTCACGCCCCCTCCACCGGCGGCGAAGTGCGCTTGGACCGCCTCAACGGCCCGCACTGGTCACGCCAAGCCGTGGCCTTTCGCCGCCCGTGAATGCAGGGCCTGTGGATAACTTTTAAAGCTATTCATTTCATAGCTGCTTGCGCTTGCTGCATAAGCCTTGCAGCCATTTTTTCCGTTAATTTTTGGTGAACAAATACTGGACGATGCCATCACTGGCAAACACAGCTGAGCTTTCTACACCCCACACACGGGCAATCGATTCACGGTGCAGGACATCGGCGGTGGCCCCCATCTGACTGCATCCATGCCCCAACAGCAAAGCGTCGTGTGCATAACGCAGCGCCAGGTTCAAGTCATGCAGCACCGCCACCACGCCCACGTTTTGTTCTACTGCCCAGCGCCTTACCCACCCCAGTGCCTGGTGTTGGTGCGCTAAATCCAATGCTGCAGTAGGTTCGTCCAGCAACAGCCAACGCGCGTGCCCCTGCGGACATGGCTCCCAAATCTGGGCCAATGCACGTGCCAGGTGTACCCGGGCGCGCTCACCGCCCGACAACTGGGAGATGCCGCGCTGCGCCAGATGCCCAACGCCCGTAGCAGCCAGCGCGCCTGCCACGATGGCTTCTTCACGTGAACTAGGAGAGGTGCGGTGTGGCAAGCGGCCAAGCTCAACCACCTCACGCACAGTGAAATCAAAAGCCACGGCTGTGTCTTGGGGCATGACAGCACGCCGCAATGCCAGAGTCTGGGCGGCCCAATGCGTGAGCGACTGACCATCTAAGCGCACGCTGCCTTGGCGCGGTACACGCTCGCCCGACAGCAAAGACAACAGCGTGGATTTACCCGCTCCATTGGGCCCAAGCACCGCTGTAAAACGCCCTGGTCTCAGGGTGGCGGTTACCTGAGCCAGCGTAGGTCCGCGCGCCAGAGCTACCTCGACTGCATCACACTCCAGCGAACCCATCGTGGTGCTTGGACTTACGGTGTTTTTCTCGTGTGCACCGCTCACAGCTTTCCCCTGAACTGGCGCAGCATCGCCAAAAACAAGGGCACGCCAATGAATGCAGTCAACACGCCCAACGGCAGCTCTGCCGGTTTAACGACGGTACGTGCCACAGCATCGGCCCCCACAACCAGGGCGGCCCCTAACAACGCCGACCCGGGCAACACCAGGCGGTGATCAGGCCCCGCCACCAAACGCACCCAATGCGGAGCAACCAGCCCAACGAAGCCAATCATGCCGGTCGTAGCAGTCACTGCCCCCACTGCCAAAGCAGCCACGCCAATTGCTTGGCGCTTGGTGCGCTCCACAGGCACACCCAACAGCCGCGCCTGTGTCTCTCCCAGTGCCAGGGCATTCAGAGGCTGTGCCAACGTCAGGCCCCCCACCATGGTGAGGGCAACGATGGCGCTCACCAGGGCCACTGCTTCCCAGCGTGAAGCACCCAAGCTGCCCATGAGCCACATTTGCAAATTACGCAATTGTTCATCGGTGGAAATGAAGCTCAAAAATCCCAGGCCAGCACCTGCCAAGGCATTAATGGCCACACCCGCGAGCAGCATCAGCCCGATACGCGCACGGCCCTGCACCTGCCCCAGGGCATAGACCAGCGCAGTGACACACAAACCACCGCCAAACGCCATGGCCACCAACGACCAACTGCCCAAAGTGCGTGGCAGGTCAGGCAGGTACAGTCCCCCTAAGACGATGGTGGCCGCAGCTGCCAGCGCCGCACCACTGCTCACACCTATCAGTCCAGGATCGGCCAGGGGGTTACGAAACAGGCCCTGCATCAATGCCCCAGCCAGCCCGAGTCCAGCGCCAGCAGCCACGCCCATCAACAGGCGCGGCAAACGAATATTCCAAAACACCAAATGCTCAGGCCCAGCGCCACCGTGCCCGCGCAAGGTGTCCAGCACGATGGGGATCAACTGCGCGGGGGGGATCGCATAAGCACCACTGGCGCAACCCCACACCACAGCCAACAGCACCAAGGCCGTGCCCAGCAGCAGCGTCGCTGGCAGCGTCAGCCGCCCAGCCGCAGTGCGCCAAGGCCTGACAGGTGCTTGAACGCAAAGTTCGCGTTCACGGGCAGCGTCAGCAGAGATACCAGACCTGGGCATGGTGGGCGATGGCACGCTCATCTACATCCCCCAAGACAATGCACGTGCATGCAACTCTCGTACGGCCCCAGGCAAACGGGGCCCAAAACCGAGCAGATGGCTGGCCTCTAGCAACACCAGGGCCTTGCGCGCATAAGCAGGCGTGAGCGACATCTCTGGCCGCTGCCAAAACGCCGCTTCACCGCCCAGGGCATCTATGCCCTGCGTGGTGTTGATGATCACATCGGGAGCTGCACTGGCCAGTGCTTCGGCGGTCAACGCACGGTAGCCCTCAAAGGCAGTGACCACATTGCTCAAGCCAGCGTATTTCATCAGCGCGTCAGCGGCCGTAGCCTGCCCTGCAGCCATAGGGCTGCCTGTGTGCGACAAAATGAACAAAGCCCTGGGTTTGCGTGTGGCGCGCGCTACATCGGCCTGTACCTGGGCCCACTCGGTATCCAGCTTGGCCTGCAAGGCCTGTGCCTGTGGCACCCGACCTGTTTCGCGCCCCACCACCGTGATTTTTTCCTGCACTTCTGCCCAGGTATGGCGCGCAGGCACCAGGGTGACGCGTACACCGGCTCGGCGAATTTGCTCCAAGACAACAGCCGGGCCTGCCTCACTGCTAGCCACAACGGCATCGGGCTTGAGTGACAGCACACCCTCGGCAGATAGCTGACGCACATAGCCCACCTTGGCAGTTTTTTGCGCCGCTTCAGGGTACAGGCTGGTGGTGTCTGTACCGACCAACAAAGATTGGGCCTCCAGCAGGTACACCACTTCTGTCAAGGCACCGCTGAGTGCCACCAAGCGACGCGCGGGCACAAATGCCTGTGGGGCTGCTGCAGCCGGCAGCACCATAGGCCATGCCAGCACACCAGCCGCTGCCCAATGCAGGCTTTGACGGCGCGTCACACCAGGGCGCATTGCCCCCACCACGCTCATACAACCTCCACGCTCTGGCCCTGGCGTGGCAGTTGCTCCAACAGGCTGCGCCAGCTGGCCAACTCGGGCTGGCCTGGCTTGCGTTCACCAAAGAACATCGCCATGGTGTCGCCTGCGCTGTCGAAGACCTCCACCGAGGTCACCACGCCATCAGCGGTAGGCTTTTGCACCAGCCACACTTGCTGCGTCAGATCGGTACGCAGGTGCAGGTTAAACCCCTCGTCCAACACATTGATCCAGCGCACCCCGCCAGCTGCTTGCAGCGGTTGAATGTTCTGCACAGTTCCCGTGTGAATCTGAATACACCCTGCGTTGCCGGCAAAAACCATGATCGGCACGGCATCCGCTGCAGCGCTGTGGAGCAAATGCGTCACAGCCTCGCGAGATAAAGCCTGACAAAACTGTGGAACCAGACGAAATGCCTGTTGGCGCTCTACCTTGAAGCGGCGCAGCATGTCAAAAAACTCATGCGTGTCCTGCATCGATGCCCAAGCCTGGGTCAGCCCAGGTACATCGATTTGCGCATCGTCGAGCACCACGGCAGGCGCAGGTGCTGGGGTGAAGGAGGGCAGTGCAAGCTCAGCGCTGGTAAAGCGCTCAACCAGCGCATCCCAGGCTTGCACATCGGTGGCCTCACGGGCATAAATTTTGTGAACTGCTGTCCCTGTTGCATCAAAAAATTGCAGACTGCGCCGAGCCGCACGACCGGCTTGCGTTGCTGGCTCGCTCACGGCATAACCAACGTGCCAGTGATTGAAAAACAGCCGCAGGTCAATCTCGCGGGTCAAGGCCAGGCCTACAGGGCCTGTAGCCGAAACGTTGCGGTACACGCCGTGTTTTTCATGCACGGTGGATTCATTACGGGTCAAAGCCATGACCACACCGCAGTTTTCCAGTGCCTGCAGCAGCGCGACCCATTCAGCACGTAAGCGCCGTGCTGACAAAAAAGCATCCTGCACATGGGCATGGGCGGCAATTGCAGCACCTTCACTCAGACCCAAGGCATAGGCCGCTTCTCGGGCACGCAAGCCCGCATGGCACTTTTGCGCAAACTGGGCACGAATCGTGGCAGCATCCAAGAAAACGGTGGGTTCAGTGGGAGCATTCATAGCAATCTCCTAAAAAACGTGCAGTAGCACGCAAAGGTTCAAAGTGAAAAGAGAGAGCCCAACCTCCAACAAAGCCAGGCGCAGCTTGTGGGGTGGCTGAGTCTTCAAAAATCGACCACCAGCGTCAGGCGCAGGTTGCGCCCAGGCAGGCTGTAGGCATCGATGGCAGCCAGCTCAGCGGTCTGTGTCACACCGCGCACGTCTGACCAGTTCCAGTACTTGCGATCGGTCAAGTTCAGCAGACCCAGGTTCAAGCGCATTCCCTGGCGCAGCTCCAGCTGAGCATTCAGATCGAGCACGGTGTGTGAAGGAGGCATAAACAGCGATGGGGTCTGGGCAGGCAGGTCGCTCTTTCGCTTGCTGCCGACGTGGGTGGCCGTCAGTTCCCAGCTCCAGCGCGCCGCGTTCTGGCCCAGGCCCAGCTTGAGCTGGTGCGGTGAAATGCTCTCCAGTCCCTGGCCATCTTCACCTGTGCCCTTGGTGTAGCCATAGCTACCGCGCAAAGTCCACGCGCCACCCCACGATCGCCCCAACTGCGCACGGCCTTTGAGCTCCACCCCCTTGAGCGTGGCGGATGCCTGGTTGCGCGACTGCTGCAGTGTGATCACCGGCTGTGTGCCCATCGTCCCAGTGCTTGCGTAGCGCTCGATGAAATTTTGGTAGCGGCCATAAAAGGCTGCCGCTTCCCATTGCAAGGCCCCCTCATGACCACGTAGCCCAAGATCAAAGTGGTTGCTGGTTTCCTCTTTCAGATCGGGATTGGGCAGGATGTAGTAGCCGTAGTAGGGCGTGACATTGCCAAAAAAATTGTTCAGCTCGCCCGCCGTAGGTGGACGAAACCCGCGCGCGTAATTGGCAAACACCTGTGCGCTGCCCGCCAGTTGCCACTGCGCCCCCAGCTGGGGCATCCAGGCGCTGTAGCGCTTGGAGACCACCTTGACGCCCGCAGCTGCCGTATCGACAGTGCCCGTGTCGGCATCCATATCCACTGACTCGTAACGCAAAGCCGGAGTCAAGGTAAGCGCACCCAGCACCATGCTGTCGTGTACAAACACACCCCAACGGGTCGTACGTGTATCAGGCCCTTTGGGTACCGCCGTGGCTATGCCACGGTCCACCGAAAAGCTTTGTGTGCTGCCCTGGGTGCTGCTCACGTTCATGCCGTAGTACAACGCATGAGCCCCCAACTGCTTGCGCGCTTTCACGCCAGCTTGCAGCAAACGCTCACGGTAGCTGTGGTCGCGCACCCGCAGACCCTGCGTGGAAGTATCTAACTGCAGCGTCTGCACGCTGCGGCTGTTCTGCCAGGCCAGATACGTGTTGACCAAATCAGCCGCTGGGGCATGGAGACGAAAGTCCGACTGCAAAGACAAACGCTCACGCGTGCTGGATTCGTCATCCGTGTGGCTGCGTGTCGTACCGTTGGCAAAGTCATGCAAATTGTTGACGCGGTTGTCTTGACCACGGTACTCAGCACCAAACACATGGGTTTGCAACGTGCTGGGTTTCCAAACCAACTTGGCCAGCGCCGAGCGGCGACGTACATCCTGCGGATTGGCCTGCGTGCGTGCCAAACCTGTACCACCAACACTTCCCTGCGTTTCGGTTTCATCACTGCGCTCGCCATTGAGCGCAAGCAACCACTGCAGCTGCTCAGACACCTTGCCCGCCAGCGCCAGGCCCGCCGCTGCCCCCTTGTTTTCACTGCGCCACCCCAGCAGTGCCCGGCCCGCCAACGTCTGCTGTGCTCCCAGCAGATCCGTAGGTACAAGCGTGCGCAAATTCACCGCCCCGGCAATACCGCCTGCAGGCATATCCACAGGAGACACACCTTTGTGTACCTCGATGGCCGACAGGGTGAGTGGATCGACATAATCGCGGCCAAAACTGTGGCTGTTCATGAAACTCTCAGCCTCAGGCTGGGGAATGCCATCCACCAGCATCTGCACCCGGTTGCCCCCCAGCCCTCGAATTTCAAAGCCCGTGTTGCCCTCACGCCCCGTAGTACCGGAAATGCCGACTCCACGGCGAGGCTGGCGAGGGACATCCACACCCACCATGTCACGCGTGGCATCACGAATATCTAGTACCTGCTGGCGCTCCAACTCTTCACGCAGCAGCAATTCGGTGGAATGCGGTGTTTGGCTCGGATCGAGCGCATCGTGCGCCATCTTGCGGGCAGCCACGTGCGTTTCTGGCAATTGGCCTTCCGCAGCCACCGCATGACCCACCGTCACACACATCCAGATGGCGGCACGTGCCACGGGACGCAGTCCTGTCCTCGACTGAAACATCGTTCTCTCTCTTCCTCAATCACGGGTTCGGCACCACAAGGTTGGGGCTGGCGAACCTGGTCGAGAAAGCAAAAAGATCGACGAGGGATGGCTGGCAATACCGCCATCATATAAGAATAATTCTCATTTAAAACAACACACAAAGAAAAATGCTGTCGAGACTCAGCACTTCACGGCACCCAATCCACACTTCTCGCACAGCTTATCCACAAGCTATGGACAGCTCATTTTTAAGCCAAAAAGGCCTCTAAGCCTTATGCAGCAAGCGCAAGCAGCTCTTAAAAAAAGAGCAATCCACAGCCTGCTGCTGCGCTATGGCGAAGCGCGCGAAAATAGCGCCCCTATGAGTCCACTTGCCCCCCGCCCCGCTACCCCCTTGTCCACGCAAGACCTCACGCGCATTGACGATGTGCGCATCAAGGCCGTGCGCCCCCTCATCACCCCCGCGCTGTTGGAAGAATGGCTGCCCGCCCCGGCTTCGGCGCAAACGCTGGTCGAATCCAGCCGCGCCGCCCTGTCGCGCGTGCTGCACGGCCAGGACGACCGCCTCATCGTCGTCGTTGGCCCCTGCTCCATCCACGACCACGACCAGGCCATGGAATACGCGCAGCTGCTGAAAAAACAGGCTGACGCCCTGGCATCTGAGCTGCTGATCGTCATGCGCGTGTACTTTGAAAAGCCGCGCACCACCGTCGGCTGGAAGGGCTACATCAACGACCCGCGCATGGATGGCAGCTTTGCCATCAACGAAGGGCTGGAAATGGCCCGCTCGCTGGTGCTGGACGTGCTGGAGCTGGGTCTGCCCGTGGGCACGGAGTTTTTGGATTTGCTCAGCCCGCAGTACCTCAGCGAACTGGTGAGCTGGGGCGCCATTGGTGCGCGCACCACCGAAAGCCAAAGCCACCGCCAGCTGGCCAGCGGCCTGAGCTGCCCAGTGGGCTTCAAGAACGGCACCGATGGCAGCGTGAAAACCGCCACCGACGCCATCTTGGCCGCACAAAGCGAGCACGCCTTCATGGGCATGACCAAAATGGGCCAGGCCGCTATTTTTGAAACGCGCGGCAACCGCGACTGCCACGTGATTCTGCGCGGTGGCAAACAGCCCAACTACAGCGCCGCCGACGTGCAAGCCGCGTGCGAGCTGCTGCACAAAGCGGGCCTGCGCGAGCAGGTGATGATTGACCTGTCGCACGCCAACAGCAGCAAGCAGCACCGCCGCCAAATCGATGTGGCCCAAGACGTGGCGCAGCAAATTGCTGCGGGCGAGACGCGCATTACCGGCGTGATGATTGAAAGCCACCTGAACGAAGGCCGCCAAGACATTGAATCGGCCCAGCCGCTGGCGCACGGCGTTTCGGTGACCGACGCGTGCATCAGCTTCGCACAAACCGTGCCGGTGCTGGAACAACTGGCGGCTGCGGTGCGTGCGCGGCGCCAAGGGCTGGCGGTGCAGCCGCGCTAACTCTCGTTCACATCCGCATCCCTGACCTCGTCAGGTTTGCAGGGCATGGTTCATTGCGCAAGAACCAGGCCTTGTGTGGATAACTTGCCTTCTTGCGTCTCTCCCCCGCTGTGGCGTGCTGCTGCAGCGGGGTTTTTCTTGTCTGTGGGCTGTTTCAGATGCCCATGCATCGTCTGGATGCCTGAAGTGGGCTGAAGGACTTTCTTTTTTGTCCAACAAAGTTAGTCCTCTCTTCTAATTTTTTAGGATAGTGGTAGTAGTAGGCAGCCCCCAAGACTGTGGATAAGTCATTTTTTTGATGTTTTTTCAAATAGTTAGCGTTCACTAAAAGCTGTGTTTGGCGACGGGCGCGTGGTGTACCTGGATTGGGGATAACTTACGTCGGCCACCCACTGCTGTGGATAAGTGGATTTCTGCACCCATGCTGGCCCCCAGAGTTATCCACAGCGTGCCATGAGCGCTGCGCCCACCGCCCCTGGCGGGGCGGGGCAATGGCTTACCAGCACTGGCCAGGGCCACCTTGGGCGCCTGGGCGGCCCTTGTCATGCATGGGGCCGTGGCCTTTTTTGCCACGCAGGGCGTAGGCATCAAAGGTTTTTTGCTGCGCCGGGGTGAGCTGGGCATAGAACGCCTTGGTGGCTTCGCCACGGCGGTCGGCTTCGGCGTGGTGTTGCTCGCGCTGCTGGCGCATGTGGTCAATGCGCTCGGGGGTGGTCATGGCGCGCAGCTTTTGCATATCGGGCGGTGTGGGGCGCGGCATCTTCATGGCCTCTTGGTAGGTGGTCCACGCCGCTTCTTGCTCGGGGCTGAGTTCCAACTTGGCCTTGAACTGCGCCAGGCGCTGCGCGCGGTTTTCGCTGCGCTGCTGCATGCGCTGTTGCATCCGCTCGGCCGAGGGGCCGGGTTGGGCGCTGGGGGCTGTGCTTTCGGCCACCGCAGGGGTGGCGGGCGCTGCAGTTTGGGCGCCCACGGGCAAGCTCAGGGCGGCAAACAAGGCCGCTGTGGCAACAAAGCTGGCGCGCAGGGGCAAACGGGTGGTGGTCATGGAAGGCTCCTTGAAAAAAGGCGGTGGAAAAACACGTCGAACAAGGAGCAGTGTGCGCCTTTTGTGTAAGCCGTTGATGAGTGTTTTCATCGGCTGTGTAAAGTTGTGCCAAGCGCTGCGAAGCACTGCCCGACAATGGCGCCCCCGCACCACTCGCAAGGATTCGCGTGTTCAAAAACCTGATCGTTTACCGCATCGCGCCCACCTGGCAGATGCCTTGGGAAGCTGCTGAAGCCGCGCTGCAAAAAGCCCCTTTCCACACTTGCGGCGCTACGCAAGAACACTCCAGCGGCTTTGTGCCGCCGCGCGGCGAAGCGCACGGCGCGCTGCTGGAAAGCGTGGCCGGGCAATGGATTGCCCGCTTCATGACCGAATCGAAAATGCTGCCCGCCAGCGTGCTGGCGCGCAAAGTGGACGAAAAAAAAGCCCGCATCGAACAAGAAAGCGGCCGCAAGCCCGGCAAGAAAGAAAGCCGCGAACTGAAAGAAGAAGCCAAGCTCGACCTGCTGCCCATGGCCTTCACCAAGCAAGGCTCCACCTGGGTGTGGATTGACCCCGATGCACGCTTTTTGTGCATTGATGCCAGCAGCCAAAGCCGCGCCGACGAGATCAGCACTGCACTCACCGAACTGTGGCCGGGTTTTGCCCTGTCGCTGCTCGACACCCAGACCTCGCCCCAGGCCGCCATGGCGCACTGGCTGCGCGAGTACGAACCGCCCGCCGGTTTTTCCATCGACCGCGAATGCGAACTCAAAAGCGCCGACGAATCCAAAGCCGTGGTGCGCTACGCCCGCCACCGCCTCGACATTGAGGAGGTGCGCGCCCATATCGACGCGGGCAAACTGCCCACCAAACTGGCGCTGACTTGGGACGAACGCGTGTCGCTGCAGCTCACCGAAGCGCTGCAGCTCAAAAAAATCAGCTTTCTCGACAGCGTGTTTGAAAACCAGGCCAGTGACGACAGCGGTTTTGACACCGACGTGGCCATTGCCACGGGGGAACTCACCCGCTTGCTGCCCGATTTGATCGCCGCCCTGGGCGGCGAAGGCCGCAGCGCTGGTGCGGGTGATGCCAGCCGCGCCGCGCCTGTGGATATCTCTGCCGCGCCGCGCCCAGTGGGCGGCGGCACCATCACCGGCCCGGCCCAACCCCCGCAAGACACGGCACCCGACAGCCCGCCGTTTTGAAGGCGCGGCCTCTTACCCCAGGCTGCTGGAAAACTTATCCACAGCCTGGCTGCAAAAAATTTGATAGCTGCTAGCGCTTGACTGGCGTGGCTTAGAGGCCCATTTCATTCAAAAAAACCTTGCCTTCCCCAAGGCGAAGCGGGGAAGATGGCGCGCATTGTTTGTTTGTGAAACGGCAGCACGCCATGGCATTGAATTGGGTTTGGATTGGTTTTTTCGTCAGCGCCTGCGCCACGGCCGCGTGGCGTTGGTGGCACGGCGAGGCAGAGATTTTTTCTGCCCTGCTGGCGGCTTTGTTCGACAGCGCCCGCTCGGGCTTTGACATTGCCCTGGGCCTGACCGGGGTGATGTGCCTGTGGCTGGGGTTGATGCGCGTGGGCGAGCGCGCGGGCATGGTCGCCTGGCTGGCCCGCCTGGGGGCGCCGCTGCTGCGCCTGCTGTTTCCTGGTGTGCCCGCAGGCCACCCGGCCCAGGGCGCCATGACCATGAACATCTCCGCCAACATGCTCGGGCTGGACAACGCCGCCACGCCCCTGGGGCTGGCGGCCATGCGCGAGCTGCAAAGCCTGAACCGCGAACCCGCGGGCACGGCCAGTGATGCGCAAATCATGTTCGTTGTGCTCAACACCGCGGGGCTGACGCTCATTCCCACCTCGGTGATTGCCATTCGCCAAAGCGTGGCCCTCAAGCAAGGGCTGGGCAGCAGCTTCAACGCCGCCGATATTTTTCTGCCCACCTTGCTGGCCACCTTGGCGTCACTGCTGGCGGCGGTGCTGCTGGTGGGCGCCATTCAGCGCCTGCCGCTGTGGAAGCCGCGTTTTTTGCTGCCGTTCGGCCTGGTCGGCGCTTTGCTGGCGCTGGCCGTCACGGCACTGGCACGCTTACCGGCGGAGCAAGCGGCCCGCGTGGCAGGCACGGCAGGGGCGGCGGTCATTTTGGGGGTGGTGCTGCTGTTTGTGCTGGCAGGCGCTTGGCAGCGGGTGAATGTGTACGACGCTTTTGTGGAGGGCGCCAAAGAAGGTTTTGGCGTCGCCATCTACATCGTTCCGTATTTGGTCGCCATCTTGGTGGCGGTGGGCGTTTTTCGTGCGGCGGGTTGTATGGATGCTGTGCTGGGCGCCATTGCCACGGTGCTGACGTGGTGGGGCTGGAACACGGACTTTTTACCTGCTCTGCCTGTGGGCTTGATGAAAGTGCTGTCGGGCTCTGGCGCGCGCGGCCTGATGGTGGACGTGATGCAAACCTACGGCGTGGACTCTTTTCCTGCACGCCTTGCCGCCATCATCCAAGGCTCCACGGAAACCACGTTCTACGTGCTGGCGGTGTACTTTGGCAGCGTAGGCGTGACCCATACCCGCTACGCCCTGGCTTGCGCGCTGTTTGCCGACGCCGTGGGGGTGCTGGCCGCCATTGGGGTGGGCTACGCCCTGCTGCGCTGAGCACCCGCAGCGCGGTTTTTCTTTCTTGTTCAGCCAACGGCCCGCGCTAGCGGGCCTTTTTTTGTCTGCAGTTTTGGCTTTGTGCGCAGCGTTGTTACCACTACGCTTCTATTCTTTTTATTTAGATTAGTAGTAATAGTAAGCAACCGCTTTCATTGTGGATAAGACGATTTTTTCTTGTATTTACAAAGAGTTGGCGTACCTCAAAAGCTGGGGAGGACGTTGGACGCGCCACGTGCGCAGATTGGGGATAACTTGCAGCCACCGCTGATCGTGGTGGATAAGTCTTGGGTTGTGCGAAACCTTCACCCAGAGTTATCCACAGGCTCTAGAGGGGCGGCAGCGTCCCAGGGTCTCTTGGTACAAATCGCGCCAGGTGTGGCAGGATTTGCAACCTTGGACTACAATGGCCACCTGAGGGGCTGTCCCGGTTTCGACGTGGGTTCGGAATTGGCGCGGTGCATGTCGAGCTTGAGTGACGCTCGTAAATCTCCATTCAAAAAAGTAACTGCAAACGACGAACGTTTCGCACTCGCCGCTTAATCCGGTGAGCCTTGCAACAGCACGCTGATGGGCTGGGCAAGGGGGTAGCAATACCTCCCGGCTGCAAGGGAATTCACATCAGCTGGCCTCACGCCGGGCACCTTGGCGCGGGGCGAGATTCAAGGGTGCTGGCTGGAGGTACAGCGTGCGTCTGCGCGGTGCCTACGGCGAGATCCAAATCAGAACGCTAAACATGTAGATCTGCTCAAGGAAGGCTGACGGACGCGGGTTCAATTCCCGCCAGCTCCACCATCCACAACAAAAAAAGGCCACCAAGTGCATACGCTTGGTGGCCTTTTTTGTTTGTAAATCAGCAACTTACAGATGTGCTGGCAGATAAAGCGCATCCACAGCGCCTACGACAAGCTACTTGCGAAGTACCCATGGCCATCAAAAAATCAGAACTCTATTCCTCCCTTTGGGCATCGTGTGACGAACTGCGCGGTGGCATGGATGCCAGTCAGTACAAAGACTATGTGCTGTTCATGCTGTTCATCAAATACGTCAGCGATAAATACGCAGGCGTGCCGTTTGCGCCGGTGACCGTGCCCGCAGGCGCCAGCTTTGCCGACATGGTGGCGCTCAAGGGCACGAAGCATATTGGCGAGGACATTGATCGCTACATCGCTGGCCCATTGGCCAAGGAAAATGGCTTGGTCGAAGTACCGGTATTCAACGATGCCAACAAACTGGGCACTGGCAAAGAGATGGTGGACCGCCTCACCAACCTGATTGCCATCTTTGAAAACCCCGCGCTGGACTTCTCACAGAACCGCGCCGATGGCGACGACATTCTGGGCGATGCCTATGAATACCTGATGCGCCACTTTGCCTCGGAAAGCGGCAAAAGCAAGGGCCAGTTCTACACGCCAGCCGAAGTCAGCCGCATCATGGCCAAGATCATTGGCATTGGCAGCGCCAAGACGAGCAGCACCACCTCCATCTACGACCCGACCTGTGGATCGGGTTCGCTGCTGCTGAAAGTAGGGGCAGAGGCCAAAACCCCCGTCACCCTCTACGGCCAAGAAAAAGATGCCACCACCAGCGGCCTGGCGCGCATGAACATGATCTTGCACGACAACCCCACGGCAGAAATCCGCCAGGGCAACACGCTGGCCGACCCCAAATTCAAAGAAACCGTGGGCCACCAAGACCAGCTCAAAGCCTTTGACTACGTGGTGGCCAACCCACCGTTCTCCGACAAGCGCTGGAGCAACGGCATTGACCCCGAGAACGACCCCTTTGGCCGGTTTGACACCTTTGGCATTCCCCCCGCCAAGCAGGGCGACTTTGCCTACCTGCTGCACATCGTGCGCTCGCTCAAAAGCACGGGCAAGGCCGCGTGCATCTTGCCGCACGGCGTGCTGTTCCGGGGCAATGCAGAGGCCGACATTCGCCGCCAGCTCATTCGCCACGGCTATATCCAGGCCATCATTGGCCTGCCTGCCAACCTGTTCTATGGCACCGGCATTCCGGCGTGCATCATCGTCATCGACAAGGCCGAGGCACAGGCGCGCAAAGGCATTTTCATGATGGATGCCAGCGGCGGCTTTATGAAAGACGGCCCCAAAAACCGCCTGCGCGAGCGCGACATTCACCGCATCGTCGATGTGTTCACCCAGCAGGCCGAAGTGCCCAAGTACGCGCGCATGGTGGGCTTGGACGAGATTGAGCGCAACGACTTCAACCTCAACCTGCCGCGCTATATCGACGCCAGCGTGGCCGAAGACCGGCAGGACATGGCAGGCCACCTGTACGGCGGCATCCCCGCCGCCGATGTGGATGCACTGCAAGCCTACTGGGACGTGTGCCCCCAGCTGCGCCAGGCCCTGTTTACCGAGCTGCGCCCCGGCTATTTGGGCCTGCAGGTGGACAAAGCCGCCATCAAAACCACCATCTACCAGCACCCCGAATTTGCAGGCTATGTGCAGCGCATGAACCAGCGCTTTGCCGACTGGCAAGCCCAGCAAGCGCCCCAGCTGCAGGCGCTGCAGCCCGGCTTTCACCCCAAGCAGCTGATTGAAAACCTGTCTGAGCACCTGCTGGCCCACTACAGAGGCCAGCCCTTGGTGGATGCCTATGCGGTTTACCAGCACCTGATGGACTACTGGGACGCCACCATGCAGGACGATGCCTACCTGATTGCCGCCGATGGCTGGAAGGCCGAAACCTATCGCGTGCTGGAACACAAAAAGAACAAAGAAGGCCAAGTCACCAAAACCGTGGACAAAGGCTGGGCCTGCGACCTGCTGCCCAAGCCCCTGATCGTGGCGCGTTACTTTGCCCAGGAGCAGGCGGCCATTGATGCTCTGACTGCGGAACTAGACAGCGTGACCACCAGCATCACCGAGCTGGAAGAAGAACACAGCGGCGAAGACGCTGTGTTCAGCGGCTACGACAAAATCAACCAGGCCGAAGTCAATGCGCGCCTGAAAGAAATCAAGGGCGACCCCGATGCAGAAGATGAGCGCAAAGTGCTCAGCGCATGGCTCCGGCTCACCAAATCCGAGGCTGACCTGAAAAAGCAGATCAAGGCTTTTGATGCCGCGCTGGACGCCCAAGCCTTGGCCCAGTACCCGCAGCTGACCAGCGCAGAGATTCAAACTTTGGTGGTTCAAGATAAATGGATGGCCAGCCTGCGCAGCGCCATTGCGGCAGAAACCGACCGCACCAGCCAAACCCTGACCCAGCGCATTAAAGAACTGGCCGACCGCTACGACACCCCCGTGCCCGCGCTGACCCGCCGCGTGGCGGAGCTGGAAGCCAAGGTCAACGCCCATCTGGCCAAGATGGGGTTTGCGCTGTGAGTGGGGGGTTGGGTATGAAAAAATTGATAGCTGCTCGCGCTTGCTGCATAAGCCTTAGAGGCCAATTTGGCTTAAAAAATCATCATGGTCTGCCAGGGGCGCTGTGCAAGGAGGCGGTATGAGTGTGCAGGTGCCCAAGGGCTATAAGCAGACGGAAGTGGGGGTGATTCCGGAGGATTGGGATGTTTATAGTCTTGGAAAGTTATCGGAGTTTGTGACCAGTGGCTCGCGTGGATGGGCAAAGTATTACTCTCGTAGTGGGCCACTATTTATCCGTAGCCAAAATATTCGTGATGGACACCTCGATTTAACTGATAGGCAGTGTGTTGTTCCACCTGTGGGGGCGGAAGGTAGTAGAACGCGCATTAATTTTTCGGATTTACTAATTACCATAACTGGGAATAATGTTGGAAATGTTGCTTGGGTTCAAAATGAACTAGGTGAAGCATATATAAGTCAGCACGTTGGCCTTGTAAGACTTTTAGATTCATCAAGTGCGTGCTATATATGTTATTTTCTGGCACCCGGATCATTTGGCAATGATCAAATTGTTGCTGGACAAACGGGGCAGAGTAAACCTGGATTAAATCTAAAAAATCTAGAAAATTTCTTAGTTGCCCTGCCTTCAAGCAATAAAGAAAAAAAAGCCATCGCCGAGGCCCTCAGCGATGCCGATGCCCTGATTGAATCGCTGGAGCAACTGATCGCCAAAAAACGCCAAATCAAACAAGGCGCGATGCAAGATTTGCTGACTGGCCAGCGGCGCTTGCCGGGGTTTAGTGGGGAGTGGAAGCGGAAAAAATTGGGGGATATTTGTGACATACGCATGGGAAGGACACCATCGCGTCTAAATCCTCACTATTGGGGAGCCGGGCATAAATGGCTTTCAATCTCCGACCTAAAAGCAAAATACATTTTTGAATCTAATGAAGAAATAACTTCTCTTGCAGCCTGTGAAATGCAGGTTATCCCCAAAGGGTCATTATTAATGAGCTTCAAGCTTTCCCTAGGGCGTTTGGCTTTTGCAGGATGCGATCTTTATACAAATGAGGCAATATGTAGCTTTCAAGGATTAAATGCTAATGCGCAATTCCTTTACTATATATTGGGTCGTACTGACTTCTCTTTGTATGGAAAACAAGCTGTAAAAGGTTATACGCTTAATAAAGAATCTTTGAAAACGATTGAAATTTTAATGCCGCCATTGGATGAGCAGAACGCTATTGCTGAAGTTCTGAGTAGTATCGACTGCGAGATTGATGAATTGAATTTGCGATTAAATAAAGTCCGCCAAATCAAACAATCCATGATGCAAGAACTGCTCACCGGCCGCATTCGTTTGATATAAAAAAGATAGCTGCTAGCGCTTGCTGCATAAGGGTTAGCAGCCAATTTGACCCATATTTCCATCACAACAAGCTGCGCATCCAACCACCCAAGGCTCCACCAGAAAAAGCCCCGTGCAGCACCACCCAGAGGGAGACAAGCCCGCCATGCGTACCAGCCACGATATTGCCAAGCCAGAAAGCGCCACCCAGGCGCGGGTGCTGCAGTTGTTCCAAAACGACTTGGGTTACGACTACCTGGGCGACTGGAGCGAGCGGCGCGGCAACAGCAACATCGAAACTGGCTTGCTCACCGCCTACCTGAGCGAAGCGGGCTATACCCCCGCCCAGATCAGCGCGGCGCTGTACCAGTTGAACAAAGAAGCCAGCCACCCAGACCGCACGCTGTATGGCAATAACCAGGCGGTGTATGGCTTGCTGCGCTATGGCGTGCAGGTGAAAATCGAGGCGGGCAAGCCCATGACCACGGTGCGCCTGATTAACTGGAAGCAACCCGAAAAAAACCACTTTGCCGTGGTGCAGGAGGTGACGCTGAAAAAAGGCGATGCGCTGGAGCGCAGGCCGGACGTGGTGCTGTATGTGAACGGCATTGCCATGGGCGTGCTGGAGCTGAAAAACAGCCGCGTGAGCATTGGCGATGGGGTGCGCCAAAACCTCTCGAACCAGCAGCCGCAATTTAACCAGTGGTTTTTCAGCACCGTGCAGCTGATTCTGGCGGGCAATGACTCGCAAGGGCTGCAGTACGGCACCATTGGCACGCCTGCCAAATACTTTCTGACCTGGAAGGAAGACGAGGCCGACCACAGCGGCTACAAGCTGGACAAGTATTTGCGCAAGCTGTGCAGCAAGCAGCGCCTGCTGGAGCTGGTGCATGACTTTGTGCTGTTTGACAACGGCGTCAAAAAGCTGCCGCGTGTGCACCAGTACTTTGGCCTCAAGGCCGCGCAAGCGCATGTGCGCCAGCGCAAGGGCGGCATCATCTGGCACACGCAGGGGGCAGGCAAAAGCATTTTGATGGTGCTGCTGGCCAAGTGGATTCTGGAAAACCTGCCGCAGGCGCGCGTGGTCATCATTACCGACCGCGATGAGCTGGACAAACAAATCGAGCGCGTGTTTACGCAGGCGGGCGAGCCCATCACCCGCACCAGCAGCGGGCGCGATTTAATGGCCCAGCTGGCGCAGGCCAAGCCCCGGCTGCTCTGTTCTTTGGTGCACAAGTTTGGCATCACCGCCCGCCAAGCCGATGCAGACTTTGAAGCCTTCATCAAAGACCTGCAAAGCCAGCCCAGCCGCACCGTGGGCGAGGTGTTTGTGTTTGTGGACGAGTGCCACCGCACCCAAAGCGGCAAGCTGCACCGCGTGATGAAGGCGGTGATGCCCAATGCGGTGTTCATCGGCTTTACCGGCACGCCGCTGCTCAAAAAAGACAAGCAGACCAGTCTGGAGGTGTTTGGCGGCTATATCCACACCTACAAGTTCAGCGAAGCAGTGGAAGACGGCGTGGTGCTGGACCTGGTGTATGAGGCGCGGGATATTGACCAGAAGCTGGGCAGCCAGGACAAGATTGACCAGTGGTTTGACGCCAAAACCAAGGGGCTGAACGACTGGCAAAAGGAAGAGCTGAAAAAGCAATGGGGCACGATGCAGAACGTGCTCAGCTCCAAATCGCGCATGGACCGCGTGGTGGCAGACATGGTGTTTGACTTCAGCACCAAGCCGCGCCTGTCGAGTGAGCGTGGCAATGCCATCTTGGTGGCGGGCAGCATTTATGAGGCCTGCAAGTACTTCAAGCTGTTCCAGAACACGCCCTTCAAGGGGCGCTGCGCGGTGATTACCTCATACAACCCGCAGGCCAAGGATGTGACGCTGGAAGAAACCGGCGCCAATACCGAGACGGACAAGCAGTTCATCTACAACACCTACACCGAGCTGCTGCAGCCCGTGGTGGCCAAGGCAGGCAAGACCAAAACCGAAACCTACGAAGACCAGGCCAAGGCGCTGTTCATCAAAGAACCGGCCAATATGCGACTGTTGATTGTGGTGGACAAGCTGCTGACGGGCTTTGATGCGCCCGCGTGTACCTACCTCTACATCGACAAGTCCATGCAAGACCATGGTTTGTTCCAGGCGATTTGCCGCACCAACCGGCTGGATGGGGACGACAAGGACTTTGGCTACATCGTTGACTACAAGGACTTGTTCAAAAAAGTGGAGAAGGCGATTGCGGTCTATACGTCTGAGATTGACCACAGCGCAGGCGGCGCTGACCCCGATGTGCTGGTGAAAGACCGGCTGGAGATTGGGCGCGAACGCTTGGATGCGGCACTGGAAACGCTGTTTTTGCTGTGCGAGCCGGTGCAGCCGCCCAAGGCCGACCTGGATTACATGCACTACTTTTGCGGCAACACCGAAATTGCCGATGACCTGAAAGCCACCGAGCCGCAGCGTGTGGCCTTTTACAAGGCCGTGGTGGCGCTGCTGCGCGCCTATGGCAACTTGGCCGATGACTTGGTGGCTGCAGGCTATAGCGAAGCAGAGATTGCATCCATCCAACACAAGATGGATCACTATGTAAAGGTGCGCGAGCTGATTCGCCATGCCAGTGGCGAGACGCTGGATTTGAAGCCCTATGAGGCGGATATGCGCCACCTGATCGACACCTATATCGAGGCGAAAGAGCCGCGCAAGATTTCGCCGTTCGACAACATCGGCTTGCTGGACTTGATTGTGAAAACCGGCATTGCCGATGCCGTGGCGGAAAAGCTGGCCAGTATGAAGGGCAACCAAGAGGCGGTGGCAGAGACGATTGAAAACAATGTGCGCAGCAAGATCGTCGAGAAGAACCTGACCGACCCGGCCTACTTTGCCAAGATGTCCGCGCTGCTCGATGAAATCATCCAGCTGCGCAAAAAGCGCGCCATTGAGTACGAGGCGTATCTGGCGCGGATTGCGGAGCTGGCCAAAAAGGTGGTGCAGCCCGGTGGCGCTGCTGGTGGGGCACATGCCAAGCTCAACACACAGGCCAAGCAGGCGCTGTACAACAACCTCAAAGATTCACCACTGCTTAATACGGCCAAAGTGGCAGAGCCTGCACCGCCTTATGGTGAGGCAGACAATGAGGACGAGCAGCGGGTGGAGCTGGCCGTCAAGCTGCATGAGGCGATCTTGAACCACCGCCCCGACAGCTGGCGCGGTAATGCCGCCAAAGAAAATACGGTGAAAGGGGCAATCTTTGGGGTGCTGCAAAACTTTGATGAAGTGCTGCGGCTGTTCCCCATCGTTTGCCAGCAACAGGAATATTGATGGTTGAGACAGTGAACCTGGGGAGCGTGCAAGCGCAGGTGCTGCGCAAGCGCATCAAGCACATGCACCTGGGTGTGTTCCCGCCCGAGGGGACTGTGAGAATTTCCGCACCCGAAGACGTAGCGCTGGACACGATTCGGGTGTTTGCCATTTCCAAGCTGGCATGGATCAAGCAGCAGCAACGCAAGATGCAGACCCAGCCGCGCGAGCCCGAGCGCGAGTACATCGACCGCGAGAGCCACTACGTGTGGGGGCAGCGCTATTTGCTACAAATTCAAGAGCTGGAGAGGCGCGCCAGTATTGCGCTAAGTGGCAAAAATATGCTAATGACCGTGCGCCCCGGCACACCTGCAGAAAAACGCCAGGCGTTGCTGGACGCGTGGTACCGAACCCAAGTGCGTGAGGCCGCGCAGCCGCTGCTGCGCAAATGGCAGGCCATCATGGGCGTGCAGCCGGGCAAGCTGCTGGTGCAGCGCATGAAAACCAAGTGGGGCAGCTGCAACCCCCAAACCGGCTTGATTCGCCTGAACACCGACCTGGCCAAGAAGCCGCCCGAGCACCTGGAGTACGTGATCGTGCATGAGCTGGCCCACTTGATCGAAGCCAGCCACGGCGAGCGCTTTGTGGCGGCGATGGATCGGTTTTTGCCCAAGTGGCAGCACTACCGGCAGGAGCTCAACAGCTTGCCGCTGCGTTATGAAAAGTGGGGCGATGACTGGGTGAATGATCGGTAGTCCGCTGGGTTTCAGCGGCTCAAGGGGTACTGCCATGCACCCGGTTGCGGCCGTTGGCCTTGGCGTGGTACATGGCCGCATCGGCCTGGGCCAGCAGGGTGGTGATGTCAGCACAGGCCGCGCCCGCTTCGGCCACCCCGACGCTGATGGTGACGCGCAGCGCGGTGTTGTCCATGGGCACCACGATGGCTTGTATGGCCAGGCGCAACTTTTCTGCGAGCTGCAGGGCCTCGTGCAGGTTCGTGCCGGTGAACAGTACCCCGAACTCCTCGCCGCCCAGTCGACCGCACAGGTCAGCTTCGCGCAATGTTGTTTTGAGTGCTTGTGCCACGGCTTGCAGCACCCGGTCACCCGTTGCGTGGCCGTGGGTATCGTTGATTTGTTTGAAGTGGTCGATGTCCACCAGCAGGGCGCACAGGGGCAAGCCGTTGCAGCGGCTGGCAGTGAACATGGTGTCGGCCTGTTCCTTGAAGGCGCGCAGGTTGTTCAGCCCGGTTAACTCGTCGGTGCGCGCTGCGTTGCTGGCAATGCGGTGCTCTATCTCCAGCTCACGGCGCAGCCGCAGGAGTGACTGCAGCGCGTGCGACAGTTCCCGGGTGCACGCATGACGAAGGCGGAAAACGCCAGGGTGGTAAAGGCCAGCACCCGTTGCTCGCTGCTAGAGCCAGTGAGCAGCCCCAGCGTTGTGGGCAGCAGCACCAGACCTATGGCGACGAGCGTCATGGAGCGGTAGGCCGAGATCGCGCTGCAACCACGACAGCGCCAGTGCTCCTCTCACACTGCCAAATGTGGCCAGGAAAGACTGGCGAAACAGGAGTTGCAACTGGTCGGTGCGCACCTGCATGGCAACCGACCCGCTGGCGCAAGCCTCGGGCATGGGGGGCGAGTGTGTCATCGTGGGTGCGGCGGGCGTACCGGGTGTGCTGGGCTGAGGACGACGTCACATCATACGGGTGCCCATGCTGCATACTGCCTGGCCATATGAGTGTTGCCTTCTCCATCGATCCCTGCGAGGTGCAGATCAAAGCCATCCGCGCCCAGGGCCCGGGTGGGCAGAACGTGCACAAGGTGGCCACGGCGGTGCAATTGTTTTTTGACATCCGGGCCTCGTCGTTGCCGCAAGAGGTCAAGGAGCGCTGCCTGGTGCTGGCGGATCAGCGCATCACCCAAGACGGGGTGGTGGTCATCAAGGCGCAATCGCAGCGTACCCAGGAGCTAAATCGCCAAGAGGCCCTGCGCCGCCTGCACATCCTGATTGCGCAGGTGCTGCAGCCACCGCCTGTGCGCCGCCCGACCCGGCCCACCTATGGCTCGCAGCAACGGCGGCTGGCGGGTAAAGCCCAGCGGGCCACGATCAAGGCGGGCCGTGGCCGGGTGTTGTGATGGATGGACTGGAGCGGTTCCCTTATGCGCTACGTGAAGATAGCTACGCTTTTGCTGAGCCTGGCCCTGTCGGCCTGCGCGCCCCTCACGCCGCGTGGGGGCAGTTCTGCGGCAGAGTGGGCGCCATCGCCCAATTTTGGCGTGCGCCGGGCGAACTACGTCATCTTGCACCACACCAGCAACGACACGCTAGCGCAGGCGCAGCGCACCCTGAGCGATCCCGAGCGCAGCGTCAGTGCCCATTACCTGATTGGGCGCGATGGCCGTTTGCTGCAATTGGTGGATGAGCATCACCGCGCCTGGCACGCGGGTGCCTCCTGGTGGGGTGGGCACACGGACATCAATTCCGCCTCGATTGGCATTGAACTGGACAACAACGGCAGCGAGCCGTTTGCGGATGCACAGATCGACACCTTGCTGCTCCTGCTGGCCGACATCCAGGCCCGCCACCGCATTCCACGAGCCAACTTCATTGGCCATGCCGATGTGGCGCCAGGCCGCAAAACCGATCCCAGCGCGTTGTTTCCTTGGCGGCGCTTGGCCGCAGCGGGCTTTGGCCTGTGGTGCGAAAACCCTGCCACCCCAGCGCCGCCGCACTTCGATGCCGGGCTGGGTCTGGTGGCCCTGGGCTACAACCCGGCCCAGCCCGAGGCGGCCATCGCCGCTTTCAAGTTGCACTTCGCACCCGACAGCCCTGGCCCCGGCATGAGTGAGAGCGACAAAGCCTTGCTGCATTGCCTGCTGCAACAGCCGCGCCTGTAGCACCCATCAAAAAACGCCCCTTGCGGGGCGTTCCTTGAGACGCTTGGTAAGCGATCAGTTATCAGTAGCGACCGCCACCGTAGCCGCCTTGGCCATAACCGACGCTGGGGCGGTTGCTGGCGCGAAATTCATGCGAACCACCACCAGGACGGCGGCCTTCTTCACGGGGGCGTGCCAGATTGACGGTGATGGAGCGGCCATCCACAGACATGCCGTGCAGCGCGCTAATAGCCGCTTGGCAGGCGTCTGCCGTGGTCATTTCGACAAAGCCGAAGCCTTTCGAGCGGCCGCTGTCGCGGTCCATCATGACCTTGGCAGAGGTGACGGTGCCAAATTCAGCAAAGTTGCTTTCCAGGCTGGTGTCGGTCACGGAATAAGGCAGGTTGCCAACGTAGATTTTGGTGCTCATGGGGAGTCCTTGAGAGGGTTGGTGCGTCAAGTGGTGACACACCGTTTCAAGCTGAATGTGGGGACGCAAAGTCCGTCGCATCCAAGGGCAATGGATGGGGGACGCAATCCATTAGTGCGTTGCACAAGACGGCATGGCCGTCTCGAGCCGCCCTTGGGCAAGGGCGTATGTGTAAGCCGCTTCGTGTGAGTCGAAGGTCTTGTCGAAACGAAACACCTTGCAGTAGTGGCTGTTGTGTTTCGTGCGCTGAAGAGCGAAAGAGGCTTGGAAGCGACCGCAACCAGTCTTTTGTGAGGCGGGCGTAACAAAGTACTTGCCCATGGGGATAGATAGCTGTGAGATTCTGTTCAATCGGAATACAGGGCCTTGAGTGGGCACTGCATGAGCTCTAAGGGACTCGATGGGTTGATGCTCTTCAACCAACGGGGCGAGAGGTTCGCCAAACATTTCTGGCTAGAAGCCGTGGGGGCCTGTAGCAGTGCTGCGAGAAGAACAACAGACAGTTGTTTTGCAGCAATTCCTTCATTCTACACGGTTTATAAAAATTTTTATTTTTATTATTTTTTGTTTTAAAAATGCTTGAGAAGGCCCCCGCACGCTGACCAGGCGCAGGGGGCCACAGATTTACTTGGCTGCTGATGCGGCTGCACGTGCCGCTTCGGCTTTTTGCTTGGCCTCATCGGCCTTTTTTTGCAGTTCCTGGGCTTCCTTCTCGGCGGCCTGGGCTTTGGCTTCTTCCTCTTTGGCCTTGGCGGCCGCGTCGGGTGCCATAGCGCCTGCCAAGGCATTGCCCGCCAGCGAGCCCGCCACGGCGCCCACGGCTGCAGCGCCCAGCGTGCCCATCATCCCGGAGCCGCCCGCGGCAGGGGCAGCCGCGGGCGTGGGCGCTGCGCCCGCAGCGGGAGGCACTGCGGCAGTTGGCGTGGCGGGCGTGGCAGCGGTTGCCGGCGCTGCTGGTGTAGCGGCAGTGGCTGGCGTTGCCGGTGCCGCCCGGTTCGCGCTAGGTGCTACCGGCGCGGCAGGGGCTGTGGGTGCGGTCGGGGCTGGGCTGACGCGCGCCGGGGGCGCTGATTTGCTGCTGCTGCCAAAGCGCTTGGCGTGGGCCAGCGAAGGCACGCTCAAGGCGGTCATGGTCAGGGCAAGGATGCCAGCGGTGGTGCGAAACGATGCGTTCATGGTGTCTTGTGAGGATGAAAAAACAAGCAGAGGCAGGACGATGTGCCCTGGTGCGCCAAGTTGGTGTGCGATCCAGCCATGGCTTGGGGCTGAAGTGGCAGACAGCGGCGGGCCTTTTTGGTTCCCTGCACCGCCCCGCATAATCCAGCCCCGCCTGCGCGAGCGCGCTGCGCGGCCTGTGCCCTCTTTCGTTCCCCCTTTGTTGTTCATGTCCTCTCCCTCTTGGGCCGATGCCGCCCTGCAGCAGTTTGACGCCATCGTGCAGGCCACGGCAGGCTTTCGGCCCCGGCCCGGGCAGCAGCAGATGGCCACGCTGGTGGCCCAGACTTTTGAGCGCGCCCAGCTGGGCAAAGTGGCCGAGGGCGAGGGTGCGCCGCAGCGGGCGCTGGCCGTCATCCAGGCGGGCACGGGGGTGGGTAAATCGCTGGCCTACTGCGTGCCCGCCATCCATGTGGCGCTGGCGCGGGGCACGCGGGTGCTGATTTCCACCGCCACCGTGGCGCTGCAAGAGCAGCTGGTACACAAAGACCTGCCCACGCTGGCCGCGCAAATGCCCCAGCCCTTTGCCTTCGCCCTGGCCAAGGGGCGCGGGCGCTACGTGTGCAAACTCAAGCTCGAGCGCCTGCTCAGTGGCGTGGGCGAAGACGATGATGTGGTGCCCGACGACCTGCTCGCTGCCGAGGCCGCCGAGCAGCGCCTGGTGCGCCGCAGCGTGGCTGCCCAGGGCGAGCGCGCGCAGTTCTACGCCAGCCTGGCGCAGAGCCTGGCCAGCAGCCAGTGGGATGGCGACCGCGACCAGCTGCCCACCCCGCCCGAGCCTGAACTGTGGGCCAGCGTGGCCGCCGACGCCCACACCTGCACCAACAAGCACTGCCCGCTGTTTGCGCAGTGCAGCTACTTCGAGCGGCGCAAAGAGCTGGTGGCCGCGCAGGTCATTGTGGCCAACCACGATCTGCTGCTGTCTTCGCTGGGCGCACGCCTGCTGCCCGAGCTGGACAACTGCCTGCTCATCCTCGACGAAGCCCACCACCTGCCCAGCACCGCGCTGGCACAGTTTGGCTGCGAGATGGACATCACCCGCTTGGCGTGGATTGACAAACTCGCCAGCCGGGCGCTGCGCATTGGCCAGTTGGTGGAAGTGGAAGACATTGCCGACGTGCCCCAGCACGCTGCGCGCCTGCGCACCCATTTGCAGGAGCTGGCCCGCCTGGTGCTGGCGCTGTACGCCCAGCCCCTGCGCAGCGACGAAACGCCGCCCCTGCCCGGCGCCCGCCCCAGCGCCGCGCCGCGCTGGGGCGCTGGCCAGCCCAGCCGTGCGCGTGTGGCCGGGGGGCAGTTGCCCACGGAGCTGATCGAGCCCCTGGCCCAGGCCGCCCACCACGCGGGCGGTTTTTTGGAAGTGCTGCGCGCCATTGCCAAGGCCCTGCGCACCCAACTGCGCGACAAACCCGACGACGCGCGCCGCCTCTCCCAGCTCTACGCCCAGGCCGGGGCTTTGGCGCCGCGCCTCGAAGCCGTGCACGCCTGCACCCAGCTGCTGCTGCAAGACACCCCGGCGGGCGGCGTGCCTGCCGCCAAATGGTTCACCCTGGCACACGAGGGCGACAGCCGCGTGCTGCGTGCCCACGCCAACCCCGTGCTGCCCGGCAACGCGCTGCGCCAGCACCTGTGGAGCGGCGCGCGTGCTGCCGTGCTCACCTCGGCCACGCTCACCAGTTGCGGACAGTTTGATTTTTTCCTGCGCGAAAGCGGTCTGTACGGCGACGCCGACCTCACCACCCTGGAAGTGCCCAGCCCCTTCGACTACGCCCGCCAAGGCCAGCTGGTGGTGCGCGAAACCGCTGCCGACCCGCGCGAAGCCGAGGCCTACACGCGCGACATGGTGCAAGCCCTGCTGGCCGATTTGGCCCAGGTGCGCGCCGGGGCGCTGGTGCTGTTCACCTCGCGCGAGCAAATGCGCCGTGCCGTGGAGCTGCTGCCCGACAGCCTGCGCGCCCAGGTGCTGGTGCAAAACCAGTGGCCGCGCCCGCAGCTGCTGCGCCAGCACCGCGAGCGCGTGGCCGAGGGCCACGCCTCCATCATCTTTGGCATGCAGTCGTTTGGCGAAGGGCTGGATTTGCCCGGGCGGCTGTGCGAATCGCTGTTCATCACCAAACTGCCCTTCGCCCCGCCCGACGACCCCGTGGGCGAAGCGCGCGCCGAATGGCTGCGCACCAGCGGGCGCGACCCGTTCAGCGAACTGGTGGTGCCCGCCACGGCCATCCGCCTGGCGCAATGGGTGGGCCGCGCCATCCGCACCGAAGAAGACCAGGCCCACGTCTATTGCTACGACAAGCGCCTGGTGCGCACCGGCTACGGCCAGCGCCTGCTCGCAGGCCTGCCGCCGTTTGCCCTGCAACGCACCGGGGCGGGATAATTTCGCCATGTCCAGCCTGCCTGCCACCACCCGCGCCCCTGCGCGCATTGCCGACATTTGTCGGCGCTACCGCGTGCGCCGTCTGCAAATGTTCGGCTCCACCGCCGTGGGGCAGCAGCGCCCCGACAGCGATGTGGACTTGCTCGTGGAATTTCTGCCCGGCCAAGCACCCAGCGGGTTTGCCTTGGTGGATATGCAAGATGAACTCTCCGCCGCTTTCGAGGGCCGAAAAATTGACCTGGCCTTCCCCTCGGTGCTAGACAACCCCTACCGCCGCGCCGCCATTGAGCCGCAGTTGCAGGCGCTGTTTCCATGAGCCTGGATCGCAATCCTGCGCACTTGGCCGATATGTTGCGCTTCACCCAGGAACTGCGCAGCTTGGCTGTGGGGCACACGCAAGACTCGTTCACTCGGCAACGCATTTTGTGTTTGGCGGTGGAAAAACTCTTCATCAATCTGGGGGAGGCGGCATACCGGATGGATGCTGCGAGCCACAGCCGCTGGCCTGCCATTCCGTGGCGGCGCGTGATCGGCCTGCGCAACATCCTGGCCCATGGCTACGAACAGGTGGCCCACGAGGTGCTGTGGCGCACCATCCTCGAAGACCTGCCGGGGCTGGAGCAGGTGCTGCTCGATGCGCTGGCCCAGCAACCTCGCCCGGGCCCTTGATTTGCTATTTTTTCTCTAGCTGCTCGCGCTTGCTGCGTCTGCCCTAGAGGCCTTTTTGATCATTTTTTACCCATGCCCTCTCCCATTGCCGTCATTGACTTTGAAACCACGGGCATGGCCCCGGCGCATGGGGCGCGTGCCACCGAGGTGGCCATCGTGCTGGTGGAGGGCTCGCGGGTGGTCGATCGCTTTGCCAGTTTGATGTTCACCGGCGTGCCCATCACGCCGTTTGTGGTGCAGCTCACCGGCATCAGCAATGCATTGTTGGAAACAGCCCCGCCTGCCGCGCAGGTGATGCGCGAGGCGGCGCGCTTTGTGGGTAACGCGCCCATGGTGGCGCACAACGCGGGTTTTGACAGCAAGTTCTGGCAGGCCGAACTGCAGGCCGCCGACTTGCCCGCGCCGCAGCCTTTTGCCTGCACGGTGCTGCTGTCGCGCCGGGTGTACCCCGATGCGCCCAGCCACAAGCTGGGCCAGCTGGTCAGCCACCTGGGCCTGCCCCAGACGGGCCGCGCCCACCGCGCCTTGGCCGATGCCGAGATGACCGCCGCGCTGCTGGTGCGCCTGCAGCACGACCTGTGCCAGCGCTACGCCTGCCCCTGGCCCGATCATGCCCAGCTGATGCGCCTGCAGCGCACTGCGCGTGAACGCATGGCGCAGGTGCTGCAGTGCGCCGCGCCAACGCCTGTAGCTGCGCCTGCTGCGCTTTTTAACTCCTAAAAAAGGAGCTGCTTGCGCTTGCCAGATAAGCCTAAGAGGCCAAAAACACCTTCAAAAACCAGCGTCGTCGCTGTGTGCCGGGTGCGCCGTGGCCTGCAGCAGGGCGGCGCTGGGGTCTCGGGGCCTTATTTTGAGCATCAAAACTGCCTCTTTGCCTTATCAGGCAAGCGCAAGCAGCTCTTTATTTAATAGCAATTTTGCACCATGCCCCGCTTTCACTGCCCCCTGCCCTTGACCGAGGGCGCCGAGATCGACCTGCCCGAGAGCTGCGCCCGCCATGTGCAGGTGCTGCGCCTGCAGCCAGGCGCTGACATCACCTTGTTCGATGGCGGTGGCCCGCTGCTGCGCGGTGGCGAGTGGACGGCCACTGTGCTGCACATGGGGCGCACCAGCGTGCGCGTGCGCGTGGGCGCGCACCAGGCCATCGAGCGCGAGGGCGCGCGTGCCATCCACCTGCTGGCGGGCACCACGGCGGGCGAGCGCATGGATTGGCTGGTGGAAAAAGCCACCGAGCTGGGCATGGCCAGCCTCACGCCGCTGGCCACCGAACGCAGCATGGTGCGCCTGCACGGTGAGCGCGCGGCGAAAAAGCAAGCCCATTGGCAGGCCGTGGCCGTGGCGGCGTGCGAGCAGTGCGGGCGCAACCGCGTGCCGGTCATTCACCCCCCGGCCAGCTTGGCGCAGGCTGTGGCACCTGCCCGTGCGGCAGCGGTGGCCACGGGTGTGGCGCCGCTGCGCCTGGTGTTGTCGCTGGCGCCGGGCAGTGTGCCGCTGCGCAGCGTGCTGGCGCAGGCCGCGCCCGAGGCCGCGCTGCAGTTTCTCTCCGGCCCCGAGGGCGGCCTGAGCGCGCAGGAAGAGCAGCAGGCGCTGGCACAGGGCTTTGTGCCGGTGAGCCTGGGGCCGCGTGTGCTGCGTGCCGAAACCGCCCCGCTGGCCGCCTTGGCCGCGCTGTTGTAAGTGCTGCCCTCAAGTGCTGCCAGAGCCTGGGCTGCGCCGTAGAATCGCGCTCTTTCCCTGCACGTTGCGACTTTCGACGTAGCGGCCCCAAGTTGCGACAGCGGCACTGCCCCCCACCTTTGCAAAGGATTTTCATGAGCCCCGTAGTTCCCTCGATGGCCGACCGTGACGGCAAGATTTGGATGGACGGCCAGATGGTCGAATGGCGCGACGCCAAGGTCCACATCCTCACGCACACGCTGCACTATGGCTGCGGCGCTTTTGAGGGCGTGCGCGCGTACAACACCGTCAACGGCACGGCCATCTTCCGCCTGCAAGAGCACACCGAGCGCCTGATGAACAGCGCCAAGATTTTGCGCATGAAGGTGCCCTTCACGGCCGAGCAGCTCAACCAGGCGCAGCTCGACGTGGTCAAGGCCAACAACCTAGAAAGCTGCTACCTGCGCCCGCTGCTATGGATTGGCGACAAGAAGCTGGGCGTTTCGCCCAAGGGCAACACCATCCACGCCATGGTGGCCGCCTGGGCCTGGGGCGCGTACCTGGGTGAAGAGGGCTTGAAGCGCGGCATCCGCGTGAAAACCAGCAGCTACACGCGCCACCACGTCAACATCACCATGACGCAGGCCAAGGCAGTGAGCAACTACAGCAACTCCATCTTGGCCAACATGGAAGCCACCGACGATGGCTACGACGAAGCCCTGCTGCTTGACAGCGCAGGCTTCGTCTCCGAAGGCGCGGGCGAGAACATTTTCGTCATCAAGAACGGCGTGATTTACACGCCCGACCTGTCGGCCGGTGCCCTCAACGGCATCACGCGCAACACCATCTTCCACATTGCCAAGGATCTGGGCCTGGAGATTGTGCAAAAGCGCATCACGCGCGACGAGGTGTACATCGCTGACGAAGCTTTCTTCACCGGCACCGCCGCTGAGGTGACGCCGATCCGCGAACTCGACCGCATCGAGATTGGCTGCGGCAGCCGTGGCCCCATCACCGAGAAACTCCAGAACGCGTTCTTTGACATCGTCAATGGCCGCAATCCCAAGTACGCCCACTGGCTCACCAAGGTGTAAACACATGACTGCCTCCGTCGTCGAACTGCGCGCCCAAGACCTCAACGGCAATGGCGGGGTGTACTGCCCCAGCCCCCAGGCGGACATGAAGCTGTGGAACAACCATCCGCGCGTCTTCATCGATGTGGCCCACCACGGCGAGGGCCGCTGCCCTTACTGTGGCACGGTGTACCGGCTCAAGCCCGGCGAAGTGGTGCGTGGCGGGCATTGAGCCGCCTGCCTCTTCCCTCGCACAGACTGTTTCTGGCATGACCAGCGGTTGGTCGCACACACCGCGCTGGCATGCCTCGGTTCTGTCGCTCGCGGTTTTTCTGATTCCTGCCTTCTCGCTGGCGCTGCCCACGGGGTACTCCTGGGGTGCAGCGCTGCTGGTGCTGCTGGGCCTGCTGGCCTGGCCGCAGGTGCTGCGCCATCCACAGACCCTGCCCACCGAGTTGCGCTGGTGGGCGCTCGCCACGCTTGGCATGGGCTTGGTGTGGACTTTGCACACCTACGTCGACGGCCAGTGGTTGATGCGTACGCTGGGCATTGAGCGCAGCCTTAAATACCTGCTGTTGCTGCTGGCCTTGCCTGCCCTGCGCTGGGGTCTGCCCCGCTTAGAGGCCCTGCGCTGGGGCTGTTGGGTGGGCGCGCTGGGGGCGGGCTTGCTGGCCGCCTGGCAGTGGCTGGTGCTGCATTGGGACCGTGCGGCCGGGCACACCAACGCTATTCAGTTCGGGAACCTGGCTTTGCTGCTGGGGCTGTGGAGCTGGGTGTGGGCGCGCCATGCGCCTTCGCGCGCTCAGGCCCTGCTGGGCTATGCCGCTGCCTTGGCCGGGCTGTTTGCCTGTGTGGCCTCGGGCAGCCGGGGCGGCTGGATTGTGGCGCCCGCGCTGGTACTTCTGGTGTGGGTGCTGGATGTGCGTGACCGCCGCACCACTTGGCGCGAACGCCTGCCCCGCCTGGCCAGGGCTGGGGCCGTGGGGGTGGTGCTGTGTGGGATGCTGGCGTGGCTGCCACCCGTGCAGGAGCGCTTGGCCGAAGCCACCCGCGAATACCACGCCTGGCACGACCAGGGCCGCAGTGAAACTTCGGTCGGTCAGCGTCTGGCCCACTGGGGTGTGGCCTGGGAGTTGGGCCTGCAAAAACCCTGGCTGGGCTGGGGCCAGGTGGCCTATGACGCACAAAAGCAGGCCCTGATCGAGGCAGGTCAGGCCCCCCAGGCTGTGGCCGATTTCAACCACGCCCACCATGAGTGGATTGATATGTTCGCCAAGCGGGGGCTGGTGGGCGTGCTGGCCCTGGCCGCCTTTTTTGCCATTCCCGCCTGGCGCTATGCCCGGGCTTTGCGCCGTGCGCCTCCAGGGCAGCCGTATGGCCCGACCGAACAAGCCGCCTTGTGCGGGTTGGTGGGGGTGCTGGGCTTTGTGGGTTTTGGCATGACCCAGGTCATGTTTGCACACAACAATGCCCACATGATGTTTCTTTTCATGAACCTGCTGTGGTTGGCTGTGATGGCCCGCCCCAGCCCCTCGCAGGCACCCTGCGCGCTGGCCCCTGGCCACCGCTGATGACCCATGGACGCTTCTCTTTCTTCCCACCCGGCTGCCCGGCCCCTGCGCGTGCTGCACTTTGTCTCGGGGGGCTTTTCGGGGGCCACCCAGGTGGCCATCGATTTGTGTGGTGACGATGCCGGCCAAGACACTTTTTTGGTGCTGCGCCGACGCATCATGGACCCCACCGAACGGGTGCGTGCTTTGCGTGCCAAGGGGCTGCGCGTGGAGGTGGTGCCGCGCTGGTCGCACACCGTGACCATCTTGGCACTGCGCCGCCTGTGCCTGCAATGGAAGCCCGATGTGCTGGTGGCGCACGGCTTCAGCGAACACCTGTGGGGGCGTTATGCCGCGCTGCTGGCAGGCGTGCCCTGCATTGTGCAAATCGAGCACAACGTGCGCGAGCGTTACGGGCGCTGGCGCCTGTGGCAGTCGCTGTGGCTGGCGCAGCGCACCGACCGCATCGTGGGCGTGTCGCGCGCGGTCGAAGACGTGCTGGTGCGCCTGGGCCACCCGCCCGAGCGCTGCATGACTATCCACAACGGCATTGAGCTTTCCCGCTGGACCAAAGGCCAGCCCTGGGCGCAGCGCGAGGCTGCCATCGTCATGCCCGCCCGCTTTGCCCGGCAAAAAGACCACCGCACGCTGATCGAGGCGCTGGTGCCCCTCAAGGCCCTGGGCCACCGGCCCACGGTGTACTTTGCGGGTGAAGGCAAGGCCAGCTGGCGCAAAGAGGCCGAGCAACTGGCTGCCCGCTTGGGCGTGCAAGACCAGGTGCAGTGCCTGGGCCATGTGCAAGACCTGCCCGCGCTGCTGGGCCGCGTCAAGCTGTGCGTGCTCTCCACCCACTACGAAGGCCTGGGCCTGGGCCTGATTGAAGGCATGGCCTCGGGCTGCTGCGGCGTGGGCACCGACGTGGAAGGCGTGCGCGAAATCATCACCCACGGCCACAACGGCCTGCTGGTGCCCCACGCCGATGCCCAGGCCCTGGCGCGCACCCTGGCCGAGCTGCTGGGCGACGATGCCCGCACCCAGGCGCTGGCGGCGGTGGGGCAGGCGCACGTGCACGCGGCCTTTGACCGCCAACGTATGCGCCAGCAATACCTGGCCCTGTTTGCCGACCTGGCCGCCCGCAAGGGCGTGGTGCGAACGTAAGCGCACACGGCCCACCCCAAGCTCTCTTGCCCATGCCGCTGCCACTGGTCTTCATCAACCTTGAGCGCGACGCTGAACGGCGCGCACGCCTGCAGGCTGAGCTGCAGGCGCATGGCCTGCCCGGCCAGCGTTTTGCCGCCATCTGGTGGGCCGATGTGCCACAGGCCCAGGCGCAGCAGTGGTACAGCCCCACGCTGAACGCGCGCCAGTACTACAAGCCGCTGCGCAACGGCGAAAAAGGCTGCTACGCCAGCCACCTGAGCGTGTGGCAGCAGCTGCTCGACAGCGATGCCCCCGCGCTGGTGGTGCTGGAAGACGATGTGCGCCTGGCGGCGCAGTTTGGTGCCGCCATCGAAGCCATTGCGGCATTGAACGAACCCTGGGACATGGTCAAGCTGATGGGGCGCCTGCAGCACGAAAAAGTGCGCTCGCAGCGCCCTTTGCTGCCGGATGGCACAGCGTTGGTGGATTACGCCCGGGTGCCCAGCATGACGGCGGGCTACGTCATCAGCCGCGCTGGTGCAGCCAAGCTGCTGGCACACCGCCAGCCGTTTGGCCGTCCCATTGATGTGGACCTGCGCTTTTGGTGGGAATGTGGAGCGCTGCGCATTTTGGGCGTGTCTCCGGCGGTGATCGAGCTCGATGACACCAGCCTGGTCAGCTCCATCTGGGATGAGCGCGACGTACTGACGCCCGTGCAGCGCTGGCGCAAGCTGCGCATGAAGTTGGCCTTGACCCTGGGCAACGCCTGGCACCGGCGGCGCCTGCCCAGGTTGTAGGGTTGAGGAATCAAATCGGCCTCTAAGCCGCACTGGGCAAGCGCAAGCAGCTATTTTTTCAATAGCTGTTTTGGGTTCAGGTACCACCCACAAATGGGTTGCTTTGGCGCTCGCGCCCAAAGCTGCTTTCCGGGCCGTGGCCGGGGATAAAGATGGTGTCGTTGCCCATGGGCCACAGGCGCTGGGTGATGCTGTCGATGAGCTGCTGGTGGTCGCCTTGGGGAAAGTCGGTGCGGCCAATGCTGCCGGCAAACAGCACATCACCGACAAAGCAGCGCTGAATTTGCGGTGCGTAAAACACCACGTGGCCAGGGGTGTGGCCGGGGGTGTGGCGCACCTGCAGGCTTTCCTGGCCGATCTGCACAGTGTCGCCATCGTGCAGCCAGCGCGTGGGGGTGAAGGGCATGGCTGCCGGAAAGCCGAACATGCTGCTTTGCTGGGGCAGGCCGTCAATCCAGAACTGGTCGCCCGGGTGCGGGCCGATGATGGGTAGTTGCAGCTGCTGTGCCAGCTCACCCGTGCCGCCTGCGTGGTCGATGTGGGCGTGGGTGAGCCAGATGGCGGCCAGCGTCAGCCCCCGGCGCTGGGCCTCGGCCTGGATGCGGGGCAGATCGCCGCCGGGGTCGATGACGGCGGCCTGGTGCGTCTGGTCGCACCAAACGAGGGAGCAATTTTGCGCAAACGCGGTAACGGGGAGGGTGTGGTAGTGCAGCATGGGGCGCGATTGTTGCAGGTTCACAGGTTGGCCGCGGCCAGCACTTCGGCAATGTCGGTCAGGCCCTGCAGCACTTTCTCAATGCCGTCTTGGCGCAGTGTTTTCATGCCGGCGCGCAGCGCGCTGGTGCGTATCTCCAGGGCCGGGGCGCGCTGGCGGATGTGGGCGCGGATGGCGTCGCTGCTGGGCATGAGTTCGTAGATGCCCATGCGCCCCTTGTAGCCGCTGTGCTCGCAGTGCGCGCAGCCCACGCGGCGCCACAGGTGTGGCGCCTGGCCCTCGCTGCGCGCTTGCAGTTGCGTCAGCCACTGGTTGATGAGGGTGGTGCGCGCTTCTGGGCTGTGGCTTTCTTCCGTGCCATGGCTGCTTTGCAGGTACAGATCGGCCAGTTGGTTCAGCGCCTCGGTGGTGACTGGCTCGGGCGCACGGCAGCGCAGGCACAGGCGGCGCACCAGGCGCTGCGCCAAGATGGCAATGAGCGCATCGGAAAACGTGAACGGCTCCATGCCAATTTCCAGCAGCCGCGCCACGCTCTCGGGCGCCGAGTTGGTGTGCAGCGTAGAGAGCACCAGGTGGCCGGTGAGCGAGGCTTCGATGGCGATGCCCGCGGTTTCCGCGTCACGCATCTCGCCAATCATCACCACGTCGGGGTCGGCGCGCAAAAAGGCGCGCATGGCGGCGGCAAACGTCCAGCCAATGCGCGGGTTCACCTCCACCTGGCGCAGCCCTTGCTGGGTGATTTCAATGGGGTTTTCTGCCGTCCAGATTTTGCGCTCGTCGGTGTTGATTTCGCGCAGCACCGAGTGCAGCGTGGTGGTTTTGCCGCTGCCGGTGGGGCCGCACACCAAGATCAGGCCGTAGCTGTGGGCCATGGCCACGCGCAGTTGCGCCAGGTTGTCGCGGCTCAGGCCAATGTCGTCCAGTGGCAGCGGCTTTTGGCTGGCGAGCACGCGCAGCACCACGTCTTCCAGCCCCTGGTGGGTGGGAATGGTGGCCACGCGCAGCTCTACTTTGGGGCCACCGAAGCGCGAGAAGTCAATCTTGCCGTCTTGCGGTTTGCGGTGCTCGGAGATGTCCAGCGTGGCCATGATTTTGATGCGCGCCACCATGGCAAAGCGAAAGCGCGCCTGCAAGTCCAGGTAGGGGCGCAGGTTGCCGTCGATGCGCAGGCGCACGCGCACATGGCGCGGCGCAGGCTCGGTTTCGATGTGGATATCGGAGGCGCCCTGGGCAATCGCCTCTTCGATGATGGAGTTCACCAGGCGCACCAGGGTGTTGTCGGACTCGCTGACGATGTCGGCGCGCTCGGCGCTGGGTGCGTCGTCGCTGTGGCCCAGGTTCACTGCCAGGTCGTGCGCCGAGGCCTTGGGCGCGCCGTTGCCGCCCAGCACGCGGTAGGCCCGTGCAATGGCCGGGCCTAGCGTGCCGGGCGCGGCCTGCAGGGCCAGCACGCGCCGCTGCGTCATGAAGCGCAGCTGGTCCAGCGCCTGGCGGTTGGCCGGATCGTCCAGCACCACGGCAATGGCGTCGCCCTGCAGCCCGACCGGCAGGGCCTGCAGTTGCTCGGCATTGGCCCGTGGCACCAGCGCCAGCGCAGCCGGGTCGGGCGGCAGCAGGCTGGGATCGATGATGTGCTGGCCCAGCCAGGCGGCAATTTCTGCGCGCAGTTGCTCGGGGCTTAATGCCCCCGCTTCCACCAGCAGCTGGCCAAGCTGGCGCCGTGGGCTGTTGCTGTTTTGTTGCTGCTGCTGCAGCAGCAGCGCGGCGCGTACCTGCTCGGGGCTGACCAGGCCGTGGCTGACCAGCAGTTGCCCCAGGTGGCGGATGGGTGGGTGGGCGGCGTCGGGTGGGCACAGGGGCTCGCCCGGGCCTTGCAGCAGCGCCCACAGCGCCTGCGGGTTGGCCGGGCGGGCAATGCCTGCCGCCAGGGCCGGGCTGGGGGCAGAGGCAGGTGCCGGTGTGGGCGTAGGCGCAGAGCTGGTATCGGTCATGGGCAGTGGTGAGGGGGCGCAAGGCGATCCCTCCATGGTCAGCGATGGGGGCGTTTTTGTAAATCGTTGCGCGGCTGCAGGTGCCGGTCCATCCAGCGCAGCAAATCGCTCCACATGGAGCGCACTTCGGTGGCGCTGGGCATATCGAGGGCGTGTTCCAGCTCGATGGTGACCACCGGCATGCCTTGCTGCACGCCGCCGTAGTGGCCCAGCGAGCCGGGGAACACGCCCACGCGGTCCAGGCGCAGCCGCCCCAGGCGCTGCGGCGGCTCGTGGGGGCCGTCGAAATCGAGCACGCCATAGGGCGCGTGGATGCTGACCACCAGATTGGGCGCAAAGCTGTCCATTTGCCGCAGCAAAAACTGTGTTTCGGGTTCGGACAGTGGCGCCGGGCCGGGCCAGCGCCGTGGGTCTTTGCCGGTGCGCTTTTCCCAGTACAGCGGGGCGTCGCGTTCCCAGTGGGGGGTGGCAAAGTTGCGGTTCAAGTCCACCCCACGGGCGTTCACCCGGGTGGGGCGCGGCGCCAGCAAGCCGTCGGGGTTGAGGATGGGTAAAAAGCGCCAGTGCACCGGGCGGCGCGCCTGCTCGGCCAGGCCAATCCACTGCAGTGCCAGCGCGGCCGAAGTCAGTTCATCACCATGCATGGCCCCTACCACCAGTACGCGCAGGGGGGTGGCTGGCGCGCCGCTGGCAGGCAGCACGTCACGCACCAGCAGCGTGCGCCCTTGTACCGAACGGCCCAGGCTGGGGCGCAGCGCGGCGCTGCGGCATTGCGCTGCGGTGATGCCGGGCAGCCGCTGCAGCCACTGCACACAAGTGGCCGTGCCCACCACCGCAGGGCTGGCCGGGGCGGCGTGCAACGCGCTGGCGCACAGCCCCCACAGCAGCGCAGCGGCGCACGCAAGGAACCGGGAAAAAGAAAAAGACAACATGGGGAGAGCCGCAAGGCCGGCGCAGGGCCAGCGTCTGGTGAAGGGGCGACAGTCAGGGTCGAAAGTTTGCAACTATTTTGATAGCTGCTTGCGCTTGCCTAGCTTGGCTTAGAGCTGTTTTTGGCTTGAAAACAAGCATGGGCACAAGGGGCGGGAGTGGGGGGCGATAATAGCCGACCCCTGTTGTCTTGGTGCCTGCCTGGCGCCCACTTTGCCTGTGTCGCTTCCTGCTGCTGGTGGTTTGCCCACCGAATTTTCTTCCGCCCAATTTCGCGCCGCGCTGGGTATGTTTGCCACGGGGGTCGCTATCGTCACTGCACGCGGCGCGCAGGGCCAGCCTGTGGGGCTGACGATCAGCTCGTTCAACGCGGTATCGCTCGAACCGGCGCTGGTGCTGTGGAGCCTGGGCCACACCAGCACGGCCCTGGGCATCATGCGCCAGGCCTCGCATTACGCCATCCATGTGCTGACGGTGGAGCAGCGCGCCTTGGCCGAGCGCTTTGCCACGCGGGGTATCGACCGCTGGGCGGGCGTGGCGCACCAGCCGGGGCGCTCGGGTGCGCCGCTGCTGGCCGGGGCGGCGGCGGTGTTTGAGTGCCGCAACCGCAGCCAGTACGTGGAGGGCGATCACACCATTTTCGTGGGCGAGGTGCTGCAATGCGTGCACCAGCCGCACAGCAGCCCGCTGCTCTACCACGGCGGTATGTTCTACACCGAGCACCCGCTGGGGCGCGTGGCCGAGTCGGCGCTGGAGTGAGGGCGCTTTAGCGCAGTGGTGCGGGAGCGGTTTCCGGCAGTTCGATCTTCACTTCCAGCACTTCCAGGTTGTCCTGGCGCTCAAAGTTCACTTTGAGGTCGCTGGAGTCGATCTTGACGTATTTCGAGATCACCGCCATCAGCTCGCGCTGCAGCGCGGGCAGGTAGTCGGGCGTGGTGGGGCGGCTGCTGCTGCGCTCGTGCGCCAAAATGATTTGCAGGCGCTCTTTGGCCACGGTGGCAGATTTTTTCTTCTCCCCGATGAGCATGGACAACAAAGACATGCTGGTTTACCTCCCACCAAAAATGCGCTTGAAGAAGCCGGGCTTGGCTACTTCGGTGAAGCGCAGCGGGCGCTCCTCGCCCAAAAAGCGTGCCACCACGTCTTTATAGGCTTCGGCGGCGTCGGTGCCGTGCAGGTGGATGGCGGGCAAGCCTTGGTTGGATGCCAGCAACACCGCCTCGGACTCGGGAATCACCCCAATCAGCGGAATGCGCAAGATGTCTTGCACGTCTTCCAGGCTGAGCATTTGCCCTTCCTGGACGCGGCTGGGGTTGTAGCGCGTGATGAGCAGGCGCTCGCGCACGGGCTCGCCACCGTCGATGGCACGCTTGGTTTTGCTGGCCAACATACCCAAAATGCGGTCCGAGTCGCGCACCGAGGAGACTTCCGGGTTGGTGATGACCAGCGCCTCGTCGGCAAAGTGCATGGCCATGAGGGCGCCGCTTTCAATGCCCGCGGGCGAGTCGCAGATGACGTATTCAAAGTCCATGGCGGCAAGCTCTTTGAGCACCTTTTCCACGCCTTCGAGCACCAGGGCATCTTTGTCGCGCGTCTGGCTGGCAGCGAGGATGAACAGGTTCTCGCACTGCTTGTCTTTGATCAGCGCCTGGTGCAGGTTGGCCTCGCCGTGGATGACGTTGATCAGGTCATACACCACGCGGCGCTCGCACCCCATGATGAGGTCCAGGTTGCGCAGGCCGACGTCAAAGTCGATCACGGCGGTTTTGTGTCCCGCCAGGGCCAGGCCGGAGGCGAAGGCGGCGCTGGTGGTGGTCTTGCCCACGCCCCCCTTGCCGGAGGTAACAACGACGATTTTGGCCATGGTCTGCACTTTCTCTTCTTGGATGGCTTTGCTGATGTGTCAGCGTCAAAAAATCACAGCGGCTCAATGAGCAGCTTTTCCCCGTCCAGGCGCACTTGCGCGGGTTTGCCACGTACGTTGTCGGGCAATTCGGTGTCGGTGGTGCGGTACATCCCGGCAATCGAGAGCAGTTGCGGCTCCATGCAGGTGCTGAAGATGCGCGCCTGTGTGTTGCCGCGTGCGCCCGCCATGGCCCGCCCACGCAGCGGCGCATAGACGTGGATGTCGCCATCGGCAATCACCTCGGCACCAAAGCTCACCATGGCCAGCACCACCAGATCAGCCCCTCGGGCATAGACCTGCTGGCCTGAGCGCAGTGGCTTGTCCACCACCATGGTGGGCAGGCTCACGTGTACTTCGACGGGCACTTCGACCTCGCGCACCACTTCCACTTCGCGCACCACCTCGATTTCACGCGGTGGCGCAGCCGGCCCGCGTGGTGGCGCGGGCGCAGCGATCAGGCCCAGGGCTTGCGCTGCCGCCATTTGCTCGGCGCTGCCGCCGCGCACGGCCACAGGCTGCGTGCGGTAGCTGCGCAGCTGCGCCACGAGGGCGGCAAAGTCAATGGGGTCGGGCTCTTCACGCACGGCCGCGAGGTCGATCAGCACGGGGTCGTTGTTGAAAAAATCCGGGTCGCTGCCCAGACGCTCGGCCAAATCCGCCTGCAGTTGTGCGGCATTACAAGACCTGAGCGCGACTGCCACCACGGACAGTTGCGTACTCTTGAGTTCGAAGCTGGCACGGGCTTGGCCCGAAGGGTCTGCGGCCATGGCAAAAACGGGTGCGTGTGGGGGGTGGGCGGAAGTGGATGTGCGTACGTGCGCGCGGTGCGCGTGTCACCCGGCGAGTGTAGTTCACTGCCCATCCCCATGTGCGCGAGGGTGAGGCCCCACGGTTACCATTGCTGCCATGCCCACACAGACCTTGCCCATTCCCCATCACGATCCCGCCATGGCCACGGACGTGCTCATCGTCGGCGGCGGCCCGGTCGGACTTTCTTTCGCTAGCGCCTTGGCGCAAGCGGGCCTGCGCGCCACGGTGCTGGAGCTGCAAAGCGCCGAGCAGCTGGCCGATCCTGCACCCGATGGCCGAGAAATTGCCCTCACCCACCCCAGCGTCGGGCTGTTGCAGCGCCTGGGCAGCTGGCAGCGCCTGGCAGCCCACGAGATAGGCTTGCTGCGCCGCGCTGAAGTCCACGACGGCCCGCTGGGTCAGCGCGGCACGCTGCAATTGCACGCAGGTGGTACCGGTGTAGAGCATCTGGGCTGGATCGTCCCGAACCACGCGCTGCGCCGCACGGCCTTTGAGATTGCCGCCACCGAGCCGGGCGTGCAAATCATCACCCAGGCCCGAGTGCTCAACGTGCGCACTTTGCCGACCCATGCCGAGGTGGAGTTTCAAGACGCCAGCGCCCCCGATTTACCCCCCCAGCGCCTGTGCGCGCCGCTGGTGGTGGCGGCCGATAGCCGCTTCTCCAATACCCGGCGCCAGCTTGGCATGGGGGCTGCCATTACCGACTTTGGTCGCACCGTCATCGTCTGCCGTATGCGCCACGAACTGCCGCACGACGACACCGCGCACGAGTGCTTTGGCTACGAGCGCACCTTGGCCATCTTGCCGCTGCCCAGCGATTGGCTCGATGGCCAGCCACAGTGCTCGGCCGTCGTCACTGCCGATGCCGAGCAGGCCCGTGCCCTGCTGGAGCTGCCCGCCGAAGAATTCACCGCCCAGGTAGCGGCGCAGTTTGGCCACCGCCTGGGTGCCATGACGCTGGTGGGCGAGCGCCACGCCTACCCCTTGGTGGCGGTGTACGCACACCGCTTCAGTGGCCCGCGCTGCGCGCTGCTGGGCGATGCGGCGGTGGGTATGCACCCCGTGACCGCGCATGGCTACAACCTGGGGCTGTCGGGCGTTCACAGCCTGACCCACCTGCTGCAAACCGCTTTTGCCCGTGGCCAAGATTTAGGTGCGGCCAGCGTGCTGCAGCCCTACGCCAGTGCCCACCACCGCCACGCGTGGCCCCTGTTTCAGGGCACCAACGCCATCGTGCGCCTGTTTACCGACACCCGGCCCCTGCCGCGCTTACTGCGCCAGGCGGTGCTGGCCGGTTCACGCCGCCTGCCACCGCTGCAGGCGGCCATCGTCAGCCAACTCACTGGGCGCCGTCCCGCCTGGCCGCGCCTGGGTTGAACCTGGCCCGCTCCTGACGCGTTTCCTCCCCTGTCCTGAAAGAAGAAAGATTCCCCATGGCTTGGTTCCACTGGCAAGAGCGCCCGGCGCAGGCGCTGCAAGGCGGCGGGGTGATTGCCCCAGACGAGCGTCTGCCTTGGGCGCAAACGGGTTTGATGGGGCTGCAGCACGTCATCGCCATGTTTGGCTCGACGGTGCTGGCCCCCATCTTGATGGGCTTTGATCCCAACTTGGCAGTGTTCATGAGCGGCCTGGGCACGCTGCTGTTTTTTGCCATCACCGGTGGGCGCGTGCCCAGTTACCTGGGCTCGTCGTTTGCCTTCATTGGGGTGGTGATTGCGGCTACGGGCTACGCGGGCCAGGGGCCCAACCCACAGATCGATGTGGCCTTGGGCGGCATCATCGCGTGCGGTGCGGTGTACACGGCCGTGGGGCTGGTGGTGCATTGGGTGGGCGTGGGCTGGATTGAGCGCTTCATGCCGCCGGTGGTCACGGGCTCGGTGGTGGCGGTGATTGGCCTGAACCTGGCCAGCATTCCCATCAAAAACATGGCGGCGAACAATTTCGAGAGCTGGATGCAGGCCCTCACCTTTGTGTGCGTGGCGCTGGTGGCCGTGTTCACGCGCGGCATGGTGCAGCGCCTGCTGATTTTGGTGGGCCTGCTCGTGGCCAGCGTGGTCTACGCCGTGCTCACCAACGGCCTGGGGCTGGGCAAGCCCATTGCCACCGCAGGCATGGCGGCTGCGCCCTGGCTGGGCCTGCCGCAATTTCACGCGCCCGCTTTCAGCGCTCCGGCAATGGTGCTGATCGTGCCCGTGGTGATTATTTTGGTGGCCGAAAACCTGGGCCACCTCAAGGCCGTGACGGCCATGACGGGCAAGAACCTCGACCCCTACATAGGCCGCGCATTCATTGGCGACGGCCTGGCCACCATGGTCAGCGGCGCAGCCGGCGGCACGGGCGTCACCACCTACGCCGAGAACATTGGCGTGATGGCGGCCACGCGCATCTACTCCACCGCCGTGTTTCTGGTGGCGGCGCTGATGGCCGTGCTGCTGGGGTTTTCGCCCAAGTTTGGCGCCCTCATCCAGGCCATTCCGTTGCCAGTGATGGGTGGTGTGTCGATTGTGGTGTTTGGCCTGATCGCCATTGCCGGGGCCAAAATTTGGGTGGATAACCGGGTGGATTTTTCGCAAAACCACAACCTGCTGGTGGCAGCGATTACGCTCATTTTGGGCACCGGCGAGTTCACGCTGAAGTTTGGCGATTTCGCCCTGGGCGGCATTGGCACGGCCACGTTCGGCGCCATCTTGCTCAATGCTTTGTTGGCTCCGCGTAAATAGCGCCCGAACTCGCGGTGACCCCCACCCACCATCTATTCGTGGCGATGTCGCTAGTCTTGGTAGGCACTCTTGTATGACCGATACCCTGGTTCCCCAGCTCACAGCGCGCTTTGATGAACTCAGCCAGCGCCTGCCCGACGAGGGCATTGAGTTCTGGTTTGCCCGCGACCTGATGGAGCCTCTGGGCTATGCCCGCTGGGAGAACTTCACTACGGCCATCCATCGGGCGATAGAGTCTTGCAAGTCAACGGGTTACATAGAGGCCGATCATTTTCGTGGCGTCACGAAAATGATCGAGACAGGTAAGGGTGCTAAACGTCCTGTCGAAGACTTCATGCTCACTCGCTATGCCTGTTACCTGATCGCCCAAAACGGCGACCCGCGCAAGCAAGCCATTGCCTTTGCCCAAAGCTACTTTGCCGTGCAAACGCGCAAGCAAGAGCTGATTGAAGACCGTATGCGCTTGCAAGCCAGGCTCGATGCACGCGATCGGCTGCGCGAATCGGAAAAGGCGCTATCGCAAAACATCTACGAGCGCGGTGTGGACGATGCCGGGTTTGGCCGCATTCGGGCCCGGGGGGATGCGGCCCTGTTTGGTGGCAACACCACGCAGATGATGAAAGACAAATACGGCATCGTGCAGACGCGCCCGTTGGCCGACTTTTTGCCCACGTTGACCATTGCTGCCAAGAACTTGGCCACGGAAATGACCAACCATAACGTGCAGCAAGCCAACTTGCTGGGTGAGCAAGCCATCACCCGGGAGCATGTGCAGAACAACCAAAGTGTGCGCACCATGCTCGGTCAGCGCGGCATTGCACCAGAGCAGCTGCCACCAGAAGAAGACATCAAAAAGCTGGAGCGCCGGGTGAAAGCCGAGGACAAGAAAATCGAAAAGCAATCGGGCAAGCTGCCTGGGTCTTAGGTGCAGAAACCGCTGTGGGTACGGGGGGAAACCGTCGGTATGGGGAGGCGCGCGTGAAGCGAACACGGTAGAGCCACACCAGCTGCCCATAATCGCGCCCATGCCCCACGCTCGTAAAGACCACCTTGATACCCTGGCCATGGGCCTGCTGCTGGCCTGTTGCCTGTTTTGGGGCTTTCAGCAGGTGCTGACCAAAGCCACCATGGCCGAGCTGCCCCCGGTGTTTCAGGCCGCCGTGCGTTTTGGCATCGCTACGCTGGCGCTGCTGGCCTGGTGCTTTGGGCGCGGCATCGCGGTGCTGGCGCGGCCTCAGGCCTGGGGTGCAGGGCTGCTGGTAGGTCTGCTGTTCACGGCTGAATTCATTTGCCTGTACCTCGGGCTGCAGTACACCTCGGCCTCGCGGCTGACGGTGTTTTTGTACGCTGCACCCTTCTGGGTGGCCTTGCTGTTACCACGCTTTGTGCCTGGCGAGGGCTTGCGTGCGTTGCAGTGGGCGGGTCTGGCCTGCGCTTTTGTGGGTGTGGCGTGGGCACTCACCGATAGCCTGGCAGGCCGCGCCCAAGCCGCCCTGCCCTATGGCTGGTGGGGCGATTTGCTGGCCCTGGGCGGCAGCCTGTTTTGGGCGCTGACCACGGTGGTGATCCGCAGCACCCGGGTTGGCCACATGGCGCCGGAGCAGCAACTGCTGTTCCAGGTGAGCGTCAGCAGCCTGCTGTTGCCGGGCGTGTCGCTCGCGCTGGGCGAGTCCTGGCCTGCGCTCGGGCAACTCAGCGCCTTTGCCTGGATGTCGCTGCTCATCCAGGGGCTGGTGGGCGCTTTTGCCAGCTACCTGGCCTGGGTGTGGATGCTGGCCCACTACCCGGCAACGAAGATTTCCGCGTTTGTGTTCCTGACGCCCGTCTTCGCTTTGCTGTTTGGCGCGGGCTGGCTGGGCGAGCCCATCACCCCCGGCCTGCTGGGCGCGCTGGCGTTGGTGGCTGCAGGCATTGTGTTGGTGAATTACAAAAAAGCACGGTAGCCAGGTGGCCAGAAATCGGAGTCTTTCAAGGCCTGTCAGGGGTAGCAAAGCGCGAGCAGCTCACCGAATGAAAGTTTTTATTGATGAACCTCGTCAAATCCAAACAACGCGTGGCCGACCACGGCGAAGTCTTCACCCCACCTTGGATGGTCGAGGCGATGCTGGACTTGGTAAAGCCCGAGACCGAGCGCATCGACGCGCGCTTTTTGGAGCCAGCCTGTGGCAGCGGAAATTTCATCGTGCAAATTTTGCGGCGCAAGCTGGCGGCGGTGGACGGCAAATATGGCCCGTCTGACTTTGAGCGGCGCCATTACGCCCTGCTGGGGCTGATGTGCATCTACGGCATCGAGCTGCTGGCCGACAACATTGCCGAATGCCGCGCCAACGTGCTGGAAGTGTTTGCCGAGCACCTGCAACTCGATGAAGCCGACGAGCTGTACCGCGCGGCCAGCCAGGTGCTGCAGCGCAACCTGGTGCAAGGCGACGCGCTGAAAATGCGTGCCGCCAACGGCCAGCCCATCACCTTTGCCGAATGGGGCTACCTGGGCAAAGGCAAATACCAGCGGCGCGATTTTCGGTTTGACGCACTGACTGAGGCCTCCAAATACAGCGAAGAAGGCTCGCTGTTTGCCGACCTGGGCAAGCACGAAATTTTTACCCCGGTCACCACCCACCCGCCCACCACGGTGCGCGAACTGGCAGCTTTGCAGGAGAAATAAACATGGCCAAGATAGAAGTGAAGGGGACATCCATCACGGTGTACTCCGAGGGCGACAAGGATTTCATCTCGCTGACGGACATGCTGCGCGCCAAGGACGGTGATTTTTTCATTGCCGACTGGCTGCGCAACCGCAACACCGTGGAATTTCTGGGCATCTGGGAGCAGGTTCACAACCCGGATTTCAACTATGGCGGATTCGCCACAATTAAAAGCCATGCGGGCCTCAACAACTACAAGCTCAGCGTCAAAGAATGGGTTGCCCAGACCAACGCCATCGGGCTGGTGGCCAAAGCCGGGCGCTACGGCGGCACCTATGCCCACAAGGACATTGCCTTCGAGTTCGGCATGTGGATCAGTGCGGAATTCAAGATTTACCTCATCAAAGAATTCCAGCGCCTGAAAGAAACCGAGCGCGAGCAACTGGGCTGGGACATCCGCCGCAACCTGACCAAAATCAACTACCGGCTTCACACCGACGCCATCAAAACCCACCTGGTACCGCCGCAGCTGCAGCCGCAGCACACCAGCTTGATCTACGCCAGCGAGGCCGACTTGCTGAACATGGCGCTGTTTGGCAAAACCGCGAAACAGTGGCGCGATGAAAACCCGGGCAGCCAAGGCAACATCCGCGACCAAGCCAACGCCGCGCAGCTGGTGTGCCTGGCCAATCTGGAGGCGCTGAACGCACACCTTATTCACCAAGGGCTGGCGCAGGCCGAGCGGCTGGCACTGCTGAACCAGACCGCCATCCACCAAATGACCTTGCTGCTGGCCGATGCGGGCGTGCAGCAGCTGCAAGGCAAGCAGCCATGAGCGCGCAGGCGGCTTTCACCCTGCATGGCCGCAACCCCGATGTGCTGACCTGCATTGCCAACCTGTCGAACGACGAGGTGTTTACCCCGCCCGAGCTGGCGGGCCGTATGTTGGACTTGCTGGCCCAGGCCTGGGCCGCAGACCACGGCGGTGCCAGCCTGTGGGCCAACCCCAGCGTGCGGTTTTTGGATCCCTTCACCAAATCGGGCGTGTTTCTGCGCGAAATCACCAGCCGCCTGACCGTGGGGCTGGCGCCAACCATTCCCGACCTGCAAGAGCGCGTAAACCACATCCTGACGCAGCAGGTGTTTGGCATTGCCATTACGCGCCTGACCAGCTTGCTGGCGCGGCGCAGCGTGTATTGCTCCAAATACGCCAACGGCGCGCATTCCATCGCCCACGGCTTTGCCAGCGACATGGGCAACATTTGGTTTGAGCGCACCGAACACACCTGGGCGCAGGGCAAATGCAGGTTTTGCGGCGCCAGCCAGGCCGCGCTAGACCGGGGCGAGGAGCGGGAAACGCACGCCTACGCCTTTATCCATACCGACCACATCAAGGCTCGCATGGCCGAGTTATTTGGAGCAGACATGCAATTCGACGTAATCATTGGCAACCCGCCGTACCAGTTAAGCGATGGCGGCTATGGCACCAGTGCCGCGCCCATTTACCAATTGTTTGTAGAAAAGGCCTTGGAACTAGACCCGCACTACGCGGTGTTTGTGACGCCGTCGCGCTGGATGGCGGGCGGCAAAGGCCTTGATGGCTTCAGGGCAAAGATGCTCTCCGACAAGCACCTGCGCAACATCGTGGACTTTCCCAAGCTGTACGAGGGTTTTCCAGGCGTAAAGATTCGCGGCGGCATCTCGTACTTTTTGTGGGATCGTGAATACAGCGGGCCGTGCTCTGTGCAGACGATGTGGGACGGACAGCCCACAGGCCCAGCGGTTGCGCGCCATTTGGATGCGTATGACATCTTGGTGCGACGCAATGAAGCGGTACCTATTTTGGAGAAGGTACTAGGAAAGAAAGAGGGCGGCTTCTCTGCGCGGGTTTCTAGTAGAAAGCCGTTTGGGTTGCCAACTAATTTCCACGGAAATTCAGATGTCAAAAAGTTAAAAACTCCAGTGAAGCTCTATGGCTCTCGCAAGGTTAGTTGGATTGAAAGAGAGAGCATCAGGGTCAATTCGGAGTGGGTGGATGAATGGAAGGTGCTCATGACTGCCGTGCAAGGCACCAGCGCGGCGGTCGAGACAAAATTTTTGAGCAAACCCATCGTCGCCGAACCGGGGACAGCATGTACCGAGACGTATCTGGTTGCCGGACATTTTGATAGTGAAGACGCGGCAGTGAATTGCGCAAAGTATCTGCGGACTCGTTTTGTGCGGTTCCTCGTTTCGCTTCGCAAGGCTACGCAGCACGCGACACGCGACGTATATTTTTTTGTCCCCGTCGTTCCACTCGACCAGGAATGGACAGACGCCAAGCTCTACCAGCGTTACGGCCTGACGACCGAAGAAATCGCCTTCATTGAATCCCAAGTCGCCGAGCACGATGCCGAGCCGTTCGATGTAACCGAAGCGGAAGCGGCTGAAGATGAGTAACCCTGCATCGGCTCTCACGCCCACGCCGCTGCTGGGCCGCGTGATCGCTACAGCCCCCATTCAGTACCCAGCAGGTACCAAATCGGGCGGCGGGCCAATTCGTCACCCGGCGGGTGACGAATTGGCAGGTAGCGAAGCGGCGCTGGAGGGCCGCGACCTTGAATAAACCCAGCATCGACGAAGTCCTGCCGTCCAAACCCGCCGCCCGCCCGCGCATCTACGCCTATTCCATTGCCGACGCCGCACACCACGGCCAGCTCAAGGTAGGCCAGACCACGCGCAATGTGCGCCAGCGCGTGGCCGAGCAGCTCCAAACCGCCGCCATCCAGAACTACCGCATCGAGCTGGACGAACCCGCCGAGCGCGACGACGGCAGCGTGTTTTCAGACCACGAGGTGCGCGCCGCGCTGGTGCGCAAAGGCTTTGCAAACACCCAACTGGAATGGATGCGCTGCACCGTCGCCGACGTGCAAACCGTACTGGCCGAACTGCGCAGCGGAAAACCGCTAGGCGGCACGCACCATGAAACCTTTGGCCTGCGCGCCGAGCAGGCCGAGGCGGTGAAAAAAACCTTCGATTACTACCAGTCCATCTGGGCCGAAGACCCGCAGGCCGCGCCGCGCTTTCTGTGGAACGCCAAGATGCGCTTTGGCAAAACCTTCACCACCTACCAACTGGCGAAAAAGCTGCAAGCCCGCCGCGTGCTGGTGCTGACCTTCAAACCCGCGGTGGAAGACGCCTGGCAAACCGATCTGGAAAACCATGTGGACTTTGCTGGTTGGCAATACCTGTCGCGCAACGCGGGCAGCGACCCCAGGCAGGCCGACCCCAGCAGGCCGCTGGTGTATTTCGGCTCGTTTCAAGACTTGCTGGGGCGCGATGCGGCAGGCAACATCAAAGCGCGCAACGAGTGGCTGCACACGCTGAACTGGGATGTGGTGGTGTTTGACGAATACCACTTTGGCGCCTGGCGCGACACGGCCAAAGAGCTGTTCGAGGGCGAAGACGATGCCAGCGTCAGAAAAGAAAAAGAGCTGGAGGGCGTGCTGGAGCAGGTGAACGAAGAGCTGGGTATGCGCGCCACGCTGGAGACCGACTTTTTGCCCATCACCACGCGGGCCTATTTGTACCTGTCGGGCACACCGTTCAAGGCGCTGGCCACGGGCGAGTTCATCGAAGAGCAAATTTTCAACTGGACCTACACCGACGAGCAGCGCGCCAAAGCCGCATTTGCCGCCGCGCACCCCAGCGCGCGCAACCCGTATGGCGCCTTGCCGCAAATGCGCTTGCTCACCTACCAAATGCCCGATGAGTTGCTGGCCGTGGCCAGCGGCGGCGAGTTTGACGAGTTCGATTTGAATGCGTTTTTTGAGGCCAGCGGCAGCGGCAGTGGGGCGCAGTTCAAGCACAAGGGCGATGTGCAAAAGTGGCTGGACATCATTCGGGGCGGGCATTTGGCGCAGTCTGCCGAGCTGCTGAAAACCGGCACGCGGCCACCGTTTCCGTATTCCGATGTGCGGCTGCTGCCGTATTTGCAGCATTCGTTTTGGTATTTGCCCGACGTGGCCGCCTGCCACGCCATGGCCAATTTGCTGGCCGAGCGGCACAACACCTTTTGGCACAGCTACCAGGTCATCGTGGCCGCAGGCAGCGCAGCGGGTATTGGGCTGGCGGCCTTGCCGCCGGTGCGCCGCGCCATTGGCAGCGGCTTTGACAGCCAAACCATCACGCTGTCGTGCGGCAAGCTGACCACGGGCGTGACGGTGGCGCAGTGGTCTTCCATCTTGATGCTGCGTAACCTCAAGTCGCCTGAAAGCTACTTTCAGGCGGCGTTTCGGGTGCAGTCGCCGTGGTCCATCAAAAACCCCAACGGCGACAACCCGAACGAGGAAGAAATCCTCAAACCCGTGTGCTTTGTGTTTGACTTTGCGCCTACGCGCGCGCTGCGCCAGTTGTCGGAATACGGCATTGGCCTGTCGCCGGGCGAGCCGAACCCCGAAAACGCGGTGCGCGATTTGGTGGCTTTTTTGCCGGTGCTGGCCTTTGATGGCGCCAACATGACGCAGGTGGACGCGGGCGGCATTCTGGACATTGCCATGGCGGGCACCTCGGCCACGCTGCTGGCGCGCAAGTGGGAAAGCGCGCTGCTGGTGAATGTGGACAACGGCACGCTGCGCCGCATCCTGGACAACCCCGAGGCCATGGCCGCTGTGGAGCGCATCGAAGGCTGGCGCGCGCTGGGCGATCATGTGATTGAGACCATCATCAACAAGAGCGAAAAAGTCAAAGCCCTGAAGCAAAAGGCCAAGGACGAGGCGCTGTCGGCCAAAGAGAAAAAAGAGCTGTCCGCCGAAGAGCGCGAATACAAGTCACAGCGCAAGCTGGTGCAAGAAAAGCTGATTAAATTTGCCACGCGCATCCCGGCGTTCATGTACCTGACGGACTTCCGCGAGAACACCTTGCAAGACGTGATTACCAAGCTGGAGCCGGAGTTGTTCCTGACCGTTACGGGCCTGACGGTGCAAGACTTTCACCTGCTGGTGCAGCTCAAGGTGTTCAACACCGAGCAAATGAACGCTGCGGTGTTTGCGTTTCGCCGCTATGAGGATGCCTCGCTGCGCTACACCGGCATCGAAAGCCACCACGGCCTGGCGCACATTGGCCTGTACGACACCGTAGTGGCGAAAGAGCACCAGAACCCGGGCGCAGCGCATTGACGGTATTGAACGGCTGCGCGCAAGGTGTGCCCCGCAAACAATTTCCCTTGACACGGCGCTGACGTGCCTGAGAGGGGCTCGGGATTTCAGGGTTTTCCCTGATTGGCTCTGTCGCCCGATTTACGATTGCGGGTTTCGTGCATCGAGGTAAGCCACCATGTCCCTGCAAGCGCGCGTGCGCAACGCCGATTTTCTCTCCCGCCGCATGTCCGCCGCGCAGGCGGCGCAGTTGATTGAGCACGGCGCTACGCTGGGTTTGAGCGGCTTTACCGGCGCGGGTTATCCCAAAGCCTTGCCGCAGGCCATTGCCGAGCGCGCGCGCGCCGAGCACGCAGCCGGGCGCCCCTTCCAGGTGAATGTGTGGACGGGGGCTTCCACGGCCCCTGAGGTCGATGGCGCACTGGCCCAGGCCGGGGCCATGGCGCAGCGCCTGCCCTTCAACTCCGATGCCAGCACGCGCCAGCAAATCAACGCGGGCACCATCGATTACATCGACATGCACCTGTCGCACGTGGCGCAGCAGGCGTGGTTTGGCTTTTTGGGCAAGCTGGACGTGGCGATTGTGGAAGTGGCGGGCATCACCCCCGATGGCCGCCTGATTCCCTCCACAGCCGTGGGCAACAACAAGACCTGGCTGGAAGTGGCCGACAAGGTCATCTTGGAAGTCAACACCCGCTTGCCCGAAGGCATCGAGGGGATGCACGACATCTACTACGGCACCGCCCTGCCCCCACGGCGCGTGCCCATCAGCCTCACGCACGCGGACAACCGCATTGGCGAGCCTTACCTGCAGGTGGACTTGAGCAAGGTGGTGGCCGTGGTGGAAACGCACAGCCTGGACCGCGACAACGTGTTCGCCGTGCCCGATGCCAACTCTGAGCGCATTGCCCAGTACATCATCGACTTTCTGGTGCATGAGATGCAGCATGGCCGCCTGCCGCAGCACATGCTGCCCATCCAGTCGGGTGTGGGCAACGTGGCCAACGCGGTGCTGGCCGGTTTGCTGCATGGCCCGTTCGAGAACCTGCTGGGCTTCACCGAGGTGCTGCAAGACGGCATGCTCGACCTGCTGCGCGCAGGCAAGATGAAGCGCGCCTCGGCCACGGCCATCTCGCTGTCGCGCAGCGCCTATGAAGATTTCGAGAAAAACATCGACTTCTACCGCGAGCGCATCATCTTGCGCCCGCAAGAGATCAGCAACCACCCCGAGCTGGTGCGCCGCCTGGGCATCATCGCCATGAACTCGATGATCGAGGCCGACATCTACGGCAACGTCAACTCCACCCACCTCATGGGTTCGAGCATGATGAACGGCATTGGCGGCTCGGGCGACTTTGCGCGCAACGGCTACCTGTCATTCTTCGTCACGCCCTCGGTGGCCAAAGACGGCAAGATCAGCTGCATCGTGCCCATGTGCTCGCACGTGGACCACACCGAGCACGACACGCAGATCATCGTCACCGAACAGGGCCTGGCCGATTTGCGTGGCCTGTCACCACGCCAGCGTGCGCAGGCCATCATCGACCACTGCGCCCACCCCGACTACCGCCCCATGCTGCAAGATTATTTCGATCGCGCACGCCAGCAAGGCGCGCAGCACACGCCGCACCTGCTGGGCGAGGCACTGAGCTGGCACCAGCGCTGCCTAGACACGGGCGATATGCGCAAGTAAATACGAGCCAAATAGGCCTCTAGGCCGCACTGGGCAAGCGCAAGCAGCTATGAAATCAGGAGCGATTCGGGGCCTTGTCAGGCGAAGCGCCCGCTGCCGCCCAGCACCCCGAGGTCGAGAAAGCGCGAACCCACAAACGGCGTCTGGCCGCTGTAATCCACGGTGAAGCCGCCCAGGTTCCAGTTGCGGATGGCGCCCAGCGCAGCATTCAGGCGCACCTGCTGTGGGTCGCGCCCGGTGCGCTCCAGCCCTTCGGCCAGCACGCGCGTGTTCACGTAGGCCTCCAGACTGCCCTGGGTGAAATCCTGGTAGCCCAGAGCGCGCATGGCGCCCTGGTAGTCGCGCACCAGCTGCAGCTTGGCGCGGTGCGCGTCGGGCACCACCATCGACAAGGCCATGCCGCCAGCGTCTTCGCCCAGTTGCTTGAGGCTGTCGCTGGGCAGCGTGGGGCTTAGGCCAGCAAGCAGCACGCCGGGCGCGCTCTTGCGCAGGCCGCGCACCAGCGCCACCGACACCGTGCCCGCCGTGGCCAGCAGCACGGCCGCTGGGCGCACCTTGGCCACCTGGGCCACGGCATCGGCCTGGTTCTTGCCATCGGTGGCCACGGCCACCTGCAGCGCGGGCTGGTGCCCCTGCTCGGCCAGGGCGCGCGTGGCGTCTTCCAGCATCTCCTTGCCATAGCTGTTGTCTTGGTAGAGCACGGCGATGTTTTTGATGCCCATGCTGGTCAGGCGCTGCACCAGGCGCACGATTTCATCGGTGTAGCTGGCGCGCACGTGAAAGATGTTGCGCACGTTTTTGCGCAGCGACGAAGCCCCCGACAGCGGCGCCACATAAGGCACGCCCGACTCCACCACCATGGGCAAAATGGCCTGGTTGTTGGGCGTGCCAAAGCACGACAGCAGCGCAAACACCCGGCCCTGCGAGAGCATTTGCTTGACGTTGCTGGCGGTGCGCTCGGGCTCGTAGGCATCGTCCATCATCAGCAGCTGCAGGGTGCGGCCATGGATGCCGCCGCGTGCGTTGATCTGTGCCATGGCCGCTTCGGTGCCACGCTGGATGTCGATGCCCGAGCTGGCCAGCGGCCCGGTGGTGGCGGCCGAGCAGCCCACGGTGAGGGTGTTGGCAGACAAACCGGCCTCCTGGGCACAAGCCTGGCGCACCCAGACGGGCGCGCTGGCCACGGCGGTGGCACACGATGCAAGAGAAACAAACTGACGGCGAAGCATGGCAAAACACCCGGAAAAACACGAACACAGGCCCCACCCTGTCGCCTGCGCAACTGCCGGGGCCCCTCTTGCCGCCAATAATGGCCCGGCAAGCGCGCGATTCTAGGAAGCGTGCTTGACGCGAAACTGTCCCCCGTTTTTCCAAGATTTTTCACCCCCTGGAGTCCCTCCCATGGCCGTTTGGACCACCCCGCCTACGCTTGAACAACTCAACGCCCGCAGCCAGGGCTGTGCGGTGTCGCACCTGGGCATTGAATTTACCGAGATTGGCCCCGACTACCTGTGCGCGCGTGTGCCGGTGGACGAGCGCACCAAGCAGCCCTACGGCCTGTTGCATGGCGGCGTGAGCGTGGTGCTGGCCGAGACGCTGGGCTCCATGGCCGCCGTGCTGGCCTGCCCGCCAGGCCACCGCGCGGTGGGGCTGGACATCAATGCCAACCACCTGCGCGCGGTCACCAGTGGCTGGGTCACTGGCACGGCGCGGCCCGTACACATTGGCCGCACCACCCAGGTGTGGCAGATCGATATGTGCAACGAGGCGGGCCAGCCCACCTGTGTGTCGCGCATCACCATGGCGGTGCTGGCGCCGCAGTAGGTTATCAGCACGTTTTTGGGTCGAATCGGGCTCTAAGCCTTATCAGGCAAGCGCAAGCAGCTATCAAAAACAAAGCACCTGCGTGCGTGAGCAAGGCAGGTGCTTGTGCGGGGGGGCGAAGGCAGCGTTAGCGCGGCATTCCCATGGCGCGTTCGGCCATCAGGTTGAACTGGATTTCATTGCTGCCAGCGTAGATGGTGTCTGCGCGGCTCGAGAGCCACAGCTGGCGCAGGCTGTGGTGCAGTGGGTCGCCATCGTCGAGGTCGGCCACGGGGCCCAGCACGTCCATGGCCAGCTCACCGAGGTTGCGACGCCAGGTGGACCACGCGTATTTCGAGACGCTCAGCGCACGCGGGTCGGCCTCTTCGCCGCAGGTGCGCAGGGCGTGGCTGCGCAAGGTGTCCAAGCCGAGCGCGGCCTGGGCAATGCGCTGGCGCAGCAGCGGCTCACCAGCCACGCCGTGGCGCTTGGCGGCGGCGATCACGTCTTGCAGTTCGCTGCGGAAATGCGCCTGCTGGCCCAGCGTGGAGGCACCACGCTCGCAGCCCAGCAGGTACATGGCCACTTGCCAGCCTTGGCCAGGAGCGCCCAGGTGCAGGCTCGCTTCGGTGCGCGCACCGTCAAAAAACACTTCGTTGAATTCGCTGCCGCCGGTGATTTGGCGGATGGGGCGAATTTCCACGCCGGGCTGCTGCAGGGGCACCAGCAAGAACACCAGGCCCTTGTGGCGGGCTTGGCCGGGTTGGCGCTCTTCGCAGCGTGCCAGCACAAAAATCCAGTTCGATTCGTGCGCCCAAGAGGTCCAGACTTTTTGCCCGTCAATGATCCACTCGCCCGTGGCGGGGTCTTGGCGCGCGCGGGTACGCACGCCTGCCAGGTCGGAGCCTGCGCCGGGTTCGGAGTAGCCCTGTGCCCAGTAGTCGGTACCGGCCAGCACGCCGGGCAAAAAGCGCTGCTTTTGCTCGGGCGTGCCCCAGGCCATCACGGTGGGGGCCAGCAGGGTCTCGCCAATGTGGCCAATGCGGCCTGGGCCGCCGCAGCGCACGTACTCTTCGTGGAAGATGATTTGTTGGGCCAGTGGCAGGTTGCGTCCGCCGTATTCGGTGGGCCAGCCCAGGCCAGTCCAGCCACCACGGGCCAGCTCTTGTTCCCAGCGTTTGGCCAGGGCGGCGTCGTAGCCCGGGGTGCCCAGGCCGGCGGCGCCACGCAGCGGGGCGAATTCGCCGCACAGGTGCTCGTGCATCCAAGCGCGCACTTCGGCGCGGAAGGCTTGCTCTTGGGCGGTTTCGTGCAGGTTCATGGGGTCACGTCCTTGCAGGGGTGTTGCTCATGGTTTTGATAGCTGCTTGCGCTTGCTGCATAAGGCTTGGAGCCGTTTTTTGCTACAAATTGGGGCAGCTCGAAGAAGGCCGTGCTCAGGCGTCCAGCAGTTGCTGTGCCACCTGTTCCAGCCACCAGTGCGGCGGTGCCAGGCGTTGGCTGCTGGCTTGTGCACGGCGAAAGTACAGGTGGGGGTCGTATTCCCAGGTAAAGCCCACGCCGCCGTGCAGCTGGATGGCTTCGCGCGTGGTGTACAGCGCCGCCTGGGTGGCTTCGCTCAGGGCGTGTGCCGCCAGGCGCACCAAGGTGGCATCGTCGGGCTGGGTGTCGGCCAAGCAGGCAGCGCCGTACACGGCCGAGCGGGCCGTTTCAACCGCCACCAACATGTGCGCGCAGCGGTGCTTCACGCCTTGGAAGCTGGCAATGGGCTTTTCAAATTGCTGGCGCTCCAGGGTGTAGGCCAGCGTTAAATCGAGCGCTTGCTGGGCCACGCCCACTTGCTCGGCAGCCAGGGCAATGGCGGCAATGCAGCGCGTGCGCGCCAGCAGGGCCTCCAGGGCTTCGCCTTGGGCCAGCAGCTGGCTGGCGGCCACCGGCACGCCTTCGGCCTGCACCTGGGCTTGCAGGCGCGTGGCATCTACGGTGGCCAGCGCCTCAATGCGCAGGCCCGGGGCGTTGGCCGGTACCAGCCACAGGCCCCACACGCCGTTGGGTTGGTGTGCCAGCAGCAGCAGTTGCTGCGCCAGCGTGGCGCTGCCCACTTGCGGCCACAGCCCGTGCAGCTGCCAGCTGCCATCGGCCTGGGGTTGGGCGCGTGCTGGAACGGCTGTGCCGGTGGGCTGGGGCAGCGCCAGGGCAAAGCACTGCGCGCCACTGGCCAGCGCTTGCAAGGCAGCGTCTGCGGTGGGGTTGCCAGCCAGGCCGCGCAAGGCACTGGCGGCCAGCGCGACGCTGTCGAAATACGGCACACAGGCCAGGCGGCGGCCCAGCTGCTCTTGCAGCAGCGCCAGCTCCACCACGCCCAGGCCCAGGCCGCCTTGCTCTTCGGCGGTGTGGATGCCACACCAGCCCAGCTCGGCCAGGCCTTGCCACAGGCTCGCGTCCCAGCCGCCGGGGGTTTCAGTCACTTGGCGCACTTGGGCGCTGGTGCTGTGGGCGGCGAGGAATTCAGCAGCGCTGTCAACAATCAGGCGCTGCTCTTCGGTCAGGTTCAAATCCATGCTGCGGTGCTCCGGTGGCTTAGGTGCCGTAAACCTTTTGCGGTGCTGGGGCTTCGGCGATCAAGCGATCAACCACGGCGCCCAGCTCGGCGGGCTCCCAGCGTGCGCCCTTGTCGGTGATCTTGCCGGTGTGCCAGCCATCGGCCACCGAGATTTCTCCGCCCTTGGCTTCAAAGCAGCGGCCCGTGACGTGGGCCGACTGTGCGCTGCCCAGCCACACGACGATGGAGGCCACGTTCAGGGGGTCCCAGATGTCAAAGCCGCTTTCGGGCTTTTTCACCATGTCGGGCATACCGGCTTCGGTCATGGCGGTGCGTGCGGCAGGAGCCAGGCTGTTGACGGTGATGCCGTAGCGGCCCAGCTCCGCAGCTTGCACCAGCGTGAGGGCGGCAATGCCACCCTTGGCGGCCACGTAGTTGCTTTGGCCAATCGAGCCTTGCAGGCCTGCGCCCGAGCTGGTGTTGATGATGCGGGCATCCACGGCGTGGCCAGCCTTTTTGCGGTCGCGCCAGTAGCGGCCAAAGGTGTTGCCCATGCAGAAGTGGCCGCGCAGGTGCACGCGCATGACGGTGTCCCAGTCCTCTTCGCTCAGGCTCAGGAACATACGGTCACGCAGCACGCCGGCGTTGTTCACCAGCACATGCACGTCGCCAAACGCGGCCAGCGTGGCGTCGAGGATGGATTGCGCCCCGGCCAGCGTAGTGATGTCGCCGGTGTTGGCGATGGCTTGGCCACCGGCGGTGCGTACTTCATCGGCGACAGCCTGGGCAGCTTCGGCGCGGATGTCGTTGATCACGACGTTGGCACCTTCTTGGGCAAAGGCCAGGGCATAGGCGCGGCCCAGTCCGGCGCCTGCGCCGGTGATGACCACGGTGCGTTGGGTACAGATTGCCATGTCAGTTCCTTGGGTTGTGCGAGCAGAAAAAAGGGGGAAAGGCCCCGCCGCTGGCACGGGTGCCACGCGGCGGCGGCGGGGGTCACGCCTGCAGGGGTGTGAGGTCGGGGGTGCGGTGGGCCCAGGGCATGGCCTGTTCCAGCTGCGCCGCCAGCGACAGCAGGCGGTCTTCACGCCCATAGGGCGCGACAAAGTGCGCGCCCACGGGCAGGCCTTGCGCCGTCCAGTGCGCGGGCACGGACATGGCGGGGTGGCCGCTGATGTTGAACAGCGAGGTGAAGGCCGAGGAGTTCATGGCCTCGCGGGCGTAGCTCTCAAACGGTTGATCCAGGCGCAGCACACCCAGCTTTTGCGCGGGTACGGCGGTGGTGGGCGTGAGTACCAGGTCGTAGTGGCTGAAAAAAGCGTCAATCAGCTGCGCGGCGCGGTCAAAGCCCAGGCGGGCGGCGTACAGCTGCTGGGCCGTGGCTTGGCGTGCTTGCTGCAGCGCGGCCCAGTCCAGCGGCTCCATTTCATCTTCGCGCACGCTGCGGCCCAGCAATTTTTCGCGCTGGCTGATGGTGTGCAGCATGGCGGCGCCCATGGCCGTGCCCATGCCGCTGAAAATTTCTTGCACCGGCAGCTCCAGCCAGCGCTCTTGCAGCCGGTGGCCCAGGCTTTCGCACACCTTGGCCGTTGCATCGAGCGCGGCCAGGCAGTCGGCATGTACGGGCACGCCGAAGTGGTTGCTGCGCCACACGGCAATGCGCAGCGGGCCGGGGGCTTGGGTCAGGGCTGCCAGGTAGCTGCCGGGGGCGCCACCGGGAGGCAGCACGCGCGCACCGGCTTCGGGGCCTGCACTCAAGTCCAGCAGCAAGGCGCTGTCGCGCACGCTGCGGCTGATGGCGTGGTGGGCCGACAGGCCCAGCGTGCCTTCCATGAGCATCGGGCCTGCGGGGGTGCGGCCCCGGCTGGGTTTGAGGCCAAACAGCCCGCAGTGCGCAGCTGGAATACGGATGGAGCCACCGCCATCGCTGGCATGGGCCAGCGGCACAATGCCAGCGGCCACGGCGGCTGCTGCGCCGCCAGAGGAGCCGCCGGTGGTGTGGGCCGGGTTCCAGGGGTTGGGCGTGACGCCGTACAGACGCGACTCGGTGGTCGTCGTCATGCCAAATTCGGGCGAGGCGGTTTTGCCAAAAATGTTCAGGCCAGCCGCTTGGTAGCGCTGCACCAGGGTGCTGCTGTGCGTGGCCACGGCCCCCTTGAAAAAGGTGCAGCCGTGCGTGGTGACGGTGCCTTGCAGGCTTTGCCCCAGGTCTTTGAGCAAGAACGGCACGCCCCACAGTGGTGCGTTGGCACGGGCTTGCGTGCGTGCGGCCTGGCCGAGGGCCGAGAGCTTTTTCGCCTGCTCGCGCGCCAGCTCGAAATCGCAGATGACCACGGCGTTGAGCCGGGGCAAGGCTTCGACCCGGGCAATCGCTGCGTCCAGCGCCTGCAGCGGCGTGATGTCGCCGCGCGCTATCTGCTGCGCCCAGGCGCTGGCGTCGGGCGGTGGGGTGCTGGAGGTGCTGGCCTGTGCCCCCAGGGGCAAGGCGGTGGCCACCATGCTGGCGCCTGCACCCTGCAGAAACAGGCGGCGCTGCGGATGGCTGGGTGAGGTGCGCTCGGACATGGGATGGTTCTCCAGAAAGGCGGTTGTTTACAGGCGCTCGATGATGGTGACGTTGGCCTGGCCGCCACCTTCGCACATGGTTTGCAGGCCGTAGCGGCCACCGGTGCGCTCCAGCTCGTGCAGCAGCGTGGTCATGAGCTTGGCACCCGAGGCGCCCAGCGGGTGGCCCAGGGCAATGGCGCCGCCGTTGACGTTGGTGCGGGCGGGGTCGAAGTTGGTTTCTTTCAGCCAGGCCATGACCACGGAGGCAAAGGCTTCGTTGATTTCCACCAGGTCGATGTCTTTCATGCTCATGCCCGCGCGCTGGAGGGCGTACTGCGTGGCAGGAATGGGCGCGGTGAGGTGCCAGATGGGGTCGTCCGCGCGCACGCTGATGTGGTGGATGCGTGCGCGTGGCGTGAGGTTGTAGCGCTTGAGCGCAGCCTCAGAGACCACCAGCACCGCTGCTGCTGCATCGCAGGTGGAGCTGGAGACGGCGGCGGTGATTTTGGGATAGGTGGGATCGACCGGCTCGAGCGTGGCCATTTTTTCCAGCGTGCTCAGGCGTGCGGTTTCGTCCATCTTGAAGTCGCCGTAGGGCACGATTTCGCGCTCAAAACGGCCTTCGGCAATGGCCTTGAGGGCTTTGTCGTGGCTGTTCTTGGCAAACACTTCCATGTCCGCGCGGCTGGCGCCCCAGTGGTCGGCAATACGCTGGGCAGCGTAGAACTGGTTCACCGGTGCATCGCCAAAGCGCGCTTGCCAGCCTTTGCTTTCGGCAAACGGCGTGGTAAAGCCCAGCGGCTGGCCAGCGAGCATGGCCGAAGAAATGGGAATGGCGCTCATGGTCTGCACGCCACCGGCCAGCACCACGTCTTGCGTGCCGCTCATCACCGCCTGGGCGGCAAAGTGAATGGCTTGCTGCGAGCTGCCGCACTGGCGGTCCACGGTGGTGCCGGGCACGCACAGCGGCATCCCTGCGGCCAGCCAGGAGGTGCGGGCAATGTCACCGGCGAGCGCGCCAATGGTGTCTACGCAGCCGAAGATGACGTCGTCATATTCCTCGGCCGGGATGGCGTTGCGCTCGACCAGAGCACGGATCACGTGCGCGCCCAGGTCGGCGCCGTGAACGTGGGCCAGCGAACCCTTGCGCTTGCCGGTGGGCGAACGCAAGGCATCAACGATATAGGCTTGGGGGGTGGCCATGGAAATTCCTTTGCAATGGCGAGCGGGCACGCAACCCACCAACGGGTGGGTGCGGTTTTGCTCTTTATTTAATAGCTGCTTGCGCTTGCTGCAGGCGGCTTAGAGCCTTTTTTGGCTTAAAAATCAGAAGAAAGTGGCACCGGGGCCCAGGGGCGCGGCATCGGCCAGCAGGGCCTGGCCCAGGCGCTCTTGGTGGAAGGCGCGGTCGCCCCAGGCAGCGTTCAGGGCCCAGGCACGCTTCATGAACATTTGCAAGTCCACTTCCCAGGTGTAGCCCATGGCGCCGTGTACCTGGATGCCTTTGCGTGCGGCGAGCAACGCGGCCTCGCCGCAGGCCAGTTTGGCGTGGGCCACGCGGGCGCTCAGGCTGGCGTCGCCGCAGGCCAGGGCGCTGGCGGCGCGGTAGAGCACGGGCTTGGCAAATTCAATGTGCGTGAACACGTCGGCCAGGTGGTGTTTCACGGCCTGGAAGGCGCCAATGGGTTTGCCAAACTGCTTGCGCTGGCCGGCGTAGTCCACCGTCATGTCGAGCATGCGCTGCGCCAGGCCCACCAGCTGCCCGGCCACGGCCAGGGCACCGCGCTCCAGCGCGGTGTTCCACAGGGCGTTGCCGCTGGCACCGTCGCTGACGCGCGTGGCCGCGCTGGGCTGCCACTGCACCTGCGCCAGGCGGCGCGAGGCGTCAATGCTGCGCTCGGTTTGAATTTGCACCTGATCGCCCGCCACGGCGTGCAGCTCCAGCCCTTCGGGGGTGGCGTGGGGCAGCAGCAGCAAGTCGGCCAGGTGGGCATCGGCCACCCACGGGTTCACGGGATGGCCCACGGCAATGCGGGCGCTGCCATCGACCACGCGCGGCAGCCAGGTGCTGCGCAGCGGGTGGCCCTCGGGCAGGCTGGCCAACATGCCGGCGGCAACGTAGGCGGTGTCGGTGAGCGAGTCGGGAATGGCGTAGTAGCCCAGCTCTTGCGTCATCAAGACCCAGTCGACGTCGCCCAGGCCCAGGCCGCCTTCGGCTTCGGGCACGGACAGGCCGGTGAGGCCTTGCTCGGCAATTTTGCGGCGCAGCTCAGGGCTGCGGCCCGCGTCGGTGTCCCACACTTCGCGCAGCATTTCTGGCGGCGCTTCGGTCATCAAAAAGCGGCTCACCGAGTCGCGGAAGGCCATTTGGTCGGCGGTGAAAGTGAATTCCATGGCGGTGACTCCTGCGCTCAGGCTTTGGGCATACCGAGCACGCGCTCGGCAATGATGTTGCGCTGGATTTCGTTGCTCCCGGCGTAGATCGGGCCAGCCTGGGCGAACAAGAAGCCCTCCAGCCAGTCGTGCGTCTGCGCATCGTCCACCAGCTCGCCGCGTGCGCCCAGGATGCGCAGCGCCGTCTCGTGCAAGAGCAAATCCAGTTCAGACCAGAAAATTTTGTTGGTGCTGGCTTCGGCACCAATGCTGCCGCCTTGCGCCAGACGTGCCACGGTGTGGTACGAGGACAGGGTGTAGGCCTCGGCACCCATCCAGGCGCGCTGCACCGCTTCGCGGATGCTGGGGTCGCGGTCGGCCTGGGCCTGGTTGGCGCGGTACAGCTGCACCAGTTTTTGCGCCGTGCGCTGGTAGCGCGCTGGCGAGCGCAGCAACAAGCCACGCTCAAAGCCTGCTGTGGCCATGGCCACGTGCCAGCCCTGGCCTTCGTCGCCCAGGCGGTTGGCCACGGGCACGCGCACGTTGTCAAAGAAGATTTCCGCAAACGCTTGCTTGCCGTTGAGGGCGCGGATGGGGCGGATGGTGATGCCCGGCGCGTCCAGCGGCACCAGCAGGTAGGTCAGGCCGTGGTGGCGGTAGGAGTTGGGGTCGGAGCGAAACAGACCAAAGAGCCAGTTGGCAAAGATGGCGCGGGTGGACCAGGTTTTTTGCCCGGTGACGATGTAGTGGTCGCCGTCGCGGGTGGCTTTGCTGGAGATGGCGGCCATGTCCGAGCCCGCATTGGGTTCGCTCCAGCCTTGCGCCCACATGTCTTCGCAGCGCGCCGCGCGCGGCAAAAAGCGTGCTTTTTGCTCGGGCGTGCCAAATTCCATCATGGTGGGGCCAAACAGCAAGATGCCGTTTTGGTTCACGCGCTGGGGTGCGTCAATGGCCCAGTATTCCTCTTCAAAAATCAGCCATTCGGTCAGGTCGCTGCCACGCCCGCCCAGCTCCTTGGGCCAGGTCAGGCTGCTGAAGCCGACGCTGGCCAGCTTGGCTTCCCATTGGCGGTGTTGCTCGAAGCCTTCGCGCGTGTCGTAGCTGGCAAAGGGCTCTTGGGGGACGTTGGCGCGCAGCCAGTCGCGCACTTCGGCGCGGAAGGCTTGTTGGGCGGGGGTGTAACGAAGGTCCATGGCGGCTTGTCCTGGTGGCAGGTTCAGAAGGTGGCGGCGCGCTTTTCCACAAAGGCCTGGCGGGTCTCGGCGGAGTCGGGGCTCATGTAGGCCTGCAGGGTAAAGCCCTGCTCCCAGCGGTATTTGTCTTCGAGGTTGCCGTCTTCAATGCCATTGAGTGCTTCTTTGGCAATGCGGATCATGGCTGGGCTCTTGGCAGCAATTTTCCCGGCAATTTCCAGCGCGGTGTCGCGCAAAGCGGCGCGCGGCACCACGCGTTCGATGGCGCCCAGGCGCAGCGCCTCGGGCGCGCCAATCATCTCGCCCGTGAAAAACAGGTAGCGCGTTTTCTGCACGCCAAACATGCGCTGCAGGTGGGCCGCACCGCCCATGGCGCCGCGATCAACTTCGGGCAGGCCAAAGGTGGCGTCGTCCGCGGCGATGACGATGTCGGCCGCGCCGCAAATGCCAATGCCACCGCCCAGCACAAAGCCATGCACGGCAGCAATCACTGGCACGGGGTTGCGGTGTACGGCTTTGAAGGTGGCGTAGTTGCCCGCGTTGACCTGGACGATCAGCTTGTCGTTGGCGGCCAGCTCTTTGATGTCCACCCCGGCGCAAAAGCCGCGGTTTTCTGCGCGAATCACGATCACGCGCACGTCACGGCGCTGGCCCAGCGCGGCAATTTCGGCGGCCAGGTCGTTCCAGCCTGCGGCGTTCAGGGCGTTGACGGGGGCGCGGTCAATGACCAATTCCGCCACGCCGTTGTCGTGGATATGGGAGTGAAACTGCTGCTCGCTCATAGGGGGCTCGGGGTAAAAATGCGTTCAAGAAAGAGAGGGGGCCAGTTGCTGGTAGCGCTGGCGTGCCTGGGCAACGATGCCGTGGATGACGTCTTGGCAGGAGTCGAGCTGGCCAATCAAGGCGGCGACTTGGCCAGCGGACATCACGCCTTCGGCGGGGTTGCCTTCCACCATGGAGCGCTGCAGCAGCATGGGGGCATTGGCCGCCATGACGGTCTGGGCCACGCTGGCGGGGTCTTCGCGCAGCGCTTGCCACAGCACCGAGAGGGCGTGGCCCGTGGTCATGCCGGTGTGGGCTTTCCACTGCATTGCCAGCGACAGCGCAATGCGCACACGCTTGAGCGGCGAGGCCTTCTCCAGCATGGTCAGGTATTCGTTGGGGATCATGCGCTGGGGCATACCGTCGACCAGGTGCGAGATGCGAATTTGCTCGGCATCGCGCGTGGCCAGGTAGCGTGCCAGCGTGGCCGGGGGCACGCCCGAGTCGCTGGTCATCAAAAAGCGTGTACCCATGGCAATGCCTTGGGCACCAAAGCCCAGGGCCGAGAGCAGGCCCCGGCCATCGTAGAAACCGCCAGCGGCCACCACGGGCACTTGCACGGCATCGACCACCTGCGGCAGCAGCACGGTGGTGGGCACGCTGCCGGTGTGGCCGCCGCCTTCGCCGCCTTGGATGGTGATGGCATTGGCACCCATTTCGATGGCTTTTTGGGCGTGCTTGAGCGCACCCACGGTGGGCATACAGACGATGCCTGCATCACGCAGTCGGCCAATGGTTTTTTTGTCTGGCCCGCGCCCGTAGCTGACGGCGCGGATTTTGTATTTCACCGCCAAGTCCAGCAGCTGCTGGGCGTTGGGCTGGAACATGTGAAAGTTCAGGCCAAAGGGGCGGTCTTGCGTCAGTTTTTTGACGCGCAAAATTTCTGCCTCGATCTGGTCGGCGGCAATGGTTGCGCCGGCCAGAAAGCCAAAACCACCAGCGTTGGTGGTGGCGGCAACCAGGCTGGAGCCCGCGACCCAGCCCATGGCGGTTTGCACCACGGGGTAGTCGCAGCCCAGCAAATCGCACAGTGGCGTGCGTAGCGCCGAAGGGGTGTGGTGTGCGCTCATGCGCTGTGTCCTTGTGTCGAGGGGGTCGTTTCAGCCGCTTTGTTGGCTTGCACCATGCTTTTGGCGTCTTGCCCGCCCAGTTGACCTGCACCCAGGGCTTGGCTGTGGGCGTGGGCGAAGTGGTGGTAGCCAAACGCCATGTCCATGGTGCTGCGCAGGCCTTGCAGCTCTTGCGCGCGGTTGACCACGGTTTTGGTCAGCGACAGGCCCAGGCGCGGCTGGGTGGCCATTTTGGTGGCCCAGGCGTAGGTGGCGGCTTCCAGTTCGGCGCGCGGCACTACCTTGTTCACCATGCCCATTTGCTGGGCACGCTCCGCCCCCATGCGCTCACCCAGGAACAAAAATTCTTTGGCGATGCGTGGGTGCAGTTCGTGGGCGTGGGCAAAGTACTCCACGCCGGGAATGCCCATGCGCACCACGGGGTCCTGGAAGAAGGCATCGTCGCTGGCGACGATGAGGTCGCACACCCAGGCCAGCATCAGGCCACCGGCCACGCAGGCGCCCTGCACCATGGCAATGGTGGGCTTGGGAATGTCGTGCCAGCGGCGGCACATGCCCAGGTACACCTCGTGCTCGCGTGCATACAGCTGCTCGCCACCGGGCTTGTTGGTGTGGTCCCACCACAGGTGCTTGCGCTCGAAGGGTTTGTTGATGTCCCGCCCCGGCGTGCCGATGTCGTGCCCGGCGCTGAAGTGCTTGCCCGCGCCGCGCAGCACGATCACCTTCACGCCATCGTCGGCCACGGCGCGCTCGAACGCTGCGTCCAGCGCGTAGGTCATCTGCGAGTTTTGCGCGTTGTTGAACGTCGGGCGGTTCATCGTGACGGTGGCAATGCCATCGGCCACGCTGTAGAGCACGGGCTCGTCGGTTTCGTACACCGACTCATCTGCGCGCGCAACCAGCGCGTCACCGGGGTGGGGGCTGGACATGACGATCAGGCTCCGAGCACGCTGGCGCGCAGGTTGTGGGGATCGAGCTGGGCCAGCAAGGCCAGTTGTTCGGGCGTGGGGTCGGCGGTGGTGGGCACCTGGGCGGGCACGTGGATGGGGAAGCCAGTAGCTTCTTGCACTTGCTCGACCGTCACGCCAGGGTGCAGTGACACCAAGCGCACTTGGTGATCTGGGCCACCAAAATCCATCACGCACAAGTTGGTGAAGATGAAGCGGATGTCCGCCACTTCCTCCAGGCTCCAGCCTTTTTCCAGGCGTGCCGGGTTGTAGCCCACCGAAGCCACCATGTCCACTTCACCAGACACAAACACTTTGGTGCTGTGCTGGGGCACAAAGAACGAGTTGGCGTGGTTGATGGAGTTGCCCGGAAAGCCGCGCACACCCAGCATCATGGATTTGGGGCGAGCGTAGTCGCTGCCGACCATCGAGATGTTGCCTTGGCCAAAGCGATCCACCTGGGTGGGGCCGACCATGGCGTGGCGCTTGCCACCCCACACGTTGTCGAAAATGCGCGCAAAGCCCATGTGGCTTTCGCGCTGGATGTGGTAGCCACCGCGCGGCCCGATGGGCACGGGTTCTTGCACGATCCAGGCTTCTGAATCGGTCATCATCAAATCGCGGTTGATGCTGCGCATGCACAGGGACGCTGCCAGGCGCGGCACGATGCCAATGCCAGTGGCCAGCACTTCACCATCGTCTTTCCAGGCCTGTGCTGCGGCGCAGATGATGCGGTCCACCAGGGCAATTTCACTCATCACGGTTTCCTTTCGCGTTGTGCTCAGAACACTGGCAGGGGCAGTTTGGCAATGGCATCCGCGCCGCCGACGCGCTGCAGGTATTCCTCTTGGCTGCACTGCACATAGCGTTCGCTGTACTGCTGCCAGCCATCGGGCTGCTTGGCGCTGGCGGCGTATTCTTTGAAGTGCTGGGTGTCAAAGCCGTACAGCGGTGCGCAGGACGTGGGGTGCGCGCCGCACGGCAGGTGCACCACGCCAGTGGTTTCCGAGCGCTCCCAGGGCACGTAGCGTGCTTCTTCGCCCTGGGCGAAGTAGTGGCTTTCCACCAATTCGTCGCAGCTCACCAAGGTGTTTTTGGCGGCGCGAGCGAACAAGTCGTCCATGTACAGGTCAGGGCCTTTGACTTGGCACACACCGCGCGCGTCGGCGCGATCCACGTGCAACAGAGCCACGTCCAGCGGCAGCGCAGGCATGGCGACCCAGCTTTTGCCGTCGTAGGGCGAATCGATCAGCTTGATGCTGGGGTTGTGCTTGAGCACGTCGGTACCCAGGCCAATGCGTGTGGGGATGAAGGGCACGCGCATGGCGGCGGCCTTCAGACCCAGCAGGAAGTGGCCTTCATCAATTTCCATCACTTCCAGCGCGCCGCTTTGGCGTGCTTGGCGAAAGTACGGCTCCAGCGGAATGAAGTCGAGCGTGACGAAAGCAAAAATGAGCTTTTTCACCTTGCCTGCGGCGCACAACATGCCGACATCGGCACCGCCGTAGGCGACTACGGTGAGGTCTTTGACAGGGCTGCGCAGCAACTCGCGCACCAGGGCCATGGGCTTGCGCCGAGGGCCCCAGCCGCCAATGCCCACGGTCATGCCGTCTTGGATGTGGGCGACCGCCTGGGCCGCGCTCATGAGTTTGTTGGTCATGGCGCTCAGGCCTCCTTATCGAGCAGTTGTTGTTGCGACACGCTGAAGTCGTGCCCCCACAGGCTGGTGCGTGTGAACTCGTGAACGATGTGCTCGTTCCAGTCGAGCACGGCACCGCCGTAGCCGAACTCGATGTCGAAGTTCGAGGGCGTGCGCATGTAAAACGAGGTCATCTTGTCGTTGGTGTGCTGGCCCAGGGTGGCGGTTTGCTGCACTTTGTGGGCGTGCATGCGGTCGATGGCACGGCCTACTTCAGGCATGTTTTCCACTTCGACCATGACGTGTACGCAGCCGCTTTCCACCGGAAAGCCCGCCACGGCCAGGCTGTGGTGGCGGCCGTTGTTGCAGTGGAAGAAATGGATGGGCAGTACCACGCCCTCAACGCCTGGAGGCTCGAAGTTCATGATGTCGGACAGGCCAAAGCCCATCACATCTTTGAAGAAGGCCACGGTCTTGGCAAAGTCAGGCGCGGGCAGCACGGTGTGACCCATGCCAATGCCTTCGGTGACGAAGCGCGACACACCCACGGGCGAAGCGAAGTGGGCAAAGTCAGACTTGAAGCCCCAGCTCACTTCGTGCAAGTTGCCTGCAGGGTCGGCAAAGCAGACCATTTGTTGCACGCGGCGTTGGCGGCAGAAGTCCGCGCTGGCCAGCTCGTGTGCCACGCCATGGGCGCGCAGGGTTTCCACAGCTTGGGTAAAACCAGCTTCGCTCGCCACTTCCCAGCCAGAGGCCACGTAGGCATTGCGCGTGCCAGGCTGCACGACGAAGCGAAACTGGCGTTCGTCCATGCGTACATGCAGGCCACCGTCGGGGGTGGCGGCTGTCATCATGCCCAGCACGTTCTCGGCAAAGTTTTTCCAACGAGGCACATCGGTGGTCTGTGCCACCACGTAGGCCAATCCGCGAATGTCCATCATGCTCAGATCCCTTCATGTCCCCCGGCAACCAGGGTATGAAAGGCATTCTGGCGACGTGTCCAGGCGGCAACATCGTCCGTTGAGACTAACGCCAGGGCCGGTGCATACCGCCTGTCCCCCGTGGGCGAGCAGGGTCTATGCCCGCCGTGCATACCAAGCAAGCACAGCGGACTTGGACAGGCGTGCAAGCCAGGCGTAAGCTTTGATTTTTCTTCTGGAGCTGCCATGACGTCGCATGCCTTGCCTTCCTACCTTGATCCGCACCACCTCGGCCCCTGGGGCACTTATTTGCAGCAGGTGGAGCGCGTCACGCCCTATCTGGGTGGTCTGGCGCGCTGGGTGGAAACGCTCAAGCGCCCCAAGCGCGCTCTGATCGTGGATGTGCCGATTGAGCTGGACAACGGCACCATCGCCCACTTCGAGGGTTATCGTGTGCAGCACAACCTGAGCCGTGGCCCGGGCAAGGGTGGCGTGCGCTACCACCAGGATGTCACGCTGTCTGAGGTGATGGCGCTGGCCGCCTGGATGTCCATCAAAAACGCTGCGGTGAACGTGCCCTACGGCGGGGCCAAGGGGGGTATTCGGGTCGATCCTAAGACCTTGTCGCAAGCAGAATTGGAGCGCCTGACGCGCCGCTACACCAGCGAGATCGGCATCATCATTGGCCCCAGCAAAGACATTCCTGCCCCCGACGTGAACACCAACGGCCAGATCATGGCCTGGATGATGGATACCTATTCCATGAACACCGGCGCCACTGCGACCGGTGTGGTCACGGGCAAACCGGTGGACATTGGTGGCTCGCTCGGTCGTGTGGAGGCCACGGGCCGTGGCGTGTTCACGGTGGGGGTGGAGGCCGCGCGGCTCACGGGCATGGCCATTGACGGTGCCCGCGTTGCGGTACAGGGTTTTGGCAACGTGGGCGGCACGGCTGGCAAGCTGTTTGCCGAGGCAGGTGCCAAAGTGGTGGCAGTGCAAGACCACACGGGAACCCTCTACAACGCCACAGGTGTGGACGTGCCAGCGTTGCTTGAGCATGTGCGCCAGCACGGTGGCGTGGGTGGCTTTGCCGGTGCTCAGACGATGGACAACGCGGATTTTTGGGGCGTGCCCTGTGACATCTTGATTCCTGCAGCGCTGGAGGGTCAGATCACCAAAGACAACGCCGACCGTATCCAGGCCAAGATGGTGATTGAAGGTGCCAACGGCCCGACCACCCCTGAGGCTGATGACATCCTCAACGACAAGGGCGTGCTGGTGTTGCCCGATGTGATTGCCAACGCTGGTGGCGTGACGGTGAGCTACTTTGAATGGGTGCAGGACTTTTCCAGCTTTTTCTGGACGGAAGACGAGATCAACGCGCGCCTGGTACGCATCATGCAAAACGCCTTTGCGGCTGTGTGGCAGGTGGCGCAAGACAACAAGGTGTCGCTGCGCACGGCTACGTTCATCGTCGCGTGCAAGCGCATCTTGCATGCACGCGAGGTGCGGGGCTTGTACCCCTAAGCCCCGCAGGCCCAGCCCATGGGCTGGGCTTTTTTACGCCGCCCCTGCCGGGGTGGCTGGGGTGCTGGGCAGTACCGTGCGCTGCGCCAGGCAAAAGGGCTGTTCACACGGTGCCCGCCCGGCATAGGGGCATTGGGGAGACTGGCATAGCTGCGCCTCGCGTTCGCGTACCAGTTCTTCCTCTTGTGGCACGTGCCCGCTGGCTTGCAGCGCCGCCATCAACAACCAGGGGTCGTTGCGCACGTGTAGCAGCTCACGCCCGTACAGCGTGGGGGCTGCCAGGGGCTGGAAATCCAGCGTCAGCAGGGCGCTGGTGCGCTGCCCCGGTGCGCTGGCGCTTTGCAGCAGCAAGGCCCAGCTGCCGGTTTGCAGTGCCTGGGCCTTACCGGCAAAAGCCGCATTCAATGGCCCACTCAGAGGGCTGGCTTGTGCGCTGGCGGCGGCGTCGCTGGCGGGGGGCGTGGGCTGCTGTGCCAGCCAGCTGGCAGGTACGCGCAGTGTGGCGGTGAAGCTGCGCGCGCCCTGCTCTGTCTGTACCACCCCTTGACGTACCAGCCAGGTCAGTAAGGACGGCATACCGGGGGCGGCTTCTTGCCCCTCCAGCTGTGCCAGCAAAGGGGTGGGCCAGGGCTGGGCCACTTGCACACGCTGTGGCCACAGTGGTGAGGTGAGCTGCTGTACCAGTTGCTGTACCAGATGGCGCAGTGGTGCCGGCACAGGCCCGGTGGGCCAGACGGGCAGTGCCGGGATGTGCCCTGGTCGAGACGGCGTCTGAGCGGTGGGCTGGTGGGAGTCGGCGCCCTCAGGTAAGGGCAGGGACGATGGCGTGCCAGGCGCTGCGCGCGGTACAAGCGCTCCTGCCCCCCCTTGCATGGCCTGCCCGGCCTGTGGCCGCTGTTGTGCCGATTCCAGCAGACTTTGCCTTGCCTGCGCCGACACACTCACCTGTTCGCGCGGTGCCGGGCTTGCACCCAAAGGAAGGGGTGGTGGTGCCGGTGGTAGCAGGCTTGGCGTGGGTACAGGTGGAACGCTGGTGGTGGCCGTCGTGCTGCTGGGTGGGGCCATGGGTGCAGGTGCCGCTGCCTCTTTGCCTAGGCCCAACAGAGCGTTTTGGCGCTGCAAAGCGGCTTCGGCCAATTTTTGGGCGAGGTTGGGAGGCGGGCCAGCCAAGGGGTCAAGAGGGGTGGACATGGGACAGCAAGATGGGCGAAGGTGGTGAGCGGCCATTGTGCCGACCAGTAGGCACAGGCGGTATCATCCGCGCCCTGTGGCTGCCCATAGCTCAACTGGATAGAGCAATTGCCTTCTAAGCAATAGGTCGGGGGTTCGAGTCCCTCTGGGCAGGCCAAAGTTTCATGTCAAGGCGTCTCATACAGTAGCAAAACCCGCACGTTCCCTAGCGTAGCGGGTTTTTTGTTGTCTCGCGCAGTTTCACAGTGCATCATCACATACCGTCAGTTTGACGGTACTTTTAACGGTACTTTATGCAGGTACCGTCGAAATACCGCAAAAGTACCGTCATAGGTACCGTCAGGAGGAAGGTAATGGCACTCACAGACACGGCAGTCAAGAACGCAAAGCCAGACCCGGCCAGGCCGTCAGGCTATAAGAAGGCCGATGCCGATGGCCTGTTCCTCTTGGTCAAGCCGTCTGGCAAATACTGGCGCATGGACTACCGCTTTGCCGACAAGCGCAACACGCTCGCGCTGGGGGTCTATCCCGCCGTGTCGCTGAAGGAGGCGAGAAAGCGCCGCGACGATGCGCGCGCCCTGCTGGCCAAAAACCTTGACCCGAGCGCGCAAAAGCGAATCGACAAAGCCACGGTTAAGACCGCAGCAGCCAACACCTTTGAGGCCATCGCACGCGAGCTGCACGCCATCAAGGCCCCGAGCTGGAGCACGCTTTACGCGCTGCGCTGGCTGGAGCGCATGGAGAAAGACCTGTTCCCGACGATTGGCAAAGTGTCCATAGGCGATGTGACAGCGCCCGTCTTGTTGGCTGTGCTGCGCCGAGTGGAATCGCGGGGAGCGCATGAAACAGCCCACACCTTGCGCCAGACTGCGGGGCAGGTGTTCCGCTATGGCATCCAGACTGGGCGATGCGAGAGAAACCCCGCCGCCGACCTTCATGGCGCATTGCAGCCAATTGTGGTCACGCACATGGCGGCTGTGCTGGAGCCGGTGAAGGCGGGCGAGCTGATGCGCGCCATTGATGGCTACATAGGGCAGCCCATCACTCGTGCGGCACTGCAACTGTCGGCCCTGCTGTTTCAGCGCCCCGGCAATATTCGCGCCATGGAATGGGCATGGATTGACTTTGACAATGCCATGTTGACCATTCCGGCCCAGGCCATGAAGCGCACGATTCATGGCAAGGCGAACGGGCGGCCCCACTTCGTACCGCTGGCTCCCCAGGCTGTGGCCATCTTGCAAGAGCTGCGCCCACTGACCGGTCACGGGCAGTATGTGTTCCCAGGGTTGCGCAGCCACGACCGGCCCATGAGCGACAACACCGTCAACGCGGCACTGCGCCGCATGGGTTTCACCGGTGAGGAAATGAGCGCCCACGGTTTTCGCGCGATGGCTCGCACCATCATGATCGAGCGCCTTCCGGGTATTTCTGCCGATGTACTGGAGGCCCAGCTAGCCCACGGCAAAAGCGGCCCGCTGGGTGCAGCCTACGACCGCGCGGAGTTCATGGAGCAGCGCCGCGCCATGATGCAGGCGTGGGCCGACTACCTCGACCAACTGCGCACGGGTGCCCAGGTTGTGCCCTTCGTGCATAAAGTTGCCTGAGCATTTACCGGGGCTTGCGCGCACGCCCTTTGTTGCGCAACTTGGCCTGTTCAAAGTCAAAGAGCACGAGCGGTAACTGATTGAGCGGCTGTCCTGTGGGTGGCTCGCTTTTGGTTAGTTCCACTTTTGGCACAGGCACAGGCACAGGTGCTGGTGCTGGTGCTGGTGCTGGTGCTGGTGCTGGCGGCTTGACTTTCGCCACTTTGGATGGCTGTGGTGGCGCGGCATCTTGTTGAGGCTGGGGGAGCCGGTATTTGCTGCGCTCTCCTTTCTCTACCCGCCCCCTTTTGACCAGCACGCGCAGCCGGTCGTCAATGGTCGTTTCCGGCAGGGGCACTGCTTTGACGATATCCGCACGCGAAACCCAACGACCTTCCCCCTGATTCGCTCCCAGTCGAAGGATTGCATAGGTAACCAAGTCGGACGTTATGCCGTGGGACAGTCGCTTTCCTGCTGCTTTCCTCATGGGGAAAAACTCAGAAATGAATATGTCTTAAGTCGTTGATATTGCTTCACTTTGTGTCATGTAGTGCGGTCAAAACTCAGAATTTATCAAATGTCTCCCCGGTATAGGGTTTGGATAAATCTTTGACAGAACCTCAAATCCGTGCTGCGCGCAATTTCACGCAATCGCACAGCAAACAGCCAAAGGCCACGGCTGCTTGCTGCGCACCACGGAGCAAACAAATTGACCGAAACGACAGCCGCCACTAAGGCCAAAAAGCCACGCAAACCCCGCCAGCCCATCACACGCCGCGTGACTGACTCAATCCCCAGCTTCGACGAGCTGCCCGATTCGGCGCTGGTGCGCTTACCCCAACTGGTGCGCGATCCCAAGCGGCCAAACTTGCCGACACCGCTGCCATTTTCTGCCGCCACTTTGTGGAGAAAGGTTCGTGAGCAGTCTTTTCCTGCGCAGGTCAAATTAGGTGCAGCAATCAGCGCTTGGAAAGTGGGCGACGTGCGTGCTTGGATTCGCGCCCAGCAAGTGCAAGCGTGATGGGAGACTGGCGATGACTTACTACAAAACCATCTACCAGCACCCAGACGGCCACGAAATCACGGTGGGCCAAGGTTTGCTAAACGCTTGCACAGCCGAGGGCATTGCCCTTTGCATACCGATTGGCCCCGAGGGGTTACGTGAGGTGGCCCATGCGCTGCTAGCGCTGGCTGACCAAGGGGAGGGTGGCGAAAAATGAAAACCACCACCCTCTTTGCCCGCGAGGCCCGCGCTCTGCAGGCGCTGGTGCAAGCCAAGGACTGGATAGCGCGAGAAGGCATCGACCGCATTTCACGCTCCAGCAACGGCCCCGCCGTGGTGCAAGCGCTGCGCCGTAAGTTGGGCCACGCCGACGCCATAGAAATGCAGCGCGTGCCAGTCACTGACGCAGACGGAAAGACGGCGCAGGCAGGCCGCTACCGCCTGACAACGCAGCACCACCCGCGTGCTGTGGCGCTGCTGGAAGGCACTCGCCATGCCTGAGCAGTTGCCCAACCTACTGGCACTGCCCACCGCCCGTGCAGGTGCTGCGTTCCTCACTGGCGCAGCCCTCGCCCTGTTGGCCACAGCGTGCAGTCCAGCCTACGCATTGCCAAATCAGCCTCAAAGCCATGTCCAGAAAGCGCAAGCAGCTACTCAAACAGTAGCAGACGCACCCACTCACTAGAGGACAACATGACCGATTTTCACCACCCCAGGCAACTGGGTCAGGCCGCTGCATTGCCCGCCGCTTGCACCAACGTGGAGACTGCACATGCCTGACCTTTCATACCAAGAGCTGATGGAGCCCGTTGCGCGCTACCTGCTGGGCGAGCCCAATGCGCGGTTGTCTAAGCCCGATGAATTGCGCTTTGGCACGCATGGCAGCGTGGCGGTGGACTTAGAATTTATCCGTAAATTGTTGTACTGTTACGGCTTGATCTGACATCAGGTGGAGGTAGCAGATATGGCCAAGGCCCATGCCAACTCATGGGAGGTGACGGATGCGTTCTGGGCACGGGTGCAACCCCTGGTGCCCA